>JBEKMN010000080.1:0-26890 GCA_050008495.1 Terriglobia bacterium | reverse complement strand
CCCATAAGAGATTGCATACGCCGCGATGATCAATCCTTCCAGCACGGAGTGGGGATTGCCCTCGAGCACAGCGCGATCCATGAATGCGCCCGGATCGCCTTCGTCGGCGTTGATAATTACATATCGGGATTCGCCGTGGGCATTGCGGCAAGTCTCCCATTTGAGCCCCGCTGGAAACCCGCCTCCTCCTCTTCCCCTTAAACCCGCTTTTCGCACCTCTGCGATAACCTGTTCGGGCGCCATTTCAAAGAGCACTTTGGGGAGAGCGGAATAGCCTCCGATCCTCAAGTAGTCATCAAGGCTCTCCGGATTGATGAAGCGGTTGTTCCCGATGAGCAATCGGTTCTGGCGCTGATAGAAAGGCACCTCCGACTCCTGGGCAATCCTTTTGCCTTCCGCGGATTCACGGTAAAGCAGCCTCTCAACCGGCGCGGATTTTTCGAGAACCTTGGTCAGGATTTCTTCCGCGTCCTGGGGACGGACCGAGGTATAGAGAATCTCTTGCGGGAAGACCACCGTCAAAGGTCCTTTTTCGCAAAAACCGTGGCAGCCGGTGAAGTTCAAGCGCACCTTGTCCGCCAGGTTCTTTCCCTCAATGGTTTCCTTGAACGCAAGGTATATTTCCTTGCTTCCCATGGCAAGGCATCCCGGGCCTCCGCACACCGCCAGATAGGGTAAGTCGGGATTCTGTGAAGCGATGAGGCTGGCGCGATATCGGCTGAGTTCGGCGGGAGACGAAAAAAGCGGCGCCGCCTCCACGGCGGGGCTGTGATCGGCCTGCGCCTCGTCTTCTTGCTTGATTGCCGCCTGCCTTGCCTTTGCAGTTTTGCCTGCTTTGACCTGCTTCAGCATTCTGCCTACGGTGGGCGCGCTGCTGTTCCCGTAGTACTCTCCGTCCACATTAACGATGGGGGCAAGTGAGCACGCTCCCAGGCAGTTGACCGTGTTCAGCGAGAATTCCAGGTCCGGGGTTGTCTCTCCGGATTTGATCCCCAGCTTGCGCTCGACTTCTTCCAAAATCAGTGGCGCCCCGCGCACATGGCAGGCCGTGCCCATACAAACGTTGCACTGGTGCTTGCCCCGTGGTTTGAGGCTGAATGCCTTATAAAATGTTGAAATGTGAAAAAGCCGGCTGGGCGGAATCTGAAGCTCTTTGGCGAGAAAGCGCAAGTCCTCCTGCGGGAGGTACCTCTCCTGATCCTGAAGCGCGTGAAGGATGGCGATAATCTGCTCGGGGTTCCGGCGATAACGTTCAAGAATGGTCTCTAGAGCGGCTTGGTTCATTGGGCTTTCCCGGCTAACCCCCTCTGGTTCCGCAGGGCCTTACAGAACCCGGCGATCGAGAATCCGGCTACATCAACTAGCCCACTCTTCTTGTCTGTCCGCTTTGGCCTCGAGAGTGGCGACCGCCAAAGCCGTCTTGCGAAGCTTGTCTTCCGCAACCAAATTGGCCTCCGCGAGTTTGCGCGCTTTGGTGGGGCACGCCTCCACGCAGGCCGGCTGCTTGCCCTCGGCAAGCCGGTCGAAGCACAGACTGCACTTGGCCATCACGCCCCCGTCGGCCCTGCGGATCGCTCCGAACGGGCACACCAAGACGCAACTCGAACAGCCGATGCAGCGCTCCCGGATGAACAAAACGCTTTGGTCTTTCCCCAGGCGGTACAGCGCCGCGGACGGGCATATCGCTGCGCAAGGCGCGTCTTCGCACTGCTGGCACTGCAGCGGAACGGGCCGATTTCCAATCCCGACGACTCGCACCCTCGTGGCCGGCTTCGGGTTTTCCAGAATGGCTTGCGCCAATTCCTTGGATTCGGACCGGCTGACAGCGCATGCCAATTCACAACTGTGGCAGCCCAGGCATTTTTTCAAATCAGTCACGATGATTTGCATTGGTCCCTTTATCCTCTCGCCTCGCCAGAGGCCCCAGCAAGTGCGTCTTGCCCGCAAGCCTCAGAAGCCGCACGCTTTACGCCTTTACGCAGAGTGCGGTCAAGCGTCTTTTGCCCGCAATGTGCCTTGCCAAAGCGAAGCTCGGCCCCGGCCCAGTTCCCCCGCTTAGAGCCCGCCGCTTAAACTGCACACTCCCGTGCACTCTCTATCCAGAGCATGCGTAGTGCCAACCTGACCCTCTACCTATTCGTCGCAAGCGGAGCAGACATTAGGGGAGTGAATGCAGGCTTCTGATGGCCAAGCGTCACATTAGAGCCACACGACCTGCAACGGGGCCACTTATTCCCGGCAGAGGCTCAGACGGGGAAATGCCCCACAAGTGGTGAATTTTTCGCCATTTTCCGGGCAGCGATGGGGTGTTTTTGCCTCCAATCCGGCGAGCACCAACACCATCCCGGAGTGCGCGGACAGCTCAATCTCGGATGGCTTCTTGTGGCCATTCCGACTCGGTGAGATGCTTTCCTCGCCTGCCTTCCCTGACAGGGTGTTGGGTAGAGTTTAATTTTGCAACAACTTCATTCGGCGCGGTTCGCAAACCACTCCTCAGTCTCTGCCCTGCGACGGGGCTGTTCGTTGACTGGAGCAGGAGCGTATGTTACGGTAGCGCATGGTTTCTTGTCGGTCCAGGAAAGCGGAGCGTAGGAATGGCTTTTAACAAAGCCAGGGCACTGCAAGAGGCGGAAAACTTCGCCAGCCAGGGCAAGATCAGTCAGGCGATCGACCGATACTTTCGCATCCTCGAGAAGGACCCTTCCGAGCTAATCCTGCTGAACACCATTGGAGACCTCTACGTTCGCGACAAAAATGTCGTCGAGGGTCTCAAGCAGTTCTACAGGCTCGCCGAGGCCTACGTTCACAGCGGATACGCGCTCAAGGCCGTCGCCATCTACAGGAAGATCGTCAAGCTGGAACCGGACTCAGTCGGCCCTCTCCTGAAACTTGGGGAGCTTTACCAGGCGCAGAGAATGGTCCGCGAGACCCGCGATCTCTATTACCAGGTCGCCGAGTTCTACAAGAAGAAAAAACAGAACGACAAAGCGCTCGAGACGCTGCGGAAGGTTGTTCAGCTCGATCCCGAGAATGCCGGGGCGAGATCGCGTCTGGCGGCCTTTTGTGAGGAGCTGGGCCTTAAGGCCGACGCCTTACAGGTTAATCTGGAGTGCGCAGAGCTTGCGCTGGGCCGGGAGGACCCGGCCGCCGCTGAGGTCGCTCTGAAAAAAGCGCAGGACTTGAGTCCTGACGCACCGCAAATACAACTGCTCAGGGCACGACTGGCATTCGTGCTCAAGCGCCCGGAGGACACAGAAGCGATCCTGAATAATACTCCCGGCTGGAAGGACGATCCGGCCGCACGCACGCTCCGGATCGAGTCCTACGTTGCCTTGCGGCAGTTCAAGAAAGCGGAGACCCTGGCGCTGGAGTTCTTTCGGGCCGCGCCGCCGGACATTCCGCCACTCGCTTGTTTCGTATCTGCGTGCGTGCAAGCGGGCCAATTCGACGCGGCATCCAGGGCCCTAGCCACGGTTGCAAACGAGCTTATTGCGCAAGGGAACACCAGCGTCCTGATGGAGTCTCTGCGCCTGATCCGGAGTAAGTCTCCCCAGCATCTTCCCGCTCTCGAGCTGATTTATCGCATCTGTGACCAGAGCGGGGACACGAATGCGCAACTCGAAATCCTGGAGGCGTTGGGCCACGCTTATCTTCAGTGCGGGCAGTTCGAGCAGGCCAGACAAGCGTTTCAAAAGCTGATCGATCACGATCCTGGGAACGAACATTATGACGTGCTGCTGAAAGATGTTCTCCAGAAGCAGGGCGAGAAACTCGGTCAAGTATCACTTGACGATCTGCCCCCCTCCTCCCTTGATCTAACTGGAGAAGACTCTTCACTCCCGCCCGACTCGCCCGTGCCTGCGACCGATCGGACAGGAATGGTCAGGGAAGCACTCGATAATAGCGAGCTATTTGCACGTTACCATTTGTTGAGCCGGGCGGTTGCGGAACTCGAGAGGGTCCTGGAAGTCTATCCTGACGAGATCGAGATCCACAAACGCCTGGTAGGAATGTGTTGGAAGGATTTGCCGGAACGTGCGGAACGTGCGGCCCAGGCGCTGGCGCTGATTTACGCACAGCAGGGTGATGCGGAGGGAGCCCGGCGATTTGCGCAGATGGCCGGCGAGCCGGAGGCTGCAGCCGAGCTGACCGTCCGCCTCCCGGCAGTGACGGCCCCGGCAAAGACACCGGAACCCTTGCCGCCAACTCCGGCACCACTTGCGCCATCGCCTTCCGATGAGGCCGACCTCACTTCCGAGCTCTCACCGGCCCCGAGCCTAGAGGGACAAGACTCGTCGTTGGATTCTTATCTCCCGCGCGCCTCCCAAGCATCACCTACGGCTTTCTCGGAACCGCCGCTCGACGCGTCATCGCCCGTTCCAAACACATTTCCGCCCGCGTCCTATACTGAAATTCAAATGGTCGACCTTTCGCAGGATTTGGAGGGTTTTCTGGCTACCAAAGGCGCGGAGGCGGCGGCCTCCGAATCTGCTCAACAGGCCGCTCCGTTCAACTTTGACGACACCAAGATTGAGATCAGCTTCTATCTCGAGCAGGGGTTCTTTGAGGAAGCGAGAGGGGCCGTCGAGTCATTAGAGGGGACGTTTCGAGGCGACCCCCGAATTGCCGAACTTCGGGCCCTTGTCAAGGCGTATACGTCAGGTATGCCTTTCGATCCTCCTCCCAAACCACCAGCGGTTGCTCAGGAACGAGCCCCTGTGAGAGTTGCTCCGCCCGGCCAACAAGCGGTTGACCGGCGAGAATCGGCGACCGGCCCGGAGGTTCCGAAGCCTGAAGGACAACCTGCCATCGCTCCCTCGATCTTTCCCGGCGAGGAAGAGCTGCCCCCCGGCGCAGGCGTCGAGACATCCACTCATCTGGTTGGCGATTTCAGCGAGGGTATCGAGTCTGGGATGGGACGACCGGAGGCGAATGGCATCTCGGGCAAATCGAAGGAACTAGCACCACAACCGGCTCCGGCCGAGGCGGAAGGGCAGCGTCCTCGCGTCGCTTCGGACGGCAGCAGTCCGAAGCCCGGACTGGAGGATGATGCGGAAGCCCACTTCAACTTGGGCGTGGCTTTCTGGGAGATGAAACACCTCGACCAGGCGATCAGAGAATTCCAAAAGGTGGTGAATGGCGCGGAAAAGACATCCCTTCCGGCTAACTACCTGCAGGCTTGCTCTTTGCTTGGCGCTTGCTTCATGGACAAGGGCATGGCCCCGATCGCCGCGAAGTGGTACTGCCGGGCGCTGGAGACTCCTCACCTTGACGATGAGGTTCGACTGGCTCTCCAGTACGACCTGGGAGTCGCTTATGAGCGGGCAGGCGACCTGCCTCGCGCGTTGGAAATGTTCTCCGAGGTTTACGGCCGGAGGATCGATTTTCGCGATGTCGCAGAGAAGGTGCGCGCCTTTCAGCAGAAAAGCTCATAAGACGCGATCCGGCCAGGCTGACACCGCCGAATAGACATGCGCAGACTGCTGACCATCATCTACATCGTCTTCTGTCTGGAACTGGGTGTCTTCCTCTTTATCCTTCCCTGGGCATCGTTTTGGAGTCAGAACTATTTCATTGACCACTTCCCGGCACTCTCAGTAATCTCACATAACGATTTCCTCCGCGGGGCGATTTCCGGCCTCGGATTAGCTGATATCTGGTTGGCGATTCTAGAGATCTGGCAACTTCTCCGCCCCACCCCAACCTCCGACCCCAGCTCAAACAAATGAGTCGTCTCGTACTTTGCTACATCACCGACCGTTGCCAGCTCAAGTCCGTCCCTCTCGCGGTAGTCATCCGGGAAACACTGCGGGCCGGGGTGGACATCCTGCAAATCCGGGAGAAAGATCTCCCCACCCGTGAGTTGATGGCACTCGTGGAAGAAGCTGTGAGCGCCGCGAGGGAATTCCCATCCGTGGCGCGGGCGTCTCGCCTGCTGTCGCGCGAGCAATCCTTCGCTCCGCTCGGGACAGGCTCTGACTGCGCTCGCGTATTGGTCAATGACCGGCTCGATGTCGCCTTGGCGGCGGGGGCAGGAGGAGTGCACCTGGGCGGACAATCTATGCCCGTCTCAACCGTCCGCCAACTGGCCCCCCGCCCTTTTGTTATTGGTGTCTCCTGCCACTCTTTGGGTGAGGCGATAGCCGCTGAATCAGCCGGAGCGGATTACCTTCTGCTCGGTCCCGTCTTCGAGACGCCTTCCAAGCTCAAGTACGGTCCGCCGTTGGGTTTGGATGAGTTGCGGAAAGTAAATGCACGAATAAGAATACCGGTCCTCGCTCTGGGGGGAATCACCGTGGAACGCGTCCGGCCTTGCCTGGAAGCGGGGGCGGCAGGCATTGCCGGCATCCGCATCTTTCAGGACTGCGAGTCGATTGAGGCTCTTGTCCGCGAATTGCGCGCGCAGGACGAGTAGAGTAGTCGAAAGTCAAAAGTCGAGAGTCGAGAGTCGAAAGTCGAGAGTCGAGAGTCGAGAGTCAAAAGTCGAGAGTCGAGAATCGAGAGTTGCGGGCGCGAAGATCAAGAATCGAGAAATCACAAACATCTATCTCAAATGCCAAATTTCAAATTTGAGACCATTTGAATTTTGCCATTTGCGATTTGCCATCTGAAATTGCTTTTATTCATGCAGGTGCGTTTGTCAGCTCTTCAACTTGGTGACTTCCGAGCGCCTCCACTCCTAAACTTCTCAACTGTCGACTTCTGACTGTCGACTTTTGACTTTCGACTCTCGACTCTCGACTGAACTCACCCCTCCCCCATCCACGCCCCATACGGCTTCAGCTTTTCCACGTTGTCGCACACGGCTTTGATGGCGGCGGTGATGGGCACGGCCAGGATCAGCCCAAACCCTCCCCACAACCAGGCCCAGAACATCATCGCGAGGGTGACCGCCACGGCATTCAGGTTCAGGCGATGGCCCACGAGTCGCGGAGTCAGGATATTCACCGCAATAAAATGCGTTGCGGCGACCGCGGCCGCCAGAATCAAAAAGGGTTTGACCGAGTCATATTGCAGCAGAGCGACCATCAGGGGAGGAACCAGTGCCAGCGCCACTCCGATATAAGGGATAAGGCTCACACACGCCGCCAGCAACCCCAACACCAAGGCGTACTGGAGGCGGAGGTAGGCGAAGACCAGGCAGATGGGAATCGCGGTGATAAGAGCCACCAGCAGGTTTCCCAGCGCGAACTGGCGCAGCATCAGGCCGATGCAGTGAATGACATTCTCAGCCTGCAGCCGGTTCTGGCGTGGAAAGAGGTTGAGCGTGGCCGCCCATAAGTGGTCCTTGGAGTTCAGCATGAAGAAGACGAGGAAAGGAATGAACATCACGGTGACCGTGAAGGCGTAAACCGATCCCACGCCGCGCAGCAAAAACTGCGTCCAGGGAGATTCCTGCTGGAGTCGCACGGTGGGCAGACTGCTGTCCGTGTTGGAGGGGATGATGGTGCGCGTGCTCTGTTGAAAACTTTGCGCGGCCACATCCAGGTGCGAGGTAATTTGCCGGAGCTTGGCCGCCAGCTTGGGAGCACTATCGATAAAGTCCAACGCCCGCCCATAAATCCCGTACACGGCGAGATAACTGACCGTGAGCATCAGCAGGACCATGACCAACGAACTCAGCCAGCGCGGCATGCGCAGCCGCTCCAGGAATCCTGCCCCCGGCTCGAGCACGGCGGCGATGAGGATGGAGAAAATCAGGGTAATAACGACCGAACTGGCGAAGTAGATGCACCCGCCCAGCACCGCGAGGGCGATGATCTTGGCGCTGATGGCAGCCCCCGAACTCTCGCGCCTGCGCTCGATTCTGGACTCCGGCATAAAAACGCTCCCCAGGCTAATTCTAGCCCGTCAGGCGTTGAAACGCCAGTGCGCAAACGAGCGTTTTTTGTTGACAGCGAAAAATCTTTGCGGTATAAGAAAGTATATTTATGCATCGAATGCATAAATATTCCGCTCGGTCGGACTGTGAGGGTTAATTCGACGTTGGATGTCACGACAAAACCTGGAAGCAGCGACCTCGCCTCGCACCTCGCGAATCTGGAAGCGGCAGATTTGAAAAGCAGGTCTGTGCTACCCGTGCGGGCCGCTGTGCTGGGCGCGAGCGGGTACGTGGGGCGCGAACTTCTCACCTTACTGGCGCGGCATCCCGACGTGCGCGTGGTGCGCATGATCTCCTCCACCTTCGACGGGAAGAAGCCCTTTCCCATCGAGCAGGTTCATCCCGCGCTGCGCGGCCGTTTCGCGATTCCCTGCCTGCCGCTTGACCTGGGGGGTTTGGCCGGCTCCTCCCTGCTCGAAGCCGTGGGGGCGCCGGAAGCGGATGTGGTATTCCTGGCCACCCCGCACGAGACTTCCCGCGACGTTGTGCCCATGCTTCTGGATGCCGGTTTGCGCGTCATCGACCTGAGTGGAGCGTTTCGCCTCAAGGATTCTGCTGCCTATCCGCGCTGGTACGGCTTTGAGCACGGCGCTGCCGAGGCGCTCGCTGAGGCCGTCTATGGCCTGCCGGAGCTCAACCCATCGGCCATCGCCAATGCCAGATTGCTCTCCAATCCCGGCTGTTATGCCACCTCCGTGATTCTCGCCCTTTCCCCGCTTCTGCGCTCCGGATGGCTGGATCTGTCTGCCGGCATCATTTCTGATTCGAAATCCGGCGCCAGTGGTGCCGGCCGCACTCCCAGCGGCAAGCTTCACTTCCCCGAGGTCAACGAGAATTGCCGGGCTTACAGCCTTTTTACCCATCGTCACGTCCCGGAGATGCTTCAGGCGCTGGAGATCGCCGAGAAGGATTTCATTTTCACTCCGCACTTATTACCGATTACGCGCGGCATTCTCAGCACGGTTTACGTCCGCCTCAACGCGCGGCGGGCCCTGGGCGAGGTGGTCTCGCTTTTCAAGCAGCTTTACGGGCCTTCCCCCCTGGTCCGGGTTTATGAGGGCGGGGCGCTGCCGGAGATTCAGGCGGTGGCCAACACGCAGTATGCAGACCTTGGCTTTGCGCTCGATGAGGAGACGCGGCGGCTCATTGTTGTTTGCGCATTGGACAACCTCGGCAAAGGCGCGGCGGGACAAGCAGTTCAAAACATGAACCTCATGTTCGGACTTCCGCAGGAACTGGGCCTGATATGAAGTTAGTAGTAAAGATCGGCGGAAAGGCCGCGGAGGACGCCAAGGGGCGCAGGCGCTTGGCCCGGCAAATCGTGGACTTGCAGCGCGCCGGCCACTCCGTCGTGGTCGTCCATGGCGGCGGCAGCGCCCTGACTCGCACCCTCGAGCGCTTGGGTATCCCCACGGAATTCTACCAGGGACTGCGCGTCACCGACGCTGCCACGCGCGACGTTGCCCTGATGGTTCTCGCCGGCATCGTGAATAAGCAGTGGGTGGCCGAATTCGCAGGGCTGGGGCAGCCAGCCCTGGGCATCTCCGGCGGCGACGCGGGACTGGTCCGTGCAAGAAAGCTCTCTTTAGGGTCGAACGGCCACAAGAAAGACCTCGGTTACGTCGGGCGACCTTACAAGATCCGGACCGGCGTCCTCGAGATGGCCTGGCGGGGCGGGATCGTTCCCGTGGTCGCCAGCCTGGGGCTGGGCGCGCGGGGAGAATTCCTGAACATCAATGCCGATGACCTGGCGGCCTCCCTTGCCGTGGCCCTCCAAGCGGACCGGCTCTTTTACCTCACTGAATCGGGCGGTGTCTGGGACGCGCAGCGGCGCTTGCTGCCGGTCGTGAAACTCCGCGAAATTCCCGCCCTGATCAGGAAAGGTGTGGTGCGCGAAGGCATGATTCCCAAACTCCTTTCGTGCGCGCGCCTGCTCCGCCAGAAGGTCGGTGAAATCGACATTCTCGCGGCCGACGGATCAAAGGACCTGCTCCGGGCCGTGAACAATGGGCAGCACGTTGGAACCCGGATTGTGAAGAGCGCATGAACTTCGACGAGATTGCACAACTCGAGAAGCAAGTCCTCATCCCCACCTACGACCGGTTGCCGATTCTTGCCGTGCGGGGCGAGGGCTGCTACCTCTACGACGACCAAGGCAAGAAGTATCTCGATTTCCTGGGCGGGCTGGCGGTAAATTCCCTTGGCTATGCTCACCCGGAAATCCTCGCCGCGCTGCGCGACGAAGCTGAGACGCTTCTGCACACCTCCAATTTGCTTTACCACCCCTACCAGGCGCCGCTGGCAAAGAAACTCACGGCCTTGTCGGGAATGGACCGGGCCTTCTTCGCCAACTCCGGCACGGAAGCCATTGATGGAACGCTAAAGCTGGTTCGCGCCTACGCCCGCCGGCATCAGGAGTCGTGCGAAATCCTGGCGATCGAAAACTCTTTCCACGGAAGAACCTTTGGGGCGCTCTCCGCGACCTGGCCGGAAAAGTATCGCAAGCCGTTTGAGCCCCTTGTTCCGGGCTTTCGCTTCGTCCGCCTGAACGACGCGAACCACCTGCGCGAAAGCTTTACGCCGCGCGTGGGCGCCGTGCTGCTCGAGGTGATCCAGGGCGAAGGCGGTGTAGTGGAACTCAGCGAGGAATTCCTCAAGACGGCGGAAGAGCTTTGCCGGACCCACGGCGCCCTGCTGATTTGCGATGAGATCCAGTGTGGCCTGGGGCGCACCGGGCGTTTCTTCGCGTTCAGCAAGTTCGGCCTGCGGCCCGACGTTGTGGTGGTGGCCAAGCCCCTGGCGGCAGGCCTGCCCCTGGCGGCCATTCTTGCCCGCGAAGAAGTGGCGCAGGCTTTCTCTCCCGGCATGCACGGCACGACCTTTGGGGGCGGGCCGCTCCAATGCCGCCTCGCCCTGAAGGTTCTCGAGATCCTCGAGCGCCCCGGATTTCTCGAACACGTCCGCGAAGTCGGCGCTTATCTCCGCGCCCAACTCGAGGCCCTCCACAGCGAATGCGCGCTGATCGAGCAAGTCCGCGGCGAGGGCTTGATGCTGGCGGTCCAAATTCGCGTTCCCTGTAAGAATGTGGTCCGGCAGGCCCTCGAAGCGGGAGTGATTTTCAACTGCACCCAGGAGAAGGTGCTGCGTTTTCTTCCGCCACTGATCATCGAGCGCAGCCACGTGGATGAACTTACCGCGGTGCTGAAGCCGATACTGGCCGCATGTAGCGCCGCTTGAGACGACGCAGCCCTCGCCCCCTTGGGGGGAGTCCGATGTCGGGTCCGATTCGGATCGGACCATCGGACCCCAGAGATCGGGGAGGGTGGCCCGCAACTGGCGCTTTCATCAGCCGGTGCGGGCCGGGTGAGGGGGTCGCGAGCCAGCGTCGAACCGGCCACGCAACGGAGGGAGCGAGCATGGCGTCGAGCCTGAGTATGGTCGAAAAGCAAGAGAAACTGAGCGTAACCGATCTGCTGGCGGACACGGACCTCTCGCCGCGTGACCTGGGCCTGATCTTCGTGCTGGCGGAGCGCGTCAAAGCCGCACCGCACACCTTTGCCCAAGCGCTTCTGGGCAAACAACTGGCGATGATCTTCGAGAAGCCTTCCCTGCGCACTCGCGTCACTTTTGAAGTGGGCATGACCAGCATGGGCGGTTTTGGCGTTTATCTGGATCACGCCAAGCCGCGCTTGGGCGAACGCGAGGCAGTCAAGGATATTGCCCGCAATCTCGAGCGCTGGGTGGACGGCATTGTGGCCCGCACCTTCTCCCACGAGTCGGTGCTCGAATTGGCGAACCACGCCTCGATTCCTGTCGTGAACGCGCTCACCGACCTCTTTCATCCCTGCCAGGCTCTGGCCGATCTCTATACGCTGCGGGAAAAGTTCGGAAAGCTGGCCGGGCTGACGCTGGCTTTCGTGGGTGACGGCAACAACGTGTGCCATTCGCTCATGATCACTGGCGCGAAGCTTGGCGTGTCCGTGCGCGCCGCCACCCCTCCGGGCTATGAGCCCAAAGCGGAGATTGTCGCCGAGGCGAAAGCGCTGGGCGCGGCGACGGGGGCGATTGTCGAGGTTTTCAATAACCCGCTTGAGGCCGTGGCGGGAGCCGAGGCCGTCTACACCGACGTTTGGGCAAGCATGGGCCAGGAGCACGCCGTCCACCTCCGAGCCCAGGTGTTTGCGCCGTATCGCGTCACCGATGAACTCTTGGCTGCCGCTGCCCCTTCGGCGCTGTTTATGCATTGCCTGCCGGCGCATCGCGGCCAGGAGGTTACCAATGAAGTTATCGATTCTCCGCGCTCGGTGGCTTTCGATCAGGCGGAAAACCGCCTGCACGTTCAAAAGGCCTTGCTGATTCTACTGATGCAGGGCCCGCGCGCCTGAGTTTTGAAATCTGGAATTTCAGATCTCAAATCCGCTCGCGGATTCTGCTGAAGAGAGGGAAACGAAAAATTGAACATCCGAAAAGCTGAACTGCGCGACGTGCCCGAGCTCTACAAATTGATCAACCGCTACGTGGCCGAGCAGGTCCTGCTTCCGCGCCCCCTGGCGAACCTCTACGAAGACATCTGGGAGTTTACCGTCGCGGAAGAAGACGGAGAGCTTCTCGGGTGCGGTGCGCTCAAGTTCTACAGCCAGGAGCTTGCCGAAATCCGTTCCCTCTGTGTGGACGCGGCGCTCAAGTCAAAGGGCGTGGGCACGTTGCTCACTGAGGTTATCATGGACGAAGCCGAACGCTGCGGCTTGAAGAAAGTCTTCGCCCTCACCGTCGTCCCGGCCTTTTTCGAAAAGCTGGGCTTCCAAAGGGCAACGCGCGAGAGCTTTCCGGTCAAAGTTTTTCAGGACTGCCTGGGTTGCCCCAAATACTCGTGTTGCGATGAGATTGCCGTCAGCTACGAGTTGGCTTCGCGGCACGCCGAAGACGTCGAGACCTCCCTCGAGGAGATCGACGCGCCGGCATAGAAGGGCTCTTTCGCTCGCCGTTCAGAGCCCGTCTCGCTCCCGCATCAATCATGTCTTTCGCATCGTTCGGAATCTAGATATCTGAGATCCGCAATCTGAAACTTCAATTCTGAAATCTCTGTTCAAATCTTTAATCTCAAATTTGAGATAGCCCTCAACCCTGCCCCAAGTCCTGGCGCCTCAACCCTGACACCTGCCCATCTGTTATACTCTCCGCCGCCACATTCGCCGGAGGCCTGCATGCGTCTGAAGAGTCTCACCTTCACCGTATCTTTCATCTTACTGTCCGCGCTCGAAGTATTGGCCGCCACCCCGGCCACCATGCGCCTGGACTTTTACCACACCGGCAATGCCACTCAAGAATTGTTCAGCGTCGACCGCGTTGTCATCGAGCCTCTCCCCTGGCCCGGGAATCCCGCCCAACCCCTTGACACGACAAATCGAGGTACGTATTTCTTCGAGGTCAGGGACGTGAGCAGCCAGCGCGTCCTCTATTCACGCGGCTTCTCCTCCATTTATGGTGAGTGGGTGACCACGGAGGAAGCGAAAGAGGCAAACCGGACTTTCCACGAGTCCCTGCGCTTTCCCGCCCCACAGGCTCAGGTGCAAATTGTGGTGAAAAAACGCGACGCGCAAAACGCTTTCCGCGAGGTCTGGTCCACCTCCATCGATCCGCACGACAAGCGTATCGACACGTCCCGGCCGCCCTTTCTCGGACGCGTGCTCGCCTTGGAACAAAACGGTGACCCCGCGCACAAAGTGGATTTGCTGCTTTTGGGCGACGGCTATACTGCCGCCGAGTTGGACAAATGCGAAAAAGACGTGCGCCGCCTCGCCCAAGGCGTTTTTACCTTCTCGCCCTTCCAAGAGCGCCGCAAGGATTTCAATGTTTGGGCAATCTGCGCGCCTTCGCCGGACTCGGGTGTATCGCATCCCTCGCGCGGCCTTTACCGCCACACGCTCTTTGGCTCCGAGTTCGATGTCTTCGGTACCGAGCGTTACGCCCTCTCGTTCGACAATCGCGCCATCCGCAGCCTTGCGTCGCTCGCCTCTTATGACGTGATGGGAATTGTGATGAACTCGAACGAGTACGGCAACGGAGGCATCTTCGGGCTTTACGCTACCGTCAGCATTGATTTTCCCGCCGCCCTTCGCGTCTTCACCCACGAATTCGGCCACCACTTCGCGGATCTCGGCGACGAGTACTACTTCAACGCCAATGTCGCCTACGCGCCCGTCTCGAACCCCGTCGAGCCCTGGGAGCCCAACATTACCGCCCTGCTCGACCCGAAGAATTTGAAGTGGAAAGCCCTGGTGCTTCCCGGCACGCCCATTCCCACCCCCTGGCCGAGGGAGTGTTATGAAAACAGCATCCGCGACGCGCCCCTCCACATCCAGCAGATGCGCGCCGACGGCGCCACCGCTGACCAGATCGCTGCCTACCGGCGCCAGGCCCGCGAAACCACGGAGCACTGTCTCTCCCAGGGTCCTTACGCCAACAAGGTGGGCGCGTTCCAAGGCGCCATGTACGAAGACAAATACTACCGCCCTCAACAGCGCTGCATCATGCTTTCCGGCGACGCTTTCTGCGCCGTCTGCCAGCACGCCATCGAGGAAATCATCGACCTCTACTCGCGCCCCTGAGGTCTAGTACTCGACCCTGCCCGCTGGGGCCTTTGTCACAACGCCCTGGCGCTCTCATTCCGAGTGAAGCGAGGAATCTCGCTCCTGTCATTCTGAGCGGAGCGAAGAATCTCGCTCTGAGTATTTTCAGCGCCGTGCGAGGTTCCTCGTGGCCTGCGGTTCCTTGGAACGACAGGCGATTCGAGCGTTCAGGAACGCGCCGCAAGCCGGTTGACCCTGGCCACGGACAAGAATAGACTCAGTTACGGGAGGCGGACCCATGGGCCTGACTTACATCCGAGCCAGCATAGCGAATCCGGCGCGGCCTCGCCGCAGCGCCAGGCTGAAATTTCTGGTTGACTCCGGCGCTCTCTATTCGGTGGTTCCCGCGGCGGTGCTCCGGCGTTTGGGCATCAAACCAGGGACAAGCAAGAGCTTCATTCTTGCCGACGGGACGGAGGTCAAGCGCTCGCTCGGTCAAGCCTTGTTTCGCCTGAATGGCGAAGAAGCCGCTTCGCCGGTGATCTTTGGAGCGGCGGGCGACAGCGTTTTGTTCGGCAGCGTCTCGCTCGAAGCGTTAGGCTTGATGTTGGACCCTCTCAAGCGCGAACTTCGTCCTCTGCCCATGATGCTGGCCGCTCATCTTTCGCCGCCCCACGGAGCGTAACTGACCAAAGGCGCTCCCTCCCGACCCAGGGCTCGAGACCCTGTTCTGATAAAATACTTCTGAGTGAGAAAGCAGCATGAAGTTCTCCTATGAATAACGCATTGTTAATTTACGAAGGCTTGAGGACTTTTGCTGACGCGAAGGCCCTTATTGGAAAGCAAGAGTATGTCTTCCTCGATTTCAAGGAGAGCCGAAGCACGAACGGCGCCCTGCTTGATGACGACAAGGACCACTTTAGCAAGGCAGCGTCTGGGTTTGCACATCAAGAGGGAGGGGTGATCGTCTGGGGTATCGAGGCTCGCAAAGGACCAGACGACGTTGACGAGGCGAGGGCTTTAAAACCGATATCGAATATCAAGAAGTTCCTCTCTGGATTGAATGACTACGTAAAGTACTCGACCGAGCCAGTCGTTGACGGGATACAGAGCCGCGTGATCTTCGAGAACGACGATGAAAGCTCGAATGTGGGCTACGCGGTTACCCTGTTTCCGAAAAGCAACTCGGAGCACATCGCACTTGGGAATACCAAGCATGACTTCTATCGGCGCCACGGCGATAGCTTTGTACCGCTCTCGACAGCCGACATCCGCGCTCTGTTCTTCAGAAGCTCATCGCCCGACTTGGAGCTTAGGGCGCTGTCTCAGCCGGGCGGTTCTCTTAGGCTCATGCTGCACAACAAAGGAAGGGGCGTAGCGAAGTACGCGTCTGCCCACATCGGCTGGGCTCCGAACCAGGGAGGGTTGTGGTATGACGGCGAGGGCAACGACTCCTTTAAGGTTGGATTCTATGTGAACACCCATCAAGAGCCGTATGTCATACAATTCATCGCGAACACAAACGTTGTAGTGCACCCTGAAGAAGAAATAGGCATCCTCACAGGGCCTTCGACGCATAGCGGGCGACTGCCCAAAGTTTCGAAGATCTTCTACCGCCTATACGCCGAGAACATGGTGCCAAAAGAGGGAACGCTGGAGCTTTGAGTTGAGGCCTTTATGGCAATCAAACGCAAAGGTCGCGCGAAACCCCAAGAGCGAATGCCAGAACTCAATGAGGCCACGATTCGAGTTCGTATCGAACCCTTGGAGGAGGGGGGATATGTGGCCACCAGCCCTGACCTTCCCGGCCTGGTCGCTGAAGGCCGAAGCATCACGGAGGCGGCCGAAATTGCCCAAGGGTTGGCGCGCAAGATTGTCGAATCTTGTTTCGAACATGGCGACCCGCTCCCTCCGGCGCTCCGTGAATTGCGCAAACCACCGCTCGATCTGCTCATTCCCGTGGGCGTTCGCTGATGGGCAAGTTAGCTAGTCCTAAATCCATTCGGTCTTAGGAGCGCAGACCCGTTTTTCAGGTTCTGCGCTTTTAACAATCCCCGCCGGGAAAAGCCGCAGACTTCGAACGGCACGAAGTCTGCGCCACCCCGGTCGATCCCGACATTTGGTCATGTGCAGCGGCCTGCCGCCTGCTGATTCTCGCGAATTTTCACTTGACAATCGCCTGGAGGTGTGGTAGCCTATAGTTGTGGACTTATGGCCGCACGATGGGAAGGAACGGGGAAGGGAGATTCGAAATCAGCCTCGGGAAGGCCTTAGGTCGCAGCGCAGCACAAAAGATGTTAGAAAAAGTACGAACGAAGCCAGTATGTTATTGAAAATAAATAGTCGAGATGAAAAACGAACCCAAAACGAACTCGAATTCGCACGCCACTAAGGCCACTTGCAGCCTGGAAGCAGCACTCTTCTCAGCCAGGGTCAAGGTATCGGCGAGGGTGGCTGATTACGGCATCACCTCCGGAATAGGAGGCAGCCTCGGCATGCAGCAAGGAGATGCGAGAGATACTAAGAATAGTGGGAACGAACTCAAGGAGTCGTTGAAAATAAATAACTTATCGTTTTTTGAAGTGAAAAACGAACTCAAAACGAACTCAATTTCGTGGGCTTTTGGCGCTTAATGCGCGAAAACACTGCCTCTTTTCGCACGAGTCGCGAGTACCGTCGGCGGCCACCCCAAGTAATCCGCCGCGAGACAGGAGCCACGCTGGGCTGTCCCGAGAAAACCAGTGGCCCGGCTCAATCGGTCATTTTGTCATGTATTCCGCCCGGCGTCTAACCCCCGGGCGCGCCTTCCGCCGCCCAGCCAGATGAGATCGGCAATCCCCGTCCGACCCCGCCCCCGGCTGGCGCATTCCATATAGAGGCGTTCCGCGGAAGCGGCAAAATCCCGTTTGAATAGGCCAGAGTTGTAGGCTGTGTGCGGATCAAGCGCGGCGAAAGTTGAAGCGCGCTCTCGCGATGGGCGTGCCGAGAACTTCGATCCGGCTGAGATCGCGCGTGCCCACGCCGAGTTGTTCCGCCAGGCGCAGGGTGCTGTCGCAGGTTTCGAACGGAGGCGTGCCGCGATCCGCCATGGGGTCGAAGCCCATCAGCGCCGTGCACACCGCATCGGTGGCCACGCAATTGGTTCCCGCAACCAGCAGGCCGGGTTGGACGTGGCGCACCTTATCGCACCAAGGGCCTTCCCCGCCCGCCATGCTGTGGATTCCGTCGATGACGGCGAGGTGCACGGGCCGCGCCGACACCAAGTCCGCCACCACGCGCGGCACTCTGTAACCGGGATCTTTCGAGGCATGGGCAATCAGCGGCGCGGGCGCGCTCTTCGAGGGCAGGCGATTCCCCTCGTGGAAAGGCCCGCGGCCTCCGCGCGGGGCGATGCTCGGTTCGTCCACGGGAGAGTCGTCGCCGTAGATCGTGCAGGGGGTGATGCCAAAGCAGTTCTTCATCGAGAGGGTGACGCCAGCGGTGACGTGCTCTTTCAGCTTAGCCAGCGAGACGAATACGTCGCAGTCTTCGTAGGAGTGGTTGAGGTCGTAGCCCTTGAACATCAGGCCGCCGCCCGGAACCCAGAAGCGCGAATACGTCTTGCCGTAGCCCAGGTAGTTGGTGTTCTCGAATTCCACCCGCGGCGCCGCGTTCTCAAAATCGCGCGGTTCCCAGTTGGCCTGAAGCATGAATTCCTCGAGCGGCTCGGTGGTTGACATGGGGCTCTCGAGCAGGCGAATGCGCTGCGCTCCCGCCTGGCCCAGCAGTTGAACCGTCGCCCCGATAACCTGAGGATGAACCCAGTGGGTGATCTCCGCCGGCAAGTAGCCGAGCCGGTCGGTGGCGTCGCCGGTCAGGTTGAGTTTGACGGCAACGGTTTTTCCGCGTACCAACCGTTCGAGCCCGCCTAGCTGGTCGAACATTTTCGCCAGCGTCCCGGTCACGTCCGCGTCGTACTCATGGCACACGCCCACGGCCACGCGGCTTGCCGGCGCCGAGCGGGCCAGGGACATCATCGGGCGAGCCAGCCAGGCGCCGGCCGCGGCGCCCATCGCCCCCATGAATTTCCTTCGGGAACAGGTATTTGTCATCATAGGCTTTTGCCCTCAAATTCGAGCGCGCAATAGACCGGCAGCGGTGGAAGGTCGAACTCTGTTCCCGGCGAGGCAAACCGGCCCTGGAGAGTGCGCGCCTCCGCTGCTCCGAACTGCCAGAACCGCGCGGACTCCATCTTGTCATTCACCCACAGCGCGACTGAGGCGACCGGCTCCGAAGAGTAATTCAGCACTTGCACGAGCCGCTTTCCTTTGTGCGGCGATACGGACTCGCCGCTCGAGTGGCAGTTGGTCGTTTCCGGATTATAAAGCCGCACCAGGTCGTTCCTCCGACTCACCAGGAGATGCGTATCCACCGCCACCTGGTAGGGATCTTGGAACCCTTCCTCCGCTACCGCGATTTGCCCCTTCCCGACATTATACAGTTTGTACCGAAGCGACGGGTCTTTTTCAGTTGGCTTCACATCCGCAGTTCCCCAATAAGCTGCCGCAATCCACAACCCCCCTTGCTGCACGAAGGCGAGCAACTGCGCATGCTCTTCCGCGCCGGGCCTGTCGTGATCGAGCCAGAGTATAGCCTTCAAGCCCTCGAGTGCCGGCAGCGACTTCGCTCTCTCGATGATTCGAAACTGAACTTGGCGGCGATTGAGCAGGTTCAGCACTTCACCACTCAGATACGCATTGTCTCCGCGAAAGTCGGAGACAATCGCCAGTATGCCTTGCGATTTGAACGCCTGCCATTCCTTGTGTTCTTCGAAGAAAGCGGCCGCTTCGCACAGCTTTTCCCAAACACCCTTGGCTTGGGAATTCCCTTTCAGAAGCGCGGCCCTGAGCTCGTCATCCAAGGAGATGATCCACCGGCTTCCATAGGCGTGGCTGTCGGAGACGGCCAAGGCATAGGCGGCCGGGTGGAGCAGGTTCGAAGACGTTGGAGGGTCGAAGTCCAGCCACAAGGTTTTTCCGGGCGCCATTTCACGCGCCAGCAGTGAAAACCATGCGTTGGAATTCACCCACGGGATGCCCGTCGGCCCCGCGAGGGCGGTATCTCCGTTCATGGTTTGAAGATTCAGTCCGGGCCAAACGTTTTCAGTGGCGGTGAAAATCGTTGAAGCCGTTTCCCAAGCGGCTTTGTCGCGCGGGAATTGCCGAATCGCCGGAAGCTCAAAGGATAGGCCGGATGCGTTCTCGAGCATCACCGCTGAAAGTCCGGCGGCGCGCGCCGCGGCAACGGAAGCCCCGGCATCGCCCTTTAGCGCGATCTTCGCCACAAAACTGAGGCCCATACCGCGGCCTGCTTCGAGAAGGGGCTTTAGGGCTTGCTGCTGAGCTGAATCCTCCGGCCCCCTGTCGGCCCACTCCACGATAAGGCAGTTGATGGGCGTACCCTTGAGCAGTTCCAATGCGGAGGGCCGCGCCCACGCCTGAAGCGTCTCCTTGAGGTCAGGACTTCGGCTTCCCAACTTGTTTCGGCGCGCGATCTCAAGCGGTCCGCACGGCCACTTCATCGGCACCCAATTGCGATCCACGTTCATGCGCATTCCTAACCAGGCTGTGGGAAACTCGCGGACGCTGTCATTCTGAGCGAAGCGAAGAATCCCGGTAGTTGTAGTTTCGACAAACTACGGAGATCCTTCCTTCGTTGCACTCAGGACCGCCTATGGCTCCTCAGGATGACAGCCGGGGGCGTTATCCCGCGGCCTGCTAGGCCTTCGATTTAGCAGCAGAGCCCGCCCTGCACACTACCGGAACGAGAGCCATAACACCACAGTACACACAAAAAGCACGCCGGCCCAGATGCGGTAGTCCCCTAGTCCCTTTGCCGCCCCCCTGAATTCCCCCAACACATTCCGCGTCGCCTTCGAGGGGTCCGCCGGCTGAGTGAGCAAGCTGACGGCAATCATTACAGCGGCAGCAACCACCCAGGCCACCAGAGTGCGGTGCATGAAGGAGTTCAGCAGAGGGTGGGACAGTACAGGCAACTTCCAGCCCAGAACCTGGTCGAGGAAGAACACAAGGCCAACAGAGAACCCTGCCACCACACCTGCGATAGCCCCTTTGGTGTTGCCTCGCTTCCACACCAGACCAGTGAAAATCACCGCCGACATGGGCACGGAAAGGTAAGCCGAAATGAACTGCAAGTAATACCAGATCGTTACCGAGAGACCCACCAACGGCGCGGCCAGGACGCCCAGGGCTGCCATCAGCACGGTCACCCAGCGGCCGATCACCACCTGACGGCCTTCCGAGGTGTCGGGACGGAAGCGAAGCACGAAATCCCTCACCACCAGCGTGGCGCTGGAATTGTAGCAGGCGCTCATGGAGGACATCAGAATCGCAATCAGGCCTGCCAGCACCAGGCCGCGCAGACCCACGGGCAAAAGACCTTGCACCATTCTGGGATAAGCGCCGTCATAACGAGGCAATGCCGGATAAAGTACCCGGGCAATCAATCCCGGAAGAACCAGAATGAACGGCACCATGAGCTTCAGGAAGCCCGCGAAAATCGCGCCGCGCTGGCCGTCCCGGGCAGTACGGGCGCCCAAAACGCGTTGCACGTTGGTTTGGTCCATGCACCAATAGAACATCCCCGCCAGCAGATTGGCGATGAGGAATCCGGTGATGGGGAAGTCGTTGTTCAGCGGTTTCACCATTTGGATCGCCGTGTGGGGCACGTGACTGACCAGGCCCGACCACCCGCCCACCGCCTTCAGCCCAAGGATCGTCAGCAAAGCGCTGCTCAGAATGAGCCAAGTCCCTTGTACCATGTCTGCGTAGACGACGGCGCGCAGCCCGCCCTTCATTGTGTAAAGGGCTGTAAAGGCTGACATGATCACCATCACCAAGGTTTGGGGCCATCCGAAAAGAACCGCGAACAAGAGAGAGCCCGCCCAAAGGTCGATGGCGTTCTTGGTGAGCACATTGATCACCAGCAGGTTCACAGACAGGAAAGCGCGCAGGCTCCAGCCGAATCGACGCTCCAGAAACTCCGGGATGGTGTAGATCTTCTCGCGAAGGTACAGGGGCGCGAACATCATGGCCAGGATAATCAGATCCCAGGCGCCTACCCATTCGTACCCACCCGCGACCATACCGATGCGATAACCGTCGCCGGCCAACCCCAACACATGTTCGGCGGAGATATTCGAGGCAAAAAGCGACATGCCGATGAAGGGCCAGCGGAGGTCGCGTCCGGCAAGAAAATACTCGCTGCCCGAGCTGCTCTTGCGCGCCGCCCGGGTCACTGCGAAGATCACCAGGGCCAGGCTGGCGAAGATCGTAATCGCGTCAAGGTAGGAAAGCACGCTGGTTCACTCCCCGGATCGGTGTCGGCGCCGGCGTTGGCTCGCCGGCCCGCAGATTTGCCCAGCTCCCCGACTGCAAGCTGAAGCAGCCGCAATCAAAATCGTCAGTTTGGACTTACCCCGGTCAGCGATGATGCCACAACTCCTCCTAAGAAAGGAAGGAGTTCGCCGGCCGCGTGGCGTCCCAAATTAACTCGTAACGCCGGCCTCCAGGTCGGCCCCCGCCGATCCGAAGGCCGGCGTTACAGTCTTAACAGGACGATGTCGCCAGCCGCAAGTGCACGATGAACTCTGATGCGCAGGTCGGCGTTGCCGGCGGGGCGTGTCACTGTTACTTGGTACGCAATAACGACAACGGCCCCCTACCTACGTACTATTCTAGCCACTGACTTGCCCCGCTATACTTCCTCTTAATTGACATTTCGCCAAGCGGTAATTCGCTTCGGCGCGCTCTTGCCGATCAACACTCTGAGGAGGATGGCTCATGTTCCTGCGTCCCAGTTCTACCAACCTAAGACAGTCCGCCATGAGATTTGGGCGGGTCTGCAGATTTGCTTCTGTTCTAATTCTTGGCATCTTAGTTTCCGGTCATATTCAAAGCTCACGAGCCGCAGCGACCGACGCTCAAGCCGGCGGCTTGGTTACTCTGCGTGGCAACACGCGCGCGGAAGCGACGGCGCTTAACGATCGCGGGCGAGTCGCTGATGACATGGCCCTTAACCACATGATGCTCCTGTTGCATCGAACCTCAGAGCAGGAACAGGCGCTCCAGCAATTCATCAAAGACCTCCACGATCCCGCCTCGCCGCGCTTTCACCATTGGATCACGGCGGCGGAATTTGGGGAGAGATACGGCGTCTCATCAGCCGCTATCTCCAGTGTGACGAATTGGCTCGAGTCGCAGGGGTTCACGGTGAACTTGGTTTACCCCAACCAGATGCTGGTTGATTTCACGGGCTCCGCAGGCCAAGTCCGGCAAGCTTTCCACACCGAGATTCACCACCTGGTGGTAAGAGGCGAGGCCCACATCGCCAACATGAGTGACCCTCAGATCCCGGCAGAGCTGGCGCCGGTAGTATCGGGGATCGTCTCTCTGAACGACTTCCGGCCTCATCCTACGTTCAAGCGGCGCCCCAGCTTCACCGTCAGTTCCGACTCCCAGTTGGTTGTGCCGGCAGATCTGGCGACGATCTACAACTTCACCCCTGCCTTCACAGCCGGCATTTCGGGCCAAGGCCAGACGATCGTGTTGATCGAAGATACGGATCTCTATTCCACAGCCGACTGGACCACCTTCCGCTCCACCCTAGGCTTGGCCTCAACCTACCCGTTGGGCTCCCTGGCACAAGTTCACCCAGCCAGCACTCCCACGAATAACTGCGCCGATCCGGACGTCAACGGAAACGGAGACGATGCCGAAGCCGCCATTGATGTGGAATGGGCGAGCGCGGGAGCTCCTAGTGCCGCCATCGAGCTGGCATCGTGTGCGGACACCGATACCAACTGGGGGGCCTGGGTTGCGCTCCAGAACCTTCTCAACGGTCCCGGGCAACCGCCGGCGATAGTCAGCATCAGCTACGGTACATCGGAGCCAAACTACGGGTCCGGCGGTAATGCCTACGTCAGCTCGCTGTACCAGCAGGCTGTGACCGAGGGTGTCTCTGTCTTCGTTTCCTCGGGCGACGAAGGCGCGGCCAGCACGGACTACGACGCAGCCTACGCCGCCAGCGGAATCAATGTGAGCGGGTTCACGTCAACGCCCTACAACGTTTCGGTAGGCGGCACGGATTTCGCCGACACTTATGAGGGAACTAACAGCACTTACTGGAACTCCGTCAACACCGGCAACTACGGGTCGGCCCTTTCGTACGTTCCAGAGATTCCCTGGAACGACTCCTGCGCCAGCGTGCTGCTCGCCGATTATTTGGACATCCTGCCCACTTACGGCTCCGGCTCACTGTGCAACACGAGCGGCGACTACCTTGATGATGCCGCCGGAAGTGGCGGCCCCAGCGGCTGCGCCACTGGTGCGCCCACGATTATTGGCGTTGTGAGTGGCACTTGCGCCGGATATCCCAAGCCCTCGTGGCAGTCGGGCATTACCGGGAATCCCAACGACGGCGTGCGAGACGTTCCCGATGTTTCCCTCTTCGCTGCCAATGGACTCTGGGGGCACTACTACGTGGTTTGCTATTCCGATCCAAACTACGGTGGCGCGAGTTGCAGTGGCACTCCCGATACGTGGGCTGGATTTGGGGGAACGTCGGTTGCCTCGCCCATCATGGCGGCGATTCAGGCGCTGGCCAATCAAGCTTCGGGCAGCCGCTGGGGCAATCCGAATCCTACTTATTACGCCCTCGCTGCGGCGCAATTCAGCTCCGGCGACGCCGCTTCTTGTAGCGCGGCGCTTGGCAATCAGGTCGCCAGCAACTGTATTTTCTACGATATAACTCAACTTCCGCTCTATTCAGGGGGTACGGGAGGCGACAATGACGTCCCTTGCTTGGGGGTAAACTGCTTTGCACCCTCGGGAACCTACGGAGTCCTTTCGACGGCTCCGCAAACCCTGACTTCAGCGTGGGTCACGGCCCTGGGAAGCAAGTACGCGAGCGCGCCGGCTTGCACGTTAAGCGGCGGAGGCGGATCAGGCGCCACATGCAACGCCATTCGGACCGGCGTAGTTAACTCGATCAGCGTCACCAGCGGCGGCGGGGGCTACACTTCATCGCCCACGTGTTCGTTGACAGGGGGAGGCGGAACCGGTGCGAGCTGCACGGCCTACGCGTGTACGAACGGGGAAGCTTGCTACCCTGAGCTTACCCATTTCGGAAGTGGTTACACCAGCGCTCCCACGTGCACTCTCAGCGGAGGCGGCGGGTCAGGCGCGGCTTGCAGCGTCACCGAGACCCAAGGAATCGCTGTCAGCCTGAGCGCTCCGGGCAGTGGTTACACTACCCTGCCCAATTGCGTCCTTACCGGAGGCGGAGGATCAGACGCAGCGTGCGCCGCGACAGCGACGAACACCAGCAACAGCTATCAGCCGGCCTTCGGGGCCACGACCGGATGGGATTTTGCCACCGGTATCGGTACGGTCAATGCCGCGAACCTGATCGCAAGCTTCCCTTCCGGCGCCGTGAAGTTTTCTCCTCTCACGCTCGCCTTCGCATCGCAAACCGTCAACACCACGAGCAGCGCTCAGACCCTGACAGTTACTAACACCGGTACGAGTAATCTCACCATCTCCTCGGTCGCAATCGGCGGCACGGACCCAGGCGACTTTGCCAAGACCGCCGCCGACTACTGCACCGGGGCCAACTTGAAGCTCAATGGCACGTGCACGGTTGACGTCACTTTCACACCCTCCGCTGTCGGGAGCCGGAGCGCCTCGCTGTTATTCACTGACAGTGCCTCCGGCAGTCCGCAGTCAGTCGGCTTAACGGGGACTGGCCTGAATCCGGTTCCGAAGATCAGCGGCTTATCGCCGAGTTCGGCGACCGCCGGCGCAGACGCCCAGACCTTGACCATCAATGGTTCGAATTTCGTCTCCATTTCGACGGTCACCTACAACGGTGTGGCCCACCCTGCGACCTTCCTCAGCGCATCGCAGTTGACGATCACTTTGAGCAGCAGCGACCAGGCCACGGCTGGCACTTACCCCGTGGTCGTGACCAATCCCAGCCCCGGCGGAGGGACGTCGAATTCAGTCAACTTCACGGTCAACAGCTCCAGCTTGGCGTGGCAACAAGTGCCTGGCTTGCTCTCTCAGGTCTCCGTGGGTTTGGACGGCACGGTCTGGGGCCTCAACAGTGCCGGACAGCCTTACATGTTTAATTCCCAGACCCAAACCTGGCAGCAGGCCCCGGGCTTGTTGACCCAAATCACCGTAGCCTCCAATGGCGTCGTCTGGGGCTTGAATGCCGCCGGCCAGATTTATCGCTACGATGCCTCAAGCCAAGGCTGGGATCAGATTCCTGGGATCCTCTCTCAGCTTGTGGTGGGCTCGGATGGCGACGTCTGGGGGATGAATTCCAGCAGTCAGATCTACCACTTTAACGCTGCTACTCAGACCTGGGTGCAGATTCCCGGGGCACTGGCGCAGCTTGCGGTGGGTTATGACGGCGCGGCCTGGGGGATCAACGCGTCCCAGCAGGTTTACCGCTTCAATCCCGGAACCCAGAACTGGCAGCAGGTGGCGGGCTTGCTGAACCAGGTGGCGGTGGGGGCGGATGGCGACGTCTGGGGGATCAACAGCGCGGGCCAGAGCTATCACTTCAATACGCTGAGCCAGCAATGGGAGAACCGGGGTGCCAGTCTGGCGCAGCTTGCGGTGGGCTCGGCGAGCAACGTGTGGGGGCTTGACGCGGCGGGCGGCATCTGGTGTTTCAACGCCCAGGCGCAAGCGTGGAAGCAAGTTCCGGGACAACTGGCGCAGATTAAGGTGGGGGCCAATGGGGCGGTGTGGGGCCTGAACAGCGCGCAGCAGATTTACCAATTCGCGCAAGCCACGCAACCCACGCAAACCTTCCACCCGCTTTCGGGTTCTCTTGCGCAAGTGGTCACGGGGCTCGACGGAGAGGCCTGGGGAATTGACGGGTCGCAACAAGTCTGGCACTTCGACGCGTTGAGCCAGAGCTGGCAGCAGGCGCCGGGCGGCCTCCGTCAGATCGCCGTAGGCTTTGGCGGGAACGTCTGGGGACTCAACGCGGCGGGGCAAATCTGGCAGTTCAATTCCTCGACCCAGGGGTGGGGAGCGATTGGAGGATCGCTGGCGCAAATTGCGGTCGGCGCGGACGGCTCGGTGTGGGGGCTCAACAGTGCCGGTCAGATCTGGCGTTTCAACTCCTCCACGCAAAGCTTCCAGCAGATTTCAGGTTTGCTGGCGCAGATTGCCGTGGGCGCGGATGGCACGGTGTGGGGGCTCAACAGTGCCGGTCAGATCTTTCGTTTCAACCCCTCGACCCCAGGCTGGGATCAAATTCCGGGCAGTCTCAGTCAAATTGCGGTGGGTTCTGCGAACAATGTCTGGGGGATTAATGCCACCGGGCAAGTCTTTCGGTACGATTCCAAACTCCAGAGCTGGGA
>JBEKMN010000008.1:0-77908 GCA_050008495.1 Terriglobia bacterium | reverse complement strand
GCCCTACGGGCTCCTCCAGTTAGCCGCCAAAGAACGAAAAGCGGAACTTTCTACTTTGCTAAGAACAGGACATTTCTACTTTGCTGGGATTAGGACATTTCTACTTTGCCTTGACACTCTGCAATTTTTTGCTTGACAAAGCTCCGCCTCTATGCTACAATTGTAGCTTACGCTTGGAGACGAAATGTCCGCAAGCACAGTCGCACCCGGGCGGCGCCGCATGGGGCGCGAGAGGTTCACATTCGCCCCCCTGCCGGTCGCACGAGAATGTCGATGGGAGTCAGAAAGTCAGAGCCGAAGCCGCGAGGCAGCAAAGAGTCGCAGAGACAAACTGACCGGTTTCCTTTGCGCCCTTGGCGCACTTTGCGACTTGGCGTGAAACGGTCTCTTTCTCCCGCATGCGCGGAAAAATGCAAAATAGTGGAAACGAAGCCAAGAAGTTGTTGAAAACAAAGGAAGTCAGGTTTGATGAAGTGCGAAAACGAACCGAAAACGAACCGAAGATGGAGCTGCTGTTGGGTGCCAAACGCATCCTTCACCACAGAGACACGGAGGCACAGAGATCTGAGCAGAACGGGTCGTTCTTTGTGCCTCAGTGGTTCTAGCAACCGGGCCGGCGGCGCTTGACAACCTAACGGAGCATCCTCTAACTTAGCTGAGGGAGGCGCGGCAGGATCTGAAATCTCCAAACCATTAGCAGAGAGGGTAAGCGATTGCGTATCGTTTTTGTAGCTTCTGAAGGTGTGCCTTTTTCGAAGACCGGCGGGTTGGCCGACGTCGTGGGGGCACTGCCAAAAGCGCTGGCTAAACTGGGGCATCAACTCGAGGTCGTGCTGCCTCGCTACCGGATGACCAAGCCGGGCAAGCCCGAACCCACCATGCAGAGTCTGACTCTCCCTCTGGGTGACGGGTTCAAGTTTGCTTCGATTCAGGACGCCGGTGCGGCAGACAACGTTCAAACGTATCTGGTCGAATGCCGATCCTTATTCGACCGCCCGGGCTTATACCAGGAGGATGGAGAGGATTATCCCGACAACGCCGAGCGTTTTGCGGCTTTTAGCCTTGCGGCGCTGGAGCTCGCGAAGCGCTCGGCTACGCCGCCGGATATCCTACACTGTCACGACTGGCAAACGGCCCTAGTCCCCATCTATTTGCGCAACCTCTACCACGAGGACGAATTCTTCCGCAACACCTCCGTGGTTTTCACCATCCATAACGTGGGGTACCCGGGGCTTTTCCCGGCCACAATCCTGCCGCAGATTTCGTTGGGCAAAGATCTGTTCACGATGGATTTCCTCGAATATTACGGGAAGGTCAACCTCCTGAAAGGTGGAATCGTCTTTTCGGATTTCATTACCACGGTGAGCCGGAAGTACGCCCAGGAGATCCAGACCAAGGAGTTCGGCAGCGGTCTGGAAGGTGTCTTTCGTTCGCGAAGAGATCGCCTGCAAGGTATCTTGAACGGCGTGGATTACGACCTCTGGGATCCTGCCACCGATAAGCTGATTGCGGCGCACTTCACCCCGGAGAGCCTGAGCGGCAAGACGGTTTGCAAGAAAGCGCTGCTCGAAAGGATGGGAGTGAAAACGCCCCGGCTCGAACGGCCGGTCTTGGGCATCGTCTCCCGTTTTGCGCCCCAGAAGGGCTTCGACCTCATTGCGGAGGTCGCGGAGCGGCTTGCGGCGTTGGATATCTACATCGTCGCGCTGGGCACCGGCGACCCTGTCTACGAGGAGCTTTTCCGGGTCATGGCCTCCCGGTATCCCGACAGATTTCGGGTGTCAGTAGCTTACGACAATACGCTAGCTCACCAGATTGAAGCAGGCTCCGACATGTTCCTGATGCCCTCGCGATACGAACCCTGCGGATTGAACCAGATTTACAGCTTGAAATATGGGACGGTGCCCATCGTGCGCGCCACCGGCGGACTGGACGATACGATCGAGGCCTTTGACGGCAAGTCAGGCACAGGCTTTAAGTTTAGCGAGTACACAAGCGCGGCGCTGCTCCGCGCCATCGAGCAGGCCATCGCCGCCTATCACCAGCCCGAGGTCTGGCGCCAACTGGTGAATAACGGGATGCGTAAGGACTTCTCGTGGGGAAGGTCGGCCGAGCAGTATTTGGAGATCTATCAAACCCTGCAGGCGTGAACGGCCGCCCTTGAACCGGTGGCTGAGACTCTGAACGCCTCGTGGGCCAGGCAGCACTTATTGGGGGAGGATTGAGACGATGGCAGGTGGTAATATCTTGGAGTTCTCCGAGAAGAACTTTGAACAGGAAGTTTTGAAATCCGATCAGCCGGTTCTGGTGGATTTCTGGGCCACGTGGTGTGCGCCCTGCCGCATGATGGAGCCGGCCGTCAACGCGGTTGCCGAGGCGTATGCCGGCCGCGCCAAGGTTGGCAAACTCAATGTGGACGAAAACCTCTCGTTGACCAGCCAGTACAGGATCCGAGGAGTTCCCACTCTGCTGCTTTTCAAGAGTGGTCAAATCCGGGAGCAAATCGCCGGCACCGCATCGAAAGAGGCCATCAGCAAAATGCTCGACAAGCACCTGTGAAATGCAGTGACGAGTGACAAGTGACGAGTGACGAGCTTGCACGTGCTCTTTTGCTCGTCACTTGTCACTCCTCACTTGTCACTATTCTAAGGGACCAATATGCCAGCAAACGTAGTTGTCGTGGGCGCTCAATGGGGCGACGAAGGCAAAGGCAAAGTTGTCGATACTTTGGCGGAGCACTTTGACATCGTGGCTCGATATCAGGGAGGCGCGAATGCGGGCCACACGGTTTACGTTTGCGGCAAGAAGTTTATTCTCCAGCTCCTCCCCACCGGCATCGTGCGGCCGGACAAGACGGCTGTTATTGGGAATGGAGTTGTGGTGGATCCCGAGGCCCTGCTGCGCGAGATCAAGGCCGTGGAAGGAAACGGTGTGCGAGTGGATGGGCGCTTGGTCATCAGCGATCGGGCGCACCTGATTCTGCCGTACCATCGGGCTCACGAAGTCGCCGCGGAAGAGGCGCGGGGCGTGGGGAAGATCGGCACGACCGCCAAAGGGATCGGCCCCACTTACGAGGACAAGGCTGGCCGCCGCGGGCTGCGGGCCGGCGACCTTCGCCATCCGGAGTTGTTTCGCCGCCGGTGCAGCGAGGTCGTCGCAGAGAAGAACCGCATTGCCTCTGCGTTGTTCGGAGGCACGGCGCTTGATCCGGTCGCGGTAGCTGACCAGTGCCTGCAAGCCGCGCCGCACATCGTCCCCTTTCTTGCCGATGTTTCTGCGTATTTGAATGCTGAGATGGATCGCGGTAAGCGGGTGCTCTTCGAGGGCGCGCAGGGAACGCTCCTGGATCTGGATCACGGTACCTATCCTTTCGTGACTTCCTCGAGCGCTTCGGCGGGCGGCGCCTGCACGGGCACGGGCGTAGGACCGACGCGCATCCAGTCCGTGGTGGGCGTGTCGAAGGCTTATGCAACGCGGGTGGGGAGCGGCCCCTTTCCCACCGAGGCCAAAGGCCCTGAAGGTGAGAAGATTCGCGAACGCGGAGGCGAGTACGGCGCCGTCACCGGGCGGCCGCGGCGCTGCGGTTGGTTTGACGTGCCGGCGGCCCGCTATACCGCCCGTTTGAATCACCTTCAGGCGCTCATCATCACCAAACTCGACATTCTGGATAACCTTGCGGAGATTCCCGTGGGCGTGGCGTACGAGTATGAGGGCAAGCGGTTTACGGAATTCCCCCAAGACGTCGACATCCTGGAGAAGGTACAAGTCCAGTACTGCGTCTTGCCGGGCTGGCTCGAATCAACCTTCGGCATCAAGGACTTTTCCAAGCTGCCGCAGAAAGCCAAGGAGTATTTGCAATTCCTTTCCGCTCAGGCAGGCGTGGAAATCGCCATGGTCTCGACCGGCCCGGAACGTGACCAGGCTCTCTGGCTCGAAGGCAGCCGATTTGCGGCCCTCATCGCGCGTCCTTCGTAGCCGCGTACCCCTCTCCCGAGGGGAGAGGGTGGCCCACGACGGCGCTTTCGCGAGGCGCGGGGGTCGGGTGAGGGGTCAATTGCGCGGGAAGAGAGGACCGCCTATCCTCTCGACTGATCCTATCCTCCACTTGCAGACACATCGCATGGTAGTCACCTACGAGCAGGCCCTATCTCTTGTCCACGACAGAATCCGCGCCGCGAATCGCGTGCCTGGAGCGGAGACCGTTCCCTTAGACCGGGCGCTCTACCGGGTTTTGGCAGAGGACGTCGCCGCGGACCGCGACCTTCCCCCTTTTCATCGCGCCATTCGCGATGGCTATGCCGTGCGTGCTGCTGATCTGACCGCCCTGCCTGCCGTGCTTCGGTGCGTGGGCGAAGTGCCTGCGGGCCGATCGTTTGAGGGTGAGGTGTGCCCCGGCCAATGCGTCTCGATCATGACTGGGGCTCCCTTGCCTGAGGGTGCGGACGCCGTGGTGATGGTCGAACACACCGTCTCGCGCGCCGGCGATATCGAAATCCAGCGCAGCGTTCAGCCGCGGGAAAACATCGTGCTTCGCGGGAGTGAAGCGGCGCAGGGTGCGCGAATCTTGGGGTGCGGCAGGCGCCTTCAAGCTGCGGAGATCGGTCTGCTGGCCTCGGTGGGCAAGGCAACAGTCGCCGTTTACCGAAAGCCCTGCGTGGCGATTCTACCTACGGGCGATGAAGTGGTGCCCATCGAGCAGCCGCCGCAATGGTTTCAAGTTCGAAATAGCAACGCCGCGGCACTGGCCGCCCAGGTTGAATCCGCAGCCGGCGTGCCGCTGCAACTGGGTATAGCTCCTGATCGCAACGACCTCCTCAAAGAGATGATCGAGCGAGGGCTCAACTCTGACTTGCTGGTGTTGAGTGGGGGCGTGTCGATGGGTAAGTTTGATCTGGTGGAAGAGGTCCTGGCCGAACTGGGAGCGGAATTCTATTTCCAGGGAACGGCGATCCGTCCCGGCAAGCCTTTGGTTTTTGGCCGGGTTCGCGGCCTTTTCTTCTTTGGCCTTCCCGGTAATCCGGTTTCCACTTTCGTCACCTTCGAGTTGTTTGTCCGCCCCGCGCTCGCGCTGTTAAGTGGGGCGGCTTTCGAGCCTCCGGTTTTTCTCCGCGCTCGCCTGGCAAAGCCCCGCCGCCAGAAACTGGGCCTGACTATGTTCATACCGGCGTGCGTCCAGATGCGGGACCGCGAACCGGTTGTCGAGCCCGTCGGCTGGCAGGGTTCCGGGGATCTGGTGGGCGTTGCCGCGGCCAATTGTTTTTTGGTGATTCACCCCGACCAGACGGATTTGGCGGCTGGGGATTGGGTTGACATCATGCCGAAAACACAGTGACGAGTGAGGAGCGACAAGTGACGAGCAGGAGTCAGAATTCAGGAGTCAGAACGGGAATGATGAAGTCGCCACAGCTAACTGACAACTGACAACGGACAACGGACAGCTTCTCTCATTGAGGAGCACGGTATGCAGAAGACGCTCACACACTACGATTCCTCCGGCCGCATCCGCATGGTGGATGTTTCCGGCAAGCCTCCCACGCTGCGTCAGGCTTCCGCGAGTGCGCGGGTGAAAATGAATCCCCGCACGCTGCGAGCTGTAAAACGAAATCCCAAAGGAAATCCGCTTGAAATCGCGCGGATCGCGGGCATCAGCGCCGCCAAACGGACTGCGGAACTGATTCCCCTTTGTCATCCGCTCTGCTTGAGTCATATTGATGTGCAGGCAGGTTTCACCAAGAATGGCGTGGTCGTCTCCTCTTGGGTGAGCTCAACCGGCCCGACCGGGGTTGAGATGGAAGCGCTCACGGCGGTGGCTGTCGCGGCTCTCACGGTCTATGACATGTGCAAGGCCATCGACAAGGGAATCGAGATCACTGATATCAGGCTCCTGGAAAAGAGCGGAGGAAAGAGCGGCACGTACCGGGCCAAGTAGCTGGCAGCCGTCAGCTATCAGCTCTCAGCAGGCAATTCTGAAGGGCAAGCGCACTGTTCAAGACGGAAGGCCAATAACGGTGTGTCATCCTGAGCGAAGCGAAGGATCCCGGCAGTTGCTCTCGGACAACTGCGGGGATGCTTCACTGCGCTCAGCATGACAGAGGTGGGACGATTCTGGTCGCTGAAAGCTGATAGCTGAGAGCTGACGGCTGAGAGCTTTCATGTCACTTCGCGCCAAAATCCTTGTTCTCAGCGATGCCGCGGCGGGCGGCAGGCGTGAGGACCGCTCCGGTCCGGTGGTGCGCGAACTGCTGGAGAAGCGAGGCTGGCGGGTCGAGGCGCTCGATGTGCTGCCGGATGATGAGGGTCGCATTCAAGCCGCGCTCGTGGCCTGGACGGATGGAGACGACTGTGATGCCGTCTTCACGTCCGGCGGCACCGGGCTTGGACCGCGCGACGTCACTCCGGAGGCCACGCAAGCGGTGGTTGAGAAGCAGGTTCCTGGCCTCGCCGAGCTGATGCGCGCCGAGGGGGTCAAGAAAACCCGCATGGCGGCTCTGGCGCGCGGGATTGTGGGAGTACGCAAGGGCAAGCTGATCGTCAATCTGCCAGGCAGCCCACGCGGCGCCTGCGAATCGCTCGAAAGCATCATCGAGCTTTTGCCTCACGCCATCGACCTGCTGCGCGGCCACACCGAGCACCCGCAGTAGGCCCCAACCAAATGCAGATTCTTCGCTTCGCTCAGAATGACATGTCATCCTGAGCGAAGCGAAGGATCTGCTTTTCTTCGCGCGCCGCGGACGTTGGCTCTGGGGAAGCATAGCGTTCTTCTTCGCCGTAGGACCGGTGCTCATCCTGCTCCACCTGGGCGACTGGTTGGAGTTGGCCACCGATGCGCCACCCTATTCCGGCGTGCCGAAGATGGAGTTGTGGCTCTCACCGATTGCTTGGCCGAGGGTGAAGTAGAAGGTTGCGCCCTTCCCGACCTCGGCTTCGGCCCATACCTGGCCGCCATGTTTGTGAATGATCTGCTGGACGGTTGCCAGGCCGATGCCTGTGCCTTTGAATTCCTCCTGCCGGTGGAGCCGCTGAAACACTCCGAAGAGCTTATCGGCGTAGCGCATATCGAAGCCCACTCCGTTGTCGCGCACATAGTAGACCCAGGAATGTCGGTCCAGCAACCGCAGCACCTGTACTGGCGCCTGGGCCGCCTCATGGGCCCTCAGCGCCCCGATTTGAATTCGAACTTTCTCCTGTTTCCGCGAAAACTTAAGCGCGTTGGACAGCAAGTTTACGAACACCTGCCTGAGCAGCAGCGGATCAGCATCGCAGGAAGGCAAACTTCCCACAACGAACTCGGCGGCGCTCCCTCCCACGTCCGCCTGAAGGTCGTCCATGGACTGCCTCACGATCTCCGCAACCTCCACAGGCCTCCTCTTCAGCTCCTGGCGACCCAGGCGCGAAAGAGCCAGCAGGCCATCAATCAGATTTCCCATATGGGACGCGCCGTCCCGAACGAAGTCGAGGTATCTCTGCGCTTTCGACGGAAGCTGGGACCGGTACTCCTCCAGCAGGATCCGGGAGAATCCGTCCACCGCCCTCAAAGGTGCGCGTAAATCATGGGAAACCGAATAGGAGAAAGACTCCAGCTCCTTGTTCGACGCTTCAAGCTGCGCTGTACGCAACCGGACGCGCTGTTCCAACTCCTCGTTGAGCCTGCGGACTTCTTCCTCGGCCCGCTTGCGAGTGGTGATGTCGCGCGCGGCCGCGAAGACGCCGACCACTTCGCCGCCCTGGTCGCGATAAACCGACGCGTTGTAAAGGACTGGCGTGGTAGTCCCATCCCGGTGCCTTATCTCGAGTTCGTAGTCTTGCACCAAGCCTTCCTTGAACACGTGTTGATAACCCAAGCGCGCCTTCTCCGGGTCAGTGAAGTAGTCGGAGAAGTCGGCCCCGATGAGTTCTCCGCGCAAACAGCCGGTAACCTTCTCGGCGGCACTGTTGGCGTCAGTGATTTTCCCGTCGGGCGAGATGGTCACCAACGGATCGAGGCTGGCTTCCAGCAGGCTGCGGTTGTACGCGTTGGCCTTCTCGAGCCCTTCCTTGGCCCTTTTAGCCTCGGTGATGTCGAGGGCAACGGCGATCATGCCGGTGACGTTTCCATGGGCATCCCGCAAGGGATTGTATCGAGTCTCGAAAGTGCGGTCGTGAGGGCCCTCCAGAATGCCGGTGAACGTCTCGCCCGCCAGAGCCCGGTGGATCTGTTCTACGGTCTGCACCTGCCCCGGCAATAATTCCCGGCAATTCTTGCCAACTAACTCGCCGGGCTCTCGGCCGGAAGCCGTGACGGCCTGGCCGGTATGCACCGTGAACGTACCCTTGGCATCTGTGGCAAACAAGACCACGGGCGCGTTCGAGGTCACTGTTTCTAGCAGGGCCGTGGACCGTGCAAGTTCCGCCGTTCGCTCAGCAACGCGCCGCTCGAGCTCCTGCTCGGCCATCTTCTGGTCATGGATGTCAGTCGCGGTGCCGATCCAGTGGATCACCTCGCCTTTCTCATTCCGGAGCGGCACCGCGCGAGTCAAGTGCCAACGGAACTCCCCGTCGGCGCGGCGTAGCCGGTGCTCGATTTGATCACTCTCGCCCGCGGTAAGGGCGTGGCGCCAGCCAGCCGCCGTAGGCGCCAAGTCATCGGGGTGGACAAACGACTCCCACTTCCAGCCGCCGATGTCTTCAAGTCGCACCCCGCCATACCTGAGAGTTTGCGGATTGACGTATTCCACGGCACCCGTGGCCCCTGCGCTCCACACGATCTGCGGCATAGCCTCGGCGAGCACCCGGAACCGCTGCTCGGAGGCCTGAAGCGCCTCCTCCGCCCGCTTGCGCTCGGTGACGTCTGTCGCGGTGCCGAACCATTCGACGATTTCGCCGTTCGCGTCCTGCAGCGGGATGGCACGCGAAAGAGTCCAGCCCAAACTGCCGTCTACGCGAAGGACCCGGTGCTCCAGTTCGAATACGCTCTTGCTCCGGATTGCCTCGTTGATGGCAGTCACGACGCGCGACTGATCATCTGGGTGAATGTATTTCTGAAGCCAGTTACGGTTCGGCGCCTCAGTGTCGGCGATAAAATTCTGGCCGCGCAACTGCCGCATCTCGCTCCAATGCGGGCTCATGCGATACACCACATCCGAACTGGCCGTCACCAGCGCGCGGAAGCGCTCCTCGCTCGCTCGCAGCGCCTCCTCTGTCCGCTTGAGCTCGGTGATGTCGAGAAAAGTCCCTACCGCCCCTCTCGGGCGTCCGCTCTCGTCCAGCAGTGGTACGACGTTGCCGAGGATGTTCACGGTGACGCCGTCCTCAAAGACGAAGTCCATTTCGTGATCCCGGACCGCTTTCCCGCTGGCGGCCGATTTCTGCATCGGCAACTCCGGCAGAGGAATCTCCTTTCCGTCCTTCATCGACCGGAAGTTCACCGGTTTTTCGCCCTCCCGCCCTGACTTCGAGAGGTTGCTGCCGCGAGGCCTTCGCAACAGATCGTAAGCCGCCTGATTGCCGCTCATCCAGCGACACTCGGTATCTTTCGCCACGAAAATGCCCACCGGCGCGGCTTCCATCAGGGCCTCGAATTCCGCCGCCCGCGCGCGCTCCCGGCTCTCGCTCTCTCGGAGGGCCTCTTCCGCCCGCTTGCGGTCCGTAATATCTATGGCGTAGAGGTTGACATAACTCCATTGCGGAATCGGAGAAAAGCTAAACAGATATGTTCGCTCCGAGTACGTTTTCTCGATCTGGCGGGGGACTCCGTCCTTTAAGGCTGCCACGGCCGGTTCCGCAATTTCCGGCGGCGCTTCCCCTCCGCCGATGCACCCCTGAGTCTTCAACAACTCTTTGGCGCTCGGATTGGCAAAATCAACGACGTGCCCTTCGCCGAGGCGCATCACGGGATTTGGATTCTCCTCCGGGAAGCGCGCCGCCAACTCCAAGGCCGTCTCCAAGTGCTTCCGCTCGGTGACATCCAGAAATAGGACCGCAAACTGCTGCGGCGCGGGACAATACGCAAACACTTCGTAGTGCCTCTTAAGCTGCGTCGAGTAGTTCTGGAAACTAGCCGACCGGCCCGTCAGCGCCACCTCGCCATACCTCCGCACCCAGGTCGGGTCATCGTCAGGCAGGACCTCGCTCATGAGTCGGCCGACCACCTTTTCCTGCTTCAGGCCAGTGAGCCGCTCGAAAGCCGGATTCACCTCCAGGAACCGGTAATCGCACGGCACACCCTTGTTGTCGCACACGATCTCGTGTAGGGCAAAGCCCTCCGTCATCCCCTCGAAGAGCGAGCGGTAGCGTTGCTCAGCGGACGATTTGATTCTGTTTAGCATTGCCACACCACCTTCGGGCGGATCTGAATCAGGTGAGAATGACGAGACTCGTACTGCAGGCCAACCCTCGGATTCCGTCTCTCGTCGGCCAAGCCGATGCACTCAGCCTTTCGGTTGCGATCATGCCTAGGCGTGATCTCGAGTTGCCGCACAATCGCCGCGGCAGGAACTCTACCAGATATGCAAGCCTGCCTCAACCCCGGGGTCCTACAGATTCCTTTTCGCGGGACACTCCACCGGAATCGCGCCCATGATACACTCTCTTAGAGGTCTGGCGACGGACCACTTATCACCGACAACAGAAACTCGCCATGATCTATGCCGCGGTCCTCATCCTGATTGTCCTCGTGCTTCTGACGGTAAGTGTGACGCGCATGGTGAAGCTCAAGAGCCATGCGGATTTCATGGTGGCGGACCGCAAGCTTTCGGCGGCGGTACTGGTCTTCACTCTCCTATGCTCGTGGATCGGAGCGGGCAGCCTTTTCGGGGGCGCGGAGTTCGCTTACCGCAGAGGCCTGGCTTCCCTATGGTTGCCGGCGGGAGGCTGGGCCGGCTTGCTGGTGGTCTATTTCATTGCGGGGCGCGCGCGGGCCTTCGCTCAGTACACCGTTCCTGATCTCTTGGAGGTCAGGTACAGTCCCATTGCGCGCGTTTTGGGCACGTTGTGCATTATTGTCTCCTACACCGCCATCGTCAGTTATCAGTTCCGAGGGGGCGGACGAATTCTGAATCTCGCGTTCGGAGTCAGTGAGAGGACAGGCACGTTCATTCTGGCCGGATTTGTGATCTTGTTCACAGCGCTGGCGGGAATGTCGTCGGTGGCTTATACGGACGTGGCCATTGGGCTGCTCGTCACGGCTGGATGCATCATCGCCTTGCCGGCGATGCTCCACCGCGTGGGCGGTTGGAGCGCACTGCATACTGCGTTGCCGCCAGAGCATTTCACGATCCAGGGCGGCATGACGTGGGGCGAAGTGCTCGGCTTTTTCTTGCCCACCTTCACCCTCATGGTTGGCAATCAGAGTTCGTACCAGAAGTTCTTTTCAGCCCGCAGCGAACGTGACGCGCGCCTTTCGGTGGTCGGTTGGATCGTTGGGACATCGTTTCTTGAAACAATCATCGTACTATTGGCGATGGTGGGTGGAGTGCTTTTCCGCAATGATATAGAGTCCGGCGGGGTTCCGGCTTGGGGGATCGTGCCCTACGCAGCGCGCCATGGAGTCCCGCCGCTGGTCGGTGCCATCTTCCTCGGCGCCGTGTTTGCCAAGGTGCTGTCCACCGGAAACAACTACCTGTTCTCGCCCGCCACCAACGTTGTCCATGATGTGTTCCAACGCTTGACCTGGAAGGCCGCGAGCGACCGGACCTTGCTGTTGCTTTCACGCATGACCGTGGTGGTTCTCGGACTGATCGCGCTGGCGCAAAGCTTTCAGCCCTCGGTCCTTGCCACAGCAGTCTATGCTTACGATGTCTATGGGGCAGGACTAACCCCGGCGGTCGTGGCGGCCTTCTTTTGGAAGCGTACCACTACCGCCGGCGGCCTGAGTTCGATTGGCGCCGGCACGGGGGTGGCAGTGGTGTGGAAGGTGTTGGGGTTGGATGCGCGCGTCCCTATGATTTTTCCTGCGCTGGCGGCTTCGCTGATCTGCCTGATCGGCGTGAGCCTGCTTACCGCACCGCCGCGCAAGGAACAATGGAAACCGTTTTTCAAAGAGCAGTGACGAGTGAAGAGTAGCTGTCAGCCGTCAGCTATTAGCTTTCAGCGAGGAACACCTGCCCGGCGACAATGATATTCCCGTTTTCCGAAAGGCGCTATCCGCGGACAACGCAACACGGACAACTGACGACTGACAACTGACGACCGACAACTTCTGAGGGGGAACATGGATCTCAAACTGATTCAATCAACGCTTCGCGAGAACGGCCTGGACGGTTGGTTGTTTTACGACCACCACCGTCGCGACCCCATTGCCTACCGCGTGCTGAAGATCAATCCGCCCATGTGTACGCGGCGGTGGTTTTACCTGATTCCGGCCGCGGGCGATCCCCGCAAGCTTATTCATCGCGTGGAGCGGCACAACCTGGACGGTTTGCCCGGCCATGAGGTCGAGTATTCCACCTGGAAGGAACAACACGAAGGGCTGAAGGAAATTCTGAATGGCAAGAAGCGTATTGCAATGCAGTATTCGCCTCTTAACAACATCCCGTACGTGGGCCTTGTGGATGCCGGGACGATTGAGCTGGTGAGGAGTTTAGGGGTGGAAGTGGTCTCTTCGGCTGACTTGGTGCAATTGTTTGAGGCGCGATGGTCGGAAGATGCCCTGGCCTCGCACTTGGAGGCGGGCAAGGTGGTGCACGCCGCGGTACGGGCGGGTTTCGCCGCGATCCGCGATGCGGTGCGGTCCGGAAAGGGAATCAGCGAGTACGACGTGCAGCAAGAAATGCGGCGCGTCTTTGACGCGGGCGGCGTGATCACGGACGAAGGGCCGGTGGCGGCGGTTAACCGAAACTCCGCGAACCCTCACTATATGCCGGAGCGCGAGAACTCGGCATCGATTGGCGCTAATGATTTTGTGCTGCTGGACGTCTGGGGAAAGATGAACAGGCCTGGCGCGGTCTATTTCGATATCACCTGGACGGGTTTCGTAGGCGCGGAAATTCCGCGCCGCTTTGTTGACGTCTTCGAGATCGTGAAAGAAGCGCGGGATGCCGCCGTTGACTTCGTGCAGGCTGCCATGACAAGCGGGCGGACCATTCACGGCTACGAAGTGGATGATGTGGCGCGCCAGGTTATCACGCGCTGCGGATACGGGCCTAACTTCGTGCATCGGACGGGGCACTCCATCGGCGAGGATGTTCACGCCAACGGAGCCAACATCGATAACTTCGAAACGCGCGACACGCGGCCCATCATTCCCGGAATCTGTTTCTCGATCGAGCCCGGCATTTACCTCGAGGAGTTCGGTGTGCGCAGCGAGGTGAACATGTTCGTTGAGCAAGCGAGCGCGCGTGTGACCGGCGACGTGCAGGCCGCCCTGGTTGCGATTATAGGCTAGCTTCAGTAGGGGGGAAGAATCTTGTGATAGGTCGTTCTCCTGGAATCGGGGTGGCAGGGGCGCTCGGGAATATCGCAGACTATGTGGTAGTGGTACAGTCTGATGTAGAGGCGGCTTTACGCCGCCATTTGGCGAGCTAAACTCGCCGCTACAACGTCAAACTGTACCACCGGCCACGTCCCATTCTTGTACTCGCCCCTTCAGGTGTGTTAACTTGTTTGTTTAGTAGTTCGTCCGTATTCCGCGCTTGGCGCGTGACTTAGAACCATGGCCGGAAAAGTTATCGCCGAAGATCGTGCCCCTGAAAAGGCCAAAGTCTCCCCGGGCCAACCACCTACCTTCACACTCGTGCGGCTGTGCGTCGCAGCCTGGCTCATCCCTGGATTGGGTCACCTGCTGGTGGGAAGGCGGTGGCGGGCGCTGATCCTTTTCGCCTCGATCATGATCATGTTCGCGCTGGGTCTGGCGATGCAGGGGCAAATCTTCTCGACCAGTTCCGGCTCTTATCTTGAAGTCCTGGGCCACTACGGCGAATTGTGCGTGGGCCTGGCGTTGCCCGCGGCGAAGTTCTTCGGCTACGGGGGCGGCGACCTGTTCTTCGTCAGTTCTGACTTTGGCACTGCCTATCTGGTGGCCGCAGGCATGCTCAACGTCCTTGCGGTTTTGGATTGCTTTGACATCGCCATGGGAAGAAAGCAGTGACGAGTGACCAGTGGCAAGTGACGAGCCAAAATCAGAAAGCAGAAATCAGAAACCAGAAACAAGGAGCCGGAGAATTGAAGTCGGCAGGCTGGGCGCAGCGGAGTTCACACGTGCTCTCCTCCAGCGCATCTTTTGTTGCTCGTCACTCGTCACTCGTCACTCATCACTGATTCTATTATGGCTTTGACACACTTTCCGGCTCTCGTTGTATTCTCCTTCCTGGTCTCCGTGGTATTCGGAGTTCTGGCCAAGGATACGCCCCGCGAGCGGTTGGTTTACGGCGCGAAGGTTTTTGGCGCGTTTGTGGGCACTGCGGTAGTGCTGGGCTGGCTGATGTACTTCTTCCCCAGGTAGTTTTGGCCTGATGCAGACCTACACACAGATTGCCTTTAACGGCGCCATGGCGCTGCTCATGGGGTTGTTGATCGGCGTCGAGCGCGAGCATGCCCACAAGGACCTTCCCTGGTTCGCGGGGATTCGGACTTTCCCGCTCATCACCCTTTTCGGTTTTCTTTGCGCTCTGGCGGCGCAGTCGGGAGAGAAGTGGATGCTGCCCGTGGGGCTGGCGGGAGTCAGCGCCGTCGCCGTAGCAGCCTATCTTGTGAGGTGCGAGGGGCCGAACAAGGGCGCCACGACGGAGTTCATGGCCCTGCTGGCGTACGTCTTTGGCGCCCTGGCGGCGTTGGGATACGTCGTCCCGGCGGCCATCTTCGCCGTCGTGGCCACTCTATTACTTTCCGTCAAAGCCCCGCTGCACCATTTGGCCGAGGCCATTCAGGAAGATGAGATTTACGCCATCCTGAAGTTCGGGGTGGTCAGCGTGATTATTTTGCCTCTCCTGCCCAACCACGCGTTTGGGCCGTTCCAGGTGCTGAACCCGCGCCTCATCTGGTGGGTGGTGGTGCTGATCTCGGCTCTGAGCATGGTCGGCTACGTTCTGATGCGATTCCTGGGGGCGAGGCAGGGAATTGCCGTGACCGGCCTCCTGGGCGGAATCGCCTCGAGCACCGCGGCCACTTTCGGCCTTTCCCACCAGGCGCGCACGGAAGGGGAATCTCTCGCCAGGTATTTCGCCCTGGGCATCACCATCGCCTCCACGATTATGTTCATCCGCATGTACATCATTGCCGTGGTGGTGGATCATGGCCTGGCAAAGTCATTAGCTCTGCCCATGGCGGTTCCGTTCGTGTTGGGCACCGGAATCGCCATCTTTCTTTGGGAGCGAAGGACCAGTGAACGAGAGGCGGCGCTGCACGTGAAGAATCCCATGGACTTGTGGAGCGCCATCAAGTTTGCGCTGATCTTCGCCGTGGTGATGTTTGCCTCGAAGGCCGGCTACGAGTACTTCGGAACTTCCGGGATCTATGTGACCAGCGTTCTCGCGGGCCTGGTAAACCCCGACGCTTTCATCATCTCCGCCGCGCAACTCGCCTCCGTAAAAACTCTCGCGCCTGGTACGGCCAACGCCGCCATTATTGCCTCCTGCGCCAGCAACACTCTCGCCAAGGGAGGAATCGCCGTGATGTCCGGCGGGCGCCCCCTCGGCCGGGTCATCATTCCCATATTCTCTATCCTGACGCTTGCCTCAATCGCCGTCTGCTTTTGGGCTGCCCGGTAGCGCGGACGTGCCATTCGGGGACGAGGGTCTGGTCACATCGACATTCTATGCGACCGACCGCTCTCGGCCCTGTTTGGTTGCGGCTGTGCCGCGCTGCGCTACCCGCTCAATTATTTCGCCTACAAATTCATTCAGATTCACCGGACCCTGCGAACCAGTCCGGCAATGGCTGCTGGGGTAACAGATCACCTTTGGAGTGTGGCTGATCTTGTGGCATTATGGGAAAGCGAAGAGCGACAGGGAGAAAGAGCGATGGCGTGATACTCTTTTAACGGGGGGCCTAATGAGAACCGTAAAGAGCGGGCAGAAGTGGTCTCGTGAAGTGGAATGCGAGAACTGCAAAGCCAAACTAAAGATCGAAGAAGGCGATATCAAGAGCGAATCTGGTCTCCGCCGCGATAAGTCGATTGATGGCAGTAACTACTTCTTTCGCTGCCAAGTGTGCGGCCACAAGAGATACCTACTAATAGGCACCTCCCGACATGAGAATAAGGGCCTTAATGACATTCCTCCGTATGTTCTAAAGAAGGCTCCGAGCGACTATTAACAAGTTTTTTCAAAGAAGCCCACTACCGAACTGGCTGAAACTGGAAAGAGATCTTCCCCCGCTCGACCAAACCCGCGGCCAGGTGGCTCAAGTCAAAAGAAGAGTCTGTGGTGAGAACTAAACGACCGCCCTCGCCAAACCCTTGGGGTGGGCCAAATCTGGTGAGCAAAGGTGGGTAATCTTTGGCGAGCGCTTAAGCCCAGGGGCGGCTGGCAAACGACATTTCGTCGTGGTCACCCTCCTTGGCGTGGTGTGGGCAGGCAAGGCGAGGAGATTCACGAATGTCCGCCCACTTCTTATGCATTCTTCGCTTGACAAACCCTTGGACCTATGATAGCCTACAATGTTGGTTATGTTGCGGACACATTGTCGTAGGCGAGGGCCGGTTAGACACGCGGCGCAAGGGATGGCGGAAGGGTCCCGGCACTCGGCGAGAATGGGAACTAAACATAAATAAGAAATGATACGACCGAAGCCAGTATGTCATTGAAAACACACAAGCCCATTCGAAACGAAGCTAAGAAGTATCTGAAAACAAGGAAGTTACACGTTAACGACGGGAAAGAAGCTAATAAGTACTTGAAAACAAATGACATAAATTCTTGATGGGCCGCGAATTAGACGCGTTTTGCGCGCCAATTAGCGCCAATCGGACACCAAATGGAGCGAAAAACAGCGCATTTTGCGAAAACGAAGTCAAGCTTTCGACTGGAGAGGCAAGGGCAAAAAGTCGGCTACACAAGGTTTGAGGTTTGCGTGCCTGCCGGTAAAAAGATGTGCGGACTTGGTTCAGTGGTATGTAGCGGCGGGTTTACCCCGCCACGTCTTCGTTTTTCAACGTGCGGTGGCGGCGTAAAGCCGCCGCTACGGCCTTTTCAGTTGCCTGCTAAACGGAGAAGAAGGTCAGGTAGGGTTCGCCCTTTGCTTCGCGCAGCAGCAGGAGCGCCAATTCGCGAGCGTGATAGTCGCCCCACAGGGAGGACTCTCCGCAGGGGCTGTGGCGGCCGCGTGGGATGTAGTCCCAGCCGCGGGGGCGGTGATAGACGCTGTGCAGGATCAAACCCTGGTGCTGTGGTGGGGTGGAAAGATAAGGCTCATTAAACAGCGTGTTCGCAATGGTTAGGGCGCCTAGCCTATAGCGATTTCCCGGCTCAGCGTCTTCGGGCCGTGATCGAAGATAATTCCCCAGGCGCCAGAGTCCCTGAGCGGCAATGGCTGCGGCTGAACTATCCACCGGCTCGAAGTCGTTGAACGGATCGCTAGGCTTATTGCCCCAGTCTCCCAACTTCGCGAGTTGCGGCGCGCCGGTATCCCAGTAGGGGATGCCGTCTTGCGCGGCTTGCTCAAGATAGTAGTCGCAAGTTGCTTGACCGGCGCGGAGCATCATGCTTTGAACCTTTTCACGTCCGCCCAGCGGTTCTAATTCCTCCTCGGAAAGCGTCTGGAGAAACTCGAGTTCTTCCGCGTAGCCGCACATGATCCAAGCCAAGCCGCGCGTCCAGGTGGTGAACGGCGAATATCCCTGCTGGGTCGCGGGGCAACGGTAAAGGCCGTTGTTCATGTTGAAAATCGACTCATGCGCCACGCGCCCGCGCACGTCGTACACGTCGCGACCTTCACCGTAATAGACGGAAAACTCCGCCGTCACCGCGGCATGATGCACGAGGCGCTCGAAGAGCGAAATGTGCCGGTCATTCTCGCCCGCCAGCACATGTCCCAGGCGGTGCGCAAGAGCCAGTGAGCGCAGGGAGCGGATGGTGTCCGCAAAGAGCGAGTGCGGGCCGTTGAAAGAATAGACGAAGCCCCGGCCGTCGTGGATTGGGGACCACCGTGACGCCTGCACGGCGCCGCTCACCTTCAGCGCCAGGGCGTAAAAGCGGCGTTCGTCCGGGCCGGCCGCGAACTTTCCTTCGGAAGCGAGGCGCAGCAGGTTGCCGTAGGAGCTGACGCAGTTGAACCCGTGATCGTGCACGCCGGTGTGGGTGAGGTGCGGGGTCATGCGCTCCAGGGTGTTGCGGCGTCCGTAGTCGAGGAACCACCCATCGCCCGTGGCGTCGTACTGGAGGAGTGCGGAACCGTACAGGAAGCCCTGCGTCCAATCAGTCCATTCGCGCGCCGAGTAGACGCCCTGGATTGTAAAGACGGGTGAACCGTGCGCCGCGTCGAAGGTCTTTTCGATGGCGCGGATTTTTCCGGCGGACACTTCGAAGAGCCGTTCGATTCGAGGCCGCAGATTTTCAAGTGTAAGTTCTGTATTGATGCGGATCATGGTGGATTCGTAGGCGCGGCCCTCGGAACCGCCCGCCGTGCAACCACGAGGATTGCCCGATGGCCGATTAGAGCCGCCGCACGTGAAAGCCGCCGTCCACGTTGATGACTTCCCCGGTGGAATAGGGCAAACGGCCCTCGGCGATGGCGGCCACGGCGCGGCCCACATCCTCCGGCGTCCCCCATCGAGCGAGGGGCATCAAGCCTCCGGCAATCATGGCATCGTACTTCTCTTTCACAGGGCCTGTCATGTCCGTAAGCACAATCCCAGGGCGGATCTCGTACACGTTGATTCCGTACTCGGCCAGGCGCGTGGCAAAGAGTTGCGTCATCATGGAGAGCGCGGCCTTGCTCATGCAATAATCCCCGCGGTTCACGCTGGGGGCATAGGCGGAGACAGAAGAGATGTTGACGATCTTCGGCCTGCGGCTTTTCTGCGGCCTCGCGCCTAAACCTCGAATCCAGATATTCGCCAGCGCCTGGGTGAGGAAATAAGGCCCGCGCACATTGGTGTTCATCAGCCGGTCAAAACTCTCTTCGCCGGCTTGTAGTAAATCGAGTCTCGCCTGCGGGGCTACACCGGCGTTGTTAACCAGGAGATCGACCCAACCGAAGCGTTCTTGAACCGCTTGCAACAGGCCCGCGCGATCCGAGGCGTTTGAGATATCCGCGCGGAAAACTCCGAAGCGCGGCGAAACGCTGTTCTTCGGGGCGGCGGGTGTGCTTTCAAGCGCTGCCTGCTCGCACAGCGCTGCGGCTTCGATGGCCGACTCGTGGCTTTGGACGTAGTTGATGGCAACGCAGAAACCCAGACGCGCCAGCTCTATCGCGATGCCGCGCCCGATTCCGCGCGAAGCGCCGGTGATGAGAGCCACGGGTTGAGCTCCCGCCGCCGCAGCAATCCGTTCCTCGGCCTTTCGGGCGGCTGGGCGCGGGGGCTGAGGAGTTTGCCCCCCGGCCGCTGGAGGTTTGGCAAGTTGTGCTTTCTTCGCTTGTAGTTCCTTTGCCTCCGGACGCCCTTTGTAGAATGGGTCGAGCGGATAACATCCCGAGACGAGCCCCTGCCGCGGGCCATTGGTGCAGTCGCTGAACGTTCGGCAGATTTTCTTTCGATCCAGCCGGCCTTTCTCAAGGACGTCAGCAGGGAACTCCGGGTAGGGCAGCATCATCCGGCCCAAGCCGACGAAATCCGTCCATCCCGCCCTCACCACCGCTTGCGCGAAGTGCGGGAGGTAGTCTTGCAGATACGTTCCGCCTGAGGAAACAAAAACCAACTCGGGTACGGACGCCTTCAATTCCGCAGCCGCGGCCCACATCCGGACCGCCCCCTGGAGCGGGTCTTCGGGAGGCAGATAAGCGTCGCACGGCGGGAACAGGGCGGGTCGCTGCAAATGCGGGGAGTAATAGGGGCTGCCGGCGCTGATGTTCACCAGATGCACATTCAATGAACTCAGGAGAGTCAGCACACGCCTCGCCTCCCCAAGGTCGGAGCGAACCGGGTTTTGCGCGTCGACTCCAAAGCCCCAGGTATAGGGCTGTTGGCCGGGAGTACTGGCCGGTACACCCCGCTTCGTTTGAGCATCCGGCACGAACGGAACCGAGTCATAGGCGCTCAGACGGACGCCGATCTCGAGCCCGGGGGCCGAGGAGCGAACGGCATCCACCAGCCCGCGCAGAAAGCGGGTGCGATTGTCAAACGAGCCCCCATAGGGACCGGCGCGATGATAAGCGCCCAAGAGTTCGTGCCCGAGGTAGCCGTGGCAGTGCTTCAGGTCTACAAAATCAAAGCCGCTCTCTTGGGCCAAACGCGCTGCCCGGCCGAACGCCCCTACGATGCGGATGAGTTCCTCGTCAGAAACCGCCGGCACGTTGACGCAGGCTGGGTACTTGATATCCAGAATCGGATGGTGATAGGCGATGATCGGCTCCAAACGGGCTTCCTCGCGCGGCCGGCAGAAACGTCCGGAGTGCGTAAGTTGCAGGCCGATGATAAGGTCGCCGGTCTCGCCAAAGCGCTCGCGGTGGGCCTCGATCATCTGGCGGCGCAACTCCGCAAGTGCGGGGGCGGTTCGCTCGTTCAAAAGCAATTGGCGTGGGTTGGCCCGCGCTTCGGGAAGCACCGCCACGGCTTCGCATCCCCAGAGCAGTTTGGCGCCGCTCACTGCGAACCGCATCCAGCGCCGGCGGGTTAGGTCCGAAGGTGCACCATCCGGCTGGGCGTCCCAGCCTTCCATGGGCTGCACGGCAAAGCGGTTTCCGACGCGGCGCTCTCCCTTCAGCCAGGGCACCACAATAGGGGCGGCGAGCGGCGAAGCCGGGGCGCAGAGAATCGCCTCGTCCACAGGCAGGTCCCATCCCAGCCGCTTGAGATGGTTCGCCAATTCCAGCGCCGTGTGAAAAGTTGCTATGCGAGGATAAGGCTGTTCGGGCATGCGCGTAAGATAATAGCACGGAGAAGGAAAGCAGAAAGCAGAAAGCAGAAGGCAGAAGGCAGAAGGCAGAAGGCAGAAGGCAGAAGGCAGAAGGCAGAAGGCAGAAGGCAGAACTACAACTCGCTCCCTCGGAGTGTTTGCGGTAACGCGCATCTCAAAGCAACGAGTATTCCCATCTGCCGACCTGCCCACCTGCCCTCCCGCCTGCGGAAACCTCGGCGCGAAGATTCTGCATCAATACTGGGGACAGGTTTCCCGAAGCTGAACCGATTTTTGGAACTTTTCGCAGGTGCGACGGGAATCCCGAAAGAGGGAGCCGTGAAAAGTTAGTGTATCGGGCTGAAATCCTTTACAATGCTAGGCACCTTCAGTAGATCATTGGGGGCTGTGAGTAATCCGGCCGCAGAACAGCGCTAAAAGGTCGAAACTGACAAGATGGGTCACGGGAGGAAGCATGAGGAAGCCACGGGCTGTAAGCTTACGAGCGACATTGGTATGCGCACTGGTTGTTTCATTCAGTTTAATGTCTAAAGGGCAACAGAGGGACGTCGTGCCGGCGCGCGTGACGCAGGCTGTGGACCCTGAGAACCGGGTTACACTGCGGGGGAACACTCACCCATTGGCGCGTCCTGAATTCGACCAAGGGGCGGCGCCCGATAACCTGGCGACGGAACGCATGTTGCTGGTCTTGAAGCGCTCGACTGAGCAGGAAACCGCGCTGCGGAAAATTCTGGACGCACAGCAAACCAAGTCGTCCCCCAACTATCACATGTGGCTCACTCCCGAGCTGTTTGGCCGGCAGTTCGGCCCTGCCGATGCCGATATTCAGGCGGTGACGGATTGGCTCACGTCGCAAGGCTTCCAAGTCAATCGTGTGGCAGCGGGCCGCACGGTGATTGAGTTCTCCGGCACGGCGGGCGCGGTGCGGCAGGCCCTTCATACCGAGATCCATAAGTATGTGGTGAACGGCGAAGAGCATTGGGCCAACGCCAGCGATCCGCAGATTCCCGCCGCCCTCGCGCCCGTGGTGGCGGGTTTTGCCTCGCTGAACAATTTCCCCAAGAAGCCAATGCACCACGGCCTTGCTGCCTATACCAAATCGAAATCCACCGGGCAGGTGAAGCCATCGCTCACGGTCACCAGCAGCGGCGTGACCTACTACGCCCTTGGGCCGGCGGATTTCGCCACGATTTACAATATTCCGAGCTGGAGTTCCTTCACTGGCGGCACGGGGCAGACGATCGCCGTGGTGGGTGAGACCAACATCAACCCCCAGGATGTGGCCGACTTCCGAAGCCTGTTTGGACTCAAGCAGCAGTCCCCGGCGGCCAACTCCCCATGCCCCGCTGTTCCCGCGCCTTTAGTCAACGGCAGTTCGTTCAATATTCCGCTCGGCATCTGCGTGAATGGCCCCGACCCGGGGATCATCCCGCCTTCGGTTTCGGGAGACGAGACTGAATCGGACACCGACATCGAATGGAGCGGCGCGATTGCGCCATCTGCCACCATTGCCTTCGTTGTTTCGGAGTCCACCGAGGTTACCGAGGGCATTGATCTCTCTGCCCTTTACATCATTGACAACAACCTGGCCCCGGTTATGACGGAGAGCTACGGTGGTTGCGAGGCCGCGCTCGGAAACGGCGGCAATGCTTTTTACAGCACCTTGTGGGAACAGGGTGCGGCGCAGGGAATTAGCATACTCGAGGCGTCGGGCGACGAGGGCTCCGCGGCTTGCGACATCTTTGCGTTGACGGGCGTTGGTGCGGCGCAATACGGCTTGAACGTGGTCGGAAACGCTTCCACGCCGTTTAACGTTGCGGTGGGCGGGACGGACTTCAACGATGTGAACACCTGGTCTACCTACTGGTCCTCGACAAACAACTCGACCACCCTGTCCTCCGCCATGTCGTACATTCCCGAAATGGCCTGGAATGATACTTGCGCGAATACCGGTAACGTGAACGGCTGCTTGGCTGGGGTTTCCGACACGGGCTCGGACCTGGCCGGCGGAGGCGGGGGAGAAAGCAACTGTTCCTCATCCACCACCATCGAAACTGCGGAAGGAGAGGAGATAGAGTGCGTTTCCGGATACTCCAAACCTTCATGGCAGTCGGGAACCGGGGTGCCCAATGATCAAGAACGGGATGTGCCGGACCTCTCCCTGTATGCGGGCGACGGCTACACCAATAGCTTCTATGTGATTTGTGAGGCCGACTTGGGCACGCCCGGCGAAAGCTCCTGTGTTGAAACCGCGAGCGGGGTGAATTTCTCCGGCGTGGGGGGAACCTCCGTAGCCGTGCAAGTCTTCGGCGGCATCATGGCGTTGGTCAACCAGAAGTACGGCCCACAGGGGGTTGCAAACTACGTTTTGTACCCGCTGGCGGCGAAAGCCGGCGCGAGCTGTGCCTCGACCGCGGCCATGGCTCCCACGGCCAGTGGTTCGAGCTGCGTTTTCTACGACACCCAGACCGGCAACAACTCGGTCGCTTGCGTGGCTGACTCTGCCAACTGCAGCGATCAATCGGTTGCCGGCACCGGTTACGGCATCCTTGTCAACAACAGCGGTCAAGCGGCTTGGACAACTAACGCCGGTTATGACCTGGCCACCGGGTTGGGCACGGTGAATGCGGCGAACCTGGTCTCGCAGTGGAATACGGTGAGCTTCACGCCCACGACGACGACACTCACGATCACCCCGCCGGCGGGTTACACGTTGTCTAGCATTCCGCATGGCCAGCCGGTGAACATCGCGGTCGGCGTCAATCCTTCAGCCTCCACCGGCGATGTCTCGCTGCTCGGCGGGCCGGCCGGCTACAACGCTTCTTGCACGTCGACTCCCTGCAATCTCGGCATTGACTTCGCGACCTTGTCCAACGGCTCCGCCTCCGGGTCCACCACGATGCTGCCTGGCGGAACCTATGGCGTAACGGCGCGTTATGCTGGCGACGGAACTCATGCGGCGAGCACTTCTTCTCCGGTCCAGGTCACCGTGGCCCCGGAAAACAGCACGACGATCCTGCAACTAGGGACCTATGATTGCAGCGGGAATATCACGTATGGCACCACAGGCTCTCTCGTGTACGGAAACAGCCTCAACTGTTCCGGCGTCCTTTACAGTCAGTACTTTTTGCGCATGGATGTGACCAACAGCACGGGTAATCTCTGCTTCAGCAGCACCACCGGGAATCTGAGTTATCAATGTCCTACCGGGCAGGTAACGGTGACGCTCAACGGGAGCGCCATGCCGCCCACAGTCGACGTGGGCGCGCCCTCGGGTAACACGCCAGGGACGTACAACTTGAACAGCCAAGGGACCGCCGAAGATGTTTTCATCCAACTTCCAGTGGGCACCGACTCCCTGGTTGGCAACTACGAACCGCACCCAGTCTCGCCGAACAACAGCTACAATACGAGCACGTCCAACCCCGTTGGGGTTACGATCGCCCAGGCTCCGACCGCAACCAGCGTTACGCCTTCTTTATCAACCGTCACATCCGGCGAGACAGTCACCCTGACTGCCATCGTGACCACCAGCAGCCTGGGCCTCGCGCCATCCGGCACTGTGGCGTTCTTCAACGGAAGTAATCAGATCAGCGGCACGCCGACTTACACCTACGCGGCAGGCTCGTACGCAGGCACTGCTTCGCTGACCGCGACTCTCTCGACATCCTTCACGGCCAACGCCAGTATCACTGCCAAATACAGCGGCGATGTGGACTACGTGACTTCAACCTCGACGGCGGTTCCGGTGACCATCACGGCCACACCCGACTTTAGCTTGGGCGCCTCGCCGACCAGCTTTACGATTACGTCGCCGGGCCAGTCCGGGAGCACAACCGTTTCGGCAGGCGGCGTCAATGGTTTCACCGGCACGGTGAGCATCACTTGTGCGCTGCAAGCGACGATGACTTATAGCACGTGCACCCTGACTGCCAGCACGCTTACCCCGGGCGGCACAGGCGCGCAGTTGACTGTGGGCACCACGGCCCCATCCGCTGCGTTGCGCCTGCCGAACCGGCCGCGCTGGTTTCTGCCGGGCGCGGGGGTTCTGTTGTTTGGTTGGTTGCTCCTCCAGTTCGCGGCGGGAAAGCATCGCCGGGTGAAGCTGGCCTTCGGCTTGCTCGTCTTTGCGATGCTGGCCGCAGGTTTCGTCGCCTGCGGCGGTAGCAGCAGCACGCCTCCTCCGAGCAGCCCTGGTACTCCTACAGGAAGTTACACTGTCACCGTAACGGGCACCAGCACGATCAATAGCGCCACCGTTACCCACACGCTTAATATCCCGGTGACCGTGCAGTAGAGCAACTGGTGGTTTTAGGGGCGGCCCAAGGGGCCGCCCCTCCATTGCAGTTTTACCCTCCGACACGGGCGTGACCTCAGCGTCAACTGTAACTTCCTTGAAGCGGCGGCATCCCTGGGTTATCATCTGCTGAGGCAGCAAGCTTAAGAGGGGCGCTTCGAAGGTGGTTGTGTCAGACTCAGCGAGTCCGCGCGTGCAGTTATTGCATGAGCGGCACGCGGCCGCTTGATGGAGGTGCGACGATGGTTGTTGACCTGCCCAAAGGAAGGGAACGCGAATTTCTGCGGCGTGGTTTTTCCCGCCGCGACTTCACACGCCTGTCGTTGTTGCTGGGGGCCGCAGCCGCCTTGCCGTTTTACAACGAATCGGCTTTGGCGCAGTTATCTGACATCGGCCCCATACCGCCAGATGCGACAAAACTGAACGCTAATGAGAACCCCATGGGCCCGTGCCCGGAAGCTGCCGAGGCCATTCACAACGTGGTGCAAAAGTGCGGGCGATATATGTGGGATGAGGGCTTCAAAATGGCTCGGACCCTGGCAGAGCAGGAGGGCCTGCAGCCTTCTTATGCCATGGCGTTCCCGGGCTCGAGCGATCCGTTGCATCGCGCCGTGCTGGCCCATACTTCGCCCACGCGGCCGCTCGTGATCGCCGATCCAAGCTACGAAGCGCCCGAGAAAGCGGCGGGCTTCATCGGCGCGCCGGTCATCCACGTCCCCCTGCGCCCGGATTATTCGCACGACGTGAAGGCCATGGCGGCGGCCTCGCCGGACGCCGGGCTCATTTACGTCTGTAATCCGAATAATCCCACAGGAACCCTCACCAGCAAGTCGGATATCGAATGGCTGGTGGCCAACAAGCCGGCCGGCTCGGTGGTGATGGTCGACGAAGCCTACATCCACATCAGTGGAGAGCCTTCGTCGGTGGGTCTGGTTGCCGCGGATAAAGATGTGATTATGCTGCGCACTTTCTCCAAGATCTACGGCATGGCGGGCCTTCGAGCCGGAGTGGCGCTCGGCCGCCCCGACCTGCTGGTGAAACTGAAAGAGTACGGCATGCCGACCATGCCCGTCACCGCCATGGTGGGAGCCACCGCCAGTCTCTGCGCCAAGAATGTGGTCCCCGAGCGCCGCAAGATGATCGCTGACATCCGCAACGACGTCTTCGACTGGATGACCAGGAAGAACTACTCTTTCATTCCGTCGGTCTCGAACAAGTTTATGGTGGATGTAAAGCGTCCGGGGCAGGAATTCGTGGCGGCCATGGCCAGGGAAAACGTCTACATCGGGAGAGTCTGGCCGGTTTGGCCAACGCGTGTCCGCGTCACAGTAGGCTCGCGCGAAGATATGGAGAAGTTCAAGGCGGCGTTTGAGAAGGTCATGAACACGTGAGCCGTCCGTTGTCAGTAGTCCGTTGTCAGTTGCTATCGACACCCATTTTCCGCAATGGCTTACGGTTTGACCCCACGAGTCCGAGAATTCGAGACCACGGACCACGGACAACGGACGACTGACTACTGCTTTGGCAGCGCAAACGCCACGTAAGTCCCAGCCGTTGGCGCCCCCGACTTGCCCCCGCCGGCCGCGATCACCACATACTGCCTGCCGTTTACTTCATAAGTTGCGGGGGTAGCGCTACCGGCGGCGGGCAGAACGTTTTCCCAAAGCAACTCACCGGTTGCCTTATCAAAGGCGTGGATCTTACGGTCATGATTGGTGGCGGCGATAAACAGAAGCCCGCCCGCGGTCACCAGCGGCCCGCCGTAGTTCTCGCTGCCCGTGTTGGGCATCCCCTTCGCGAGCAATTCAGGAAACTCGCCAAAGGGCTTCTTCCAGACGTAGGCGCCGGTGTTGAGGTCAATGGCGTTGAGCGTTCCCCAGGGGGGTGCGACGGCAGGGTAACCTTCCGCGTCAAGGAATTTGTTATACCCATCGTGCGTATACTTGAGTGGTTTCGGTAGCTGCTCCGTTAAGGGTGTTGCGAACTCAATGTCTTCGCCCGTGGCGAGGAACCGGGCCATCGCCTCAATTACGTTCTTCCTGAGGTAGGCGAAGCTCGGCATACGGCCGCGGCCCTCCCCAATGACCTTGGCGATCTCCGCTTGCTTGTACTGCTTTCCCAGTCCGACCAGGGAAGGGAACTCCGGCGGCGTGCCCCGCATGTCGGCTCGGTGGCAATTGGAGCAATTGGCGGCGTAAACCTGTCTGGTACTCGACAGATCAGACGTTCCGGGTCGCGGCACGAGCCTGAGGATCCAGGCCATTTCGTTCGAGTTCACGTAGAGCACTCCGGTTTCAGGATCGAACGCCGGGCCGCCCCATTCGCCCCCGCCATCGAAGCCCGGAAAAACCACCGTGCCTTGCAAGCTGGGCGGCGTGAATTGGCCGCCGCTGCGAAGCGTTTGCAGTTGTTCCAGGACGGCTTGGTGCGCCTCCGGCGTGCGGGTGGTAATGATGTCGGGCGTGAGCATCTGGCGCGCGAATGGCGCGGGGCGCAGGGGCAGCGGTTGCGTCGCCGCCGCCACTTCACCGTCCACATCCGAGGCGGGCACCGGGCTGTATTCGATGGGAAACAGCGGCCGGCCGGTCTCCCGATCGAAGACGAAAACAAAGCCGGACTTGGTGATTTGCGCCACCGCATCGATCGGCTGCCCATCTCTCTTGACGGTGACCAGCGTCGGCGCGGCGGGGAAATCGCGATCCCACAGATCGTGTCTGACACCCTGGAAATGCCAGACCTGCTCTCCGGAGTCTGCTTTGAGGGCTATCACGCAGTTGGCGAAGAGATCGTCGCCCAGCCGGTTGGCGCCATAGAAGTCGAACGACGCCGAACCCGTGGCGGCGAATACCCAGCCGCGCTTCTCATCCAGGCTCATTCCTGCCCAATCGTTGACGCCGCCGATGTAGGTCCAGGCGTCTTTCGGCCAGGTTTCGTACCCGTATTCACCAGGACGAGGAATGGTGTGAAACGTCCAGCGAATTCTTCCGGTGCGAACGTCGAAAGCGCGAATGTCCCCGGGAGATGCCGGCAGGTCTTCGCTGACGATGCTGCCCAGAATGAGCAGATCCTTGTAAACCACGCCGGGTGTGGTGGCGGAGATGGATTGCAGCTTGGGATCGCGGCCAAGCCCTTCCCGCAAATCCACTCGCCCGGAATCGCCGAAACTTGCGATCGGCTTCCCGCTCGTTGCGTCAAGGGCGTAGAGATACTGCTGGGCAACAACGAAGACCCTGCGGTCCTCCCCTTGTTCCCAATAGCTGACACCGCGGTTGCGGAGCTTGGTTGCGACCGGCTCTCCCTGATTGGGATCGAAACTCCAGCGCAACTGGCCGGTGGCGGCATCGAGGGCGACGAGGCGCAGCTTGGGCGTGGTGACAAACAAGACGCCATGCTCCACGATCGGGTTGCACTCCATCTCGGACTCGGGGAATTCATCACCGGATTGGTAAGTCCAGGCAACCGCCAGGTTGCGAACGGTGTCGCGATTGATCTGGCGTAGGGTTGAATAATGAATGTCGTCCGGAGTTCCGCCGTAGACCTTCCAGCAAGTGTAGTCCGAAGAGGAAGACGCCTGCTGCCCGGACCACGCCCAGTGAACTACAAACAGCACAGCGGCCGACAACGCAACCTTTGAAAGATGACCTGCCATCCTCCCTCCCATTTTTCAGCGTACCGTGGATTTTATCACTTGTATTGAAAGAAGAGTCAGAAGTCAGAAGCACGAAGCAAGACGATAAGCCGCACTAGGAAGCATAGGGTGAGCGGGCTCTTGCGCACACGTGCGGGCCATTCGGCCTAAGCTTCTCCTGAGACTGAGTCCGCTTGACCGACGGCTATTGACGCCGACCGGCGAGCGCAGTAGAGTGTTGCTATTCGCACCGCCGTTCACCACGTCATTACTGGGAGGTGCACCATGGAAAATCCAATCGCCAGACACAAAATGTGGGCTTCAGCTCTGCGCTGGATTGCACGAGTATGGAGCGTCGCCACCATCGCCTTGGTCTTGGCCTTCATCGTGGGCGAGCGCTCCCTCCCCTCCGCGCCAAGAGAGTGGCTCGGCTTTCTGTTCTTCCCGTTTGGGATTTGTGTGGGAATGATCGTGGCGTGGAAGAAAGAAAGCCTGGGTGGATTCATAACAGTGGCAAGCCTGTTGGCTGCTTACCTGATTCACTTCGCGACCACCGGCACGCTCCTGAAAGGCTGGGCATGGTTGGCGTTCGCCGCGCCCGGGTCCTTGTTTCTGCTGTCGTCGCAGTTGTCGCGCAGGGCGCGGGTCCGAACGGCTTGAGAACTTTCGCCGTTGGCGGTCAACGCCAGGACACGTGGGCCACACCGCGGAAACCGCGTTGGAGTGCGGTGAAATCAGCGAGCGCCTTAGCACTCTTGCTCTTTTTGGATCGAGTCTCTTTCGCTTGGCGATGCAAAAAGGCGGTCAACTCTTGGTGGGTCTCAAAAGGCCCGTAAGTTTCGCCCTTCCTCGCCTGCTCAAGTGACTCTGCGAGGCGGGCATCGAGGGCTCTGCGTTGGGATAGGGTGTACTCGCCGCCGGCGGTACGGTCGACAAGGGGCTTGGGAGTAAGGACGATCTTCCCTCTTTCTGCTCTGGCTTCCACCAAGTCGCCATCATCCAGGCCCACTTGGACGCGGAGGCGGATGGGAATGGTTATCTGGCCTTTGCGCTGAATTCTTACGGTCGCCGTCATAGTGTTCAACCTTCGGAAGCCCGGAATTCAGGCTTCCTCAAACGAAGCATAGCCGCCCGCTCGGGCGCAGTCAAGGAGTTGGTCTGCACGGGTGGCGCATACGTCACGACGGGTTTGGTCGTGACGTATGCGCCAACTCAGGATTTTCGATGTCGTGGTGATCTTGCAGGCTGGTGAAGTGACCCCTCACCCGGCCCGCGGCGGCTGATGAAAACGCCGTCGCGGGCCACCCTCTCCCCCAAGGGGGCGAGGGCTAACATCTTCTTCCATCAGCCTACTGCCCACTGCCTACTGCCCACTGCCGCTGCCCACTGCCTTCTTCCTACAGCGGCAGTCCCTTCATCGAATACGAGCTCAGCACGCGCACGTAGTTGGCGCGCTGGAAGGCGGAGGGGTCAGCGACGGATTTTTGGCTCATGCTGCCTTGCATCTGGCGGATGGACTGGTACTCGTGTTCTTCCATCCAGGCGAGCATATCGTTGCGGAGAGTGGCGAGGTGGCCGATGCCGTTGCGAAGCAGGGCCGAAGTCATAGCCACCACGCGCGCGCCGGCCATCATGGCTTTCAGCACATCCGCGGCGGTATGCACTCCGCCGGTGACGCAAAGGTCGGCTTTGATATGCCCAAACAGAATTGCCACCCAGTTCAATCGCAGCAGCAATTCATGCGAGGTGCTGAGCATGAGGTTGGGCACCACTTCGAGGTTGTCGATATCAAAGTCGGGCTGGTAAAAACGGTTGAAGAGCACCAGGGCGTCGGCCCCGGCATCGTCCAGGCGCTTGGCCATGTGGGCGAGGGAGCTAAAATAAGCGCCGATTTTGACGGCCACCGGAATCTTCAGGCTGGACTTCACCGTGGCCACCAGGTCGCAATAGAGCTTTTCGACTTCTGCGCAGGTCTGATCGATGCTGGTGGGAATGTAGTAGATGTTGAGTTCGAGAGCATCTGCTCCGGCGTCTTGAATCTTTTTGGCGTAGTCGGTCCAGCCGCCGATGGACGAGCCATTGAGGCTGGCAATAATGGGGATACCGACCGCCGCCTTGGCGCGCCGGACGTGCTCGCAGTACCCTTCCGGGCCCAGGTTGTATCCCGTCAGATCGGGGAAATAGGTGAGTGATTCGGCAAAGCTCTCGGTGCCTTGTTGCAGAAACTGGTCGAGCACGCGGCTTTCGATATTGATCTGCTCTTCGAAGAGCGAGGGGAGAACGATGGCCGCCGCGCCGCTGTCCTCCATACGGCGGAGATTTCTGAGCTCTTCGGCGAGTGGGGATGCCGAGACGACCAGGGGATTCTTCAGATTGATGCCGTGATAAGTAGTGGAGAGGTCAATCATTACTTCACCTCCTTCGCCGCGCCATTGACAGGCATGGCGGCCAGGTTTTCATAAACGCGCCAACGATTGCGAACGTCTCCCTCGGCCAATTGCAGCAGCAGCTTGGCAGCCTGAGGATCGCTGTGTTTCAACATGGTATAACGTGTTTCGTTATAGATGTATTTCTCAAGGGGCAGTGCAGGGGGCTTGGAATCAAGCTGGAAGGGATTTTTGCCCAGCTTGACCAGGTCCGGATTGTAGCGGTAGAGAGGCCAGTAACCGGACTGGACGGCAGCCTTCTGTTGGTCCAGGCCATGGACCAGGTCGTAGCCATGAGCGATGCAATGAGAATAAGCAATGATGAGTGATGGGCCGTCGTAAGCCTCGGCCTCGAGGAAAGCCTTGAGCGTGTGCATGTCGCTCGATCCCATAGCGACTGCCGCCACGTAAACGTTGCCGTAGCTTATGGCCATCATGCCAAGATCTTTCTTGGGCCTCCGTTTCCCGTCCGCTGCGAACTTGGCCACTGCGCCGCGCGGAGTCGCCTTGGACATCTGGCCACCCGTGTTCGAGTAGACCTCGGTGTCGAGCACCAGGACATTCACGTTGCGCCCGCAGGCCAGAACGTGGTCGAGGCCGCCGTAGCCGATGTCGTAGGCCCAACCGTCGCCGCCGACAATCCAGACGCTCTTCTTGACCAAGGCGTCCGCCAGGCTCAGGAGGTCGCGCGCCTCCGCGCTCTCGATGCCGGCCAGCTTGGACTTCAGCCCGTGTACGCGCTCGCGCTGCTCCCGGATGCCGGACTCGGTGCTCTGGTCGGCGGCCAGGAGCGCGAGAACGAGCGGGTCGCCCAGATCGGAAGAAAGTCGGGTGAGCAACTCTCGCGCGTATTCGGTTTGCTTGTCAAGAGCCAGGCGCAGGCCCAACCCGAATTCCGCGTTGTCTTCAAACAAGGAGTTCGTCCACGCCGGGCCGCGCCCGTCGGCGTTCTGTGCGTAGGGGGTCGTGGGTAGATTGCCGCCGTAAATCGACGAGCAGCCGGTGGCGTTGGAGATGAGCGCCCGGTCGCCATAGAGTTGGCTCATCAATTTGATGTAAGGCGTCTCGCCGCAGCCCGCGCAGGCGCCGGAGAACTCGAATAAGGGTTGTAGCAACTGCACATCCTTCACCTGCCCCAGGCTGAGGGTGCGCCGGTCGACATCGGGGATTTTGAGGAAGAAGTTCCAGTTGTCGCGTTCCGCTTCCCGGAGGGGCGGTTGCGGGGCCATATTGATGGCTTTGTGCTTGGCCTCGCTCTTGCTCTTCACGGGGCAGACCTGCACGCACAGAGTGCAGCCGGTGCAATCTTCCGGGGCGATCTGGAGGGTGTATTTCAGCTCCTTGAATTCCTTCCAACGCGCCGGCGTGGATTTGAACGTGGCGGGCGCGCCTTCCAAAAGCCGGGAGTCATAAATCTTGGCGCGAATCACGGCGTGGGGACAAACCAGGATGCACTTGCCGCACTGGATGCAGATTTCTTCGTCCCACACCGGAATGTCGAGCGCGATATTGCGTTTTTCCCACTGTGCGGTGGCGCTGGGGAACGTGCCGTCCACCGGCATGGCGCTGACCGGCAGGTCATCGCCTTCGTTGGTGATCATCTTGGCGAGCACTTTCTGGACGAACTCCGGAGCTTCTTCCGGCACTGGGCGCCGTAGATCGAAACTGCTCGAAACGCGGTCGGGGACTTTGACTTCGTGCAGTTCGCTGAGCGCCTGGTCCACGGCGGCGAAATTCTTTTGCACAACGGCTTCGCCGCGCTTTCCGTAGGTCTTCTCGATGGCATGCTTGATGGCTGCGATTGCCTCGTCGCGAGGCAGAACGCCGCTGATGGCGAAGAAGCAGGTTTGCATCACCGTGTTGATACGTCCGCCCATGCCCGCCGCTTGGGCCACCTTGACGGCATCGATCACGAAGAAGCGGAGTTGCTTTTTGATGATCTCTTCTTGGGTGGTCCGGGGAAGGTGGTCCCAAACTTCTTCGGGGCCGAAGGGGCTGTTCAGCAAGAACGTGGCGCCAGGCTGGGCGGACTTCAACACGTCGAGCCGCTCGAGGAAGCTGAACTGGTGGCAGGCCACGAAATTGGCCTTCGAAATCAGGTAAGTGGAATGGATGGGTTTAGGGCCAAAGCGCAGGTGGGAGATGGTGACGGCGCCGGACTTTTTCGAGTCATACACGAAGTATCCTTGCGCGTAGTTGTCCGTGTCCTCACCAATGATCTTGATAGAATTCTTATTGGCGCCCACTGTGCCATCTGCGCCGAGGCCGTAGAACATGGCTCGAACCGTCTTGGGATCTTCGGTCGAGAAAGCCGGGTCGTATTCGAGGCTGGTGTGCGTGACGTCGTCTTCGATGCCGACGGTGAAGTGGTTGCGGGGTTTGTCCTTCAGCATTTCGTCAAAGACGGCTTTGACCATCGCGGGGGTGAACTCTTTTGAGGACAGCCCGTAACGTCCGCCGATTATGCGCGGGAATGTCTTGAAGGGGACAAGGCCGGTTGCCAGGCCTTCGCTCACGGTCGTGGTGACATCGGTATAGAGGGGCTCGCCGACGGCGCCGGGCTCTTTGGTGCGGTCCAAAGTGGCCAGAGTCTTCACGGTGGCGGGAAGCGATTTGACGAAGTGCTCGAGCGAGAAAGGACGATACAGGCGTACTTTCAGGACGCCGACCTTCTCTCCCTGTGAAGTAAGGTGCTCGACGGTTTCCTGGGCTGCTTCGGCGCCCGATCCCATCATGATGATTACCCGCTCGGCATCCGGCGCGCCGACGTAATCGAAGAGGTGGTAGGAACGGCCCACCAGGCGCGCGAATTTATCCATCTCTTCCTGAACGATAGCCGGGCAGGCTTCATAGAAGCGGTTCACGGTCTCGCGGGCCTGGAAGAAGACATCGGGGTTCTGAGCGGTGCCGCGGATGAAAGGATGATCCGGCGACAAGGCGCGTTTGCGATGCGCCTTGACGAGATCGTCGTCAATCATAGCGAGCATGTCTTCGTTCGTTAATTGCTCCACCTTGCCGACTTCGTGCGAGGTGCGGAAGCCATCGAAGAAATGCAGGAAAGGCACGCGCGCGCGCAGGCTGGCAGCCGAGGCGATAAGCGCAAGATCCATCACCTCCTGGACGGAGTTTGAGGAGATCAGGGCAAAGCCCGTCTGGCGGGTCGCCATCACGTCGCCGTGGTCTCCGAAGATGGAGAGGGCGTGCGCGGCCAGGGTCCTGGCCGAAACATGAAACACCGTGGGAGTGAGTTCCCCGGCGATCTTGTACATGTTAGGAATCATTAACAGCAGGCCCTGCGAGGCCGTAAAAGTGGTGGCCAGAGAACCGGCTTGCAATGCGCCATGCAGAGCGCCGGCGGCCCCGCCTTCGCTTTGCATCTCGACCACGCGCGGTATGGTACCCCACAGGTTCGGCTTATTTTCTGCCGACCATTGGTCCGCCCACTCCCCCATGGGAGACGAGGGTGTGATGGGGTAGATAGCAATGACCTCGCTGACCCGAAAGGCCACGTAGGCCGCGGCTTCGTTGCCGTCAATCGTTACCTTGCTCCTATTCATTGCGTTGCTCCATTCAGTTTTGATCGGAACATATCATTCCGGGCAATCTTAGTTCCAGAAATCTGACAATCCGACTACATATCGCAGCCGCCCTGGATATGCGGTCCACCGCTTGTCCACGTGCCTGGGAACAAGCCGCGGACCTGAAAAGCAGGTCGGCGCTACCCTTAGGCGGCACGCGCGCTTACCTGGCGTGCGAAGTTTGCCCCAATGCGCAGCGCTTCTGAAGCATCCGCCCGGCGTTCGATGGAAAGTGAGTCGAGCACCGAATCCCACGCCGCGTTGGGGACTACAGGCTCATTCCCCAGCCAGAACCCAATCGCGGCAAGCGCTGCCCGCTTGGGTGTCGCGTCACGCCGGAAGGGCTGACGGAGCAGCCGGCCGGTGGGACTGTCAATCTCGATTTCTGAATCGATGATCAGAAGCGTGCCGGGGGCTAGTGCGGCCAGCGTCCCATTGGCCTTGAGCTCGTTCCACCCGTCCTGGCTCACCGCGATCACGGCGTCCGCGCTTTCTATTCCCGTGTACTCGATGGGCTGGGGGCTCAAGCAAATCTCGGAGAGCGAGAATCCCGATCCCTGCGTCACCGGATTGTCGTTCTTTTGCGTCGCGTAAAGGCCCGCGCTGAGCGCCGCACGGCAAAGCAGCGCTGCCGAGGACTGCACTCTTTCACCAGCAGTGCCCGCAATCACGATGTGCAAGGGCTTGGAATCTTGAATCTCCAATCTCGAATCGGCCGAGGCTGCGTGTTGCAGCGAGGCAGGGCGAGATTCCTCACGACCATTAGGTCGGCTCCCCTCCTTAGCAAGGAGGGGAGCCGCTTTCGACTCGATGTCGCTTCGATAGAGCTGGGCAAATGTGGGGCGGGGCCGTTCCGCTTCCGTGCGGCCGATCGAGTAACCCTGGCTGTCCGCAACCTCGCGGAGCGCGGCTCCCTTGGACTTGTTCTTGAGGCCGCCGTAGCCGGTGCAAATCTCCAGAATTTCGACCAGAGAAAATCCCGGATAGGCGATTGCGTCGGCGAGAACGGCGTTCAAGTCGCCGTCCGTCGCAAACTGGCGGGCTAAGAAGCCGGCGTGCGCGGCGCGCAGGAGCGCAAGAAGATCCAGCGGAGGCACGCGGTTTCCTTCCGGGGTCGTTGACGTCGACCAGTCGAGCGGCGTGAAGGCTGAGTGCTGGCCTCCCGTCATCCCGAAAAGGAAGTTGTTATGGACGAGCACGGTGATGTCCACATTCAATTGTGCGGCGTGAACCAAATGCAATAAGCCAATCATGGCCCCGCCGTCGCCAATCATGACGATGGGCTTGAGTCCCGAGGCGGGAAGCACAGCCTCTGCCAGGGCCATGCCGATGGCCATGGCAGTTGATCGGCCGAGGGTGGTGTGGACGGTGTGAACGTAAGGGAAGAGGGAGTCGGCAAGCCCCACGCAGCCGATGTCCGTGGTGAGCACAAGCGAGCGGGAGGGGAGCGCGAGCCCTTCGAGCGCGCGGCTGAGTTGGCGGACAACCAGCGCGTGGCCGCATCCCCGGCAGTAGGGGAGCTTGGCGTCGGCTGCAAGGTAGGTGGTGTTTTCCATCACACTCCCGCCTTCCTTGGCCGCGGCGGTTCGCAAACCTCCGCTTCGGACGGGTGCTCGCCAGGCCAGTCGCCGCGTGGGATTGTGCCGCCCGCCCGGCGAATGGCGCGCACAATCTCAGCCGGGGAGATCATGCTGCCGATCTTGTTGATCCCCAAAAGGCGCCTGCCGTTGAGCAGAGGAGCCAGCACCGCGCGGTACTGGCCAGTCAAATTCTCCTCGGCGACGAAGACGGTGCGTATTCCGGTCGCCGCGCGGTGAAGCGCCTCAGTAGGCACCGGAAAGAGGGTCTGGATTTGGAGGAACGAGATAGGGAAGCCTTCTTTACGAAGCACGCCGACCGCTTGGCGCGCGGCGCGCGCCGTGATTCCATAGCTGACCAGCAAACAGGATGCCTCGGGATCCAAGTCGGCGCGCACCATAGCCATATCGGCGGCATGCGCTTCGATCTTGCGTTGTAAGTGAGCAAGCAATTCGACAACTTCGGGCGAGGGCTTTCGTAGCCGTCCTTGCCGATCGTGGGCGGACCCTGTCACCGTCACTTTGACTTCGCCGCCGACGGGACCAAAACACGGCACGTCCTCGACGCGTTCAATCTCGTAGGCCGCGACGGGCGCGCCGGCGTCGCCCCAGGTTCGCTCGACATTGGCTGGCTTTGCTAGGGCGGCTTCGTCAATGGTTTCGGTGGTCATTCCCACTTCTTTGTCGGAAAGCAAAACGACCGGCGTGCGCAGGCGTTCGGACCAATTGAACGCCTGGCGAGTCAGTTCGTAACACTCGGCGGCGTTGCTGGGGGCGAAGACCGGGATGGTGTAGCCTCCCGAAGTGCAGAATTCGGCAAGGAAGATATCTCCCTGCGCTCCCTGCGTTGCCCCGCCCGTGCTCGGCCCAAGCCTTTGAACCAGGGCGATCACTACCGGCGTCTCACTCATCAGCGCATACTGCACAGTCTCGATCATCAGCGCCCAGCCGGGGCCGGAGGTCGCGGTCATCGCCTTGAGGCCTCGAAGGCTCGCGCCCACGCAGTAGCAGAGCGAGGATATTTCGTCCGGGGCCGAAAGCGCCAAGCCTCCCCAGCCGGGGAGTTCGCGCATCATGACTTCGTAGATTTCGGAGGCAGGCGTTATTGGGTAACCGGCAAAGAAATGGCAGCCCGCCGCAAGCGCGCCTTCAGCTACCATTCGATTTCCAGAGCAAAGCCTGAAAGACATCTGCGTTGGCCTGCGTTTACACGGTGCAACACGAGGGCCAAGAGTTGACCTCGGGTCTAAAGGATAAGCCTTTTATTTTCAGATAGATATTAGAATACAGGCATTTTCCTGCGAGCAACCGGAGGGCCAGAAGACGCGCCGGTGGGTGGAAATCCACGATTCCTTCCGCGTGAGAACGGGGATGGGTAACCCTTGTCGGCGTCCCGGTGGCCGCCACGAAGGCCGTCCCCGTTCGCGGTACCTCGATCCTTTGTTTTCATAGACATTCTCGCTTTGTTCCCTCGATACTGCAGTCCAAGAGTCGAGAAGTTGAGGAGTTGAGAAGCCAACGGCCGCTTCCCGAGCTGTGGCTGGGACTATATGTCAGCTCTTGCCTTCTGACGCTCAACTCCTCGACTCCTTGACTTCTCAACTTTCTTTGCCTCATCCTTTGTTTTCATAGACATTCTCGCTTTGTTCCCGTGGTTTTTGCATTGTGACAGCCCATCGGCACTCTGCGGTGCCGAGTCTGTTGGGGCGAACCGTACGGCTCTCCACGACGGGCGGGGACGCGGGCCATCCCTATTCCGAACCTTACGACGGCGAATTGGAGCGAGCAGCGGCGCCGCATAATCGCGTTCCCGCATAAGAAAGCTTCCGGCCAACCCCGGGACAAGATTCTAGCCTATCATTGTCCGTTTGTCAAGAGACAGAAAGTCCGAGGGGCGGAAAATCCGCAGGCGCGTTGTGGCGGGTGGCAAACGGATCAGCAGATCGGATGACCAGGAGGCGCAGGCGATTTGTTCACCCGATCTCCCGATGTGTCTACTGCGCCGCAGGTTGTCCTGCGGTGGGGGGCGTGTTCGAGCTGACAGGGTTAGCCGGCGCTCCGCCCTCCGGTGGCTTAGGCGGCTCGAATTCTTCGGGCCGAATCGGTTTCCTGGGCAGCATCTCGTCGAGCATGGCGGCGTTGTAAACGAAGCAGGCCTCAATCACCGCAGCCTGCTTGAGGTCTTCGGCGCGGATGTGCTCGTAGACGTCCAGGTTCGAGTGATGGGTCAGAGTGTCGTAGTCCATCGGGTCCTGGATAAACTGGAAGCCGGGGATGCCCACCGCGTCGAAAGAAAGATGGTCGGTGCCTCCCGTGTTCCGCATGGTGAGAGTGGTCATGCCAAGGTCGCGGAAGGGTTCCATCCATTTCTGAAACATTGCTGAGACAAGTTCGTTGCCCTGAAGGTAAACGCCGCGCACCTTGCCGGTACCGTTGTCCAGGTTGAAGTACGCGGAGACCAGTTTCTGTTCCGGTTTCAACTCCAGCGGACCTCTGGGCGGGCGCATAAACGAGGGGGTGTTGTCGTCCCGGGAAGGAGGGGGCTCCGGACGCCCGCCGAAGTGGTTCTTCACATATCCGCGCGAGCCCAGAAGGCCCTCTTCCTCGCCCGACCAGAGCGCCACGCGAACCGTCCTGCGCGGCTGTACACGGAGCTTTGTCAGCAACCGCACGGCCTCCATCGCTACAGCGCTTCCCGCGCCGTTATCGGTGGCGCCTTCGCCGCCGTGCCAGGAGTCGAGATGCCCGCCGAGCATCACCAGTTGCTCTTTGAGCTTGGGATCAACACCAGGGATCTCCGCGAGGGTATCGTAGCCCTTGTCATCATCGTCATAGAACTGGGTTTCGACGTTGAGCTCCACCTGCACCGGCACCTTCTTGGCCAGCAGGCGCACCATGCGGCCGTAGTGCTCGACCGCGACCGTGATACGCGGGAACGCGATCGTCTTGCCCTTATCGTAGCTTCCTCCCGACTGGACAAAGATCGTGCCGTCCTGGCCGGGTTGCCGGGTGAGATCCAGCGTGGCGGCTACGTGCTCATCGGTGAGGAACTTTACCAAATCACGCTGGAAGCGAAAGCGCTGCATGAATTGCTGCCGCATGGCGGGGTTGGGGCCGCCAGGCCCGCCGGGTCCGCCGCCGGGAATCTGAAACAGCGCGAGCTTCGCCATTTCGGCATCGTCGATGCGTTGGAACATCGGCTTCTCGATAGGTTCGGGTGTGCGCGGGTCGCCGATCAGCACAATCTTGCCTGCCAGTTTGCCCTTGTACTGCTCGAGGTCGGCGGAGGTTGTAGCCACCAATTGCACCACCTCGCCCCGGATCGGGCCGTTCGTTCCCGGCGTCCAGGCTTCCGGCAGAGCAAGGAATTGCATGTAATCCGGCGAGACCATGCGGACCTCGCAGAGTTGGTAAGCCCAACCGCGGCCGAAAGTGCCCCAGGGCTCCACGTGGGCGTTGACCATGCCCCATTTGGCGAACTGGTCGCGCGTCCACTCGTTGGCCTTCTTCATATTCGGCGAGCCCGTGAGGCGGGGGCCTATATCGTCGGTGATGTAACTCATGATGTCCATCACCTCGCCGTGGTTGAATTCTTCATCGCGCAAGCGCGTGATGAATTCGAGGTCCGGGATCTCCGGCTTCACCACTACGGGAGCCGCAGGCTCGCTGGGCGGAGCCGGCTTCGGTTTCTTTGCGCCAAAGAGACTGCCGGCGAGAAGTAGAATTGTGGCTGCGGCGAGTCCTGCGGCCACTATACTGTAATTTCTTGGTCGGATTTTCATGGGAATGGTTGCGCCTCCACGCGAAAGAAATAGTCCCTGAGAGTACCCGACTGAGCCGGGAGATGCAAGGGGCAGTCAAGAGTCGAGAGTCAAGAGTCCAGAGTCGAGAACGAGACGGTCGTGAGTTCGAAGGTCGCAGAGACTTGAGGCCCCTCAGTTCCTGCCTTACGCTTTTAACTTTCGACTCTTGACTCTTGACTTTCAACTTTTTCTGTCAACGGGCCTAACCGTGCACGAGGATCCCAGTCTAAAGGTGCGAATGGACGAGAGCGACGCAGCGGCAGTGGCGCGAGCATGCGCCGGGGAGACAGAGGCCTTTCGTGTCCTCGTCGATCGATACAGCCGCAAGGTCTTTCGTCTGGCATATCGCATGACGCGAAACGAGCAAGACGCCGAGGATGTGGTACAGGAAACTTTCCTGCGGGCCTACCGGCGGCTGCGACAATTCGAATCGCGTTCCAGCTTCGGCACCTGGATCTTCCGCATCGCGGTGAACGTGGCCCTCGATCTGACGCGCAAGTTGGGGCGGTACGAACAGGTGGAGCAACCCATGGGCAGTGACGAAGACGGCGCGGAAAGAATCGCACAGTTGCCTGCGGCCGAGCCCGCGCCGGATCGCATCCTGCTGAGTGGCGAATTGAAGCACAAAATGGAGAGCGTGCTGGCCGAAATGAGCCCCCAGGTCCGTGCCGCGTTCGTGATGCGCCACTACGAGGGGATGCCCATTGAAGAAATTGGCAGCGTGCTGGGCCTCAAGGCGAGCGCCACTAAGAACAGCATTTACCGAGCCGTTCAGAAACTGCGGAAGGAATTGGAGCCGCTGGTCAAGGGTGCCGTGGTCGGCCAGCAGCGTAGCGCGGGAGTTTAGGTCGGGGACCGTGGACCCCCTCACCCAGCCCGGGACGGCTGATGAAAGCGCCGTCGTGGTCCACCCTCTCCCCCAACGGGGAGAGGGCAATGACCGGGCTCGAGATCGTCGCCGCCAAGGGCGAGAGGGCGCGCACTGGGTTCGAGACCCTCTCCCTCAGGGGTAGAGGGCAGCAATCAAGCTTGTGAAGGTGCGGAACGTGAAACATGCGAGTGAAGAAGAATTGATGCTCTACCATTACGCCGAAGCCGGAGGGCCGCCGCGGGCCAGTTTAGCGGAACATCTGGCAGTCTGTGAATCCTGCCGCGCGCGTTACCAGCGCTTGCAGGCGGTTCTAGCGGCGGCGGATGTGATCGAGTCACCTGAGCCAGGCGATGACTTCGAGGCAAAGGTCTGGCGGCGTCTCGTTCCACACCTCGAAGCTGCTGCCCCGGAGACGTTCTGGCAGCGCTTCTTGGGCGGTTTCCGGGCCCCACGATTCCTGGCGCCCGCCGGCGCGGTGGCGCTGGTCGCCGCGCTCGTGGTTGGGGCGTTTTTCGCGGGGCGGTTCTGGCCGGCCCGGCCGCGGACGGTGCAGCAGGTAGTGCTTCAGCCGGTTTCAGCGCAGTCGCGGGATCGTATTTTGCTCCTGGCCGTGGGCGATCATCTGGAGCGTTCACAGATGGTGCTGGTGGAATTGGTCAATACCCGCCCGCAACGGATGGTGGACATCTCCGCTGAGCGTGAGCGCGCGGAGGACCTGGTAGCAGCCAACCGCTTGTACCGGCTCACGGCGGAGCGCGCGGGCGAGGCGGGGGTCGCAAACCTGCTCGACGAACTGGAGCGAACCTTGATTGAGATCGCCCACAGCCCCTCCAAACTTTCCTCGCCGGAATTCGAAGATCTCCGCCGGCGCGTGGAGGCGCAGGGAATCCTTTTCAAGGTGCGAGTTGTCGATTCGCAGGTGCATGAAAGAGAAAAGAAGTCGATAGAAGACTTGAGCCGGCGGGGGTCCTAGGGGCGGGCTTCGCCCGCATTCAGGGAACGACGGGTAGCCGCCAGGAGGAAAAGGATGACCGGGACTAATAGAACTTTATTGAGTTTGACCTGGGCAGTAATCGTCGCCAGCGCAATCTTGGCGACGGCGCCACGCGCTGCATGGGGTTCGCCTCTGCAAGAGCAGGCAAATAACCAGGATTCGCAGATGAGCGCGATGACCTCGGTGGCGGACCAAGATGCTCAGGACCGCGAGCAGGAGCAGCGCGACCGTGAGCAAGAAGCGCGCGATCGAGAGCAGGAAAAGCGAGACCGGGAGCAAGAGGTACGCGACCGTGCCCAGGAGCAGATTGATCGTGAGCACGGTCTCTACGAGCAAGCCGAGGAGCAAATCGACAGCGGCAAACTGCAATCGGCGATCGAAAAGCTCAACACGATCATCTCCCAGCACGGTGCCCACGCCGAAGGAGCGCTGTACTGGAAGGCCTACGCGGAGAATCGGCTCGGGCAGCGGTCCGATGCACTCGAGGCGCTCGAAACTCTGCGCCGCACTTTTCCTCAAAGCCGGTGGCTGGACGACGCCAAAGCACTCGAGGTTGAAGTGCGGCAGTCGTCCGGGCAGAGCGTGTCGCCTGACGCCGAAGGCAATGAAGATTTGAAGCTGATCGCCATCAACAGCCTGATGGGCAGCGATCCCGAGCAGGCACTGCCCATGCTCGAGAAGTTCCTCAATGGACCCCAGCCGCTCAACCTCAAGGAGCGGGCGCTGTTCGTCCTCAGCCAGAGCGGATCGCCAAAGGCGCGCGAGATCGTGGCTCACATCGCCAGCGGCAGCCGCAATCCTGAGCTGCAAATGAAGGCGCTCCGCGACCTCGGCCTCTTTGGCGGCAAAGAAAGCCGCGCCGCGCTGGAAGAGATCTACAAGTCGTCGCATGACATGGAAGTGAAACGCGCCATCTTGCAGAGCTTCATGGTGGGCGGCGAAAAGCAGCGCCTGCTGGAAGTGGCGAAAAGCGAACAGTCGCCCCAGTTGCGCGCGGAGGCCGTGAAGCAACTGGGTGTAATGGGGGCGCGGGCGGAACTCTACCAGCTCTACCAGAATGAGACTTCCGTTGAGGTCAAGCGGAACATCTTGCAAGGGATGTTCATCAGCGGCGACGTCGAGCACACGCTGGAGTTCGCGCGCGCCGAGAAGGACCCCGAGCTTCGCCGCCAGTCCGTGCGGAATCTCGGCCTGATGGGCAAAGAAAAGACCGCGGATGCTCTCACTTCAATTTATAACAGCGACAAGGATCCGGAAATCAAGCGCAGCGTAATTCAAGCCTTCTTTCTGCAAGGGAATGCCAAGCCGCTTATCCAAATCGCGCGGCAGGAAAAGGACAATTCTCTGAAGCGTGAGGCGGTGCAGAAACTGTCGCTGATGCACAGCAAGGAATCGACGGACTTCATGATGGAGCTGCTGAATAAGTGAAGTCGAGGAGTTGAGACCGGAGATCAACATGAAGATGACGCGAACGAGTTCACCGTCAAAGGTAGAGAGTGGTCGAGTTTCCGCGGCTTACTGTTTGCTTCTCGCCGTGGGATGTCTGCACGCCGCGGCGCAGGAGCCGCAGGTGATTAATGCCAGGATGCGCACCGCATCCGCAGCCGCGGGACTGGCGAGCGCTTTCCACTCGATCCAAACGGGTGAAAGCGGTCCGGCTTGGATCGGCTACGCCATGCCGGTTGTCCCCGGGAAGCATCAGATGTGCTGCAACGGATCCATCGGAGACTTCTCAGATGGGGAGTGCGGCCGGTGCCGGCTGGAGAGCCGGCAGGGTGAGGAGGGAGGCCAGTCGATAAAGACGGGCGAGATAAAGACCGTCCAACTGGAGTCTCCGCCCACTTTTCTGGTGCTCTACCGAGCGGAAGCGGGAAGAATTCAGAAGATCCGGACCTTCTCTCCTGAGTGCGAGCTTGATGCGGGCGGACTACCGCTGATCTGGCTGACGGCAGTACGACCGGCAGAGAGCGTGGCGTGGCTTAGCACTTTCGTGACGGCTGGAGGGGCAAGCGCAGAAGGCGAGAGCGACGACGACAATCACCTCGGAAATTCGGCCCTCTCAGCCATCGCCTTTCACGGGGACAACTCCGCCGAGCGCGCGCTGGAGGGTTTCGCCGCGAACGGCCAGCCGGAACGCGTGCGCGAGCACGCGGCCTTCTGGCTGGGAGCGGCACGGGGGCGGCAGGGCTATGAAGCTCTCACTCGTTTGGTGCTGCGGGACGATGCGGACGAGCACTTCCGCGAGAAGGCCGTTTTTGCCCTCTACGTCAGCAAAGAACCCGAGGCCGTGGACGCCATCATCGGCGTCGCCCATCACGACTCCAGCGCCCACGTGCGAGGCCAGGCGTTGTTCTGGCTGGCGCAAAAGGCCGGCAAGAAAGCCGAGGCCACCATCACCGAGGCCATCGAAAAAGACCCGGAGACCGACGTGAAGAAACGCGCTGTCTTCGCGCTCAGCCAACTTCCCAAGGATGAAGGCGTGCCCCTCCTGATCCAGGTAGCAAAGACGAACACCAACGGAGTGGTGCGCAAGCAGGCCATGTTCTGGCTTGGCCAGTCGCATGACCCGCGCGCGTTGGCCTTCTTCGAAGAAGTCCTGTCGCATTAAACACCAAGACCTTCCTCACCACAGAGGCACTGAGGATTGAGAAAGCCGTGCCTCTGTGTCTCTGCACCTCTGTGGTGAAAACGATCTTTCCACGCCTCCACTCCCAGGGGCGGCCACAAGGGCCGCCCCTACACGATCTCCCAGCGAAGCGGCATGCCGGGTTCGCTTTCACCGTTGAAGCGTATCGCTGTTTCGGGAGGGCCCGGAAGCGCGCGGCGGACCCCATTAATCTCCACCGTTTTCAGGCTTGATGCTTCAACTTGTGAGAGGCGAATCTCGATCTCCCAACTTCCAGCTTCGACCGGAGCATACCAGCCGCTGTAACCATGCCCTGTCTTCTTGAAGCCCAGCAGGGGCGAAGTGAGCTCGTATTCGGCCAACGGGAGGCTGGGTGCAAATCTTACGCCGCTTTCATGGAATTCCAGGCCGAGCAATTTGGCGGCGCTGTAAAGGGGCCAGGCGTGCGGATGCATGTTCATGACGGGAAAGTCCGTCCAGTTTACCCCAAGGTCGTGTTTGGGCTTGCCCTCAGAATCGGTCTCCGCAAACATTGTCTGCCCTGGATGCTTGGAAAGTACGGAGTTGTAAGTGTCAGGGCCACTCCAAAGGCCGTACCAGACTTCGGGGTAAGCTTCGGCGTGAACGGCAAGGGTGTTCTTTTTCCACTCGTCCCAGGCTTTCTCTCCGTTCACCATAGCCAGTGCCCAGATCAAAGTACCATTGATCGACGGCCAGATGCCGGCGTTCGTCATGGTCCCGACGGCGCTGCCCAGCAGGTTGTCCTGTGCGAAGCCTTTGCTTTGCAGAAGGGCGCCGATGGGCGACGGCTTGCGCAGCAATTCGTCGATGACTTCAGCCAACATACGGCTCTGCTCAGACGTGGCGGCGCCTCCGATAATAGCCCAGGGTTGCGGCTCGAGCCATAGCTGGTCCTCACCGAGCCAACCGAGCTTTGCATCCAGCCAGGCGCGGCGGAACCATCGGCCGGCCCACTGCGCGCGAACCGCCTGCCGCTGGGCAGCAGCTTTGGCGCGTGCTTGCGCGGCCTTCTCTCGATCCCCGACGTAGGCAAGCAGCCGCGCATAGTAATCGAGGACGTAGCAAGCCATGGCCGCATTCAGGACGCTTTCCCCGTGCTCGCGGACTTCCGGAAGTTCCTGCGGAGGCACGGGACTCACGACCACGGCGTCATTCCAGTCTCCGTGCAAGAGGCGCATCAGCCCGTGCTCGCCCACGCCGATGCCTTCAACCAAATGAGTGTAGGAGCGTCCCAGACGCTCACCCACTGTTGCGTCGGTTGACTTCGCCTCGTGTTGCGGATAGGTCGGAATCTTCTCTTGTAAGAATGCCTTGTCGCGCGTGGCGAGCACGTATTCGCTGGCCAGCCAGAGCAGCCACAGCTCGAGGTCGCTGGGATGGAAGATGCTGGGCATCGGCACGCCGCGTCCCACAATGCCATAGGGAATCGAGCCATCCGGCTGAATTTCCTTCAGCGTGTAGCGCAGGACTTCCCGTACAATCTCCGGACGGTCGAAGACGAAGGGCAACGCGTGCTGAAGCGGATCGCGTGCCGCACCCTGAAATCCAAAAATGTACTGGTAGACGTGGCCCTGGGAAAGGACGTGCTCGCGGAAGAAACTGTCGTAAGTGAGATTGCTGCGGAGGTAATAGTTGTGCCAGGTTATTTCTCGCTCCACCCAAGGCTCGGAGGCGGCGCGGAACCGAAGCCCGTCCGCTTTCCAGCGGGCGCTGGACGCCGCCCAAAGCGATGACACTTCGGCCTGGTATTTCGTCACCAGCCCTCTAAGTTCGAATCCCTCCGGCAGGTATCCGTACATAAAGTAGATCGTCCGGGTTTCGCCAGGTCCCAGATCCAGAACGCGTTCCAGGAGCAAAGCGCTCTCCGGGCCCGTCGAGGTGAGGTCGTTGCCAAGCTTGTTGGCCAGCCGGGAAGGGTGCCCAACGCCACCCGAGCCGAAAAACGCTGTTCCGTTGGTCGAGAAGCCATCCGCGGGCGCATCCAGGGAAACGAGGAACGTTGGGGGAGGATTCAAATCGTCCATCGACGCGTCCGCCGCAAGCTCGGGCATAGGGGGCCCGAAGAAAGTCGTCGGATTGGTCTTCAGGTAAGCCTGAAGCCCGTGCCAGATTTGTTCTTCCTGCGGAGTCCGCCCCAGAAACTTCTGGCTCTCGCTCAATCCGGCGCCATTCTCGACGATCTGGAACTGGTGCGAAAATCGCTCGCAAAACTCGCGCCGCAACGCCGGGGCCTTAACCATTCCGCCAACCGCCGGCGCTTCCATAAGAGACCGGTAGGAGAACTGATAATTGTGGCAGCCCCAGTATTCGACCCAGCGGACCTTCGCCGGCTTATTGCCATGATTGGTAACAGCGACCTGAGAAATCAAAACCGGATCGTCGCCGAAGGGGGCGAAGATGACCTGGTCTACACCATATCCGCTCCCCGTGACAGTTTTCCTGAGGTAGCCGGCGCCGAAGATGCGCTGGTAGGAATCGCCGCCCCCGGGGTAGTAAGTGCTGAGCACGCGCACTCCGTCGGTGAGGTATCCGATGCCGGCGCCGTAGCGATGGTCCTTGGGCGAATAATCGTTGAGGAATTTCGGCGCGCCCTCGTCCTGCCGCACCTGGACATAGCCGTAGTTGGAGACCGCCGCCACCAGACGATCATTACCCACTTGATGCGTGTGGTCGGTGGGAGATCGCCACTCCGGATGGACGGGCGTCCGGGCCTTGGGGTCGGCCGCTTGATTGCAGGTGTAGCGATAGGCCGGCAGGCCGTGTTGATCGGTAATCCATTCGCCAAAGTAGCCTGAGCCGTACGGCTTCGCCACGTTGGCAGGCCCACCCTCCGACCGCGCTTGGCCGCTCCCGCTCGCGCCCGCCAACTGCAACGGGCGCATACCCGTTGATGCGCCCAGGCCAAGCAGCGTAACGAACTCACGACGATTGACCATGGCCGTATTCCTCCGCCGAAAGGGTACATCCTACTCCGAGCCATTTTCAATTGGCAAATTGCAAACGGCGGAGGTCGTTTGTTGCGCCTGCAAAGCGCAGACGGCGGCTCCGCTGTCGCACTCCGAGGCAATTCGCGCATTGCTCTGCAACGCGGCGACGGTCTTGGTGGTTGGCCGGAATTGTCGTACAATTGTTAAGGTAATCAGTTCAGCCAACACAATATCGGCAAAGAGGAGTAGCCATGTCAACCCGCCATTCGTCCGGTGAGATTCGCCTTGATGTGACTGCAGGCCGTGAGCAGGCGCAGGCAAGGCCAGACCCAGAGACTCCGTTTCGAGTAGCGATCCTGGGAGATTTTAGCGGCCGCGCGAACCGCGGTTTGCTCGAGACCGGGGACGCTCTCGCCAGCCGTCGTCCGATCATGGTCGACCGTGACAACTTCGATTCCGTGCTGGCCAAGCTCGCGCCTCGCCTGGATTTAACTCCGGGTGGAGAGGATGACCTCTGCATCCCACTAAAGTTCTCTGATCTGGACGATTTTCATCCTGACAAACTCTTCGAGCAGGTTAAGATCTTCCAAAAGCTGCGGGAGACGCGCCGGAAGCTCGGCGATTCGGCGACCTTCGCCCAGACCGCGGCGGAACTGACCTCGGCAGCGGCGCCGAGTGATGCGCCCCCACCGCAAGCCGCACCTGCGCAGGTGCAGGGGCCGGCGCCCTCGCCGCGAGCGTCTGCGCAGGACATACAAAGCCTGGTTTCGGGAAGTTTCCTGGATGAGATGGTGGAAGAAACCGAAAGCAAGGCACAACAAGATCAGTCAGCCAAGCGTCCGGACGAATGGAGTAGGTTGTTGCACAAGCTTGTCTCCCCTCATCTGGTGGCTAAAGCAGACCCTCGACAGGCGGAGCTGATTGCGGTGATCGACAGAGCCACCAGCGCGCAGATGGGAGCTTTACTGCACGCCCCTGCGTTTCAAGCCCTCGAAGCTGCATGGCGCGCGGTCTACTTTCTGGTGCGAAACGTGGAGACAGATATTCACCTCAAGTTGTTTCTGATCGACGTCTCGAAGCAGGAACTTGCCCAAGACTTGTTGACGTCCGGCGATTTGAGATCGACGGGAATGTACAGATTGCTGGTGGAAAGGACCGTCGGCACGCCGGGGGCGGATCCTTGGGCGGTGATTGCCGGAGATTTTACCTTCGGGCCCAGCTTGCAGGATAGCGAATTGCTGGCTCGAATCGGCAAAGTGGCCGCAAGCGCCGGCGCGCCCTTCATCGCGGGCGCGAGTCCGCGCCTCTTGGGCTGCGATTCCGCAGTAGGTTTGCCTGAAGTGCGGGAATGGAAACTGGCGATGTCCGGCGAGTCTGCCGCATCCTGGCAAAGGCTGAGGAGTTCTGCTGAAGCTCGCTTTGTGGGCCTGTCATTGCCGCGTTTTCTTTTGCGGCTGCCGTATGGAAAAGATACCGAGCCCATCGAGCGTTTCCAGTTCGAAGAAATGCCGGATCCCGGCGCCCATGAGAATTACCTGTGGGGCAATGCAGCCTTCGCCGCTGTCTTGTTGCTGGCGCAGTCTTTTGCAGAGCACGGCTGGGATCTACAGCCGGGCGCGCATTCGGAAATAGACGGGCTGCCCGTCTACATTTATAAGTCAAAGGGCGAAACGGAAACCCTGCCGTGCGCCGAGACTCCTTTGACGCAGACGGCGGCAGAAGAGATGATGGAACGGGGTTTCATGCCGCTTGCCTCGTTGAAAGATCAGCCGGCGGTGCGACTGGTTCGATTTCAGTCAATCGCTGACCCCATGAGCGCCTTGGCAGGACGCTGGGAATCTTGAGACGATGGCCGATAGACGGGCTTCGTCTTTCCACTCCGAGGGGATGGGAAGTGCAAGGATCCGAAGGCTATCATATATGTCAAATCCTGAGTTAAACCCTTACGACGAAGTTGCCTACCCATCGCTTCCTATTGCCCACACTCATCCTGACCGGCTGGCGACAGTCGGGATGCACTTCGGCATGCGACCGGCGCCGGTGGAGCGCTGCCGGGTACTGGAGTTGGGATGCTCGAGCGGCGCCAACTTGTTGGCCATGGCCGTGGGGTTGCCGGAAAGTGAGTTTGTGGGAGTCGACCTGGCAGGGAAACCGATTGCTCGCGGCAAGGCCATGGTAGAGGCTCTGGGGCTGAAGAATCTTACCCTGCGGCAGGCGGACTTGCTGGAGATGGCCCCGGACTACGGCAGGTTCGATTACATCATCGCCCACGGCCTTTATACCTGGGTTCCGGCGCCGGTTCGCGAGCAGATCCTGGCCATCTGCAAAGCCAGCCTGCAACCCCAGGGAATTGCTTATGTTAGTTACGACGCGTTTCCGGGAAGTTATTCCCGCATGATGGTGCGCGAGATGATGTTGTTCCACGTTCGAGATTTTCGCGACCCCCAGCAGCAACTCCAGCAGGCCGTGACCTTGCTGAAGCTACTGGCCAATTCGGGGAAAGAATCCGAGCCCTACACAAAAACACTCCGGGACGAGTCTGAGCGAATGTCCACGCGCTCCAAGGAAGGCCTTTACCATGACGAGTTATCGCGGGATTTCCAGCCGTTCTATTTCCACCAATTCATGGAGAATGCCCAACGCCATGGGCTGCAGTTTTTAGGTGAGACTGACTTTTTCGAGATGCACAGCGGAGGGCTGTCGCCGCAGGCGAAGGAAGTGCTCGACAAGATCTCCGACGACGTCATTTTGAGGGAGCAGTACCTGGACTTCATGTGCGGGCGGGCCTTCCGGAAAACGCTCCTTTGCCGCGACGATGTGCCGCTTGATCGCTCCGGGAAATCCGTTTCCGTGAGGTCCTTCTTCACGTCAACCCAAGCGCGCCCGAAAGCTCAGTTTCCGAACCTCGCTCCGGAAGCGAAGGAAACATTCTGCAGCGCCAGTGGCACCGAACTCACGACGTCGAACCTTCTGGCGCGCTCCCTGTTCTGGTATCTCATTAAGTCACGCCCGGAGCGAGTCCCGTTTGAAAAGCTAGCGAGAGAAGCCGAGTGCAGAGCGCGTCAGGAATTGGGCTTTGTTCCAAAACCAGACCAGGACATTGCCACAGAGGTTGCTGATTTCATCTGGCGCACTTACCTGGCAGGATTGCTCGAACTGCATGTTCACGTTCCCCCTTTTGCCACTCAGGTCAGCGATAGGCCGGTGGCTAGCCCGCTGGCTCGACTGGAGGCTCGGAACGGGAACGTGGTTACTACGCTGCACTGCCGAAGCCTGCATCTGAGCGATTCACTGCACAGAGGAGTGCTCATGCTGCTCGACGGCACACGCGACCACGCTGCTCTCCGCAGAGATCTGCCCGAGATATTCAAGTCCGGGAAGCTGACCATGGAGGAAGACGGAAAGCCAGTGGTCGACATGCAAGCTGTGGAGAAGAGGATTAACGCCGAAACGGAGGAAATTTTGCAGGATCTGGCACGCGCGGGAGTGCTGATGAAGTGATCTGCGGGGCGCGGGAGCCTGCTGCGCCGGTCAGACGCTATTCGCTGCCGCGAGGCGGGTAGGAGAGGAGGGCAATTTGGGGACACGAACCGAAGAGCTGAACAGTGCGCAGGCATTGCGATTGCAGCTCGAACCTTCACCTCATTTCGCTTGCTTGCACGATTTTCTGCGCAATTCAGACTTCTTTGAGCCGTCCATTTGCCGCCGAGTTGGCATGACCGGGCTCGGCGATTTTCTTTCCGGTGACCGCACGCGGATAACACTTTCGGGTGAATCTGACACGCTGGGAGTATTGATTCGTTTGTTTCTGCTTGGTGATTCGCTGGAGGTCAAGGTCCTGGAGTCCTCGCTCCCGGCAAGCGTGGTAGAAGCGATGAAAGAGTTAGGCCTGCTGATCCAAGGTCCAATGGATTTCGCCCCACCCCTTGCTCCCCTCCCCAACCGGGGAGGGGAAACAGGGGTGGGAGCGCCTACGACAATGTACGCTACCGTGGCGCTCTATCCGGTTGGGGGGTTGTTCATCGTTTCGGACCGCTGGACTTTGCCGCAGGGGAACCTCACGGAGTTGGCCGAAGATTTTGTTTTTTCCGCCATTACGCCCAACACTTCACAGTTCATTGCGACATTGCCGAAGGAGCCTTGTGACGCCCTTCTCGACCTCTGCTCCGGCACAGGCGTGGCGGCGCTCGACGCCGCAACGCGCGGGTGCCGCGCAACATGGGCTGTCGATATTACCAGGCGATCTACGGAAATGGCGCATTTCAACCGTCTGCTGAATGGAGTCCACAACGTCAACATCCTGCAAGGTGACCTCTATGAGCCTCTGGACGACCGCACCTTTGATCGGGTCGTCTCTCATCCGCCCTATATGCCCGTACTGAGCCGCGCCCAAGCCTTCTACGACGGAGGCGCAGATGGAGAACAGGTGACCCGGCGCATCGTCATGGGACTGCCCCGGCACCTGCGTCCCGGCGGACGCTTTTATTGTCTGGCGCAAGGATCGGACCGCGAAGGCGCACCTTTCGAGCAGCGTGTGAGGGCCTGGCTCGGCGAAGCGCAGTCGGAATTTGATGTTCTCGTCATCGTCCGGCAAGATCAAGCCCCTGCAGACACCGCATTGCAATTTGCTGTGAAGTCCAAAGGGGGTGGCGGGGCGGTCCGACAAATGAGAGAAACGCTAAGGGAACTCGGTGTGCAGAATATGAGCTACGGATGGCTGATCATACAGCGCCGGGACGATGTTCGTCCTGTCTTCACCGCCCGGCGGTCTGTTGGCCGCATATCGACCCGGGAAGAGGTCGAGTGGCTCTTGAAGTGGGAAACCGCTCTTGTGGAGCCCGGGTTCATCGAAAAACTCGCCGAGGCGCACCCTGTCGCCAGGCCTTCATTTGAGCTTCACACCGTCCACCGCATGAAGGGCGGAGATTTGCTTCCGGAGGAGTTCAGGCTGACGACGGAGTATCCTTTTAGCGTTGAATGCCGGGTGCAGCCTTGGGTGGGGTTCCTGCTTCCGCAATGCGACGGGAAGTCGTCGGTGCGGGAACTCCTAGAATTCTGCAAGCGGAACAATTTTGTCCATTTGGACACGCCTCTGCCGGAGTTCATCAAGCTGCTGACTGTTTTTATCTCCGGCGGCTTCCTTGAGGTGGAGGAGGCTCGATTGCCGGAGAGCGCCGCAGGCAGGTAGAGACAGCGTCGGAATGCAGGTACGCACTTTTTGCACCACTCGTCGTGCCCTAATCCGTCGTTATCGACGGATTAGGGCGTTAAGTTTTGGGTTGACAAGAACTCGCTGACGTGTTAACAATTAAGAAGTTCAGGAAAATCAGCAAAAAAAGAAATTCCAATAAAGGGGTGCCGAATGCCACAGAGCGTCCAGAAGAAGCTTGAGAGGGTACGTCCGCCGCGTGTCCACGTGACCTACGACGTGGAAACTGGTGGCGCGATAGAAATCAAAGAACTCCCGTTCGTGATGGGAGTTCTGGGTGATTTTTCAGGTCAGCCTACAGAACCTTTACCAAGGCTGAAGGACCGGAGGTTCGTCGAAGTAAACCCGGACAATTTTGACAGTGTTTTAGAGAGCATGAAGCCTCATCTGGCCTACGCGGTCGAGAATAAGCTCAGCGAGGATGCGGAAGCAGGACAGTTGAAGGTCAGTTTGGATTTCAAGAGTATGGACGACTTCTCGCCGGAGAATGTGGCCAAGCAGGTCAAACCTCTGCGCGAACTGCTTGATCTGCGCACCCGCCTTAATGACTTGAAAGGCACGCTGCAGACGAACGACAAGCTCGATCAAGTCCTGCTTGATGCCGTCAGCAACACTGACAAATTGAACCAGTTGAGAACGGAACTGGGTGGCAAGAAGGAAGGGGAAGAGAAGGAGGGATCCAATGGCTAATCAGGAAATGGCTAAGACGCCGGCAGCGGCGACCGAGCAAGTAGCGGAAAAGGGATTGCTGGACCAGATCGTTGAACAAGGTAAGGTCGGAACGGATGCGGCCACGCGAGAGCGGGGTAAGAGCCTGGTGAAGGAGTTTATCAACCAGGTGCTGGAAGGGCAGGTCACGATTTCGAAAGACACCGAGGCGATGATCAATGCCCGGGTCGCGCAAATCGACCACTTGGTTTCCATTCAACTCAATGAGATCCTGCACCATCCCCAGTTTCAAAAGCTGGAAGGAAGCTGGCGGGGCTTAAAGTACCTTCTCAGCCAAAGCGAGACCAGCCCGATGCTGAAGATACGCGTCATGAACGTATCGAAGAAGGATCTTCTGCGCGATCTGCAGCGCGCTGCGGAATTCGATCAAAGCGCCTTGTTCAAGAAGATATACGAAGAAGAGTTTGGAGTCTTCGGCGGAGATCCCTTTGCGGCGATCGTCGGCGACTACGAGTTCGGCAAGCATCCGGAGGACCTGGAGTTGCTGGAGAAGGTGTCGAACGTTGCAGCGGCTGCGCACGCACCATTCTTGACGGCTGCGGCCTCGCAACTCATGAATATGGAGAGCTTCACGCAACTGGACCAGCCGCGCGACATCGCGAAGATTTTTGATACCACGGAGTTCGCCAAATGGAAGGGTTTCCGGCAGAGTGACGATTCGCGGTACGTGGGGCTTTGTGTGCCGCACGTCTTGATGCGCCTGCCCTATGGCCGCGACACTGCCCCGGTGGATGCGTTCAATTACGAAGAGGGTGTGGACGGCACCGATCACTCCAAATACCTTTGGGGGAACGCCGCCTATGCCATGGGAGCGCGCTTGACGAACGCCTTCGCCCAGTACGGCTGGTGCGCAGCCATCCGAGGGGTCGAAGGCGGAGGCTTGGTGGAAGGCCTGCCCGCCCATACTTTCCGCACCGACGAAGGTGACGTGGCGTTGAAGTGCCCCACGGAAATTGCGATCACCGATCGCCGTGAGAAGGAACTGGCTGACCAGGGGTTGATTCCGTTGGTGCATTGCAAGGGGACGGACAAAGCAGCATTCTTCAGCGTGCAGTCTGCCAACAAGCCTAAACTGTACGACAGCGATGCGGCCAATGCCAACTCTCGGCTCTCCGCGCAGTTGCCCTACATCATGGCAACCTGCCGGTTCGCCCACTACTTGAAGGCGATGATGCGGGACAAGATCGGCAGTTTCACCACTCGCGAAGAGATTCAGAAGTTCCTGAACCGCTGGATTTCGCAATACATAACGACGGACGACTCCGCAACCCAGTCCGTGAAGGCCAAGTACCCGTTGCGGGATGCACGCGTTGACGTGGAAGAGGTGAAGGGCAAACCTGGCGTATACCGCGCCGTGTGCTTCCTTCGACCGCACTTCCAACTCGACGAGCTTACGGTTTCGCTACGGCTTGTTGCATCGCTGCCGCAGTCTGCCAATAAATAACAGCTTGGGGGCGGGTGGCGCGCAAGAGCCCGCCTCGTATTCTTTCAAATTCCAAATCTGACGAGGAGAAGAATATGGCGATTGAATACCATCTGGAAATCAAAGAAGCACCGGGCGAAAGCGCCTCCACGAAGCATAAGGGGACGATTGAACTGCTGTCGTGGAGCTGGGGCGCAAGCAACCCGACGACCATCGTGGGCGAGGGTATGAGCGCAGGAAAAGTTTCGATGTCCGATCTCAGTTTCACCAAGAGAGTGGACAAGTCAAGTCCCAAGCTGTTGACCCTTTGCGTCACCGGCGATCACGCGAAGGACGTGACCCTGTATTGCAGCAAGCAGACCGGCCAGAAGACTCCCGAAGACTTCCTGATCATCAAGTTGACGGAAGTCTACGTATCGAGCTTTCAATGCGGAGGCTCGACCGGCGAAGATACGGGGACGGAATCCCTTTCGGTCTCCTACGCTACCATCGATTACGATTACAAGGTGCAAGGGGCTGATGGCAAGCTGGTTTCCGGCGGTGAAGTCCAGTACGACCTCAGGAAGAGGGAGCAAACGAAGTAGGCTGTAGGATGGCCGACGGCGCTGACCCCGCCAAACGGGGTCAGCGCGATACTACTATGGAAAACGCGAATCACCTCTTTCAGGCTGGTAAACTCAAGGAGGCGATTGAGGCGTTGGGGGCGGAGTTGCGCAACACTCCTGAGGACACCCGGCGCCGTACATTCCTCTTTGAATTGCTCTGCTTCGCCGGTGAATACGATCGAGCAGAGAAACAACTGGACTTGCTGGCGGACGCCGGTCCCAATAGCGGCATGGGGGCATTGCTCTACCGCAGCGCCTTGCAGGCTGAGAGGACGCGGCAGGACCTGTTTCAGAAGAAGGAATACCCCAAGCCTGCCGGAGAAACCTCCCCAGGTGCAGAAACCGTCGCGGGTACGCTGAATGGAAAGCCCTTCCAGGCGATTGCGGACGGCGATCCTCGGATTGGGCCTCGCCTGGAGGTTTTTGCCGGCGGGAATTATCTCTGGATCAATTTTGCACACCTGGCCTCCGTCAAGATCGAGCCGCCGCGCCGGCTGCGCGACTTGCTGTGGACCCCGGCTGTAGTTCGCGCGGGCCCCGCTTTGAAGGGCACCGAGCTTGGCGAAGTCTTGTTACCTGCCTTGTCCCCCTTTGCCGGGCAGCATTCTGATGATGCTGTCCGCTTAGGCCGGATGACGGTTTGGGAAGAAGACGAGTCGGGTACGGCGGCGCCCATCGGCCAGAAGATGTTGCTGGTGGACGGCGAGGAATTTCCACTTCTCGAGGTCCGCCAACTGGAGTTCAATTTACCACAGGTTACGGTCTAGCTCAGAATGCCTCTTCCTGATAACCTACTCAACCCGATTCCAGGCGAAAAGCCCTGCGGCGAAGACCTGCGTTACGCTCCGGTTTACGATCAGATCAAGGAAGCACGGCGGGAAGAAGAGGGTTATGAGTCCGGGGAATGGATCAAACGGGCAGACTACCCCCTGGTCGTAAAGCTTTGCACGGAAGCTCTTGCTAACAAGACGAAAGACCTTCAAATTGCCGCATGGCTTACGGACGCTTTGCTGCACACAGAAGGTTTTGTTGGGCTAAAGCAAGGGCTGGACCTCCTTCACGGCTTTGTTGGCACTTTCTGGGACGGTTTATACCCTCAACTCGAAGATGGTGACGCAGAGCTGAGGGCGGCACCCCTCCAGTGGATTGGCACGAACCTTATCCTGCCTCTTCGAACTGCCCCCATTAACAAGGCCAAGCACGGCTTGCTGGATTATACCGAATCAAAAAAAGTCGGCTACGAAGAACAGGCCGACACCAGCGATAAGAAAGAGGCGCGAGCCAAACTGCTCGAGCAGGGGAAGGTTGCGCCGGAGGATTTCGATAAATCCTTCACCGAAACTCCCAAGGCCTTTTACCTCGCTGCTGAGGGCGCACTCGACGGCAGCATTGCAACCGTGGGGGCTTTAGATACTCTCTGTCAGGAGAAGTTTGGTGATGTCGCGCCGAGCTTCTCAGATCTGAAGAAAGGCCTGGAGACGGTCCGGCACAGTGTCCACCTGCTCCTTCAGAAGAAGCGAGAGACTGAGCCGGACCCCGTTGAACCCGGAGCGGAGGGTGCCGGGCCGCAGGGGGCCGAAGAGGGTACAGCGGGCGAGGGGACCGCGAGTGGCACAGCAACCGGCCGGGGGGCGCCCGGGGTGGCCGGTATCGTCATCCCTCTGGCAGACGGGGAGCCCGCCCAACGCCGGGATGCAATCGCCAATGTGGTTCGCGCTGCGGCGACCCTGCGGAAGCTGGACCCTTACAGCCCGGGGCCTTACCTGATGCTGCGGGGGTTACGGTGGGGCGAGCTTCGCGCCGCACTTCAGGCGCCGGATCTGACTTTGTTGGAGGGGCCGCCGACGGTGCTGCGGCAGCACGTCAAGCGGCTGGCGATTGAGGGAAAGTGGGAGGAGTTGCTGGAGGCGGCTGAAAACGCCATGTCGCTTCCCTGCAGCCGGGGTTGGCTGGATTTGCAGCGCTTCGTTGTGGATGCCTGTGTAGGTTTGGGAAAGAAGTATGACGGAATCGTTGTCGCGATTCGCTCGGAACTGAAGGCGCTCCTACGGGCTCTGCCGCAACTCCTGGAGATCAATCTGCTCGACGACACCCCGGCAGCCAACAGCGAGACCCGGGCGTGGTTGCAAGAGCTGGCGGCAGAGCCGGAGGCTCAGCCGGCGTCGGAGACGGCTGCTTCGGATGCTCCGGTGGCGGAGGCGCCGGTGGTACAGAATCACTCCGCCCCTGGATGGCACCGCAAGTTCGTTGACAGTTATGAACAGGCCCGCCAGGCGCTGAGCGCCGGACAAGCCCAGAAGGCCATCGACCTGATGCGTTGCGAGGTGGAAAGACAACTTTCGGGCAGGGGGCAGTTCTTCCGCAAATTGCAGCTTGCCGAGATCTGCATCGCGGCCGGCCAGGCCCAAATCGCTCAGCCTATTCTCGACGATTTGGTGGCGATTTTCGATAACAATCACGTGGAACAGTGGGAGGATAGGGCAGTTGTAGCCAAAGCCCTGGTGACGATTATTAAGAACAGCCAGCGGGTACAGGGAGACGAATCGGAGAAGTTCAGACTTTTCCAAACGGTGGTTCGCCTCGATCCTGTCCAGGCTATCTCCTGCCTTGAAACCTGATGCCGACAACCCAAAGGGAAGGCCCCGTCACGTTGTCGGTGATCGACCGACTCATCGATCCGGAACCCGAGCGCAAACTGGAGCCCCCGCTGAGCAGGGCCCAATCCGTGCGTGACCTGAAGGCTTCCGTGCGTCGCGACCTGGAGTGGCTGCTGAACAGCCGCAAGACGATCGAAGAGTCCCCAGCCTCTCTCAAAGAAGTAGGACGGTCCGTTTACAACTACGGACTGCCGGATGTTACAAGTTTGTATCTACGGTCGCCCAAAGACCAGGCCTTCCTGCTCGAGTCAATCAAGGCGGCGGTCAGTTTTTTCGAGCCCAGGCTTCTCAACGTCAAGGTGAGGATGGAACCGGCGACGGACGATAAACGTGTCATCCGCTTTGCCATTGAGGGATTGTTGCGCATGGATCCGGCGCCGGAGCAAGTGTTGTTCGATACCATGCTGGAGCCGATGAGCGGACAATATCAGGTCAAGGGTTCGTAGCATGCGCGATGATCTTCTGGAATATTACGAGAGCGAACTGAGCTACCTGCGACAGATGGGAGCGGAGTTTGCCGAGAAGCATCCCAAAATAGCCGCACGCCTGCAATTGGAAGCCACCCGCTGCGACGACCCCCATATCGAGAGGCTGCTGGAGGGTTTTGCCTTCCTCGCTGCTCGGGTTCACCTGAAGATTGACGATGAGTTCCCCCAGATCACGGAAGGCCTGCTTAGCGTTATCTACCCACATTTCCTCAGGCCCATCCCTGCCATGACGATCGCGGAGTTTCGTCTGGACCCGGCGCAGGGCAAACTCACCTCGAGCCTGAAGATACCTCGCGGCTCGGTGCTTTATTCGCGGCCCGTCGAGGGCGTGCCCTGCAAATTCCGAACTTCCTACGATGTGACGCTCTGGCCCGTCGAGATCGCGGAGGCGAAGTGGTTGACGCCGGATAAGCTGAATCCTCCCTTGCGCGCCCCGGAGGCGGCCGCGGCCCTGCGAGTGGAGTTGCGCTGCCTTTCCGACCTCACCTTCGATAAACTCAATCTCACCTCGCTCCGATTCTACCTGCATGGCGAAGGGGACATCGTCCACACGCTTTACGAATTGCTGAGCAACAATTGCTATCAAGTAGTGCTCAGAGACCCTGCCAACCCGCGCAAGCCTCCCGTCACTTTGACCGAGAATCCCCTGCGCCCCATGGGCTTCACTGAAGACGAGTCCATGCTGCCGTACCCGCGCAGGTCGTTTGTGGGTTACCGGCTTCTCCAGGAGTACTTTTCGCTTCCGGAGAAATTCTTCTTCTTTGAGCTTAGCGCGCAGGAAGGGCTGGCGCGAGCCGCTCAGGGCGGCCGCGCTGAACTGATTTTCCTCGTCTCCCCTTTTGAAGCCAGCCACCGGCAACAGCGGTTGGAAGTGGGGATCAACGCGAAGACGCTCCGCCTGGCATGTTCGCCGATAATTAACCTGTTTCCCCAAACCGCTGAGCCCATTCTCTTGACTCAGAACCGGTCGGAATATCCCATCGTGCCGGATGTACGGCGCAGGAATGCCACGGAAATATTCTCGGTTGACGAGGTCCTGAGTTCGAATCCCCAGACTCACGAGATTACTCACTACGAGCCGTTCTACGCTTACCGCCACAAGACTCTGAGGGACAAGAGTCAAACCTTCTGGCATACGACGCGCCGCCTCTCCCGCCGCAAAGGCGATGAAGGCACGGAAATGTTCCTGCACCTGGTTAATCTTGGCTCGCGCGACTCCCTGCCCGAGGCCGAGACCATCACCGCTCGCTGCACGTGCAGCAACCGCGACATCCTGGCGCGTTTGCCGTTTGGGAATGAGAGCGGCGACTTCGAAATCGAGGGCGTCGGCTCCATCAAAGGCGCGATAGCGCTCCGCAAACCCACCGCTACCCTCCGCCCGCCCCTGGGGAGGGGCGCGCTTTGGCGTCTTATTTCCCACTTGGCCCTGAATTACCTTTCGATCGCGGAGGAGGGCAAGGAGGCGTTCCAGGAAATCCTGCGGCTGTACAATTTTTCGGATTCGGTTGACCTCGAAAAGCAAGTGGCGGGAATCACGAATCTGCAAAGTCAACGTCACTTCGCGCGCATTATTTCAGACAATGGCATAACCTTCGCCCGCGGGACGCGAGTCCAGATGGAGTTTGACGAGGACGAGTTCGCGGGCGGGGGAGTGTTCCTGTTCGCCGCCGTGATCGAACGTTTCCTGGCGCTCTATGCAACGCTGAACAGTTTCAGCCAGCTTGTGGTCAAGACGCGCCAGCGCCGGGAGGTGTTGAAGGAATGGCCACCGCGAGCCGGCCAAGCGATCCTAATGTAACGAAGACGCCCCTCGAGGAGCGGTTCCGCAACGGGCCGCAACTCTTCGAGTTCTTCCAGGCCGTGCGCCTGCTCGAGCGGTTTCTACCTGACCGGGTCGAAGTGGGCAAGTTTGCTCCCCCATCGTCAGAGGTGGTCCGTTTTAAGGCGAATTCAACCCTGGTTTTTCCCGCCAGCGAGATTCAATCCATGAATTGGCGGGCGAAGGGCCCGGTCGAGATGATAGTCAACTTCATGGGGTTGACCGGCCCGCAGGGCGTACTGCCGACCGTCTACACCGTCTTCGCGGCGGAAAGGGCGCGGGCGGGGGATACCGCGGCCGTCGATTTCTTCGACACCTTCAACCACCGGATCATTTCGCATTTCTTTCAGGCCTGGGAAAAATACCGCTTTTGGATCGCTTACGAACGCGGTCAACGCGACGACTTCTCGCACCATGTGATGGACTTGATTGGTCTCGGAACCGCCGGCCTCCAGAATCGGCAGACGGTGCCCGACGACTGTTTGCTTTATTACTCGGGCTTACTGGCGCAGCATCCGCGCTCGGCATCAGCGCTGGAACAGATTCTGAGTGACTACTTTGATGTTCCGGTTGAGGTGGAACAGTTTGCGGGCGGTTGGTACGGCCTGGGAGAGAGCGATCAGTGCAGCTTCGAAGGGACAAATTCGTATTCCGAACAACTGGGCGTCGGCGCCGTGGTAGGTGATGAAGTCTGGGATCAAAGCGCGCGAGTGCGCATCAAAATCGGGCCCTTGTCACTGGAGCAATACGTGGAATTCCTGCCTACTGGCTCGGCTTTCAAACCCCTGCAGGAGCTGACACGCTTTTTTTCGAACGACGAGCTGGATTTTGAAGCTCAGCTTATCTTGAAGCAGGAAGAGGTCCCGCGCTGTGAACTGGGCGCCGAGCAGGGAATTGCACCACAATTGGGTTGGACCACTTGGGGCCGAACTCAAGAAATGTCGAGGGATGTGGCGGACACGATACTCCCGCTTTGGGAGTAGCGGCAGAATCCAAGAAAAGACCTACCACAGAGATCACCGAGCTCTCAGAGATAAGTCAACGGGATTCCTCTGTGTGCTCTGTGGTGATTTTGGCATCGCGGCAGAACCACGTCGCCTGAATCAGCGCGACGGTCTGATGTTCGCCGCCAGTCGGCGAGGCAAACTCGCCCCTACAACAGGGAGGGAATAGCATGGCGATAAATCTCAAGTCGTTGATCGGGAAACTTAATGACACCACCCGGAACGCGCTCGAATCGGCTGCCGGCCTGTGCGTGGCGCGGAGGCACTACGATGTCGAGGTCGAGCATTTTATGCTCAAGCTTCTGGACCAGACGGAGGGCGACTTCGCGCGCATCGCCAGCCACTTCGGCGTGGACAAGTCGCGCCTGACCGGTGAACTGAATCGAAGTCTCGACAAGCTCAAGACCGGCAATGCTCGCACACCTGCCATCAGCCCGCACGTAGTAAGGATGATGACGGAGGCATGGACCACCGGGTCGATTGACTTCAATGTCGGCGAGGTACGGACAGGTTTCACTATCCTTGCCCTGACGGGAACTGATGACCTGCGCCGCGAGATCCGTGAGGTAAGCAAGGAGTTTCAGAAGATCGACGGCGACGTTCTACGCAAGGACTTCGTCAAAATTGTGGAAGGCTCGGAAGAGGAAATGGCTCCCGTCGAGGCCGCTTCGGCGGGCGCTCCCGGCGCGCCGAGGCCCGCAGGCGCCGGCAAGACAGCCAATCTCGACCAGTTTACGGTCAACCTCACCGAGAACGCCAAGGCCGGCAAAATTGATCCGGTGCTCGGAAGAGATATGGAGATTCGCCAGATCATCGACATCCTGATGCGCCGCCGCCAGAACAACCCCATTCTTACTGGCGAGGCCGGGGTAGGGAAGACTGCGGTGGTGGAGGGATTTGCCGTCCGCGTGGCCAAAGGCGACGTACCACCGCCGCTTCGGAATGTTACGCTTCGCTCACTCGACCTGGCACTATTGCAGGCGGGGGCAGGCATCAAGGGCGAATTTGAGAATCGGCTGAAGGGCCTCATCGAGGAGGTCAAGGCTTCCCCCATTCCTATCATCCTCTTTATCGACGAAGCGCATACGATGATCGGGGCGGGAGGCCAGGCCGGCCAGAACGATGCAGCTAACCTGCTTAAACCCGCATTGGCGCGCGGCGAACTAAGGACGATCGCCGCTACAACCTGGTCCGAGTACAAGAAGTACTTTGAGAAGGACCCGGCGCTGGCGCGGCGTTTCCAGGTGGTCAAGGTGGAAGAGCCTATCGAAACGCAGTGCGCGGTGATGATGCGGGGCATCGTCCCGGCCCTCGAGAAACACCACAAGGTTCGCATCCTTGACGAAGGCCTGACCTCCGCCGTCAAGTTTTCGCATCGCTATCTGGCCGGCCGTCAGCTTCCCGACAAGGCAGTGAGCGTGTTGGATACCGCCTGTGCGCGCTTGGCGCTCGGTCAGAGCGCTACGCCTCCAGCGATTGAAGACGCCACCCGGCAACTGGACGATCTGGAAGTTCAGCAGCGAATTCTGGAACGTGAGGGAGCGCTGGGCGCAGATCACACCGAACGCCTGGAACAGATCGCAAAACAGAAGGTGGAGGTCGAGGCGCGTCTCAAAACCCTGAGCGAACGTTGGACGAAAGAACACGACCTGGTTTCGAAGATCCGCGAACTACGCGCCCAGCTCGAAGCGGCCGTTATCGGCGACGGCCACGGAGCGGCGGCTAAGCCCGCGCCGGAGGCTCCTGCCCAAGCTGCTGCGACGGCTGCAGCCGCTCCGGTCGGTGGCGGCGGCGCTCCTGCTGCCACGGGCGTTGCGACCGCCGCTGCGCCTGCGCCGGCCCCTAACGTGGAAGCGATGCGAGCAGAACTGGTGAAGCTGGATGCGGAACTGGCGGCCTTGCAGGGTGAAACGCCTATGATGCGGGTGGCAGTCGACGCCCAGATTGTGGGCGAGGTGATTTCCGCGTGGACGGGTATTCCTGTAGGCAAGATGCTTAAAGACGAGATCTCGACCGTCCTGACGCTTAGCGATCACCTCGGGAGGCGCGTGATTGGACAGACCCATGCTCTGGACATCATCGGCCAGCGGATTCAGACTTCGCGGGCCAGTTTGGATGATCCCAACCGGCCCATCGGAGTGTTCATGCTGATCGGGCCAAGCGGCGTGGGCAAGACGGAGACCGCTCTGGCCCTCGCCGATCTCCTTTACGGCGGCGAACACAATCTGATCACCATTAACATGTCCGAGTTTCAGGAGCCGCATACCGTTTCCACTCTAAAAGGCTCCCCCCCGGGATACGTCGGCTATGGGGAAGGAGGCGTGCTGACGGAAGCCGTCCGGCGCCGTCCCTATTCCGTGGTTCTGCTGGACGAAGTCGAGAAAGCCCATCCCGACGTTCTCGAGCTTTTCTACCAGGTTTTCGATAAAGGCATGATGGAAGATGGCGAGGGGCGCGAGATCGACTTCAAAAACACCATCATTATCCTGACCACCAACGCGCTGACGGATAAGATGATGAAGCTGTGCGCCGATCCGGGAACGATGCCTGGTGCCGAGCCGCTGGTGAAGGCGTTGAAGCCGGACCTGAATAAGACCTTCAAGCCGGCATTTCTGGGCCGCATGGTGATCATCCCCTACTATCCTGTCCGCGATGAAGCGCTGAAAAAGATCGTGGTCTTGAAGCTGGGCAAGATCCAACGGCGCATGCAGGAGAACCATAACATCCAGCTCACCTATGACCCCGTCCTGGTCGACACGGTGGCCAGCCGCTGTACCGAAGTCGAGAGCGGGGCGCGCAACGTAGACCATATTCTGACCAATACCCTGCTCCCCGATATCTCACGCCAGTTGTTGGGAAAGATGTCGGCAGGCGAGAAGCTAACGACCCTGCGCGTAAGCGTGGGGCCGGATGGGGCGTTTGTGTATAATTAGTCGAAAGTCAAAAGTCGAAAGTCGAGAGATCTAATCGCGTAGGGCGGACCTCCGATTCTGGAGTCCGCGCCTCTAAACGAGTCGAGGGTCAAGAGTCGACGGAGTCGAAATTCCTATCTGCCTGACTCTTGACTTTCGACTCTCGACTTTCAACTACTGAGGGAGCCATCCTATGCCCGAATTTACACAAGAAGGTGGGTTGTTTAAGATCGACACCCCGCTGGGTACGGATGTCCTCCTGTTACGAGGTTTTCAGGGCAGCGAGGGAATATCGCGCCCGTTCAGGTTCCAGCTCGACCTCCTTTCGGAGAATTCCTCCATCGCATTTTCGGACATCATCGGCAAGAACGTTACCATTTCTTTGCTACAAGAGGACGGATCCTACCGCTACATCAACGGCATCATCAACCGCTTTGCCCAGCACGCGACCGAAGAACAATTCACGGCCTACACTGCCGAAATGGTGCCTTGGCTCTGGCTGCTGACCCGGGGTGCGGATTGCCACGGGTTCGTGAACAAGAGCATCTCCGATATCATCACCTCGGTGTTCAGTGACCAGGGGTTCAACGACTTCGAGAATAAGCTCCAGAATTCCTACCCGACACGAGACTACGTCGTGCAGTATCGGGAATCGTGTTTTAATTTTGTTTCCCGCTTGATGGAACAGTACGGCATCTTCTATTTTTTCAAGCACGAGGAGCACCGGCACACGTTGGTGCTGGCGGATTCTCCAACCAGTCACGATACCTGTCCCGGCCGAAGCGAGATTATCTATGGCACCGTCTCGGGCGGGCATCACGAAGACCTCATCACATCGTGGCAACTCGAGCAGGAACTTCGCCCTGGAAAATACTTCCAGCAGGACTACAATTTCAAGACACCCTCCGCCAATCTAATGGCCACCGAGCCCACCATGTACGAGGTCGGCGGCAACACGAAGTACGAGGTTTACGATTACCCGGGAGAGCATTTGACCCAGGACGCCGGACAGGGGCTCTCTAAGATCCGCATGCAGGAGATCGAGGCCGGGCACCTTCTGGCTTCTGGAACGAGCACCTGCCGCATGTTTATCAGCGGCTACAAGTTTACTCTGCAAGCGCATCCTTCCGGCTCCATGAACAAGGACTACGTCCTGACGGAAATCCAGCACCACGGCGTCACCGACGCCTTCCGCACCTCGGGAAACGCAAAAGGCGAGTCTTACTCGAATGCTTTTACGTGTATTCCGGAGTCAATTCCGTTCCGCCCCGCCCGCGTCACCGTGCGGCCTCACGTTCATAGCCTCGCGTCCGCCGTCGTCATCGGCCCCAGTGGTGACGAAATTAACACGGATGAAAATGGCCGGATTCAGGTCATGTTCCAGTGGGACCAGCACCGGCATAGCACTGGCACCGCCTGGTGCCGCGTCTCCCAGATCTGGGCCGGAAAGAACTGGGGAGCGATCTTCCTTCCCCGCATTGGACAGGAAGTCTGGGTTGATTTCGAGGAAGGCGATCCCGACCACCCGATTATCGTTGGCTGTGTTTACAACTCGCAGCAAATGCCGCCCTGCAGCCTGCCCGATAAACAGAACATCAGTGGCTTCCGGTCCCGCAGCACCAAAGGTGGGGGTGAGCACGACTCCAACGTTCTGACCTTCGATGATACGATGGGTTCCGAAGTTTTCTACATGCGCGCCCAAAAGGACATGGCGGTGCGGGTCGAACACGATGACGACCAGCACGTCTACAACGACCAGACCGTTACGGTGGACCACGACCAGGATATTACGGTTAAGAACGACCGTACGATCCTCGTCAAGGAAGGCAACTATCAAACCACCGTTTCACAGAAACATCGCACTGCTTTCATCCACCAGGGAAACGACAATCTCACGATCAGCATGGGCAACCAATCCACCAAGCTTAACATGGGCGCCAGTTCTACCGAGGCGATGCAGTCCATCACACTCAAGGTAGGCCAAAACAGCATCGTCATTGACCAGACCGGTGTCACCATTAAAGGCACGATGATCACCATAGAAGGCCAGGCTATTACCCAGGTGAAAGGGGACGGTTTGCTGATATTGAAGGGTGGATTGGTAATGATCAACTGACCTTAGGGAAGGAAGTTCGTACCATGGGCAGCACTGCGCCGGGAGTTAGACCAGTCGTCACAGTAAGAAACCTCTGCGAGCAAGCCAGGCTGGGAGACGCTGCCAAGGCGTTGCTGAAGGACGAGCATACTTCCCGGCAGTTTCTCGAGTTATTAGTCGGGAAAGAACTTTTCCCGGATGCCACTCGCCTCCTCGCCTTCGTTCTTCCCAAACGGGAAGCCGTGGGGTGGGGTTGCCTCTGCGTCCGCCATAGTCTAGGGACGGAGGACGCCGCGCAGATTTCGAAGACGCAGGTGGCGGCGGAACGCTGGGTCTCGAATCCGGATGAGGGAAACCGCCAGGCTGCAAAAGCCGCGGTCGCTGAAGATGGGCCGGAGAGCCCCTCGGATCTGCTGGCCCTGGCGGCGTTTTACAGCGGCGGGAGTGTCGTAGCACCGCATCTGGAGCCTGTCCCTCCCCCGGATCACGTGACCGCGAAGTTGGTGGCCGGCGCGGTCATGATCATTGCGGTCCAGACCCAGCCGGAGAAAGCGGCTGAGAAGTATCGTGTCTTCCTGCAAAAAGGCATGGCCTTGATGGCCAGGATCAAAGCCGGGCCGAGCCAAAGTTAGTGAGGTAAACCATGGGAATGCCTGCTGCCCGAACGACGGACATGCATGTCTGTCCGATGCTGACTGTGCTTGTGCCCCACGTCGGCGGTCCCATCATTCCACCCTGCTGCCCCACCGTCCTGACCGGCAGCTTGCCCCAGGCCCGCGTCACCGACATGGCAACGTGTGTAGGTCCACCAGACGTCATCGTGCTGGGCTCATTCACCGTCCTGGTCGGCTCTCTGCCCGCCGCCCGGATGACGGACACCACGGCCCACGGCGGCAAAATCATCCTCGGGTGCTTTACCGTCCTGATCGGGTAGCCCGCCCGATTGCACGGGCATCGACAGCCGAAATAACCCCTTCCAGACAAGGTCATTTCTGCACGAAATCCCTCATGTTACGAGAATTCTCATGGTTGTTCCGCCCGCCGAAATGTGATAGCATGTGCCCATCGAGGTGGGATTTCAATAACACGTAAGCATAGGTAGGACGCATCTGCACCAGAACGTGAGGGGACGCCTGATCTCAAGACTATGGGGATACTTCGTTGCGCTCAGGATGACCGTGGCTAGACAGCGGCTTTCGGTCATGGGAGGCAAGGAATGAGTTTCAAGATCGGCGATAAGCTTGGGGACTACGAGATCATCGGCATCTTAGGCGCCGGTGGCATGGGGAGGGTTTATAAGGTTAGAAACCAGATCTCCGACCGTGTCGATGCTATGAAAGTCCTGCTGCCTGATCTTGCCAACGCACCCGAACTCGCTGACCGTTTTGTTCGCGAAATCAAGGTCCTTGCCAGCTTGAATCATCCCAATATTGCCGGGCTTCACACCGCTTTTCGCCTGGAAAACCAACTTCTGATGATTATGGAGTTTGTGGAAGGGACAACCTTAGAGGACAAGCTGAAGGACGGCCCGTTTCCCGTCCCCGATGCGATTGACTACGCCTCCCAGGTGCTTTCCGCTCTCGGTTACGCGCATGCGCAAGGGGTCATCCATCGCGACATCAAGCCTGCCAACATCATGTTGACCCCACAGAGCATCGTCAAGTTGATGGACTTTGGAATTGCGAAATCCGCCACGGACCGCAAGCTGACGATGACCGGCACCACCATGGGTTCCCTTTACTACATGCCGCCCGAGCAAGTTCAGGGCCTCGCCCTCGACCTCCGCTCCGATCTCTATTCCTTTGGCGTCACTCTCTATGAGATGGTGACTGGATCCCGGCCGTTCAAAGGTCAAAGTGATTACGACTTGATGGTCGCCCACTTGCAGAAAACTCCTGCTCCCCCCATCGAGATTCTGCCCGAATTGCCCAAAGCGCTGAATGACATCATCATGACCGCGCTCGAAAAGGACCCGGCTCAGCGTTTCCAGTCGGCGGAGGCATTCCGCTTCGCATTGCAGTCTGTACGCGGTGCTGTGACGAGCTTGCCGGTCGCTCCGGCGCGAGCAGTTGAGCCAGACTTGGGCGGACAAGACGCCGGTTCGGGCGCAGCGCCTTCCGCCACTGCGGTCTTGGGCGCGCCATCCGGCCAGCCGTCCGAGGCGCAGCCTCAACCAACCACGCCCTACCCGAGCCCCGCCGTGCCGCCCGTTGCGCCCGCTGTGATTCCTCCTCCAACCACCTCCAGGAACAATCGCGCTGTTTTTATAATTCTTGGAGCGTTGGCGGTGGTTGCCTTACTTGCGGTGGGGGCAATGCAGTTGTCGCGCCTGCTGAAAGCGAGAGCACGAGCCAGTCAGGTTGCGCCGCCGGCGGAGGCGGCCGCGGAGAGTCCCAAGACACCCCCACAGCCGGCGAGCACCCAGAACACCAACGATGCCCCAGCTTCAGGCCAGTTGCCTACCCCTTCCACGGACCAGCAGCCTGCTGCCGGGAGTGCGCAGCCCTCCGCGCCGTCACCCGCGAATTCGACGGCCGGCGCGGTGCCATCTTCCAGGGTTCCAACCTCGAAAAAGAGCAAGGTGCCCTCCCATGTTGAGGCCGCGAGCGATGCGGCGAGCAATACCGCTTTGCCGCCATCCCCACCGCAGAACGTGGCGCCGGCTACTACCGGCGGCCCACCGGCCAAGCTTTGGCTTGATCCCGCCGCCCGCCTTTTCATTGTGGTGAGTTCCATAGATATCAAGCCGGACGGGAGCTTTAAATTCCACGGAAAACTGCTTCTTCCGGTCCCACAGCCTGGACCCATTCCTCTCGACCGCGGTACGGAAGTCATCGGGGCCGGATTGATGAGTGGCGGCCAGACGTCGGTCGCCGTTACAGAAATTCTCGCAGGGGGGGCACGCTACAAACTGAAGGGGGGAAGTGGCGCAGTGAGGGCCGAGACACCGGGAGGTGAAGGCGGCGTACATCTTGATCGGAACCAACTGCTCGATATGTGGCCGACGGCTACTGCAGCCTATGAAAAGGTTTCCGACCAGAGCGCACAACCGTAGGCACAGAAATGAGCCAATCGGTGTTTCCGGTGCAGCATTAAAGGATTGTGTAACACCCAGGGGGGGTTGCTTCGGCCGATGAACTCGGCAATCAACGATACACACGACAAAGCAGTTATTTGGAGGTTAAACATGTCTGACAATCGAATTCCCAAGAAGCTGATAGTGCTTTTGACACTGATACTAACTTCTGCGCTCCTTTGGGGCGACCAGAAAAAGAATTCGTCTCCGCCGCCTAAACCTGCGCCTGCGAAACCCGCAGCGCGTCCGGCTGCGAACACAGCCAAGCCAGCGACGGGCGCCCGGCCTGCCGCCAACACCGGGGCCCGGCCTATGACGAACACGGGCGTTCGGCCCGCGACGAACACGGGCATGCGGCCGACCACCAACACGGGCGTTCGACCCACGACGAACACGGGCATGCGGCCGACCACCAACACGGGCGTTCGGCCCACGACGAACACGGGCATGCGGCCGGCGACGAACGCTGGGGCGCGGCCGGCGACCAATGCTGGAGCACATCCGGCGACCAACGCTGGAGCACGTCCGGCGACCAACGCTGGGGCGCGGCCGGCGACGGCAGGGGCGGGCGGTCATTCGACCGTGCCAACGCGCACGGTGTCGAACGTTTCGCTTAAAGGTGGTGGCTCGGCGCAGGTAAGCCGTGCTCCTAACGGCAGAATAGCCGAGGTCCATGCCAACGGAATGACTATTCATCAGGGTCTTCACGGCGGAGCGCGAACGGTTGTCGCGGAGCGTAATGGCCGCACCATCTACGCCAACGGGCACGGTGGCGGTTACGTGCAGCGTCCTTACCTCACCCGCGGTGGCCGCAGCTACTATCAGCGGACTTACTGGGATCACGGTCATGCTTACGCGCGCGCCTATCGTGGCTACTACTACCATGGCGCGCGCTTCTATGGCTATGCTCCCGGCTACTACTACCATCCGGGCTTTTACGGTTGGGCCTACAACCCTTGGGTGTCGCCGGTTTACTACAGCCCGATGGCCTGGGGTTGGGCGGGGTCGCCTTGGTGGGGCGTCTATGGCGGATTCTTCACTCCCTATCCGGTATACGCCACGGCCGGACTCTGGCTTACGGATTACCTGATTGCGGCCAATCTGCAAGCTGCGTACCAGGCGCAGGCAGCGGCCAACGCGGCTGCGGCTCAACAGGTGGCGGCCAACGCTCCGCCCCCTGACCAAGGCGCGGCGGAGGCGAGTGCCCAGACTCCGCTCACGCCCGAAGTCAAACAGGCCATCGCGGACGAGGTGCAACGGCAACTTGCGGCCGAAAGGGCTGCGGCGGCTGCTCCGCAGGGAGCCGCGCCCGCGGCCGCACCCACTGCCGACCAGGTGCCGGACGCACTGAATCCGGCCGAGCGTGTTTTCGTGGTGTCATCCAGTCTCGACGTCGCGGTGCCCGCGTCCGGCCAGGAATGCAGCCTGACCGCGGGTGACGTCGTGATGCGCCTCTCGGACACGCCGGACGCCAATCAAACCGTCACGGCCAGCATCCAGAGCACCAAGAAGGCGGATTGCCCCACCGGGCAGACGGTGGCCATCAACGTCCAGGACTTGCAGGAAATGCACAATCAGTTCCAGGCGCAGCTCGATTCAGGACTGAAAACGCTGGCGGACAAGGGTGGCCAGGGCGGCTTGCCCAAACCTCCGGACACCGGGACGACGGCTGGAGAAGTTCCACCTCCGGCCGCTGACTCCAGCGCCGGGGATCAAGTTGCACAGCAGCAGCAGCAGGCTGATCAGACGGTGGCGCAGGTTTCACAGAACCAGTAGTGGTCCGGCGATCCCTTTTTCGCCGGCCAGGAGCCAGTCGGACCTGGCAACAGGTTCGCTGTTTGCATGCGGGGAGGGCCGGGCTCACAGATGCCCGGCTCTTTCCTGCTTGCGGTCGTCCGCGCGCTCGGCGTGAGTCTCCAGTGAGGGGCAGGACCACCAATCTCTGAAGGAGGACATAACCATGCGACAGAAACTCGGAACCCCCGTTTCAATTCTTTCTATGCTCGTCACGGCGCTCATTCCGTGCTCCCTTACTGCCGGTCAAGCGGCTGCTCCGCCCTCCTTGCAGGAGCAGCTTCAAGCACAGTACAAGGTCGTGAAAATGGGCTCTGACTCGAACGGTCCAACGGTGATCGAGGAAGGCACCGTGCTCGCCATCCAGAAGGGCGGAATCCTGGGCGTACCGTATGCGAACCCTAAAGGGTGTCCGGCCAAATATGAAAATGCCAACCTCAAACCTCCCAGCGGTTGGTGTACCCAGAGCCGGGGAGGAGGCGGAAAGATCGGCGGCTTCCTGAAAAACAAGATCCCCGGCTCCAGTAATGTGTCGGATTCCAAAACGAGCACAGCCGACACACGCTACTTCAAGAAGGGCGAAAAGGTGTACCCCTCGAACATCACAATCGACTTGAAGAACGAGAAGATCGCCTTTGGCGTAGTGGCGTGCGACACCTGCAACAAGACCGATCCGCCCACCTATTACAAGGCCGAGGTTGACTTCCAGTTTCCGTCCGGCTCCCTCGAGAAGGGCGATGTCAGCAAGATCGAGGACACCATCGCCGAGGTGTTCCAGCTCGACAGCGGTGGAGACGCGCAACAGAGCCAGGGGCAGCAGCAGGGCGGGCAAGATCAACAGGCAGCCCCGGGCCAGGGGCAGCAGCAGGGCGGGCAAGATCAACAGGCAGCCCCAGGCCAGGGGCAGGACCAGGCTCAAGCGCCAGCTGCCGCTCCTGCCGCTCCGGCTGGGCCCATGCTGACCAACGACGACATCGTCAAGCTGGTGAAAGCCAAGCTGCCGGAGAGCGTGATCATCAAGAAGATCAGCAATAGTAGTTGCGCCTTTGACACCGATCCCGACGCCCTCATCAAGTTGAAGCAAGCGGGCGTAAGCGAAGCCGTAATCGACGCCATGGTGGACAAGAAATAACGTCAGCTTGGAGTGCGCCGGCGGAACTGCTGCATTGGAATGGCACAACATCGGGAAGGCCGCCGCTCTCGAAGCTCCGCAGCCGCACTCCAAGCCTCAGCGTGTCCGGCTGCGAAATCGTCCCGTCCCTGGCACTGCCTCTGCGCCTCCCAGAATTCGATCTTTACACCTGCTTGCTTCCGGTTGCCGTTTGAGTTAATCTCGGAACTCCAAAGCGGCCGCCCGTCTCTCGCCGGGCGCCTTCCGGGAGCGCGCTAGCCCGGCGGCTAGCCAACGATCGACAAGGTAATCTCACATGGACTCTCCAGCGATTCTCAAAGGGCGGTATCAGATCAAGGAAATTCTGGGCCGGGGCGGGATGGGAGTAGTGTATAAGGCCTTTGATTCCGTCTTGCGGCGCGACGTCGCCATCAAGACCTTGCTGGACGTCTCCGATCCCGGCTCGCTCCAGCTTTTTCACCGTGAATATGAAGTCCTGGCCCACATCAATCATCCCAACATCGTCGAGATCATCGACATTGGCGAGTTCGAATTCGAAGGGGGCCTCAAACCTTTCTTCATCATGCCCATGCTGCCGGGAGTGTCTTTGGGCCAACTGATCAAGTCCGCCAGTCATCGTCTCACGGTGGAGCGGGCCGTCGACATCATCTCCCAGACTTGCCGTGGACTCCACGCCGCGCACGAGAAGGGCCTCGTCCACCGCGATATCAAGCCGTCAAACATTATCGTTCTGGAAGATGACGCGGTAAAGATTATTGATTTTGGAATGGCTCACACGGCGGACAGCCACTCGCGCACCGGCCTCAAAGGCACCTTGCTTTACATGGCTCCGGAACAAGCCGAAATGAAGGCTGCTTCCTCCTTGTCCGATATCTTCGCGCTGGGCGTGGTGGCCTTTGAAACTATGACGCGACGCCGCCCCTTCGAAGGCCCGACCGAGCATGACATCGTCCAAGCCATTCTCCATCACATCCCGCCCCCTGCCTCCGACCTCAACCCCATGGTGAGTCCGACCGTCGCCAGGGTCATTCACAAAGCCATGGCGAAGCAGCCCTACCATCGTTTTGCCACCGCGCGCGATTTTGGCGATACCTTGCAACGCGCCATGCGCAACGAGCCGATCGAGATCTTTGACCCGGCAAAAATCCGCCCGCGCCTGGAGCGAGCCAGGAAGGCTTTCGAGCAGGCCGACTATCAATTTGCCGCCGAGATCCTGGCGGAACTCGAGGCGGAAGGCCACATCGACCACGACATGGCGATGCTTCGCGTCAAAGTTGATCAGGCCGTGCGCCAGAAGCGCATTCAGCAGTTTCTGGAAAGCGCTAAGACCCGTATGGAAGGGCAGGAATACCCGCTAGCCTTGCAGAAGGTGCAGGAAGCCCTCGAACTTGATCCCTCCCACGCTGGTGCTCTGAGCCTGAAGAATGAAATCGAGGAAAAAAGGAGTGTGGGAAAGATCGAGGACTGGCTCAGTCTCGCCCGCCAGCACTTGGCCAACCATGCCTATGCCCACGCCCGGGAAGCGCTGAAGAACGCTCTGCAACTGAAACCCAAGGACAACCGCATCGGGCAGCTTCTCAACGAAGTCAACTGGCAGGAGCAGGAATACCAGCGGGTCCACGCTGAAAAGCACCAGCTCTACCAAGGGGCCGTCGACGCCTGGAGCCGCGGCGAAGTGAGCGCCGCCCTCAGCAAGTTGCAACAGGTCATGGCGCTTGACGAGCAGGCTCCTGATTCTTCCGTGCCCGAAAGGGCGGCCTCCTACCGATCGCTCTACAACCAGGTCCGTTCCGAGCACGACGCCATGAACAGCGCTTACGCGGAGGCCCGAAAACTGCTCGCGGAAGGCAAGTTCGCGGCCGGCCTCTCGGTTTGCGACCAGTATCTCTCCAAGTACCCAGGCCATGCCCTCTTTCAGGCTGTAAAGTTTGACATCGAGGAGAAGCAGCGGCAGGAGCTTTCCGCGCGCATTGCAGAGGTTGACCGCCGCGTCGAGGCTGAGCCGAACCTCGACAAGCGGGTTGACATCCTCAAAGAAGCCCTCGATCTCCATCCCCAGGAGCCGCACTTTGAACGCGCCCTGAGTTTGACGGGCGAAAAACGCGATTTGGTGAATTCCATTGTCGCCAAGGCGCGCCTGCACGAGGAGCGCAGCCAGTTCACTGACGCCTTGGCTCAATGGGAAATACTGCGGACCATTTACAGCCAATATCCTGGGTTGAGCTTCGAGATCGACCGCCTGGGCAAGCGGCGTGAGCAGCAAGCTCGCGTCGAAGCCAAATCGCGCTGGGTGAAACAGATTGACCAGCAGATGGGCGCTGGGGACTACGACCGCGCGATGAGTTTGCTGCGCCAGGCCGACGTGGAGTTTCCCGGCGATGCCGAGTTGACGGAACTCGAGAAGTTGATTCAGCAAGGCAAAGACCGCGTGGGCGAGGCCCTGCGCTTGCTTGCGGAGGGCCAGGAGAAGTTGGCCGCCGGGCAATTCCAGGAGGGCGTCGAGATGCTGCGAAAAGCCCATCGTCAGGATGAGCGCAGCTCAGTGGTCCAGCAGGCGCTCGTCGAGGCGCTGGTGGAACGCGCCCGGAACCTTCTGGACACGGATTGGCGCGCCGCCGAGCCGCTGATTCAGGAAGCCCTCGATCTCGATCCCGGCCACGGCCTTGCCAAGAGTCTTCGCACCCTCGCTCAGGACCACAAGAAAGAAGAATTCATTCAACTCTGTGTCACCCAGGCGCGGCGCGCCCAGGCCCAAGGCGACGTCAGCGGGGCTCTCACTCAAGTCAAAGATGCTCTGGCCAGTCATCCCGCAGATCCTCGCCTCTCGCAACTTTTCAACACTTTGTCCAAGGACTTCGAGGACACGCGTCACCGCCAATCCCGCCATCGCGACCTGGAAAAATTGCACCGCCTCAACAGCGAAGCCCAAAGGGTTGCGGAACCTGCCGTCCTGAAGACGCTGGCTAGAGAGATTCAGTCGCTCTCCGCCCCTTACCGCGGAGATTCCGAATTCGAGGCCGCTGTCGCCAGCGCCTCCCGCCGCGTTTCCACCCGCATCGAGGCGCTCGAGTCAATCGGGCCCATCCCTACGCCTGCGCTGGGCGGTGATGATCTAACGGTGAGTACAGTGCCTGGAGGGGTTTCCGGCGCGACGCCCCTCCCCACTCCCCCGGCTCCGCCCAAACCCCCGGTCTCGCCGGACAAGCCGGCTGCGGCGATGCCTTCTTCTGCAGGTCCCACCCCTGTCTCCGACCTCGGCAGGTCAACCGCGCCGGTTGAGGCCTCGCAAGCCCGATCCTGGCCTGCGGTCTCTCCAGCGCCGCGCGCTCCCGTGACGCCGCCGGCTGGCAAGAAAATGCTGTGGGTGGTTGTCGGCGTGGTCGTGCTGATAATCGCCGCACTCGCCGCACTGCTGGTGCGCCGCTTTCTGAAACAACCCCCGGCCCAGCAGGCGATGACCGTACCCACACCCGCTCCCGTGCCGGCTCCTCCCCCCTTGCCCCAATTGCCGGAGTTGCGGGTTTATACGGACCTGGAAAAGGGGAAACTGACCCTGGACGGAAACGAAGTGGGCGAACTCGAGGGAGGCCAGTTCAGTCTTGATAAACTTTCAGAGGGCCAGCACGCGCTTGAGATCGGCGATGGCACTTCCCAGGTGAAGATCTCCGTGGCCAGCGCCCCGGATTCAATGCCGCAGATTCAAGGCGCTCTCGAGACCCAAAACCTGAAGGCGATTGTTGTCACCAGTGGTCCACAGAACGGCCAGGTTCTGTCGAGCTATGGCCCCATCGCGGCTTCCTTGGACGGCAAAGACATCGGCTCGCTCAGCTCCACTCCCTTGCCGCTTTCCGGTCTCGCTTCAGGAACACATGACCTCGACGTGGGTACTGGGAATGACGAAAAGAAAATCAGCTTCCAGTTGAGCGCCACGCCTTCTCTGATGGTTTTTCTGAGCGCCGACCGCGACGTGGGCAACCTGCTCGTGGTCGCCGGCCAGGACGGCGCCACGGTTCTTTTGAACGGCAAGCCTTACCCGCGTCTTACCAAGCACGGGCAACTGGTAATCGCCGATCTCGCGCCCAAGCAGTATGCGGTCTCGGTGGTTAAAGACGGCTTTCAACAGGCGCCGGCCCAGAACGTCAATATTCTGAAAGGGCAGGCCTCGAAACTGATCTTTGCGCTCCAACCCGCTCCCTCGGCGGCTTCTCTGGTCATCGCTGGAGCCATGCCCCAGACCGACGTGCTGCTGGATGGCGCTTCTCTTGGCGCGGTTCAACAGGATGGCAGCTTTACCGCCTCCAATATCAAGCCGGGAGCGCACACCATCGGACTGCGGCGGGACCAGTTCAAGCCTAAGGACCTGCAAAGACAATTCGCGGCGGGCGGAAGCGTTCACCTGAGCGCCGCCGATGTCGCCATGGCGAGCGCGGCGCCCGCAGCCCCTGCCTTGCTCCCTCCCAAGCTGGTGGTCCAAACAGTGGCCGGCGCCCAGGTCATCATCGACGGCCAGCCCTCGGGCCAGACGGATTCAAAAGGACGCCTGGAAATTACCCCCCTGGCTCCGGGGGATCATTCGGTCGAAATCGTTTTGAAGCCTTATAACAACTTCAACCAGACCATGAACTTTTCGCCCGGGCACATCGTGAGCATTACCCCCAGGCTGCTCGCTTCCATGGCCGTCGAACATAAACACCTGGTCGGCGGCTGCAACGGCACGCTGCTCGTTGGAGATGGCAAAATTCAATTCCAGGCCAGCAACGGAAACGATTCGTTCAATCACTCCCTGAGCGCGGTGAAGAAAGTTGGCGCGGCGGATGGCGGAAAGGGATTCTTCGTCGAGATCACGGGCGCCAAGCGCTACACCTTCCACGCTGCCGACGCCGCCACCGACTTGCAGATCATCCAAAACGCACTGTCTAAGGTCCCCGGTGACAACTCCAGCGGCGACCGCCCTAGCCTGATCAAGAAGTAATGAGCGCGGCGCAGATCCTTTCCTTTTGCGCCCGCGGCTCAATACGCCCACTGTGCGAGGCAGCTTTCTCCCTGGGGGAGAGGGTGTCCCGCTGTCCCGATGCACTTCATCGGGAAGCGGGACGGGTGAGGGGTTGGTTCTGCGAGAAAGGATTTCAGGCATCGCTTCAGTTACATTTCTGGCTTCTTTCCTGAGAACGGTACCTGACACGCATTATGAAAGGGCGCCCCTGATTGTGTAAGGTTGGGTTGCTACGAAATCCAACTTTGACAAGGAGGAGCACCCTTATGAGCGAGGACAAGTATATCGCTTTTGACG
>JBEKMN010000079.1:0-26976 GCA_050008495.1 Terriglobia bacterium | reverse complement strand
GAACACGCCCGCGAGTGTAGGGGCGGTTCGCGAACAGCCCCTACGCAATCGTCAACAATCCCTCCCCGCAACGAGCCGAACGACCGTGCGGCCGAGGAACTGAGTAAGGTCGTAGGGCTCGGCGCTGGGACAGAAAGTCCGGCAGAGGAAAACGCCGCCCAAACACCAAAATCGCCGGAACAAAGCGAGAATGTTATAGAAAACAAAGGGTCGGCCGCAGAGGGGGTGCGCGAATGAGGCGTCGTGCGGGCAGCCTGCCCCGACCTGTCGGGGTCCAGCCCGCTGTCAGGGGGGCGTCTCGCCCCCGCAGGAACTCGCCGGCAGGGGATGTCTTCGCACCAGCCTGTTTGACCCCCTGCCAAATCCCCGTTACCTGCGGGCGCGGAGTCACAGAAGGCTGAAAGCCCTCCTCATGGCGGCGGAGGCGCTGCTGCAAGCCTGGTCGAGTGGCATGGCACGCAAGGCGGCATTGAAGGGCTCGGCCTGGATGGGACCGTCGTAGCCAATCTGGACCAGCGAGTCCAGGAAGTCCTTTACAGGGATGACGCCCGTGGCAACAGGCAGCTCACGGTGATCGTCCTGGTATTGATCCAGCGAGAGGCCGCCGGGCGCATCGTTCAGATCCACGGTCACCACATCCGAGCCGCGCAGTGCCACGAGGTCCTTGTCCGTCTCTTCCGCGTTGAACCAGTGCCAGCTATCGAGCTGAATGCCCAGGTTGTTGGTACCGATTGCGACAATTAGTTCCTTCATCTCGCTCAGGGTGTGGAGGAAGGGATGTCGCTGGCTGCGCCAAAGGGTTCTCGGCGCAACGTACTCCAAGCCGAGTTTCTGGCCGCGATCGGCGAGAATCTGCGCGCACTGGCGCAACCGGCAGGCGTGCTGGCGGAAATTCTGTGGGTAGGTGACGTCATTGCTGCAAGGGAGAACCCAGGTGCTGACGCTCCAGACGCCAGCTCGCTGCAGGATGTCGGCCGCCGCCGGAAGCTTTTTCAACCCGTCGTTAAACGTCGCCTCATCCTTGCGAAACTCGACCGGCAGACCGGCGGCGCCCAACTTGAGATTCTTCGCCAGAAGGTCGTCCCGGAGACGCTTGATTCCCTCATCACCCAGGGAAGCGAAGTAGTTAGAATCAGGATCCAATCCTTCGAAGCCGTGCTTGACGGTGAGTTCAAGCGACTGAGGGAAACCGGCATGAAAACCGAGACGTCCGAGGCTCAGAATTGCGTAGAACCTACGCTTGGGCCTCTCAGCGGGCAACTCAGCTCCAGCGAGCATTCCTGGAGCTGGCCGAGCCGCGATGCTGGCTGCGGCTCCGGCGGAGAGAAATTGTCGGCGAGTGATTTCGTTGGTCATAGTCGGCCTCCCAGCCGTGCAGTGTAGCACGTGGGCGTGTCGCGTGGTTGTGGGAAGCTGGCCTGTGGTGAGTGCCGATGGGCCTTCTTTAGCGAGTCGAGCTACGATCAGTTAACTGCAACCCTCGCCGAGTGACTGTAGGCGATTGCTTCTGAGGGGCGGTCCGGGACTGGGGACCATCAGTCAACCCTACGCCGTCACTCGCGGGTAGCCCAACACTGCGGGGGCGTTCCTGGGGTATGATCCACCAAGAAACGCGCATCGCCAAGGGCACCGCTCAGCGGACGTTCGATAGCATACCTCCTCTCGCCTTCTCGACTGTTTAGGCATTGCCATTTATAATCGCCGATGGACCTTCCAGGGGGGGTGTTATGCGCAGGCGCTTCGGCTCAAGTCGATTAGGGGTGGGCACGATTACGGCGAAGTTGGCATTGCAGGCGTTGGTCCTGGTGATGGGATTCGCGCTTGCGGCTACGGACGCCCGGTCACAGGCGACCTTCTTCAGACCGGTCACCGATAATGTGAGCTACAATATGGGCTCCCAAGTCCGTGTTAAGGTGGTTCTCCCTCCTGCGGACAGTTTTGGTGCAGTTCCTATTGATATTTCCGCCAACCTCCGCTACGCAGGCGAACAGAAGTACTTGGAACCCGAGAACGTACAGATCGCCCGAGGTATAACGCTCGGCGCCAAGGAATCGGCGACAGAGTATTATCCCTTGTGGAAGATTCCAGAGGATGCAAGAACCGGGCGCTACGAGGTAGTCCTTGCGTTAAGCGGGTCTCCGTCGGTTGTGAATGCGCAAGCAGTTCCTGTCACCTCTTTTTCCGTTTATCGGAAGCTCGTGAAAATCGAGAGAATCCGGCTTGGCAAAGCTTTTTACACACCGGGGGATGCCGTTTCCTGCGCGGTTGATCTCAAGAACCTTTCGGGACATGCGATAGGCGATCTGCGGGTCGAGTTCTCCGACCGGTACTGGCCCTGGACGGCGCAAACCTCGGAACGCGCGGGGGTGGATGTCGAAACGATTGCGCAGGGTCTATCGTTGCCTGCGGGCGGAGAGCAACATCTCGAGTCCGCCCAAGCCGCGGTTGCCAAGCTGCCCCAGCCGCCGCCGCAGGCGCAGCAGACTCCGGAGGCCAAGGCAGCGGCTGCTAAGCGGGCGAAGGAGCCATCGGTGCAGCAGTATGCGGTGGTGGTGTGGGATGGGGCGCGCCGGAACATCTACGACATCGCGTTTAGTTCCGAGGTGTTCATTCAACCCGCCGGAATCACCGAGCCGAAGCCGTATCCCCTGCAATACGTCTATCCGTCCCTGGACGCCGTGAACGTCACGAGCTACCGCCACTTCTATCCTGCCGGCCTGGATACAGGGGCCATTCAAATCGACCACGAGCACACGATGTACCCGTCAGGGAGCGAGGCGCCAGTGCGGTTTTCTCTGCGCAACCCTACGGGCCAGCCCTGGCGCGGGGTGAGCGTTCGGGCTCGCTTGCTCGACTCCAAAGGGAAGGAGCTTGCCACCAGGCAAATTGCTACAGGGGTCAGCCTCGACCCAACGAGCGCGGCACTTGCTGAGGAGACCTCATTCACACTCCCGGCGGGTCAAAGCGGGATTTTCAGGGCGAAGGTGGAAGTGAACGACGCATCTGGCGACACGCTGGCAACGAACGTACTCGAGCTGGCCGCCAACCCTTTGCCGCATTCCATTTTGATCTTTTGCGCGCATCAGGACGATGAGGGGGCGCACGCGGGGATGATTCGAGCTGCGGTTGAGAATCACATCCCGATTCACTTCGTCTATTTCACCAGTGGCGATGCGGGTTCGTGCGACCGGTACTACGAGCATTCCTGCGCGCCGGATGAGGCCATGAATTTCGGCGCGTTGCGCATGGACGAGGCGCGCCGGTCCGTGGGTCACCTGGGAGTGCCCAGTGAGAGCATCTTCTTTCTGGGATTGCCTGACGGCGGTTCCGGCCAGATCTGGTATGACCACGTGGAGGCTTCGAATCCCTACCTTTCGGTGCTGCTGGCGAGCGAACATGCGCCGTACGAAGGCGTCGCCGAACCCAATTTGCCTTTCACGCGCCAAGCGGTGGTCGAGGCGGCCAAGCGATTCATCCGTGAGTTCCATCCTGAGGTTATTTATACGGGACATCCTGACGAGCGCCACGTGGACCACCGCACCAACAATTGGTTTGTGGTGAAAGCGCTACAGGAATTGCTCCGGGAAGGTGTGGTCCGGCCCGACCTTACATTGCTGACTGACCAGGTGTACGGCCCAGGGCCGCAGGCCCACGCCCCGTACAAGTATCAGAAAAACGTCCTGAGCGTTTCCCCCGATGCCATGGCTCTTGCCCAGGAAGCACAGTGGTTTTACCAATCGCAGGGCGGTGACCGCGCGCTAGGGCAGCTTCGCACCTTCGACAAGTTGCGGCGCGAGGAAGTCCACTGGCAGATTCTGGATTGGAAGGACCATGAAGGGTGGAATGAGAAGCAATGAAAGTTGTCAGTCGTCAGCTGTCAGTGGTCAGTTGCCACTCGTCGGCGCTTCTCTGTTTTTCGATGCGCTGAAGGAGTATCGGAGGGCTGAGAGCTGATAACTGACGACTGATAACTGATGACTGACTACTGAAGTTGAGATCTTGGATGACTGAAAACGACGGGTCCCATAAACTAGAGAGTGTGACCGCTGAAAAACCCGGCCCAGAAGAACACTTCCCCAGCGAGCCATTTCCCTGTCCGGCCTGCGGGCAGTTGTTGGCCCCCTCTTGCCGAGTCTGCGTTGCGTGCCATCACGCGATCGACCCCGCCGAGATCGGGAAAGAAACGCCTGCCACGGTCGTTGCGGTCGTGCCGCCGCGCACCCAGCCGCCAGTCCGGTTCCCTTGGCCGCTGTTCCTATCGTTTTTCTTGGCCGTGATGGCCGGGGGAATTCTCTCGGAGTCCTTCATAGGTCCCGCGAAGACACAGATCTTGGTTGGAACCCTTCAGCTTATTTTGGCTATCTGGGTTTCCTTCGACGCCCACGCGAAACGAGTACCCCATCCCCTGAGATGGGGGCTGGGTACGATGTTACCAACTTGGTTGATCATTCTCCCCTGGTACCTGGTTCGCAGGCGTCGGCCTGAGGCGCCGTGCCCATTCGTCGAGGCGCGAGTCAAACCCACAACCGTGGCAGCACTTTTTATTCTGCTGGCCGTCCTGATCTACGTGATGATCAAATATGCCCCGCCGGTGTGAGGCGCCTCGGATCTTAGATTGGCGGATAGAACGGACCTACTGACTGCGTCCTCAGGCGGCAACGGATTGTGTATAATAGGGCTTTAAGTTGCGCACCGGAGGCGAAATGCCGAAGTTAGCCCTCAAGAGAACGAACTTGCTCCTTGAAACCGCAAAGGTCCGCCGACTTCGCGAGACTCTTGGGTCTCCCAGCAACTCCGACGCCGTCCGGCGCGCAATCAATGAACGTCTCGCCGTCGAAGCGGGTCTCCGTGCTCTTCGCGACCTGCGGAGGCTTGGCGGACTGGAAGATGTCTTCGGGCGTGTCGCGACCAAAAGCAGATGAGCTCCCTGCCATCCGGTCGGCTTCTCTTCGACACCGGCATTTACATACGCTTCAGCCGCGGTGACGGCTGCGAGTGGCTAAGCGAAGATGCAAGTGTCTTCCAGCGCACTATCTTGTCGGCGGTCGTGGCAGCCGAACTCTACGCTGGCGCCGGCGACTATCGGGAAAAGCGAGCATTGGATAGACTTTGCCGGGCGCACCTTTCCCTTGGCCACTTGGTGTCCCCGCTTGCTACGAGTTGGATTGAGGCAGGAATACTTCTGCGCCGCGCCAGTGGCACATTTGGCCACATGGATTTCGCCCATCACTTCCGCGACGTGCTGATTGCGCTGGAAGCGGCTCGGGAAGAAGCGACTTTGGTGACCCAGAACACCAGAGACTTCGAGCGCTGGAGGGCGCTGCTCGCTTCCGCAAATAAGACGCTCCGGCTCTTCGACGCGTCGCGTGCAATATAGGACCGGGGTCTGGGCTACGGGAACAGCTCAGGGAAGACCTTCCTGTAGATCGCCATGCCGAGAGCGGCGTTCATGCCGATCTCTTCCAAGGCAGTAATTTCTTCATCTGTGGTAATGCCGCCCGCGGCGGTTATCGGCAGTCGGGTGGCGGCGCGCAAGTTTTTAAACCACGCCAGATTAGTTCCCTGAAGCTTGCCCTCGGCATCAATGTAAGTGCAGAGGAATTCTGAGCAGTAGAGCTCGAGTTGCCCCAGCGCTTGAGCAGAACTGAGCGGCAGGGTTTCCCGCCAGCCGTGTATCGCAACGCGATCGCCGAGGCAATCCACCGCAATCATCAACTTCTCGCGAGGGATGGCGGCAAGAAGATTTTCAAGGAATGTGGAGTTGATCCCGTCAGAGGTAAACGCGCTGCTTCCGACAATAACCTTGAGCGCGCCACCCGCGACCACCTGCACGGCCTTTTCCACCGTGCGGATTCCTCCCCCCACACGGCAGGGCTTTCGCCGGCAGAGTTCGCGGATAATCTCGCTGTGGTCTCCTCGACCGAGCGCTCCATCAAGGTCGATGACCTGGATTTGAGGATAGTCAGCGAACTTGGCGAGCACCGCCAGCGCGTCGGGCAACTCCAGGAACTTCTCCCGCCCCTGGATGAGTTGGACGACCTTTCCGCCCATCAAGTCGATGCAGGGAATGACCATTTTAGCTGCCAGTTGAAAGTCGAGAGTCGAAAGTCTAAAGGTTAAAGGACAAAGTCTAAAAGAGACTCTCGTTATGGACCTTTAGCCTTTACCCTCTAGCCTTTAAACTTTTGCTTTACAAGCGCACCGGCACGCCCTGCGATTGCAGGTACTCCTTGAGGCTGCGCAACGTGTGTGTCTCGAAGTGGAAAATCGAAGCGGCCAGGGCAGCATCCGCATGGCCTTGCAAGAAAACCTCCGCAAAATGTTCGAGGCCGCCCGCGCCGCCGGAAGCGATCACGGGAATATGGAGCGCATCGGCAATGGTCTTCGTTAACTCGCAGTCGAAGCCTGCCTGCGTGCCATCCGCGTCCATCGAAGTCAAGAGGATTTCGCCCGCCCCGCGCTCTTCGACCTCGCGAGCCCAGGCTACCGCATCCAGGTCGATTTGTTTGGTTCCACCGTAGGTTGAGACCGTCCAGCGAGGTGAGGCTGGCGCATCCGTGAGGGGTGCCCCTTCACGGCGTCGCGCATCGATCGCAACCACAAGCGCCTGCCGTCCAAAGTGTTCGGCAATCTGGTTCACAATTTCGGGAGATTCCACCGCAGCGGTGTTCACAGCCACCTTATCGGCTCCGGCGGAGAGCAGGCGCTGCGCATCTTCCAGAGTCCGCACACCGCCACCTACCGTCAATGGGATGAAGAGGCGTCGAGCCACCCGGTGTACCGTCTCCATCAGCGTGGCACGGCCTTCGCGAGAAGCCGAGATATCCAGCATCACCAGTTCATCCGCGCCCTCGCGGTTATAGGCCTCGGCAAGGTCGCCCGGGTCTCCGGCATCTCGCAGATTCAAAAACTGGATGCCTTTGACCACCCGGCCGTTCTTGCAATCGAGGCAGGGAATTATGCGTTTTGCGAACATGAGAACCTGTCAGTTGTCCGTCGTCCGTGGTCCGTCGTTACTTGCAACGGGCAACTGACCACGGACAACGGACAGCCCCTTCACAAACTCAGGAAATTCTCCAAAACCTTCAGCCCCGTGTCGCCCGACTTTTCGGGGTGAAACTGCACGGCCCAGATATTGTGCATCTCGAGTCCCGCGGCGAAAGTCTGGCCGTATTGAGTTACCGCGGAACTCTCTTGGGTCGCCGGACCGTAATACGAGTGGCAGAAATACACGAAACTGCCATCCGCAATTCCTCGAAAGAGTCCGCCTTGGCTGCGAATCTCCAATTGGCTCCAGCCCACGTGCGGAACTTTGAAGACACCTTGGAATCGAGTCACTCGGCCAGGGAGCAAGGCCAGTCCGGAGACCTCAGGGGCCTCCTCGCTGGCTTCGTAGAGCGCTTGGAGACCCAGACAGATGCCCAGGAAGGGTGTGCCGGCGGCCAGCGATTCGCGCAAGGGTGCCAGAAGGCGGCGTTCCTCGAGGGCGCGCATCATGGTTCCGAAGTGGCCTTGGCCCGGGAATATGATCTTCTCGGCGGCGCGCAAGGTTTCAGGCTTGTCCACCACCTCGGCTGAATGTCCCAGGTGGTCGATGGCCTTGAGCACGGAGCCCACATTGCCGGCGCTATAGTCGAGTAGAGCGATCACAGCAACCCCTTGGTGCTGGGAAGTTGGGCCTTCAGTCGCGCGTCGCGCGCACAGGCATAACGCAAGGCGCGCGCCCAAGCTTTGAACAGAGCCTCGACGCCATGATGACTGGAGCGCCCGTAGGCGAGCTTCAAGTGCACGTTGGCGCCCGCGCTTGTGGCAAATCCGTGGAAGAAGTCTTCCAACAACTCGGTTTGCAGGTCGCCGACATACTTTGCCTTGATCGGCGCATTGAGCACCAGATAAGGCCGCCCGCTCAAGTCGATTGCGGCGATGGCCAAGGTTTCATCCATCGGCATCAAAAAGTAGCCGGCGCGGTTGATGCCTTTCTTTGCCCCCAACGCCTCGCGCAGTACCTGCCCTAACACAATGCCAATATCCTCGACGGTATGGTGCTGGTCAACGTCGAGATCGCCGCTCGCCACAACCTCGAGATCGAATCCGCCATGCCGGGCGAACAGCTCCAGCATGTGGTCGAGAAAGCGGATGCCGGTGGAAACTTTGTATCGCCCGCGCCCGTCCAGGTTCAGCCGAATGCGGATGTCGGTTTCTGCGGTCTTGCGGTGAATGCTCGCTTGGCGCGCCCTCATGCGAACCATCCTGTCTGGGAGTCGGTAATAGACTTCCGCCAGGCTTTTTCCCCTTTCCGGGTCTCGATCAATTCCTCATGCCTTTCCAGTCCTTCGAGCAAGCGGCGCGTCTGAACACCGGAGCCGATGGTGAAGCGCAAGTAACCCTGGAGATTCGGGTCGTAGCTCCAGTCGCGCACTAGAATCCCCTCCGCGCGCAGGCGCTGGGCGATCTCCGGCGCGCGCTCTCCCACACGGGTCAGAATGAAATTCGCAGAACTGGGTACGTAAGGAATCCCCCGCGAATCGAGCCACCGGTAGACGCGCGCGCGGTTGAGGTGAACTTGTACCACGTATTTCTTTACATGTTCTTCGTGGTGGATGGCAACTGAGGCGGCGGCGAGCGCGAGCGAATTCACCTGGAAAGGATTTTGAGCCCGATGCAGGAGTTCCACAAGCTCCGGGTTGCCGAAGATAAAGCCCATACGCAACGCCGCCAATCCAAACGCTTTCGAAAACGTCCTGGATACCAGTAGATTCTCATACTTTCTAATCCAGGGCAGAACCGTGTGGCCGGAATAGTCGAAATACGCCTCGTCGACTAAGACCAGAACGTCCGGCGCGGATTCCAGAAGAGTCCGTAGTTCAGGCTTGGAAATCTCCGTCCCGGTGGGATTATTGGGGCTGCCCAGAGCGATCCACCGAGTCTTCCTGTTGATCGCTGCCACGACGGTACCCACGGGCAGGTGGAAACGTTCATCGTAGCGAACGCGCTCGACGGCGCCGCCCGCCACCTTGTGAAAGAATTCGTAAACCGGAAAAGTCGGAGCGGGCACTAGAAGTACATCTCCGGGGTCGACAAAGGCGTCGCAGATCGCCTTGATGGCGTCATCGGTGCCGTTGGTGAGAAGCATCTCTTCCGGCTTGAAGCCGAAATATTCGGCCAAGGTCTGCCGACTCTTTCCGTACTCCGGGTAGCGCGTGAGCATTTCCGGCGTCAAGGCACGCCGCAGGGCACGAACGACTTCCGGGGCACATCCTACCGTGTTCTCGTTGAAGTCCAGGCGCAGTTTCCCCGCCCGCCCCTCCATGGGGGGGCGGTATTTCTTAAGTTGCTCGACTGCCTTACGGGGTCGGATCATAAGACCTGATCACCGATTGTCATCCTGAGCGAAGCGAAGGATCCCGCAGTGTGTTTCAGGTTCGACGATTTACGAACAACTGCAGAGATCCTTCGCTTCGCTCAGGATGACAAGCTTCTTACTTTTCCACTCCTTAGTGAAGGAGCGGAGTCTTGGAACCTCGTTTGGACTGACTCTGCGTGCGCCATCAGGCCTTCCGCGCCCGCCAGCGTCACAATTGACGGGCGAAGGCGCGACAGGCCCCTACGCGTAATCTTCTGGACCAAAATGCATTTGAGAAAGTCTGCCGCGCTCAAGCCGCCCCGCACGTGCGCCGCCCCGGCAGTGGGCAGAATGTGATTGGTGCCGGAAGCATAATCTCCCGCGGCTACAGGGCTAAAGCTGCCCAGGAAAATCGAACCGGCAGATCGGATCTGGTCCAGCAAATCCTCAGCATCCTCGAGCAGAGTCAGATGCTCGGGGGCCAGGCGGTTGACGAACTCGGTAGCCTCAGCCAGACTCCGGGTAAGGACGATGCATCCATGATTATCCAGCGATTTCCGTGCAACCGGCAGGGAAAGCTGGGCAACGAATTGGGCTGCGCAGGTTTGTACGCGCCGAGCCAATCTCAGCGAAGGGGTGATGAGCATCGCCACCGCGTCCGGGTCGTGCTCTGCCTGAGCCACGAGATCGGCTGCGATCCATCGGGGTTCACCCTCAGCGCCCACGATCACCAGTTCGGATGGGCCGGCGACGAAATCAATTCCGCATTCGCCTGCCACCAGCTTTTTGGCGGCGGCGACGTATCGGTTCCCAGGGCCGACGATCTTCTCAACACGCGGAACGCTCTCGGTCCCGTAAGCGAATGCCGCGACCGCCTGGGCTCCACCAAGCCTGTAGATTGCGGTTACCCCAAGCATCGAGGCTGCCAGCAGCACGGCGGGGGCGGGCTTGGGTGAAGTGATCAGGATCTCCCGCACGCCCGCGACCTGGGCGGGGATGACGCTCATCAGGACGGTCGAGGGTAGCGGGAAGCGCCCCCCCGGCACATAGCACGCTACGCGTTCGAGAGGGCGAAGCACCTGGCGGACGTGAACGCCTCGAACGGGTTGAACCTGCCAGGAGCGCGGAAGTTGGCGGCGCGCTACAGCGCGAATGTTCTTCGCTGCCGCCGATAAGGCCTCGGCCAGGGCCGGCGGGATGTCACTAGAAACACGATCCAACTCATCGCGCCTCACCGTCACACCGGTTTTTCTCAAGTCGACGCCATCAAAGCGGCGTGAATAGCGAATCAGGGCCTTGTCGCCATGGCGGCGAACATCGTCAAGAATACGCCGTGCCACCCTTTCGGCGTCGCTCAGGTTGGCGGTGCGCGCGCGGAACAGGCGGCTGACGGCTTGCTTATCGTCGCTGCGAATGAAGTCGAGCATAGTGAGTTGCCGATTGGTGATTGTCGATTGCCGATTAACGAAGCGTGGCCACGAATTGTCCCGCCATCAATCGGCAAACGACAATCCTTAAGCCGCAAGCTACAGCACGATCTTATTCAACGGATATTCTACAATGCCCTGCGCCCGAGCGGCTTTGAGACGGGGAATGATCTCACGCACCGTCTTCTCCTCGATAACGGTATTTACCGCGACCCACTCCGGATCACTGAGTTGTGAAATCGTCGGCCGTTTCAGAGCTGGGAGCACCGACAGCACTTTCTCCAGATCCTGCCGCAGGACGTTCAGCATTAACCCTACTTTGCCCGCGGCCTCAATCGCCCCTTTCAGCAGCATAACCAGCATTTCAATCTTGGCTCGCTTCCAGGGTTCATCCCAAGCCGTGTGATTGGCGATGAACTTGGTATTCGATTCCAGCACTGTCTCCAGAATGCGAAGGCCGTTGGCGCGCAGGGAGGAGCCCGTCTCCGTAACCTCTACGATGGCGTCCGCCAGGACGGGGGGCTTGACCTCCGTGGCCCCCCAGGAGAATTCCACTTTGGCCTTCACTCCCTTTTCCTCGAGGTATCGCTTGGTCACTCCGACCAGTTCCGTGGCAACAACTTTTCCCTCTAAGTCCTTGACAGATTGGAAGGGCGATTTCTCCGGCGCCGCCAGCACCCAGCGAACCTTTCCAAAGGTTTGCTTGGCGTAGATCAAGTCCGCGACTTCCACCACCGCGGCCTGGTTTTCGAGAATCCAATCTTTGCCGGTGAGCCCTGCGTCTAAAACTCCGTCTTCCACGTAGCGCGCCATTTCCTGGGCGCGGATCAACATGCACTCGATCTCGTCGTCGTCGATGGCGGGAAAATAGGAGCGTGGATTAATCGTGATTTCGTAGCCCGCACGGCGAAAAAGTTGGAGCGAGGCCTCCTGGAGGCTTCCCTTGGGCAGGCCCAGCTTTAGGCGATTCATGTTTGACTCCCCTGATTTCCGTCACCGTACACTTTGGCCGGGTCAAATTCCCGTTCCAGAAAGATTTCCTCTCCGGAAGCGCTAAGTTTGCGGAAGAAGCAGGACCGATATCCCATGTGGCAACAGCCGGGACCTGTCAGGTCCGCCTGGATCAGCAAGGCATCCTGGTCGCAGTCCACGCGGATTTCACGTACGTGCAGGTAGTGGCCGGAAACCTCGCCCTTCGTCCAGAGTTTCTGCCGGCTGCGGCTGAAGAAAGTCACATAGCCGGACTCCTGCGTCTTCTGCAGCGCTTCGTCATTCATGTAACCCAACATCAGCACTTTTCCGCTGTGTCTATCCTGGACAATGGTGGGAATTAAGCCATCTTGATATTTCAGGTCCATCGATCGGCGCTCCTAGTTTTAAAAAAATAAAAGGCCCGCTGAGCTCACCGGCCAGCGGGCCATTTCTTACCAATGCATCGGAAACTAGTAATTCGCCCACTGACACGCTACCCTTTGGGACGAATGGTGATGGAAATGTAGCAGCGGGCGTAACCTCAAACGACAGGTTACCTCCCGGCAGGGAAGTCTGTCAATGCGAATTCAGATCGTCGCCTGCGCGGGCTAGCCGCCTGAGCGCGGCCATAAGGTTCCCCCTGCATCCCAACTATGCGGCGCACTTCACGGCCGCGCGGCCCAGGAATTCGGCAGCCTCGCCCAATTCTTCCTCGATCCGCAGCAACTGGTTGTATTTGGCAATGCGGTCGCTACGGCTGGCGGAGCCAGTTTTGATTTGCCCCGTGCCCAGACCCACCGTGAAATCTGCGATGAAAGCGTCCTCGGTTTCACCCGAGCGGTGCGAAACGACTGAAGTGAAGCCGTGGCGGCGTGCCAACTCGATGCAGCGGATGGTCTCGGTCACGGTGCCGATCTGGTTGAGCTTAATCAGGATGGAGTTGGCCGTGCCTTCCTCGATGCCGCGCTGCAAGCGTTCGGTATTGGTGACAAAAACGTCGTCGCCGACGATCTGGATCTTGTCACCGAGTGCCTCGGTCATCGCCTTCCAGCCTTCCCAGTCATCCTGGGCCAAGCCATCCTCGATGCTGATGATCGGGTACTGGCGCACCCAGTCCGCGTACATCTTGATCATGTCGTCAGAAGACTTTTGCGATTTGTCCGACTTGAAGAAGACATACTTGCCGTCCTGGTACATCTCGCTGGAGGCGGGATCGAGCGCCAGGCAGATGTCGTGACCGGCCGAATAACCCGCTGCTTCAATGGCGTGCAGCAGGATTTCCACGGCTTCGACGTTGGACTTCAGGCTGGGCGCAAAGCCGCCCTCATCGCCCACGGAGGTGTTGTAACCGCGCTCCTTTAGGACTTTCTTCAACGTGTGGAAAGTCTCGGCGCCCATGCGCAGCGCTTGGGCAAAGTTCTCGGCGCCCACCGGCATGATCATGAATTCCTGGAAATCCACGGTATTATCCGCGTGCACACCGCCGTTGAGCACATTCATCATGGGGACGGGAAGTATGCGGGCCTGAAGTCCGCCCAAATAACGATAGAGCGGCATGCGCGCGGATTGAGCTGCGGCACGGCACACCGCCATGGAGACCGCAAGTATGGCATTCGCGCCCAAACCGCCCTTATTCGGTGTTCCGTCCAGGCGGATCATGTGGTCATCAATCCCCGCCTGGTCGTTTGCTTCCTGCCCCCCGAGTTCGCGCGCCAGCACGGTATTGACATTCTCGACAGCTTGCAAAACGCCCTTGCCCAGGTAACGCTTCTTGTCTCCATCGCGTAGTTCCACGGCTTCGTGCTCGCCGGTGGATGCCCCGGAAGGCACCGCCGCTCGCCCGAAGGAACCATCGCGAAGGAAGACTTCCGCCTCGACCGTGGGATTGCCTCGCGAGTCGAGTATTTCTCTTGCCTGGATTAGATCGATATTGGCCATTAAATTGATCCTTTAATTGAATTTCGAAACTTGGAATTCTAACACAGGACGCGTTTCCAGGAAATCGGCCAAGCGATGGGGCGGGTAGGCAGATCGGCAGATGGGTAGAAGAGGACCCGGAAATGGGCGGTGGTGGATGCTAGGAACGCAGTTGGTGCCGGGAAGAAAGGATCGCGTGCGCGCCGGACGCTGAACTGAAGAAGGAAAAGCTCGTTGGGCCCTCCTAAGAGCTAAGTCCGACTGTTTACAGGCAGTTGCCCAGCGCCTGCTGCCGCTCGCCCATTTGCCTCGCTGCCTACCTGCCCACCGCCCAGTGCCTCTGCCCGCCTGCGATCTTCAAACATGCCTTGTTCTGGAACGACGACGACAATTCCGCCTTCGGTGACGTGATATTTCGTTCGGTCCGCCTCGAGGTCATAGCCAATTTCAGTACGTTCCGGGATATGCACGGCCCGGTCGATGATTGCGCGACGGATGCGCGAGTATCGGCCGACATTGACGTGAGAGAAAACGATAGAGTTCTCAACTTCGCTGTAGCTATTGATGCGGACGTCGTGGGAAAGCACCGAGTTCGTGACTCGCCCCCCTGAGACGATGCAACCCATCGAGACCATCGAGTCCAGAGCGATCCCCATACGACGCCCCTCCTGCGCGAAGACGAACTTGGCCGGCGGGTACTGTTGCTGGTAGGTGCGGATCGGCCAGTCGGAGTCATACAGGTTGAAGACAGGGGTGACGGAGACCAGGTCCATGTTGGCTTCGTAATAGGCCTCGATGGTTCCGATATCCCGCCAGTACTTGGCCTCTTTCTTGTTTTCGTCCCGGAAGTCGTAAGAGTAAACCTGTTTTGATTCGATAAGCCTCGGAATCACATTTTTCCCGAAATCGTGGCTCGAGTTGGGATCGGCGGCGTCAGACACCAGCGCCTCGATCAGAAGGTCACGGTTAAAGCAGTAAATACCCATGGAGACGTTCGACTTATCAGGATTGTGAAGAGACGGCTTGGGGTCGGCGGGTTTTTCCTCCCAGCCGATGATGCGGTTCTTCTTGTCCACTTCCACAATCCCGAACTGGGAGGCCACTGAGCGGTCGAACTCGATTGTGCCGATTGTTACGTCAGCTCCGGATTGGACGTGCTGCTCGAGCATCAACTGGTAATTCATCTTGTAAACATGGTCGCCGGAGAGGATTAAAACATACTTGCACGGTTCGCTCCCGAGTGAGTAGAGGTTCTGGTAAGCGGCATCGGCGGTGCCTTGATACCAATGTTCTCCCACACGCCTCATGGGCGGCAGCACCTGTAGGAACTCGCCCAGTTCATCGGAGAAAATACTCCAGGCCTCGCGCAGGTGGCGATTCAGGGAAAGTGCCTTGTATTGGGTAACCACGAAAATCCGCCGCAGGCCGGAATTAATGCAGTTCGACAGGGTAATGTCCACAATCCGGTACATCCCGCCGAAGGGCACGGCGGGCTTGGCACGATCCCGCGTCAGTGGATAAAGGCGCTCGCCTTGTCCGCCCGCCAGAAGGCACACCACCGTGTCGCGATCCATGAGTTGCTACCCCTCCCTGGAAATGTCACCGATTGCAAATGCCGAGGCATTGGTCGACCGGGCCCCGCTGAATTAACCTAAGAAATAATATTATATCAAATAGTCTGACCCTGAGGAGACGGGAACATTCAGCCCGTTGGACGCGTATGTTCAAGTTAGTACCAATGCCACAGATTTGAGGAGGAGACATGCCGAAAAGAATTGCAGGAGGCTTGGTTTTGTGGCTGGCCCTATTTTCTCTCAACGTCTGGGCTGAAGAATGGTCCAAGACCTTCGAGTTGAACGGCAAGGCCGACCTCCGGATCGAAACGAACGACGCCCGCGTGCAGGTGGAGGCGTGGGAGCGGAAAGAAATCGAGGCGCACGTCATCTCGGAGGGCGTGCGGATAGGCTTTTGGGGCGGTTCCGACGATCACCGAGTGCGGGTGCGCGATTTCCAGTCCGGAAATCGCGTCGAGTTGGAGGTCCGCATCCCCAACACGAGCTGGATCATCGGCGTCAATACCCGGTCCGTAAGAATTGAGTTGAAAGTTCCGCGCGAAGCAAGCCTGGATGTCCATTCCGGCGATGGTGATTTAACGGTCCGCGGCGTCAAAGGCGAGATTAATCTCTCGACTCAAGACGGTAGGATCGAGGCGGATTCCCTCGACGGTGTGTTGCACGCCAGCAGCGGCGACGGCAACATGCATGTGCAAGGGCGATTCGATTCTCTGAGCCTGAAGACGGGCGACGGCAGGATTTACGTGAAGATCAACGAAGGCTCACAGATGGTCTCCGGCTGGAGCCTGCGGAGCGGCGATGGTGACGTTGAACTGAGCCTCCCCGAGGGCTTCTCAGCGGAACTCGATGTCCACACCGGCGATGGCCGGATCACCTCAGAACTACCCATCACGCTCTCCGGTTCGCTGGACCAATCCTCATTGCGCGGCAAGTTGAATGGGGGCGGCCCCATTCTTAGCGTCCACACCGGCGACGGGTCAATCCGTTTGAAGCGTCCTTAGCTGCTATGGCCTCGCGCAGGGCTCGCGTGTCGGACCGATGTAGCCCTGGCCGCTATTGCTGACCACAGAGGTTGTTCTACCGTAGACTCGCCACTAAGTTTCAGCATCGCCTTCCTGCGTGACGATGTGGAGATCCACGGCCGGGGAGCGGCGCAGGAAGCGGTTGAGCGCCGAAAGGTAGAGATACCTGCGCAAGCCCCTAGTGGCGGAATGTCCAAAGACCACTTGGGTGATTCGTCTTTCCTTTACAAACTCTGCGACTGCATCACTGACGCGATCGCCGTGCAGGTGCTCCACCTTGGCTTCCAGTTCTTCCGCAAAGCGAATGTTGGCCGCCAAGCCATGCTGTTTTTCATCGCTGGTGTCCGTGGAGGTCTCGACGTAGACCACGTAAAGTTCGCCGCCTACCGCGCGGGCTATACGTGCTCCGCGGGCGATGAGGTACTGTGAGTTGGGATGCGGACTAATGGAGACCGCGATGCGCTCCCGCACTCCCCAGTTTCGACTGACCTGCTTGGTGGTGAGGTAGGAGCCAAGCTCACGGTCGACCTCCTCCGCGACTTGTCGAAGCGCCAGTTCCCGCAGGGCGATCAAGTTGCCGGGCCTGAAAAAGTTTCCCAAAGCCCTCTCAATGGTTTCGGGCGGGTAGATGTCTCCCCGGCGCATCCGGTTTTGCAGCGCCTCGGGAGTCAGGTCGACCATAACCACTTCGCCAGCGCGCTTCAGCACCCAGTCCGGAACAGTTTCCCGAACCGGAATTCCGGTAATGGACTGGACCAGCGGGGCGAGGCTTTCCACGTGCTGAATGTTCATGGTGGAGAGTACATCGATCTTTGCGGCCAGGAGTTCCATGACGTCTTCGTAACGCTTCCGGTGCTTGCTTCCCTCAATGTTGGTGTGGGCCAACTCGTCGACCAGGGCGACTCCCGGACGTCGGGCCAGAATCGCGTCCACGTCCATCTCTTCGAACGTCACACCTTTGTAGTCGAGTTGGCGCCGAGGAATCAGTTCGAGAAGAGCAGCCAGATCTTCGATGGGCTTTCGTCGGTGTGTTTCCACAAATCCAATAACCACATTCTGCCCCCGACGGCGGCGCCTGCCGGCCTCGCTCAGCATAGTGTAGGTCTTACCTACTCCCGGAGCGTAGCCAAGAAACACTTTCAACGCGCCTTCCTTCTTTTGGGGAGGCGCGGTCTTCTCAAGCCATTGGTCGGGACTCTTACTCATTCAATCATCCGTGCGTGCCGGCTTTGCTTGGACACTGGAAGCCTGACTAAATTACAGGCGATATCCGCTATAATACCATCAGTGTTGAAGCTTTCCCGATGGCAAATTCCGCGTTACGCAGCCGCCGCCGGTATGGTAGTGGCCATCGTTCTCGTCTTCCGCCGCGTGCCGCCGGTCAACACCACGAGCGTGGCTCTCATCTTCTTGTTGGCGATACTTTATGTATCTGCTTTCTGGGGACTTCGGGTTTCAATTTTCATGTCCCTGCTGGCTACTCTTTCTTTCAATCAATACTTCCTGCCGGCCTCGGGCACCTTAACCATCGGCAACCCTCAGAACTGGGTTGCACTCTGTGCTTTCTTGGTCACCGCAATCACCGCCAGCCGCCTCTCAGAGCAAGCGCGGCGTCGAGCCCGCGACGCCAACCGGCGCCGCCAGGAACTTGAACGCCTCTACGCTTTCACGCAACAAATGCTAGTGGCAGGCAGCGTGGTCGAATTGCTGAACGTTATTCCCCGCCACATCGTGGAGTCGTTTGAGGTCCAGGATGCAGCTCTGTACCTCGCCAACCGGGACGCCGTCTACCGTTCGGGAAGCGGTCTTCGCGAGTTGGACGCGGATCAGCTTAAGGCCATCATGGCGCGGGGAGAACCCGTCGTGGACGTGGAGCGGCGAGTTTGCTTTGTGCCGGTTCGAATGGGAGTGCGCTCGGTGGGGAGCCTGGGCCTTTCCGGCGTGGTTTTGGGGCGCGAGACGTTGGAAGCTCTCGGGACGGTCATCGCCATCGCGGTCGAGCGGGTCAGCGCCATCGAAGCTTTGGGCAAAGCCGAAGCTGCGCGGCAAGAGGAGCGTCTGCGCTCGGCCCTTCTGGACTCCGTTACCCACGAGCTTCGAACCCCCCTCACAGCGATCAAGGCTTCGGTGACCAGTCTTCTGACCCAGTCCGAGCTGAGTGAGGCGCAGCGGCGGGAGCTCTTCTCCATAATTAACGAAGAGAGTGACCACTTGAATCGCCTGATCGAGGAAGCCATTGAGATGGCCCGCCTGGATGCCGGCGAGATCGAGCTCGAGATCGAACCTCACCCGATTCGCGAGGTGGTGGAGGCGGCCATCGAGGATTCGAAAAACGCTCTCGCAAATCATAGCGTCGAAGTCCGCTTGCCGGAGGGCTTGCCCCTGGTGCCGATGGATCCCGTGCGCATCCGGGAGGTTCTCACACAACTTCTCGACAACGCGGTGAAGTATTCTCCAGCGGGAAGCCCGATCGTCATCAGCAGCGAAGTTTCCGGCCGGTTTCTCGTCACCAGCGTGGCGGATCGTGGAGCGGGAATTGACGGCTTCGAGCAGGCCCTTATCTTCGACAAATTCTATCGTGGCAGGGAACACCGTTACCGAGTTCAGGGCACCGGAATGGGGCTCGCCATCTGCAAGGCGATTGTGGAGGCCCACGGCGGGAGCGTGGGGGTCACCAGTCAGGTGGGAAGCGGCTCGGTATTCTATTTCAACTTGCCGCTGTCTCCGGAAAGGGCGAGGGGGCTATGAGTGCGGGCAGGGTTTTAGTCCTCGATGACGAGGCGCAGATTCGCCGCGTGCTGCGGACCAGCCTGGTGGCGAGCGGCTTCGTGGTGCGCGAAGCCCGCCGAGGCGAAGAGGCCCTCGAGATGATCAGGGAAGAAAAGCCGGACCTGCTGATTATTGACATTAACCTGCCGGGCATGAGTGGTTTCGAAGTCTGCCACGAAATACGGGAGTTTTGCGACGCCCCTATCATCATGCTCTCCGTGCGCAACAATGAACGCGACAAGGTGAGGGCGCTCGATTCCGGTGCTGACGATTATGTGGTCAAACCCTTTGGCATCCAGGAGCTCCTGGCGCGCATTCGCGCCAATTTGCGCCGCCACGCGCCCGGTGCCGACGACCTGCCGGCGACCTTCGAGACCCGGGATCTCACCATCGACTTTGCGAAGCGAAAAGTGATCGCGCGTGGCCATCAGGCGCGACTGACGCCCAAGGAATTCGAGCTGCTCCATTACCTCGTGAGCCATTCCAACAAGGCGCTTCCGCACCGCGAACTGCTGCAGGCCGTCTGGGGGCCCGACTACGGAGATCAGGTGGAATACCTGCGCGTCTTTATCAACCAATTACGCAAGAAGATCGAGCCTCAACCTTCCAAGCCCCGCTACCTTTTGACCGAACCCTGGGTGGGCTACCGCTTTTCAACGCCGGAAGAAACGTCGTAGAGTGTCATCTATGCGCCGCCAAGGAAACAACCACCTGGCCGCTTACGCCATGCGAGTTGAACAATCGCAAGGCCGCCGCTATTCCGAGCTTTCCCATCCCTTCCGCAATGATTATGAGCGGGACCGCGACCGCATCCTTCACTCGCGCGCCTTCCGCCGGCTTGAGAATAAAACCCAGGTTTTCACCCGGCGCTACTCCGACCATTTTCGTACGCGGCTGACCCACACTCTGGAAGTGGCGCAGATCAGCCGAACGGTAGCGAAGGCGCTGCGGCTGAACACCGATTTGGTAGAGGCCCTGGCGCTGGCGCACGATGTGGGCCATCCGCCCTTCGGCCACGCCGGGGAAGCCGAACTTAACCGCCGGATGGGGCGGTACCACGAAGGTTTTGATCATAACCTGCACGCGCTACGCATTGTCGAGCATTTTGAGCAGAAATACGTGAGGTTTCCGGGGTTGAATCTCACTTTTGAGCTGCGCGAAGGAATCATCAAGCACTCAAGGGATTACGATCCCGCGCAGTACCCGGAACTCGCAGCCTACGCCCTGAACGCCCGGCCCCCGCTGGAAGCCCAATTGATCGACCCCGCTGATGAGATTGCTTACAACTGCGCTGACCTTGACGACGGGTACGAGGCGAAACTTCTCACGCTTCCGCTGATCCGCCGGCACGTGCGTCTGTTTGATTCGCTCTATCGGGCTGTCGACCGGAAGTATACTTCAGCACGCGAGAAATTGAAGTTCAACGAGGCCTTGAAGGGTGTATTGAATGTTCTCGTAACCGACCTCATCGACTCGACGCGCTCGCGCCTTACGAAGGCAGGCATAAGATCGGTGGCGCAGGTGCGAGCGCATCCCAAGCGGCTGGTAGGATTAGGCCCCCGGCGAGCCCGCGACGACAAGGAACTGAAAGAATTCCTAAACTCCTATCTTTACTCCCATCGTCGAGTTGGGTCGGAGCGGCAGGTCATCGTGCGCTGCGTGCGGCGCCTTTTTGGTTACTACCTCGAGCACCCTCGCTGTCTTCCGCCCTTCTACGTCGCGCAAAGCCGGCAGGAACCGTTGCATCGCGTCGTTTGCGACTACATTGCCGGGATGACAGACAATTACCTCCTGCTGCAATACCAAAAACACCTTGGGGCTAGGGGCTAGGGACTGGGGGCTAGGACCACAGCTCACGTCTGTCATTCTGAGCGAAGCGAAGAATCTCGCTCTGAATGTTTTCAAGGCAGTGCGAGATTCCTCGTCTCCTGCGGCACCTCGGAATGACAGAGTATTTGTGTTACATGACACTCGATCAATGTCCTTATTCCCCGGCTTCGAGCTGAACAAAATGTTTCAGCCGCGGCAGCAGGTGCCGGTGCATCGCTTCGGGGCCATAAAACAGGGCGTGGATGTAGGTCAGCAGGGCGGGCTGAGAAAACCGTTCCGGTGGCTTGCGGAAATTGAAATAACAGAGCCGCCCCGCCACGACCTTGTCGGGGTTCTGATACGAACCTAGCGGCCATATCGTCTTGAAAAAGCCGAAGCCTGCTTTGGCCAGGACTTTCGGCCACCCGTCACCTGAAGACGCAGTCACTTCGGCGTAAAACCTCCAATTCCAGCCGTGCGGCCCTTTCCTTTCCAGGCGGAGCACCTTACGAAGAATCCTCAGACCCAGCCCTCGCCGTCGGAGGGCCGGATCCACGAAGATGTAGCTCCCGAACACGACCTGAAACATGGGGAGGACCAGCGTGCAGGCGCCGCCCACCAGGCGCTTGTCCAAGTAAGCGGCAAACAGGTGCACGGGATTAACCCTAGCTGGCGAGGGCCGCATGACCCAGCGCAAAATCTGCGTGCTCACCCTTTCGTCGGGATTAAAGCTGCGGCTGTAAAGGCGCAAGTAACGGTCGAGTTCGGCTCGATCCGTGTGCTTCAATAACCTGACCTTCAATTTCGGCATAATAATCTCTCCGGGTCGTAGGGGCGGCCCTTGTGGCCGCCCTCTGGCAAATCGAAGGACTGCCTGCGCAAGATCGCACGGCAACATTGTACTTCTATGCAGGGGATGTGTATTCGCTTTCCTTTCCCGCACGACTGCGTTATCTTTTGGGGCCGCTCGGCGCGTGTCGGGTGGCGAGCGCCGTGCGGAAGTGGATCCCCTGGTCCGGAGGTATCTCGTCGTGTTTTCATTTCTCGGTTTTTCAGGCCGATTGGAACGCAGCAGGCTGCCAGTGCTTTGTGTTTTAGTCCTACTTGGAGCGTTTTTAGTAAGTCCCCTCGCCCTCCGGGCAATCGACTGGTCCACGCTCTTCACTGCCCAGGATGTGCGTGAACACCTGTCTACAGATCAGGGGCGAGCGGATGCCCTCGAGTTCTGCCGCAAGCTGGGAATCACCAAGGTTTATATTGAAGCGTTTCGCGACGGGTACCGACCCGATGCGGAGACGCTCAAAACCGCGCGGGACTTTTTCCGGCAAGCCGGGCTGCGGGTTTCGGGGTGTGTTACCACCACCGGGATTGGCAAGCCCTCCAACGGCTGGGATGTGGCGGTGTGCTATACGAACCGCAAGAACCAGGAGAAGCTGGCCTCCATCTTCCGGTTTGCCGCCGGGATTTTCGATGAAATTATCATTGATGATTTCTTTTTCACGGATTGCCAGTGTTCCGAGTGCGCGGCCGCGAAAGGCTCCCTCAGCTGGCCGCAATATCGCGAGAAGCTGATGCTCGAGATGGCAAGGGATCGTGTGCTCGGCCCTGCGCGGCAGGTCAATCCCAAGGTGAAGGTCATTCTGAAATACCCGCAGTGGTACGACAACTTTCAGGATCGCGGTTACATTGTCGACAAAGAAACGGAACTCTTCGATCGCATCTGGGTAGGCACCGAGTTGCGCGATCCCAGTTCCGACGAATGGGGTCATAAGCAGCAATACACGGGATATTTCATCTACCGTTGGTTCCGCGATATCGGCGGAGAAAAGACCGGCGGCGGCTGGTTCGATCCTTTCGGGACGAATGCGGTGACTTACCTGGATCAGGCGCTTATTACGGTCCTTGCCGGCGCTCCGGAGTCGTTCCTTTTCCACTACGGCTCTTTGGCTTCTTCTCAATATAACGAGCAGGTGGAAGCTCTGGGCGCCCATCGTACGGAATACGAAGGGTTAAGTAAGCTGGCCGCAAACTGGACGGGGATTCCGGCCTACAAGCCTGCCTCCAGCGAGCCTGGCGACGAACCGTATCTATTCGACCAGATTGGGATGCTGGCGATCCCCCTTGCTCCCACGGTGCACTTCCCTGAAAAGGCCCGCGCCGCGCTCTTCACTGTTCATTCGCTCAAAGATGCCGACTTCGTCCCGCGGCTGACAAGTTTCTTGGAATCCGGCGGGACTGCACTGGTCAGTGAGGTTTTGGCGCATGCTTTGAACGGTGACCCTCGCTTACCCTCGGACGCTCCGACCAACCTTCCCAAGAACAAATACTTGCTCGAAGTCCAGGAAGGAAACGGCAGCCTGGTGATTTTCTCGGATTCGCTGCCCCGGCTCACTTATGTGGATTCAAATAATCGGGTTGCTCAAATGTCGGAGGCGCAGCGTGAAGCGCTGGGGGAGTTGCGCAAAATCGTGGAAGAATTCACGGTGACCTCGCCAGATGCGCCCCCGCGTGTGGCCGTCTTCCCGCTGGGAGCGCGCGCCGCCGTGGCGAATTTCACCGAGCTTCCGGTAGCTTGCAGGATAGTTGGTTTGGGTGGAATGGTCAGCAGGCTCCGAAAGGTCTACGCGATAGGTGGAGCGTCCCTAGCGTCTGACGCCAACACGCTGCGCCTCCCGCCTCACGCCGCGATCGTGATTGAACAGTAGGCAGATGGGCAGGTCGGCAGGTCGGCAGATGGGCAGATCGGCAGATCGGCAGGTGGGCAGATGGATAGACTAACTGCAAGACCTGTACGAGCGCTTTCGCGACGAGAAAAAGCTCGATCTTCTGGCCGGGATCTCCAGTGTTCCTCCGAAAGTGTGGGAGATGGCCATTGCTCGGCGGCGAGTGGCCACGCTTGGTTGGACACTATTTACGACTGCCCGCCCACCTGCCGATCTGCCGATCTGCCCATCTGCCGACCTGCCGACCTGCCCACCTGCCCACCTGCCTAAGTGCCTTCATTCCTCCCCCGCCGCAGCGCCTTCTGCTTCTGTCTCTGTTCCGGCGTTAGGATATGTTCGATTTGCCGTCGCGCGGACTTTCGGATCTCAGCCAATTTTGCCCGCGCTTCCCCTTGGGGCAGCGAATAATTCGCTCGCAAGTCTTTAAGCTGTTGATTCCGCGTCTCGAGGATTGGCCTGATCTTGGCCACTTGATCATCGGTTACGTTCAGAGTCTCCCTCATCCGTTGCAGTTGGCGCTCCACCTGGCCATGGGGGATGCGGGCCTGTTGTTCGATTGGAGGGTTTGCCGGGGATTCCTGCCCAGCGAGCCAATGTTGGCCAAGCGCCAGCACGATAGAGATGGCGATGAATCGGACCAATAGGTTTCGCATTCTTTGACTCCTGGCACGTTGCTGCGACCGTTGCGCAGCCACAGCGGCCACCATTATAAGCCCAGGAATGCCCGTTGCAGCGAGAATCGCGCCTCACCCGGCCCGGGTTCGCCTGGCGAAAGCCCCGATGCGGGTCACCGCCCAAGGGGACGGGCTACCTTTGAATGAGGATTCGTTGAGTTCGCCGCCGTCGGCGTACTGCCCACTGCCTGCCGCCTACTGTTGATTATCTCGCCTCCGCCCTTGCCCGAATTGTCCCGTCATAATACGGGTGGCCAGAAACTGTCCTTGGTTCTCACTTCCCATGGCGAAGATGCGGTCGCCGACTTTGAGATCCTTGAGGGCGATGGGTTGGCCGTCTTTGATGAACTGAGTTTGGTCGTTGACGGTGATGGTTCTTTCTCCCTGGCGGGGATTGTTGACCTTGATTTGATTCTTGTCGACGGAGACGATAGCGCCGAAGACTCGCTCTCCAGCGTTTTGAAAGCGTTGCATCTCTTCCGCGGTGATGCGGCGAACGTTTTCAGCCACAAACTCCTTGTTCGCGTTAGTCTGTCCTCGAACAGAGACCTGGTCCCCAGGCTTTAGATCTTCAAGTTGGACGTCCTTTTGTCCCTCGCGATAGTGGGTGTGGTCGTCCACCATGACGGTTTGGCTGGAGCCATCCATCTTCTTAATCTCGAAGCGGTCTACGCCCACGGAAGTGATTGTTCCTGAAACCGGTCGTCCGGCGAATTGGCGCGGAGGATTTTGCGACGGCGTCTTCGCTTCATCCTGCTGTTGTGGAAACGCAACACTTGTTATAGTAAGAAGGATAAGCCCAAGGGCCAAAGCGAACTGTTTGCGCATAAACCCCTCCTTGAAGTTCTTGACGTGTGGAACTTCTGTGCGGTTACTGCGCAATCATAACAGGTGGGGGGCGGATTTCCAGGCTTCTGGCGCCAAGGCCATGTAACCGTGCCCGCTACAAACACGTAATGATTGTGAGAGGGGCGGCGCGGGGCACGACTTTACGCTATAAACTGCAGGCGAGCAGGTCCCCACACGAGAGAAGAAGGTCAGGGCCGGTTATGGATTTCTCAAGAATAGGAAGCCTCCTCATGGAGCGACGGCGGAAGAGTCGCTCGTTGGCGACGCTCTTGGTGCTGTTTGTGGGACTCTCCCCTATGAAACTGGGCGCCCAAACCAGCAACGCCGGGGCCCTCACAGGGCACGTTCACGGGCCCGCAGGAGTTTCCGTCCCCGGCGCCACCGTGGTACTGACCAATCCCCAGACAGGCGAGAGAAAGGAAACTTGGACGGATGACGCCGGGAATTACGCGCTCAACGGACTCCCGCCGGGCAATTACAAGTTGGAAGTCTCGCTGGTCGGATTCCATAACGATGTGCGGGAGCCGATTCCTATAAGCGAAGGGAAGGCACTTAAGGTTAACGTTGCCTTGACAATCAATACGCCGGTGTTGGCGAACGCTTCCGGCAATCCCCCTTCGGGCCAGCGGTTGCCGCAAAACCTCCAGAATCTGCCGGGACAAGTTCAGGGAGCGCTCGGAGCGCAAGGGTTGGATCAGTCGCTGATGGCTGGAATGAATGGCAATGAAGGCGGAGTGCGATTCTCCGGGGAGCAAGCAGCGGCGAGCGGCGGGCAATCCGAGGCTCCCGCGGAAACCGACACTTCGGCAAGCGCTTCGGAGTCGGTGTTGCTGACAGGTGGCGAGGGCATTTCTGCCTCCGCGCCGGGCGGTGGCCAGGGCCGTGGACAACGGTTCCAGCAAATGCGCGACCTTTTCATGATGCAAGGGCAGGGCGCCCCAGGTTTTGGTGGTGGCGGGCCGGGTGGTGGCGCGCCCGGCGGTGGGCCGGGTGGTGGCGGCCCTGGGGGCGGCGGAGGATTCGGCGGCGGGGGATTTGGCGGTGGGGGGTTCGGCGGCGGAGGCTTTGGGGGTGGGGGAGGGAACTGGGCGGGGGGCCGCGCCAGAGTGAATCGGCTGCGCGGCAACATCATGGAGAGTTACACCAATTCCGTCTTTGACGCTCATCCTTACCCTTTGAACGTGGCAGAATCCCCCCAGATCCCTTCATACTCCGAGCAGTTTGTTGGATCGATCGGCGGTCCCCTTGTGATTCCGAAGATCTACAATGGCGGGAACAAGACGAGTTTCTTCGTGAACTATAACCTGACAAGGGGCAAAAGTCCGTTCGACAGCTTTGCCACCGTGCCCACTTCTCTTGAGCGAAGTGGTGGTTTTTCGCAGGCTGAGATCCCTAGCGGGTCTGGGGCCGGAACTGTCCCAATCATTTACAATTCCTTGTCCTCGTGCAATCTGGTGGCACGCGGCGCCCCGTTCCCAAGTAACGCGATTCCAGTGACCTGTCTGGACAAAGCCGCTTTGGGCCTGTTGAGCTATATTCCTTTGCCCAACGTGCCGGGGGCTACGATTCAGAACTTCCATCTTCAGGAGTCCCTGCCCACGGCCAACGATCGGGTCATGGGCCGCATCGGAGAGCAACTGTCAGCGAAAGACAGCCTCAACGTCATGTACTTCTTCAACTCCGCACGGAGCAACTCGGTCTCACTCCCCGACCTGACCTCGAATACTTCCGTGCGCAGCCAAAACCTGAACGCGAGCGAGACCCACACCCTCGGCTCCCGCACCCTTAATATCCTGACCGCGAATTTCAACCGGCAAAGAACTTCCACACTTAACAAATATGCATATCAGGAAGACATCGCCGGCAACCTTGGAATTCAGGGAATCTCCACCAGTCC
>JBEKMN010000078.1:0-27124 GCA_050008495.1 Terriglobia bacterium | reverse complement strand
CCCACCGGGGTGGCGCATACGTCCCGACGGGTTTGGTCGGGATGTATGCGCCGGTCGCCCCAAACTGGCCAAGAACGTGACGCCGACATGGCAGAGGGCGGCACGTCGGCGCCACCCCCTGAATCCACAATCCCCCCTCGCCCGCTTGGGGGAGAGGGGTCGGGGGGTGAGGGGGTTCTGGTGGCCGCCCCCGGGCAACCGCAAGGGTTGCCCCTTCGTCCCGCCGAAAACACACAAAATCGTGGGAACGAAGCTAAGAAGTCATTGAAAACAAACGATTGGGCTAAAATAGATTGCGCAGAACGAACGCTTTTCTGTACCCCAGAAGCGGCAAACGAAGCGAACAAAGTGGAGTTTCGAAGCGCAGTCGGGGTTGCGAAGAGGGAAATCGAGATGTAACGACAAGGTCCAAGGCACGCAAAGCTCGAAGGGAGGGGGGTTGCAGAATGACACGAACAACCCGATGGTCTACCGCTGTTCTTGCGGTCCTTGCGATGCTGCCGTGGAGTCTTCAGGCGCGCGATCCGCTGGCCGGCCAAGTCAGCATTTATCGCGACGAGTATGGCGTTCCGCACATTGTCGGCGAGACGGAGGAAGCCACTTTCTTCGGATACGGCTATGCTCAGGCGCAAGACCATCTGGAGAAGATGTTCATCCAGTATCGTGACGCCCAGGGGCGGCGAGCGGAAGTGCAGGGCTTTGGAGCGCTCGGTGACGGGTACCTGCGATTCATCCCGTACGAATATCGCTGGGACGGCGATTACTTGCAGCGTTTGTTGCGCACCAAGCAGACCGTGGTCGAACACCGCGATGAGATCGATCCGCAGGTCTATCGGATTCTCTCCAGTTTCGCGCGTGGGGTGAATGCCTACATCGAGGAGCACCGCGCCGCTGTGCCCTCCTGGATCGACGGTATCACCGCGGAAGACGTGGAAGCGCTGGAGCGCAGCCAGTACTTTCGCTTTTACAGCATTCACGAAGCGCTGAGTAAGCTTGATGACCTGCCCTATTCATTCCCCAACCTGGGTTCCAATCAATTTGCCATCGCCCCTGCCAAGTCGGCCGACGGCCGCATTATTCACGTCGAACACACGCACATGCCGTGGGCCAACCGCTTTCAGAATTACGAGGCGCATCTGATCACGCCCGGGAAGCTGGACGCCGCGGGCATCAGTTGGTTCGGCAGTCCGTTTTTCCTGGATGGATTGAACGACCGGATCACGTGGTCCGCAACCTGAAACATGCCGAACATCTCCGATGTGTATGAAGAGAAGCTCAACCCCGCAAACCCACTCCAATATCTCTACGAGGGCGGCTGGCGCGAGATCAAGGTCGAAAACGAGACCTTCCGCATTAAGGGCCCCAACGGAATGGAAACGCTGGCCCTGCCCTGTTATTACACGCACCACGGGCCTATCGTCAAATTCGATAAGGAGCGGCACCGGGCTTACGCGGTGGCGCTGCCCAATTACCTGGGCGTGAATTACTCGACCAACCTCTACCGCATCATGAAGGCGCGGAATCTGGAGGAGTTCAAAACCGTCATCGCCTCGCACCTCATGCCGCGCTGGAATCTGCTTTACACGGATCAGAACAACCTCTACTGGGTGCACAACGCCACCGTAGCCCAGCGCGCCGCAGGCTACGACTGGCGCAAGCCTGTGCCGGGCTGGACCAAGGCGACCGAATGGGGGCCGTATTTCCCGCTCGAAAAGTATCCACAATTGCTGAACCCGCCCTCAGGCTTCATCCAGAACTGCAACAATCCGCCCTGGCTCTCGACCGTCAACTCCGGGCTTCAACCGCTCGACCCCGCCCCCTATTACTTGCTCTCCGTGACCAAGCCGGAGATCAGCCAGGAGGATTTGAATCCGCGCGGGGAGAGGCTATTGAAAGTGCTGGCCCAGGATAAGAAATTCACCCTGGATGAAATGAAGGCGCTGGCCTACGACACCTATGTCGTGCCCGCTGACGTCATCGTTCCTCTACTGGTGCGAGGGCTCCGGAAACAACCGCGCGAGGTTGCCGATCCGGGCATCGCGCAGGCCGTCGCGACCCTCGAGAGTTGGGACCGCCGTTCGGCCACGGATTCGGCCGCCGAGACTTACCTCCACTTCTGGGCGCAAGCCTACCGCGATCTGTTTTCGGCCGCCCGGCTGCGAAGATTTCTAGCCTACTCGCGCTACAAGGTCGACCTCGATTCACGCGAGGAACAAGCCATGGCGCTCAAGGCTCTGGGGGAGGGAATTCGGCGGATTCGTAAAGACTTCGGCAAGGCTGAAGTCCCCTGGGGAAAGGTGAACATCGTCGAGCGCGGTGGCACGTTCCCGATGGACGGGACAGGCGTGTTTGACGTGCTCCACCCCGATGACGGCCCTCAGGCTGAAGACGGAACGATCCACTGCGACGACGGCTGGGGACACTTGCTGGTGGTCGAGGAAGGTTCGCCCAAGCAGGCTTGGAGTCTTCTGCCGTATGGAGAATCCGAGGATCCGTCCTCACCGCACTTTAACGATATGGCGCGATTGCATAGCCAGAGAAAAATGAAGCAGCTTTGGCTCACGCCCGAGGAAATCCTCGCCCACACGGAGTCAGTGTGGGGTGACAAGGAGCGGTTGAAGAAAGACGCGCGAGCCTTCCATGCCGTCTCAGAGCGCGGATCGGGGGACGCAACCCAATGAACTTCTCAGTGTCCTCCGTGCCATCAAAAAGCTCAACACAGAGACCACAGAGCGTCTCTGTGAGCTCTGTGTTTCGTCTTTTCGCAGGCACAGAGAACACGGAGAAGCAAAGACCTGCGTGGAGGAATGGTGCCCCTACATCTTCCCCACGAGCGTGAACACTGCCTCCGCGGGCAGTTCGATTTCCGCGCGGCCATCGTGCACGGGAACGGTTACGACTCTCTGGCAATCCAATTCGCGGGTGGTCTCGTAGAGATCCCAGCTCGCCGGCGTGGAACCGGTCTGCGGCAGGTCGATTTGAAAGTGGCCCGGGCCGCCTTCTTTCACTCCGACCAATACCAGCGCGTCCGGCGTCGGGCCCTGGAAAGCCGAGACGATCAGGCCAGGGGCTTCGCTCGTGGCGGCGATTCGCCGCCAGCCGGGCCGCACGAAGTGATAAAGCTGCCGCGTGGCGTAGTAGCTCTTCTTCGGCGCGTAGACATGGCTGGCGCTGCGGAACAGGCCGTAAAAGCAGAGCCGCCGGGCGCACTCTTCGTAATCGTCAAAGGCGTCGAAGTAGAACAAGGCGTTGGCGCCCTGGTTGAGCGCGGTCAGCGCGCGCCGGTTGGACTTGAGCGAGAAATTCTTCCACTGGTTTTCGAAGGTCTTGTCCTCGTCGTTCAAGTCGCCGTACTCCGTCAGCCACACAGGAACGCGCGCGTACTTGCTGGATTTCACCCGGTCCACCTGCGCGCCAATCGAGTTTTCGCCGTAGGTATGAAAGGTGAAGACCCCGACCTGCTTCATCAATTGGTCGTCCTTAAGAATGGGATCGGTATAATCGTTGGTGATAATCGCATTGTCGGCAACAGCCAACTGGACATCTCCCAGCCCTTCTTTCTTCAACCGTTGCGCCACGGCCTCGAGGACCTTCGGCGCTTCGTCAGGGTCGATGCGCGGGCCTTCCGGAGGATAGCAGTCTGTCTCGTTGAAGGGGCTGAAGTAGTCGAAGTCGATATGCGCCTGGATGCGCGCGTATTCGACCATCGTGCCGACTTCCTCGGCGAAGTCGCCATAGTGGGCCGGGCTCAAATAGCCCTGCAAATTGGGCGGAACCTTGGGTTGGCACACGGCGTGCCTGGGCGGCAGTGGATTCTTGCCCGTCATCCAATCGGGCACCGGCCCCATCAGCGCCAGCATGGGGCGGATGCCGCGCGAGTTCAAGTACCGCAGGCCGTTCCACGACGCCTCGAAAATCGGCGTGGAGTAGCGATCGTTCCAATACTCCCAGTCCTTGGCGCCCGGCGTTTCCTCCCAGTTGGAATAGACCAGGTAAACCACCACCCGAAACATCGTCACGCCAAGATCGTCGATCAGGGTGTCGAACGTCGCCTTCTGATCGTTGCGGAAATACGGACCGGTGTAGTTGATGCCGAACCCCTGGATCTCCTGGAACTTTTGCGCGGGGTCAATGGTGATTCGCGCGCTGGCCTGCTGGTCCTGCGCGCGGGCCGGGAACCCCACGCAAACAACAATCAACAACCCGAAAGGAAGATATCGACAATTGAACATTACTCACCCCGAGTGCGAAATTCGTTCGACTTTTTGCGCCAACAACCTAAATTGAGTCTGAGAGTCTTGACAGTCAAGTCCCCAGAGCGGCTATTATACTTGCGTTCATTGAACGCCGATAGGCGGGGCTTAGCATGAAAATCACCGGTGTGGAGGGGATCATCTTGCGTCTGCCGGAGCGGCAAGCCGTCGCAGACGGAACTCAGGATGACCTTTTGATTCGCATCGAGACCGATGAAGGCATCACAGGGTACGGAGAGGTCGATACTTCTCCGGAGGTGGGCAAAGCCGTCGTGAACGCGGAAATGTCGCACGTGGGCGGGCTTACCGAAGCGAAGCGTATTGTCTACCTGGCGCAGGAAGTCAATCGCCTGTGTGTGCCCCACGCCTTTCGAACCGGAGTGTTGGTGGCGGCTTGTCTGCATTTGATTGCCGCCATACCGAACTCGGCGTTTCTGGAGTTTTCGGTGACGGACTCAGCCCTGCGGCGGGAACTCTTGGCCGAACCTTTCAAAGTCGTGCACGGCCAGGTAGCTGTACCCTCCAAGCCTGGGTTGGGGATCGAGATTAACGCGGATACGCTAAAGGCTTACGCCGTGTAGGGGCGGCCCTTGTGGCTGCGGTGTGCAAGTACAGGGCATGCTCCCATGGAGAAGGCAGATAGCTGATGCAATTCTGAGAAGAGGAGATCGAGCATGAAGCTTGAAGGTCGGGTTTCGATCATCACCGGATCCGCATCCGGTATCGGACGGGCCGGCGCCCTGGAGTTTGGCAAGGAGGGAGCCCTGGTGGTGGCTGCTGACATCAATCTGGAGGGAGCACAGGAAACGGCGATACAGATCAAGTCCGCGGGAGGAGCGGCTCTCGCAGTTAAGACGGACGTGTCGGATCCTGAATCGGTCCAGGCCATGGTGGACCAGACACTTGGAACGTTTGGACGGATCAACGTGTTGTTCAATAATGCCGCCATCCAGGTTAACAAAACCGTGGAGGATACTACGTTTGAGGAGTGGACCCGAGAAATCAGCATCAATTTAGGAGGAGTCTTTCTTTGCTCAAAGTATAGTATCCCCCATTTAAGAAAAACCCAAGGCTGCATCGTCAACATGGCCTCCGTGAACGGCTTCTTCGTGGAACCGATGTGCGCGGGCTACTGCGCCAGCAAGGGTGGCATCATCGCCTTGACCAAGGCTATGGCCATCGATCACGGCAAAGAGGGAATTCGAGTGAACTGCATTTGTCCGGGCTACATCGACGCGGGTCTGGCCTGGGGATACTTCGAGGTTCAGCCAAACCCTGCCGAGGCCAGGCAGGCCGCCGGAAAGCTCCACGCCCTCTGGCGCATCGGCCAACCTGAAGAGGTTGCCCGGGTCGCCGTGTTCCTGGCCAGCGAAGACGCTTCCTTCATGACCGGTGCGACCGTAGAGGTGAGCGGCGGCTTTGGGGTTGGTTTGCCCCCAACGAGCTAGGAGGCGGCAGTTCGAAGTCAGGAGTCAGAACTTTACGACTCTTCGCAGAAAGGTCACTCATGGTCAAAGATAGACTCGAGAGACTATCCAGGACTCTTCAAGAAAACGGCATCGACCACGCTCTGTTCAGTTCCTTCGTTAGCCTCCGCTACTTCACGGGGTACCAAGCCACGGTGGAACTGGAACCCTCTCCCATGACTCCTCTGCTAGGAGTATTTCTGTGGATTCGCGGCGAGCAACCAACTTTGCACCTCGCAGACATGGAACCCGGAGACGGCATTGCGGGGGCCGTATCGCGAGAGAGTTTCTCGAGTTACATCATTGAAAGGCCCATGTTCGCGGTCCAGGACTTGTCCGCAAAACTGGCGGCGAAGTTGCGGCCTCTTCCGCGAAGCAAGGTCGCCATCGAGCCGGAAGAAATCCCCGCTGCGCTCCTCGACGCATTGCGTTCCGACTGTCCCCAACTGGAGTTTTGCTCGTTCAAAGATGTCCTCTCTACTTTTCGCATGGTCAAGGACGCGGAAGAACTCGAAACCATGCGCGCAGTGCTGGCCTTGTGCGACCTCGGCCAGCGTATAGCTAAGCAGCAGGCAACTGCGGGGCGTACCGAGATTGAGATCTTCACCGCACTACGCCAAGCCATGGAACTTAGGGAAGGAGGCCGGGTTCCGATCATTGCGGATGTGGTTTCGGGCCCCCGCACTTCCCTCGTGGGAGGTCCGCCCACCGCTCGGAAGTTTGAGTCCGGAGAATTGCTCATCGTCGACTTGGTTCCTCGACATTTCGGGTACTGGGGCGATAGTTGTAACACCTGTTGCGCCGGCGAACCGATTGAGAAATACAAAGCAGCGTTTGACGGCTTGGTGAGTGTCCTCTCAGATGCGATTGCGACTGTACGCCCTGGGCTTCGAGCCTGCGATCTCGACCGGCAGGTGCGAAGCGGTGTGGCCAAGCTCGGAGGAAGCTATCCGCACCACACGGGTCACGGCCTAGGCATAAGCTGGCATGAGGAACCACGGATTGTTCCTTATAATGACATCCCCCTAGAGCCCAATATGATTATTGCACTTGAACCCGGAATGTATTTCGAAGGCCGGTGGGGCATGCGGCTCGAGTACGTTCTCAGGGTTACGGAATCGGGGGCGGAACTCTTGTCGAAATACCGTCACGAGCTTTGAAAATTCCCGTGGCAGGGGCCGCCCTCATGGCTGCCCGCGCGCAACCGTCCAGGCTGACCCTGCAACATCTTGCAGACCTGCGACCCTGAACGGTCGTCATTTTGGGAGCGTGACTTGAGCGACAACTCAGTTTCGAGCGAAGCAAAAACCGGCGCCCCGGTCCCGCGCCTGCGGCGTGTCCTGACATTGTGGGATCTGATCTTTTACGGCATCGTGCTGATTATGCCGATCGCGCCCGTGCCCATGTTTGGAGTCGCGCAGGTCCTCTCCCACGGCCACTTCGTCACCACCATTCTGATTGCGATGATCGCCATGATGCTGACGGCCGTCAGTTATGGGAGGATGGCGACACTCTACCCCACGGCCGGCTCCGCCTACACTTACGTCGGGCGCGGTCTCAATCCTCACCTCGGCTTCCTCACGGGTTGGGCGATGTTTCTTGACTACCTCATCCAACCACTCCTGAACGGTATCTACGGTGCTCTCACGATCCAACGGTTTTTCCCATTTATACCCTACGCAGTTCTGGCTGCGATGTTCGTGGGGATCATGACCTGGCTGAACCTGCGAGGCATCCGCGCCACTGCACGCGCCAACGTCATCCTTCTCACGATCATGTGCGTGGTCATTGGAATCTTCATGATCCTGGCGGTCCGTTACCTTTTCCACCTTCAGGGGTGGGGTGGGGTTCTGTCTACCCAGCCCTTTTACGATCCCAAGACTTTCGACATCCGGGTTATCTGGACTGCCACTTCTTATGCCGCGCTCACCTACATTGGCTTCGACGGTGTCACCACCCTGGCAGAGGACGTCGTGAATCCCAAGCGCAACGTCATGCTGGCCACTGTCTCCGTCTGTTTGTTCACCGGAATCGTAGGGGGCTTGGAGATCTATCTTGGACAAAGAGTTTGGCCCGACTACACCACCTTCCATAACACCGAGACAGCTTTCATGGATGTGACGAGCCGGGTGGGAGGGCCGCTCCTCTTTCAGGCCTTGGGCTTAGTGTTGATCCTCGCCACGATCGGCGCGGGGCTGACCGGCCAAGTGGGTGCTGCGCGCCTGCTCTTCGGCATGGGACGCGATAACGTGGTTCCGCGCAAGCTCTTTGCATACCTTGATCCCAAGCGTAATACCCCTACCCGTAACATCTGGTTGATCGGAATTGTGGCGTATATTGGAACACTGTTTGTTAGTTACGAGCAGGCGGGCGAGATCCTGAATTTCGGCGCTTTCCTGGCGTTCATGGGAGTGAACTTTGCCGCCTTCTGGCAATTCGCCATCGTGCAACAGTCGGGCCGCAAGCGGCGATGGTTCGCGGACGTTGTGATGCCTCTCATCGGATTCGTGTTTTGCCTTTGGATTTGGCTGGGCCTTAAAACGCCCGCTAAAATCACGGGAGGAGTCTGGTTTACGGCAGGATTGATTTACTGCGCCATTAGAACTCGTGGGTTCCGCGAGCGGCCCATCATGATTGATTTTAGCGAATCTTAGGGACCGGGAGATCGGGTGAACGATTTGCGATTGGTAATTTGAATTGTGATTTCTTTTTCAATCACCCATCACAAATCACCAATCACAAATTGTTCACCCGATTGCCCGATCAGCCGATTATACGAGAGGGAGGTGCCGCGTATGTTTGCCAGCGACACTGAAATCGAAAAGTTCATTCGCGAGAATCTTTACGTGGCCGCGGTGTGCGACATCCTGGATGCCCTCGGTTACCGCAACCAAGCCATGCACCATCGGCTGCGCCCTTTGTTACCCGACCGAAAGAACTGCGGGTTCGTTGGCCACGCCCGGACCCTTCGCTGGATGGAGACGGACTACATCAACGAGGTTGATCCTTACGGACTTGAAATCGAGGCGGTGGATTCTCTCAGGCTCGGGGACGTGGTCGTACATTCAACCGATCATGCCGGGACCAACGCGCCTTGGGGTGAATTGATGAGCACCGTCGCGAAGAGAAACGGCGCCGTAGGCTGTGTTTGCGACAGCCAGGTCCGCGACTGCAACCGAATCATCGAAATGGGATTTCCCGTTTACTATTCCGGCATTCGTCCTCTTGATTCCATGGGACGCGGGATGGTTGTTGCCTATGATGTGCCCATCCGCTGCGGCGACGTGCTGGTGAAGCCCGGCAACCTGATCTTCGCCGACTTTGACGGCATCGTCGTGGTGCCCGACGAAGTTGAAGAGGCGGTCTTAGTGAAGGCGCAGGAAAAGGTGCAGAAGGAGAATCTTTCTCGTAAGGAACTCCTCGAGGGCAAGTCGCTTCGTGAGGTGTACTTGAAATATGGCGTGCTGTGAATTGCGCACCGCTCATCGGGTCGATACCTTACTTTAGTACCGTTGATCTCCCGCACTTTTCGGGCGAGAATCGAGGCCGGTTTTGGCACAAGAAGGGGCGGTCGGTGCGTTCCTGGCTCGTCAAGAACCGTTTCGAGCCGTTTTTTTGCTTTTTTGCGACAGCGCGCCATGCAAATCAAACCTTAATTTACTTGTTGCTCAATCCCTTAAGTCGTTGTATATATATGTCCCGCAAGATTCCACTCTCGTTCTACCGGAGGCTACTATGGAGTTGTCTGCGACCGCGATTTTTGCAAGTATTGTGATCGTTGCTTTGCTCGCGATTTATGTACCCACGATTTACATTCGCAAAACGAATAAGCTCATGGCCATCTTAGAGAAGATTGAGGCCAACACTCGGAAATAGCTGCGCGTTCAGTTCTAGATTCGACGCGCTGATTGCTAAGAAGGTAGTCAGGATCCAATAGCGATTCCCGGGCGGTGTTCCGCCCCCAGACAGGAACTAACACACTCGAAAACGGAATCACTCTCCGGTTTTGGAGTGGGACTGTGTCCGGTTCCTACGGGAATGCTGCCTGGGATGCTGCTGGAATCATGACTATGCGCACGGTGCTGCGCAAGTGGCAGCTTGGATTTCTTCCGGATTGAAACGGCACCCTCCCCCAGACTCGGATGCTGGCTATAGTGACGGAGTCCGTGCGCCAGGCGGAGATCGCTAGCTATTCGTTACTTCCCGGCCGGTGAAAAACTTCCCAGCCCAGTTTGGTCCCCCGCCGTCCAGTGGCGGGGCGTCGTTTATTTCGCTCACTTGTCTCTTTCATTCAGCCGAAAATAGGGATAGAGATCGAAGGACTCAAGGGGGGAAAGGTCGTTCTTAGACCAGGCGGGATAGAACATAGAACGTCGAGAGCAAATCAAGAAGCTACGGGCAGTCCACACCCAGTAGGGCAAGGGCAGAGGGAGGAATATATGGCACTCGATGTAGGCCTGCGCGCACTACAGCGAGAGTTTGAGCAGAGGACAACGCCGCTCTTTGACACTATCGAGGCCCTAGCTTTCGTGATCGAAGCCAAAGACCCTTACACACGCGGCCATTGCGAGGAAGTCTCTTGGTGGGCGACCAAGATCGCTAGCCAGGTGGGTCTGCCCGAGGCGGAGATTCAAGATATCACGCTGGCGGCGATTGTCCATGATATCGGCAAAATCAGTGTACCCGAGGAAGTGCTCCGTAAGCCCACGGTTCTAACGGAGCAGGAATTCGAAACAGTGAAGAGCCACGCGACTTGGGGCTCGAAGATCCTGGAGACTTTGAAAGAGAAAGGGATTGCGCGAATCGTGCGTCACCACCACGAACGGTACGACGGCAATGGTTACCCCGACCGCTTGCAAGGCGAAGAGATCCCCCTCGGAGCCCGAATTTTGGCTGTGGCTGAGTCTTTCCATTGTATGGTAAGAGGTTCGCATTATAAGAACCCCTGCACGGTCAGTGAGGCGCGGACTGAATTGGTCCGTTGCTCAGGCACGCAACTCGACCCCCGCGTCGTAACGGCGTTGTGCGACTGGCTAGAAAGCCACGGTGATTCGCCCGTGCTACAGTGACGGGCCCCGGCGCGAGCAGCGATAATCGGGAAGAACCGGCCTCAGTGACGGAGGTAAGACCAGCCGCAAAGCCTCGTCCCTGGACGAACGAAGGATTGAGCGCGCCGTTTCGGCGCTGGCGTTTTCAAATGCGGTTAATGTCCCAGTTTTCCAGCACTGATTTCCGGGCGCCCTGCTTGGCGACCTTGATCATGGCGCGTCCTAATTCCTCCGTCGTTGTCGCGTACTTGTGGAGGACCGCCCTGATTAAGGGGTAAATCGGTCCTGTAATTGTGTAAAATGCCCGGTACAGCCTGGTCTTCGAACGAATCCCGCGCAACGGTTGAATGAATCCCGGCCGGAACATGTACCGTGCCTTGAACGGCAATTTCATCAGAGCATTCTCGGTCTTTCCCTTCACCCGCGCCCACATCACGCGTCCGCGCTCCGTGCTGTCTGTGCCCATTCCCGATACATAAATGAAGGTCATATCCGGGTTGAGTTTTGCTAGCGTGCGTGCAACTGCCATCGTGATATCGTACGTGACGCGCTGATAGTGCCCCTCCGACATGCCTGCTGAGGAGACACCGAGGCAGAAAAAGCAGGCGTCAAACCCCTTCATCTCTGGCTCGAGGGCAGAGAAATCGAGGAAATCAGTGTGTACGAGTTCGCGTAGCTTCGGATGCCGTTGTCGTGTCAAACTACGCCCTATCGATAGGACGTTTTGCACGTCCGGATCGAGGAGGCTCTCGCGCAAAACACCTTGCCCAATCATGCCCGTGGCGCCGAATAGCAGAACATTCATAGCGTTAGCACTCGCGAGAGAAGATACCACGAGATGGTTGATGCTGCGCAGGCATTATCACCTGCACGTTGTCACCCACATTGCTTGAGCTCTCTGAGAGCCGGGCGTCATCGAGGCTGCAGTCTCGAGGGCCAGAAGCGGCGAGAAGAATCTGGCTAAGTAAGTGCCGACTCTACTCTACCCTGTGTGTGTACTATAGAGTAGTCATCTACCTCTGGCTTGCTGACTAATAGAATATCGGTGGCGATTCAGAGTTCCGAGTTGAAAATCCTACTCCGAGGAGTACGATATAGATATGTGACGGTCCGGCACGAGGAGGCACCCCGATGTCCGGAGCTGCGGATAAGCCCTTTTCCTCAGTACCACCCGATTCCCAAACCTCTCCTCTCCGCGAGGAAGATGAGCGGAAAGCAGCCTCGATTGCTGGCCTGTGCGACGCCTTCCTGAGAGAGTCGGGATTCAGCCTGGTCGAAGTGGGTTCTGACTATGCCGTATACCGGAGTGGCGATGACCATCGGGTCACAGTTCGGGGTCATCGGTGGTTCTGCAAGCTGTCGAGTAACGCGGAGCTTTCAGGTGAAGGTTTCGTTGACCTTTCTGAGGTCATAAGAGGGGGTTGAATCCTCGGAACCGTGAACTAAGTGATGCCTTAACTATTTATCGGAAGCCTTTTCTTAGCTTCTACTTTCGATTTACGCCGTCGCGGAGGAGCAATGTCAATCTCACGAGATTAAACGAATCAAGCAAGTCATCATTTTCCCCAAGTCTTCCGCCTGAAAACACAGCCCAAAGAGTCTTTCCATCCCTGCTTATCCATTTAGTCGGGAAGTCTATGCCAAGAGACTCACGAGCTCCATAGCCACCCCAGTTTTGGTAATACGCAATGGTCGTCCAAGGTCCCCACGGTTGCGATGCGTCAAACAACCCCGCCTCTCCTACGCTGTGGCCCTGAACGGAAGCAATAAAGCGTCTGAGGCCAGTGTCGTAGACGACATGAGTGATGCCCCGGCCACTGGTGTCAACAAAAACCGGTTGGGCCATGGAGGATTCGGCTGACCACACCGGGCCGGGACCAGCATAGTATTCGTAGATGCCTGATGCGCTAGGGCCGCCCTGTAGCTTTTCGGGTAGTGTTCGGACCAAGTAGGTGTTGCTGGTTTCTCCCTGAATTCTCCAGTACTGATATACGTATCTGTCCCCGGCACGCGCATTGTCCGCGCCAAAATTAAGGAAGCACGCCCAAACCAGAGGGCTGCGAGATTGCTCCAGCTTCCATGACGAGAGCGTCCAGGTTGCACCGAGGTTGGCTGACCATGCAAGCCTGTGTTCTACAGGATTTGGGTTCGAACCACAGTGAACAAAATTGGCAGTGCTCTCATTGAACCAGCTACTGACCCAGGCGTAGAGGACGCCGCCCACAGAAAGCATGCTGACGGGCTTGCCGCAGAAGGTGGCGGGATGCTGGGCGTATTTCGGGTAGTTTCCCCAGACATCCACCCCTTTGACATTGGGAGGGGTACCAATAATCCTGCCGAACCCAAGGCTGACACGGCCGAGATAATCACTTGCGCCGCTGAAGCCGCCCCCGTCACCCCAACCGGTATAGATATTGCCGTCGGCCGCCCAGGTGGTGGGCCAAAGATCACTGCCTCCTTTCCCCGGAGTGTTGGCCAACCGGATGAGGTGCTCGAAATCCCAATTTACGCTTTGAATAACGGGGCTTGGCGCGTAAGGCGCCTCACTTTGGGCGCCGAGAGAAGACGCTCCTGGAGTTGCCACTCCCAACAGCAGACAGGCCCACAAGGACAGTCGGGTTCTGAACTCTCCGCTCCTTTAATGTGACCACCCGGCGCGTGAACAACCTGCTTGCGTTTCTTCGCTAGCGTCTGTCAAAAAACAGGAAGTACTGATAGGGCAGTATATTCAATCGTTTGCTAAGGCCGAAACCTGCCTCCTGAAATTCCGCAATGACTTCCTCTTCGGAGAGCTTCGTCGACTCCGGTGGGCCGACCGGGAGCGGTTTTTTGTAGAAATCAACCACTACGATGCGCCCGCCCGGTTTCAGTACATTGGCAAGTTTTCGATAGTACGCCGGACGGTCCTCCAAGTGGTGAACTACATCGCAAAAGAAGATCAAGTCCGCTGACCGTGGCGGAAGACGCGGGTCATCGGGTGCGGCAAGAATCGTCTCAAGATTCGCGGGCGCATTGCTGCTCGCAATGGCCAACAACTTTTGGTCGATATCGACGGCGTAAACCTTGCTGGCGTGCATCGCGAAGCGGCGCGCGAAGTAGCCGGTGCCCGCGCCGATGTCGGCGACTGTGTCTGTAGGTTTCAGGCCCAGCGCTATCACCACTTCGTGCGGTTTCTGCCAAGCATCGCGCGATGGGTCCTCGAGCACCTTCGCATACTCCGCGGACGAAGGGGGGTGATGCTGATGGGGCACCTGCCCCCAAGCCACGGCCGTAAGCGCAAATATGCAAACGCAGAGGTTCATCTTATTCACCTCGGCTGGGTTTCCCCTCGTTCGAGAGTTTTTCGTGCGTCCCATGACCACGCTCCCCCGCCTTCGACAATCAGAAAGACGAGCGAACAGAGCATGGCGAAATCGGTACGAGCATCGCTCACCATGAACCAGAATCCTTGGCCGGCTCGAAACAGTTCAGGGACCTTGGTGGTGGCGATCGCGGTTGAGATGACAATCAAGAGCGGAACGACTGCGGCCCTTGTCCAAAGCCCGAGCATCACGAGAAAGCCGCAGACGATCTCAAATGTCCCCACAAAATGCGCGGTGAAATAGGGATGCGGAAATCCAATCCGCGTGAACCGGACCACGCCCATCTTGGGGTCAATGTACTTCAGGATGCCCTGCGTCAGGAATATCGAGCCGACGGCAAGACGAATCAGCGCCACGCCGGCCGCACCTCGCGTTGGTCTGAGCAAGAACTGAAAGAGAGATCTCATGCGCCTGTTAACCCCTTTCTTCTTCAGGATGGTTCCCACAAACGCTCCATCGCCGCGCGGGCTACGGCGAGGCAACCAAGCGAGGCGCGACCGTGGCTCCGGGACGTATTTGGTCCGTTCCGCGCACCGCCACTTGGTCACCCTCTTTCAATTTGCCAAAGACTTCGATCAAGTTGCCGGACTTGGCTCCGGTTTTCACGTCGACCCAGTCCACTCGATTGTTCTCGACGCGAATCACGAAGGTTCGCTCTAGGTCGTTGGCTACGGCAGAGGCAGGCACAAACAGCGTGGAGTAATCACGGCGCACCGGCCAGGACACTTCGCAAAACATGCCTGGATTAAGTTCTGCCTGTGAGTCTCGAACGTCCAGTTCCACAGGCATGGTGCGCGTTTTGCTGTCCACGGCGCGCGAGACTCTGGCAATCGGGGCCTGGAAAACTCGTCCCGGGTAGGATGGTACGGTGAAACTCACCGCGGTTCCTACCGGTATATCGGCCGCATCATACTCCGGAACGGGGATCACCAACCGGTGCCGCGTGAGCGTTTGAATCTGCAGAATCGGGGTCGAGGCGCCGGGGCCGCCCGCCGGGCCGACTAACGCGCCGGGGTGAACGTAGCGAGTCGTCACCTGGCCATCGAACGGGGCCATGATTCTCAAGTAGGATTGAAGCTGCGAAACCGCCCGAAGATTCTCCTGGGCGGCTTCGACTGTTTTCTCGAGGGCTGCGACGTTCGCCTCATCTGCTTGTACGGTCTTTTGCGCAATCTCAAGGTCGTTGGCGGCCACGACACCCGGCACTTTAGCCGCAGCGCTCATGTGCTGATAGGTGCCTTGGTCTGAAGCCAGCCTGGCTTGCCCGGCGGCGAGCTGCGATTGAGCGCTTTCGTACGCGGCGTTAGCTTGGGCTTGCCGGGCCACCAATTCCGGCGCCTCCAGCTCAGCCATGAGTTCCCCTTGCTTCACTTTGGAGCCGCGGTCGACCGCGATCGATTTCACAAAACCGGTCTCTTTAGCAAAAACCTCGACGCGTTCATAGGGCATGAGCTCAGCCGGTAAACGCTCCGTAGTGTTCAGCTTCGCAGACTTCACCGTAGCTACTTCCAACTGTGGCGTCGTCGGTGGTGCGGCGGATGCGGAACCGCTGGTGTCCTGGCGGCAGGACGACGCCACCATGGAGACACCAAGGCACCAGGAAAACAAGACAGTTTCAACTCGAAACGTGCGTCCTGCCCTCTCCCGCATTTTCGTTATCTCCTTCCTTTGTGTCTTCCTGTCTTCGTGGTCCAGCTTGTTCCTAGCCCTTCGCGTAGCGGCTTTCCGGGTCGTCGGGGTCGAGCGAGGGAGAACCGGTCGCGGCCCGCTGCTGGACGACAGAGAATACGAAGGGCAGCACAGTTAAGTTGGCCAAAGTCGCAGCGAGGAGACCGCCGATTACCGCCTTACCCAAGGGAGCCGTGACCTCTCTTGCCAGCGCCATGGGGATCATTCCGGCAATCATGGCGGCGCTGGTCATCAAGATGGGGCGCATTCGCTCCCTCACGCCCTCAATCCCCGAAGCGAGCGAGGACGCGCCGCTCCGGCGGTGCTGATCCGCAAAGGTCACGAGCAAGATCGCGTTGGCGGTACCCACTCCCACAGCCATGATGGCACCCATGTAGGACTCGATATTCAGCGTAGTATGGGTGGCCAGAAGCATCAAGATTACTCCGGCGATCGCGGCGGGCGCCGTCGTCAGCACAACCAAGGCGAGGCGCAAAGACTCGTAGTTCGCAGCCAACAACAGGAAGATGACCAAGGCTGCCAGCCCCACGCCAACCGCAAGGTTGGTGAATGTCTCTCGCATGGGCGCAATCTGGCCTCGCATTTGAACGGTGGTGCCGCGTGGGGGCGCTCCGGCGCGCCGAATGGCGGCATCCAGGTTTTTCGCCAGCTTTCCCAGGTCGTGACCTGCCATATTCGCTGAAAGGGTCAACATGCGAAAGCCGTTGCGCCGGTCGTATTCGCCCATGATCGTGCCGTCTTCGACTCTGGCCAGATCGCCGATCAACGGGTGCTGGAACTGCCCCGGCATGACCGGGATATTTTGGACATCTTCGAGCGATGTAATTCTTGATTGGGGGTACTGAACCTGCAATTGATAGGCAATGCCGGAATTCGGATCAGCCCAATAATTCGGGCTGGTGAAACGGCTCGAAAAGGTCGCCTCCGAGAGCGACCGGGCCACCTGCGCTGTCGTTACACCGAACTGCCCCGCCAGTTGGCGGTCGACCTTTACATTTACACTCGGATAATCGAGGGGTAGTTCGTATTTCAAGTCCCGCACGTCGGCGATCTCTGCCATTTCATTTCGCAATCGCTCCGTGTAGGCACGGCTGGCAGACAGGTTCGGTCCAGCCACTGCCAGCTCGACAGGAGTGGGCGCCCCAAAGTTCATGATCTGGTCAACCAGGTTTCCCGGTTCGAAGGAAAACGTCGATCCCGGAAATTTCGGCGGCAGGATGCGGCGGAGTTGTTCTTCGAAGTCGCCCAGGTCGATATGAGCCTCAGGCCGAAGCGCAACGTTAATGACCGCTTCGTGCGGCCCGCTCGTCCAAAGGAACACTGTGTTGATCGGATAGCTTGCCCCCTGCGTTCCGACATAGCCCAGAGTGATAAGCACGTTCTGCCCTCCGGCTGCCTGGCGGATTTCATCCAGAACTCCCGTTACCAGCCGCTCCGTGTCCTCCGCTCGTGTGCCCGTGGGGGCATCGAAACGCAGTCGGAATTGGGTGGCGCCCACGCTGGGGAACAGTTCCTGGGCGAGCTGCGGACCCAGCAGGAGAATAATAGCGAGCACCATCCCGGCGTAAACTGCCAGAACCGGCCAGCGAAGCTTTCCAACCTGAGTGAGGAACGCACCCCAGCGATCTCGAACCCTATCAAAGTCCCATCGCCCCGCGATAAGGGCCTTGCGGCCCCTTTCAAGGTTGCGATGTACCCAAAGGAATAACACGGGCAGCAAGGAACTCGAAAGCAGGAAGGAGGCAATCATGGCAAAGGCCACAGCAAGCGAAAGAGGCACGAACAGGTTTTGCGCAACGCCGGACATTAGAAATGAGGGAACAAAAACCGCAACCACAGAGAGCATGGATAGAAAGCGGGGCAAGACGGTTCTCTGGGTCGCGTGGAGCACGCTGCGGGCGGGCGGCAGGTTAGGCTCCTGCTGAAGCGTGCTATCAATGTTCTCGACTTCGACTACACCTTCGTCAACGAGGATACCGACCGCCAGAGCCAGCCCTCCCAGCGTCATGACGTTGATGGTTTGGCCCGTCAGCCATAGGGCCACCACCGAAGTTAAAAGCGCAAAAGGGATGGTGGTCATGACGATAAACGAACTCTTCCAATCGCCGAGAAACAACAGAACGACAAGGCCGGTCAGCAGGGCTCCGAGCAGTCCTTCTCGGACCACGGCGCTCAGCGCGGTCGTGACGTACTGAGACTGGTCGAGCTCGTAAGTGACCTTGATGTCGTCGGGAACCAGAGATTGGAAATACGGCAGGCTCTTCTTGACTTCATTCACCACCGCGACCGTTGACGCGTCGGGACGCTTGGTAACGGGGATGTAGACCGCCCGGCGGCTGTTAACGAGTGCGTATCCTGTGGGGATGTCCGTGCTGTCCTGAATTACGCCGACGTCGTGAAGGTAGACCGTGGGGCCAGCGCCGGTCCGTATTGGCAGGTCCGCAAGAGTCTGGATATTGGGCGTAATAGCATCGCTCTGAGCGATGCGAAGCAGACTGCCGGTGCGCACATTTCCGGCGGGCTGGAGAGTATTACCATTATTGATGGCCTGCACGACTTCGTCGGGCGACATGTTGTAGGATCGCAGGCGATCCGGATTCACCGTGACGACAATGGTGCGTTGGTTGCCGCCGAAGGGTGGCGGCGAGGTAACGCCGGGAAGCGTGGCGAAGGCCGGCCGCACGCGGTTAAGAGCCAAGTCCTGGATTTGACCGAGGGTGCGCGTCTCGCTGGAAAACACGATATACCCGACCGGCACGGTGCCGGCATCGAAGCGGATCACGAACGGCGCCACTGTTCCGGGCGGCATGAATGCGCGGGCGCGATTCACGTAGGATATGGTCTGCGCCAAGGCCTGGCTCATGTCCGTGCCGGGGTAGAAGGTCAATTTCAAAATGCCGTTGCCTTGAATGGACTTGTCCTCGACGCTCTGAATCCCGTTGATGTAAAGGAAGTGATATTCGTAGTAGTAGACGAGATAGCCTTCCATCTGCGCCGGACTCATCCCCCCATAGGGCTGCGCGACGTAGATCACCGGGAAATTCAGGTTAGGGAAGATATCGATGCGCATCCGCGTGACGGCCAGAACGGAGCAGAGCGCTACACTGATCACCGCCACCAAGGTGGCAATTGGGCGTCTCAATGCCGCGCGAATCAGCCACATGATTTAGTGCCTCCAGCGAATAATCCGACCAAGAATCGGGAGATCGAGTAATCCGGTGATCGGGTGAACAGAATACGAGGTGCGCCACCCGTGGAAAATGCTCCGCGACAGATTTGCCTCCCGTTCACCCGATCTCCCGATCACCGGATCACCCGATCCTTTCACGGGTTGGATCCTCGCAACACACTTAAGAATGGCTGCAAGTCGCCCTGCGCAGAGGCCACATTGAAAAGGCTGTGCCACACATTCAGCCGGGCAACCGCATCGTCCATCTCCGCTTGAGCCAGGAGACTCTCGGCGTCAGCCACTTCAACCAGGGTTGCCAGGCTCGCCGCGTAACGCGCACGCGATTGAGTCTCCGACGCGCGCGCCGCAGCCAGCTCGACGGGCGTTTGCTGCGACACCAGTTGAGCGCTCTTCAGTTCAGCCAGCGCCGCTTGGAGCCGGCCGGTTACGTCCTGAATGGTTCTGTCATAAAGCGCTCGCTGCGATCGCTCATTCGCCTTGGCGATCTGCTTTTGTGCGCTCACGGTTTTAAAATCGAAGACATTTGGGAAGGTAATCGTCAGCCCCGTCACCCAATTTCCCCGTCCGGGCGCCAACCCATCCCAATTGCCGGCGATCGATCCGTTATTAGGAATCTCGCTGCCTCGCCCGAAAGCCTCAGCTCCGAGAAAAATCCGTGGGTAATCCGTCCGGCTCAGCACCTTTTCCTGCGCCTCCACCTGCCGCACCGCGGCCATTTGATCCCGCGCCAGTGGGTTATCGGCCGGCGCTGCGCGCGGCAACGCGTCCGCGGGCGGCAGTTGAAGCAGATTCCCTGCCTCCGGTTGGACTTCAGCGCCGGCCATGCCCATAAGCGCCGCCAGCGTGGCCAAAGCCGCTTGTTCTCCCGCCTGCGCCTGATACCACTGGGTCTTGGCAAGAGCGAGTTGAGCGTCGGCACGTGAGGCATCGGCCCCCGGCTTCAAGGCGTTGTCGACCAGCGTGTGAACGGACTTGACGAAAACCTGCCAGCGGTCCACATTTGCCTGCGCTGCCACGGCCGCCTGATGCCTTGCCAGAGCGCTTAAGAAATAATCGCCGACCGCTGTCGCCACCTGGAGTCTCGTCACCGCCACGTCCGCCGTAGACTTGTCCGCTGCGGATTTCGCTCCTCCCACGACAGCCGCGCGCAGGCCGAAGTCGATTGGCTCCCAAGAGAAAAGCACGGCGGCTTGATTGTTCCAATAGCTCTGCCCGCTGGAAGGCCCGCCGACGGGCCCTTCAACCGTGGGAGTGATGGATGTAGGAAGCCAAATGCCGGCCACTTGGTTCTGCGTGGCGCGGCTGTCCTGGTAGACTCCGCTTAAATAGGGAAGATATTGGGTTCGTGCCAGCGGTATACCGGCGCGTGCCGCCGCCGCTTGTTCGAGCGAAGCGCGGACGGCAGGGTAATGCTGGAGAGCGTAGTCAAGCGCGTCCTGGAGAGTCAAGGCGCGCGCGGGCGGCCCGCCCACCTGTGCCACGAGGCCTCGCCCTAGAACTAATATCAGAACCAACGCGGATAACTCCGGAAGGAATCTCCGGCGCATAAAGTTTTCACCTCAGAAGACTAACTGCTATGGCTCTCAACCCTTCACACCGAACATTTCTCCAAACAGCTCGTGCACGCGTTTCCTGGCTACGCGCAACGCCTTTCTGCCGAGCGGTGTTATTGTGTAAACCCGTTTTGCAACTTTGCCGTTGCGCTCCTCGTGGGAGCGCAAATAACCCTTGCGCTCCAAACCGTGAAGAATCGGGTAAAGTGTGCCGGCGCTGAGCTTGTAGCCGTGCCGCCACAGTTCCTCGGCGATCCAAATTCCGTAAAGAGGCTCGTGGGCGGCGTGGTGAAGAATATGCAGACGGATCAGCCCTGAGTAAAGGCTCTTGTCATCCATATTGGTTTTCGATCCCCTGATTCGGTATCGAACTTAGATAGTCTCAAACAACACCCGTTCTGTCAAGCCGAGTTTGCCGGCGTCCTTACTTTCGCTTGGCTTTGGCTTCAATATAAGTTGAGAAGGAGTCCGGCTTGCCTGGAGGCGCGATTTCGAATTTGAGAGTCAAAGCATCGCCGCCCGTCATAAAATAAGTCAAGCGATACCTGGGATTGGAAGGCAACACCTCGCTTACAAATTCAATCGTTTTGTGGTCGGCGGAGGCCGTAACCGAGTAGTGGATTACGTGCCCTTCGCTGTCAAAATAAACAGCTCTAGGCGGCAGACTTTCCGAATCCTTATAGACCACTATCAGATCGTCATGCCTGAAAGCCGGCCGGTCTTTCGCGGCCGGGTAAGCCGCATAACTCTTACGCACCAGAATGTGGTTTTGAAGATCGGGCAGAAATGTGAACCCGCCGGTTCCCTGGCCCGGCTGTCCTTCGCCTTCGCCTACCCAATCTCCTATGAGGTACTCGAAAGAAGCCCATGCCTTCGCCGATTCCTGAGCGCGGCTGGTGTTGCTCAAGAGCAGTAGTCCAGCGAACGCAACAAGAAGCAAAACGCTTGCGGTTCGAATCATTTTGCACTTCCAGAGGTCGGAGATTATCTTCAAGACCATTCTACTCCTCTCGCAACGTCTGGGCCGGATCGATCTTGGCAATCTTCAGAGTCGGCAGGGCTGTGGCCAGGAGCGCCACCAGGACAAGGGCTAGCACCACCGCGGCCAAAGATGGCGCATCGTAGACGCCCACGCCATAGATTACACTGCGCATCACTCGCAACGCTCCAAAGGAAAGAACCAGCCCCAGAACAACCCCGAATAGTGAAGCGCCTGCGCCTGAGCGGCCGACCTGGAGCATGGCCTGGCTGAGAGTCGACCCCAGCGCCATACGAATGCCAATCTCGCGTGTCCGCTGCGCAACCATGTTTGCCACTAGTGCGAAGATGCCCACCGCGCTCAGCAGCAGCGCCAGCGCCGCCATGGCGCCCAGCAGCGAGACTTCGATGCGCTGTGTGGCGAGCGTCCTCGCCATGAGATCTTTCATGGCGTAAAAGCCGGAAGCCGGCAGGTTGGGATCGGCGCTGGCAAGGGCGCGCTGCATCGCGGCCGTCAAGCCCTCCACCGGGCCTGCCGTGCGAACCACCCAGTCGGGTTGAAACCACATGTGCACCATGGGGAGGTACTGCGGATTTACTTGCGAGGCCGGAATGTACATCGCCTGCTCGCTCATTAGCGGCGCGCCCTCGTAGATGCCGGAAGAGACCGAGACGTCGGCCACCTCACCCACAATCAGGGTGTCCTTGTCGAGGTAGCGGCCCACCGGATTGCTTCCGCCATAGAACTTTCTCGCGAAGGCCTGGTTCACCACGGCCACCTTCTGTGTATTCGGGCCGCCCGCATCCGCAAAGGTGCGTCCCGCCAGCACTGGCATCTGCAAGGTGTCGAAGTATCCGGGTGTAACGTAGACCAGATCGGTCGCGTCCTGGCGCCCGGCCTCTTTCCCGTCGCTGAGGGTGATGCCGTCGTTCAGGGCACGTTCGTAAGGCAAACTCAGACCCACCGCCGCATTCTTCACCCCGGGGATCTGCCGCATGGCGGCTGTGCTATCGTCCAGGAGTTTTCGGAAAACGGCGAGATTGTGGTACCGAGCATCGTCGAGCGACGCCTTGGCGACCATCACGCCATGGGGGTTGAATCCCGGCGGCAGTGTCTCCAAGTGGACCAAGCTGCGGATGAGCAGGCCGGAAGCGGCCAACAGCACGACGGTGAGGGCGACCTCCCCGGCAACCAGCGCCTGGCGCAGGCGCACGCTGCCCACTCTGGCCTCCCCGCGGCCGGACATCGATGAGCGCAAGTCAACCTTGCGCGTGGCGAGTGACGGGAGCATTCCGAACAGCACACTGGTCAACGCCGAGATCGTGAGCGTAAAAGCCATCACTCGGCCGTCGAGGGGTACGCTGGCGACAGGAAGAAAGTGCTCGGGCAACAACAGCAGGAGGCCGCGCAGGGCGATAAAGCCCACACAGATCGCAACGGTCCCGCCCACTATGGCCAGGAGCAGGTTTTCCACCCAGAATTGCTTCTGAATCTGCCAGTTCGAGGCTCCCAGCGCCAACCGTGTGGCCACTTCCGGGGCGCGGCGCAAAATGCGCACCAGAGTCAAGCCCGCGAGATTCGCGCAGGCAATCAGCAGGATCAAGCCGGCGGCCATCATGAGCGCCAGCACCTGCGGACGCAGCGAGTCCGTCTGCCCCTTTTGGAGCGGGGCCGAATAGTAAATCACTTGTGCGCCTGGGTTGTTCTGCAGTTCATAGCGGTCCTTGCGGAAGGCCCAGGCGCGGTTGATCTCGGCATCCGCCTCCTGCCAGGTCGCTTCATTGCGCAGCCGGGTGATGAGGTCAAAGTTCGTTCCCCCTCCTTCGCCCGCGCGGCTGGGCTGCAGCGAGGTGTAAACGTCGGCGTTCAAGGGAGTGGTGGCGCCTTGCGGCAGCACGCCGATTACCGTGCAGGGTTCGCTCCGCAGCAGGATGGCCTGCCCAATTATGCTCGGGTCAGCGCCGAGATTGCGCCACACGTTGTAGCTGAGAATTACGGCCTTGGGCCCGTGGGGACGGTCCTCTTGCTCAGAGAAACTGCGCCCGATGATGGGCTGAAGAGCCAGCACGTCGAAGTAGTGAGCGGAGACTCGCCCGTCGTGCACGTACAGCGCGCGCGAACCAGCCTGCAGGTTCACGCCCGTGCTGCCTCCCGAAACAGCAGTGATCAAAGCGGGGACATTGTCGCGCAGCAACTCCCATTGCTCCCCATCCAGATGGTGCCGCTCATCAAAAGCTCTAGGGCCGGTGACTCGAGTGTAAATCGCCCCCATCCGCTCCGGATGCGGATAAGGCAGGCTCTTCAGCATGAGCGCATTCACCAGGGAGAAGATCGCCGTGTTCGCGCCCACGGACAAGGCCAAGGTGACGATTACGGTGACCGTAAAGCCGGGACTGCGCTGCAACTGGCGCCCGGCAAACCGGAGATGCTGTGCCCAACTGCCCATAAACCTTCCTCCCTAGATCAGTTTATCCTGCGTGGCTTTGTAGAAAGGTACGCGGAAAACTCGCCCCGGGTTCCACTCGGACAGGCTCTTGATGTAACATGTTGTCCGCTCTACTCTTTGTCGAAAAGGCGGCGCCCGGCCGGGTCCCGGCCGGACTCCAAAGCCCGGCGACGCGATGCCCGGGGAGACCGGAACTGTGCGCGGGGCCAGCTATGCAAGTCTGAAGCTGGTGTAGCCGACTATGTGTCACTTTACGGATCGTGTTTTTCGGCTCATGGCTTCGGTTCGTTTTCGCAAAACGTGCTGTTTTCGCTCCTCTTAAGCTCTGATATGTGCTGATTTGCGTGCAAAACGCGCACAATTTGCAGCATTCAAAAAAGTCATGTCCTTTGTTTTCAACTACTTCTTAGCTTCGTTCCCACTGTTTCGATATTTTTCTGCATTTCCCTCTTCTTCCCTTGGCCGGGAGCATTCTGTTCCGCCGGGCGCGCCGGCGAGTCCGCACCTGCCTGCGACAATTTGCCCGCCATACGAACACAGTAATAGGCTATCATAGGCCCCTGAGCTTGTCAAGCGAAAAATGCCAAAGAACCGTGCGGAGCTTTCTCTAATCTTGTACTCCTGCGATCATTACGTGTATCCGGACAACCGGTTGGGGAACCTCAGGGAGCAGGCACTTGCCACCCTGGTCAACTCTGAGCAACAGCGCCGCTTCGGCTTGGATAAGCGCGACAGCTTGCCGCGATACTGCCGGGAGTGCGAAGTCCGCTTTGCGTGCAACGGGGAATGCCCCAAGCACCGGTTCACGAGAACGCCCGACGGCGGGTGGGGCCCTAACTATCTGTGTGCCGGATATAAGCTATTCTTTAAACACATCGACCCTTACATTCAGTTCATGGCGTCCGAACTCAGGCAAGGCCGTGCGCCTGCGAATGTCATGCAGATGTTGCGACAGCGTGGACAGGGAGCCGAACCGCACTCGCGCCCGGGGCGGAATGATCCCTGTCCCTGCGGCAGTGGAAAGAAATACAAAAAGTGTTGCGGGGCCGATACGTAGACCGCTGGGGGGCACACTACTTCAGGTAGGCGCGCAAAAGGTAGGAAACGCCCATCAGCAAAAGCAGGATGTTGGCTGCCAGGATTAGGTGCTGTTTAAAGCGTTTGTGCAGGCCTGCGCCCCACGCCATGACCGCCAGGGAGAATACAGCCGCGCCATAGTAGCCGACCACACTGCCGGCGAAAAAAGGCACCACGCGCCCATAACCGTGTGCCCGGCCCTCGCCGAGAATCGGTCCGGCGATGGTGATCCAATAAACCCAGGTTCCAGGAGCCGCCACCTCTGCCAGCGTGGCTACGGTGACGCCCGTGAAGGTGTATACTGCGGAATTCGCCATCGCTTCCTCCGTTGTGCGGCGCATTCCCCAGAGGGCGTAGGTCGCAAAGCCAATCACGACTGCTCCCCCAACGTAGGCAATATAGTGGACGATGCCAAAGGGGATCCAACGGTAGAAAAACAAAGTGACGAGAAGAAAGGCTCCATCAACAAGCAGTGGCGGCCCCAGCAGTACGAAAATCGCACGCCCCCATCGGCCCAAGGCCACCTGGGTCAGAGCGATCATGTGCAAGGGGTTGGGAAACATTCCTCCCACGATTCCCATGCCGGCGCCAAGGATGAAGAGTTCCATGTCAGTAATCCGCGATGGTAAGCGGTCGAGCACAGAATGTAAAGCCGCAGAATCAATTCCTGTCCTGCCAGGAAACCTAACACCGTGGCCACACATCCACGAATTCTGATCCTGAGCATGTCGCACGGCGCGGCGCACGCGCGAGCCGCAGCGGCCCTGCGACAGGCCTTTCGAGATCTCCGCCCCAGCGTCGATGCGGAGGTCGTCGATACGCTCCAGCATTGCACGGCGTGGTTCCGGGCCTATTACAATTCCTATGTAATTCCACTTGCCATCTGGCCGAGCCTGTGGCGGTGGATTGAGAGCAAGCAGTCTCAGTCTGACTCGACCGGGCCCAATTGGCTCTACCGGCGCGGGGCTCAGCCTCTATTCCGCTTCCTCCGTGATTACGCTGCGGACGCCGTCATTGCTACCGAGGTCGGCGCCTGCGAAATCGCCGCCTTGTGTAAGCGGGAGGCGCACGCTAACTTTGTGCTGGCGGGTGTGGAGTTGATGGACTTCAACCGCGCCTGGGTGCAGCCGGAAGTTGACCTGTTCCTTACGACCCATCCGGATCTCGCCGCCGAACTCGTCAGCGTCGGCGCACCTGCCTCGAAGATGGTGACGACCGGACAACCCATCCACCCGGCGTTCGCCTCACTACCCTCGCGCGCGGTGGTTCGCGAGAAGCTGGGCGTCAAAGCGGACGCCATCCAGATCTTGCTCTCACTGGGAAGCCAGGGGTTTGGCACACCTGAGCGCATCCTGAGGGAAATCCTCAAGGTCCGAGCCGATTTGGAAGTGGTTCTGCTCGCGGGCAGAAACCGGCGGGTCGAGAAACGCCTGCGAGAACACTATAGACACCTGCCGCAGGTCCGCGTGTTGGGTTGGATCGACAACGTCCAGGAATGGATGGTCGCTTCCGACTTGATGATCAGCAAACCCGGCGGTGGCACGCTCAACGAGGGCTTTGCCTGTGGGCTGCCGATGCTGGCGTTCAATCCCCTACCCGGCAACGAGGAGCGCACCTGCCGCTGGATTGAAAAATGGGGAGCAGGAATCTGGATTAAGAAACCTGATGATCTGGCACCGATCATTACGTCGTTGTTGACCGAGCCTTCGAAGCTAGAAGGTCTTCGCAACCGGGTTCGCGAGCTGGCGCGCCCCCACTCCGCCCGCGACGGCGCCCTCGCGGTGATGAAACTGCTGGCTGGCGACTCTGCATCAGACTCCCCAGCTTGACCTGATTCAAAGATTAACGTCCCCTTCGAGAGAAACGAGAAACGGTCAGGCATCCTTATCAGAAAAGAGGCCAGTGTGGTATGCCGTCCGGGAAAGGCGGAAACGGCACCCTAACACGCATTATGAAAGGGCGCCCCTGATTGTGTAAGGTTGGGTTGCTACGAAATCCAACTTTGACAAGGAGGAGCACCCTTATGAGCGAGGACAAGTATATCGCTTTTGACGTGCATCA
>JBEKMN010000077.1:0-28230 GCA_050008495.1 Terriglobia bacterium | reverse complement strand
CGCTATTTTTACAAGTTGGAAGACTTCGTCACCACACGCCATCTCGACAACATGGGGAAGATGTTGCTGGCTACCGGCATGATCGTGGCCTATGGGTACATGATGGAAACGTTCATGGCTTTTTACAGCGGGAATCCTTACGACCGATACATGATCATGAATCGCATGACCGGCCCTTATGCCCCTGTTTATTGGACTCTCATTGCCTGCAATATTGCCATTCCCCTGACGCTTCTCTGGTCGTCGCGCATCCGCCGAAACGTACTGGCTCTTTTCCTGATTTCTCTGGTGATCCAGACCGGGATGTGGCTGGAGCGCTTCGTAATCGTAGTGACCAGTTTGCATCGGGACTTCATGCCCTCTGCCTGGGGAATGTACTACCCCACGATTTGGGACTTGGCAACTTTCATTGGCACCATCGGACTGTTCTTTACCTTGTTCCTGCTCTTCATCCGCTACCTTCCCATGATTTCGATCTTCGAGATGCGGGAGTTGGTCCACAAAACGGCGGAGGACACGCGGTAGGCAGTAGGCAGGTAGGCAGATGGGCAGGTGGCCAAGATGGGCGGTAGGCAGTAGGCAGGTAGGCAGATGGGCAGGTGGCCAAAATGGACTAGCAGTTAGGCGGACGGATTTAGCTTTAGTCCCTAGTCCCTAGCCCCTAACCCCTAGTCCCTGGTTTGTTATGAAACGACACGCGATTTACGGCCTGATGGCCGAATTCGAAAACTCAGACGAACTCCTCATCGCCGCCCAGCGCGCGCGCGAGGCTGGATACCGCCGCATGGACGCATTCTCGCCATTTCCTGTCGAAGGATTGGCGGATGCGGTGGGCTTTCATTTCACGCGCGTCCCGCTCATTTGCTTGATCGGAGGACTTATCGGATGTTGTGGGGGCTTTTTCCTGCAATACTGGCCGAACGTTTTCGGTTATCCCCTGAACATCGGGGGCAAGCCCTATAACAGTTGGCCGAATTTCATCCCGATTACTTTCGAATTGACGATTCTCTGCGCGGGCCTGGCGACGGTATTCGGGATGCTCGCCCTGAATGGCTTGCCCACTCCCTACCATCCGGTCTTCAACGTTCCGCACTTCGAGTTGGCCACTCGAAACCGATTCTTCCTGTGCATCAAGGCGCGAGACGCGAAATTCGATTTGCAGAAAACGAAGGAATTCCTGGCCACGCTGAAAACCAAAGGGGTTGTAGAAATTGAGTCGTAACAGCAATCACAAAGTGGCTCAAAGGACGACATTCGCAGCGGTTCTGCGCTGGGCCGGCCTCGCTTTCTGCGGAGTGTTTCTCTTCGCCTGCCGCTTGGACATGCACGTGCAACCGAAGTACAAGCCGCTCGACTCAAGCAACTTCTTTGGCGACGGCAGGTCCGTGCGGCCGGAGGTTCCCGGCACGGTGGCGCACGGCCATTTGAGGACCGACGAACTGCTGTATACCGGAAAGGTGAACGGCGTGCCCGCGGATCTCTTTCCGTTCCCGATCACACGCCAGGTTCTCGAGCGGGGCCGTGAGCGCTTCAACATTTACTGTTCGCCCTGTCACGACTACACGGGCAGTGGAAGGGGATTAGTCGTGCAGAGAGGTTTCCCGCCCCCGCCTTCTTATCACATTGACCGATTGGTTAAAGCGCCTGCCGGGCATTTCTTTGACGTTATCACCAACGGTTACGGCGCAATGTACAGCTACGCGGCGCGCGTCGATCCCCAAGACCGTTGGGCGATCGTCGCCTACATTCGGGCGCTTCAGTTGAGCCAGCACGCGGCGCTTGACGACGTCCCGGCACCAGAGAGAGAGCCGTTAACAGGACAGGCTAAATGAGTTCTGAAGAGTCTTTTCAACCCGGCTTCAACCGCTTCCAGAAGGCTTCGCTGGCCGTGGGCGCAGTTGCCCTGGCGCTCTGCGCGGCGGGTGCCTACACCAGCCCCACCCAGTTTTTCCGCTCCTATCTGTTGGCGTTTGTGTTCTGGGTGGGTGTGGCGCTGGGATGTTCGGCGATTCTGATGCTGCATCACCTGGTCGGCGGCCGGTGGGGTTTTCCGCTTCGGCGCTGCCTCGAATCCGGGACGCTGAATTTCTACTTAATGGCTATTTTCGTGCTGCCTCTCCTGTTTGGCCTGCGAGCTCTATACAGTTGGGCGGATCCGGAAAAAGTCAAACTTGACTCGGTATTGCAGTACAAGGCGCCGTATTTGAATGTTCCCTTTTTCATCGTTCGGACTGCCATTTATTTCGTCGTCTGGAGCGTGATGGCGTACTTCCTCAACAAGTGGTCCCGCGAGCAAGACGAGACCGCCAAGCCGGAACTGACACGGCGTCTCCAGAGTCTGAGCGGGCCAGGCCTGGTCATCTTCGGATTGACGGTTACCTATGCCTCCGTCGATTGGGTGATGTCCCTCGAGCCTCACTGGTTCTCGACGATCTACGGAATGATCTTCATGGTCACGGAAGGGTTGGCAGCGATGTCGATTGTGACCGTTGCCGTTATCCTGCTTTCCAATCACAAGCCCTTCGCGGACCTGTTATCCAAGCGAGTCTTGAATGACTATGGGAACCTGCTCCTTACCTTCACCATGTTGTGGGCTTATCTATCTTTCTCCCAATACCTCATCATCTGGTCGGGCAACTTGCAGGACGAGATTCCGTGGTACGTCAGCCGGGCCACGGGGGGATGGGCCTGGGTGGCGCTGGCGCTCGTCGTCTTTCATTTTGCCGTGCCTTTTCTTCTGCTCTTATCGCGCTTTGTCACCCGCAGGACGCGCTGGTTGGGAGTGGTAGCTGCAATTCAAATCGTCATGAGCGTGGTGGACATCTTCTGGCTGACGGTTCCGGCCTACGAACGGGCGGGCCCTCAGTTTCACTGGATGGACTGGGTGGCGATTCTCGGTATCGGCGGGATTTGGTTCTGGCGGTTCATGGGGAATCTGAAGAGCCGGCCGTTGCTGCCGCTGCACGATCCCCGCATGGAGGCGGCAGGGCATTAGGCGTAGCTTTGGAGTGCGGCAGCTTGCTGCCGCTTTCAATAAGGCCAGCTTGCTGGCCGTGCGTTCGAGCGGAACTCAGACGGGTGGGCTGCGAGCAAGCTCGCAGGAGGAAAGCGGCAGCAAGCTGCCGCACTCCAAAGCGGCGCACAGAGGACATAGGTCATCATGGATGGAAGCAACGGGCCTACCGAAAAGCCGATACGCGGCCACGAAACGAGCGACGCGAGCATTCGCAATTTGCTGATCTTCGGCGCCGGTCTGTCCCTTGTGGTCATTGCTGGTCTTGTCGTCAGTCGCGCGGTGTTTCGTTACTTTGTCGGTCACCAGGGATTAGGTCCTCCGGCATCGCCATTTGAAAATGTCCGGACGCTTCCGCCCGAGCCGCGCTTGCAAGTCACGGCGCCAATGGACCTGAAGCAGTACAAAGCGGCCCAGGACGGGATTTTGAATAGCTACGGATGGGCGGATCGGCAGGCGGGCATTGTGAGGATTCCAATCGAACGGGCGATGGATATTCTACTTCAGCGGGGATTCCCGGTTCGCACGACGACTCCGGAGAAACACGGCACGCCCAAAGCTTCGGGGCAGTCTCCGAATACCGGAAAAACCTAGCCCGGCTGACGACAATTTCTAGGTTGGCTTCTTAAGGACAAGGGTTCCAAAGCAAGAAAGGCGAGGCCATGAATACTATGGCAAATGTCAAAGGGTGGAAGAGAGTTCGGGCGGAAGTTCAGAGACAAGTACGCGGTTTTGCCTGGCGCTGGTGGATGGTCCTGCTCCCGGGAGTTCTGGCAGTGGCACTCGCGCCTTGGGCCCAAGCGGGGCAGGCGCCCGCGTTGCCACAGGCAGGAACGCCGTCGCCCCTGGGCAATTCGAAGGTTCTTCCGCCACTCCTCGAAGGCATCGGGATCGACCAAAGGCTGAATGAGCAAGTTCCTCTCGACCTGCACTTTCGTGACGAATTCGGCAAAACGGTGAGGCTGGGCGATTACTTCGGCAAGAAACCTGTCATCCTCTCGTTGGTTTATTTCGATTGTCCGATGCTGTGCACGATGGCGGAAAATGGGCTGCTGCACAGTTTGCAGGAAGTCAAGTTCACCGTCGGTCGCGAGTTCGACATCCTGACCGTCAGCTTTGATCCGCATGATACGGTTGAGCTCGCCGCCGCCAAGAAGGCGGTTTATGTCGGTCTCTACGGCCGTAAGGGAGCCGAGGCCGGCTGGCATTTTCTCACTGGGGACGAAGCTGAGATTCAGCAACTCACGCATGCCGTGGGCTTTCGGTTCAGATACGACCCGCAGGCCAAGCAGTTCGTTCATGCCACCGGGATCATGCTCCTGACGCCTCAAGCCCGAATCGCGCGTTATTTCTACGGAATTTACTATCCCTCGCGCGACCTCCGCCTGGGTTTAGTCGAAGCGTCCGCAAACAAAATCGGCTCGCCGGTGGATGAGGTGCTTTTGTTCTGCTGCCGGTATGATCCCGCCACCGGTAAGTACGGCGTGATCATTTCGCGCATTATCCAGATTTCGGGGCTGATGACAATTCTCTTTATCGGCGGGCTGATCCTGTCGCTTTCCAGGGTCCGGCAGGCGGCAAGCGGCCTGTGATTTTGGCCCGCTAGACCGATGGTGCGCGAAGAACACTTTTGCTTTTGACTTTCGACTCTCGACTTTTGACTCGCTCGACTTGCACGACGGAAGGTGACTACAGAGAATGTGGCAAGGGTTTCCCATACGGCCTGATCAAGCCTCCACCATCGCGCGGGGTGTCGATCATCTTTACTATTTCCTCACGGCGGTCGATTTGTTTTTCACCGCGCTCATTTTTCTGGCCATCTTCTATCTCGCCATCAAATACCGGCGCCGCTCGGAACAAATCAAGGCGACCCAGGTGGAAGGGAGTCTCCCGCTCGAGGTGATCTGGACGATCATCCCTCTGGGTATCTGCGCGGTCACTTTCCTGTGGGGATCGAGCCTGTTTATCAGGAATTCGCGCCCGCCGGAGGCGGCCACGGAGATCTTCGTCGTGGGGAAGCAATGGATGTGGAAGCTCCAGCACCCTGAAGGCCCGATGGAGATCAACGAGCTGCACGTGCCTGTCCGGCGCCCCATCAAGTTGACCATGACCTCCGAAGACGTGATTCATAATTTCTATGTGCCCGCCTTCCGGGTTCAAAAAGACGTAGTACCGGGAATGTACACCAGCATCTGGTTTGAGGCCACCAGCACAGGCCGATATCACTTCTTCTGCAATCAATACTGCGGCACCAATCACGCCGTCATGGGCGGCTATGTGATTGTCATGTCGCCGGATGACTACGAGCAGTGGCTGAGCGGCGGCATCCGGGGCGAGTCGATGGTCTCTGCGGGCGCCAAACTCTACGAACAACTGGCCTGTATCACCTGCCATGGGACCGGCAAGGGGCCGCCGTTTGTCAACCTCTTTGGCAGCCAGGTCAAACTCACCGACGGGACCACCGTGACGGCCGACGAAGCCTACATCCGAGAGTCGATTCTTTATCCCTCGGTCAAGATCGTAGCTGGATATCAGCCTCTCATGCCGACCTATAAAGGCCAGGTCACGGAGGAACAGATCCTCCAGCTTTTGGCTTACATCAAATCGCTCAGTTCCGGCGGAGTGAGCCAATCCAGTAAGCCAACCAGCTACCCTCCAAGCCTGGAGGGTGGCGGGCAAGGGGCCGGGAACCAAAACGCGGGGGGACAGCAGTCTCCCGCTAACGTCCCCGTCCCGCCGGGGCCGTGAGGTGTGCAAAAGCGACAGTAAGCGGTAGCAGGCAGGTTCAATTTCCCCCTCCCGACGGGGAAGGGGCATGGGTGGAGGAAGGGAAGGTAATCACGAAATGGGTACGGCGGTTGTTGAGCCCGGCATCGAATCACGCGTCCATTATTTGAACGCCAGCTATGGCATCAAGTCATGGTTATTGACCACGGACCACAAGCGCATCGCGATGCTCTACCTCGCCTCGATTACCTTCTTCTTCTTTATCGGCGGGGCGGCGGCGGTGTTGATGCGCTTGAATCTGATATCACCTCAAGGCGCGTTGCTCGAGCCGGCAACCTACAACAAACTCTTCAGCATGCACGGGATCATTATGGTCTTCTTCTTTCTGATCCCCTCCATTCCCGCGGTGCTGGGAAATTTCCTTGTCCCCTTGATGATTGGGGCGCGCGACCTGGCTTTCCCTCGACTCAACCTGCTGAGCTGGTATGTTTTCATGGTGGGCGGGTTGTTCACTCTTTATGCGGTGATTGCCGGAGGAGTGGACACCGGCTGGACTTTCTACACGCCCTTAAGCACCACGTACGCCAATACCAACGTGATTTCTGCGGCCCTGGGAGTGTTCATCGCCGGCTTCTCTTCGATTTTGACCGGGCTGAACTTCGTGGTCACCATTCACAAGATGCGCGCCCCCGGCCTGACGTGGTTCCGGCTGCCGCTCTTTCTCTGGGCTATCTACGCCACCAGCATTATTCAGATTCTGGGCACCCCCGTCCTCGCCATCACCCTCACACTTGTGGCGCTCGAGAGAGTCTTCCACGTGGGAGTCTTCGACCCTGCGGTGGGCGGTGACCCCATCCTCTTCCAGCACCTCTTCTGGTTCTATTCCCATCCTGCGGTTTACATCATGATCTTGCCTTCGATGGGAGTGATCAGTGAACTCGTCACAGCTTTTTCAAAGAAGCGGATTTTCGGGTACAGCTTCATTGCCTTCTCCAGCGTGGCCATCGCAGTGATTTCATTCCTGGTTTGGGGACACCACATGTTCGTCGCCGGACAATCCATCTATGCCGGGATTGTCTTCTCGGTGCTGAGCTTCCTGGTTGCCATCCCCTCTGCCGTCAAGGTTTTCAACTGGACCGCCACGCTTTACAAAGGGTCGGTCTCTTACCAGGCGCCCATGCTTTACGCGCTGGGCTTTATCGGCCTCTTCACCATGGGCGGCTTGACCGGCCTTTTCCTGGCCACGCTGGCCGTTGACGCGCATGTGCACGGCACTTATTTCGTGGTGGGCCACTTCCACTACATCATGGTGGGCGGGGCGGTGATGGGTTACCTGGGCGGCATTCATTACTGGTGGCCCAAGATCTCCGGACGGATGTACCCGGATGGTTGGGCGCGATTGTCGGCGGCGATCATTTTCATCGGCTTCAACCTGACCTTCTTTCCTCAGTACATGCTTGGCTACCTGGGAATGCCGCGCCGCTACGCAGTGTACGCACCGGAGTTCCAAGTGTTGAATGTGATGTCGTCCGCGGGCGCGTCGATCCTGGGCGTGGGCTACCTGATCCCGTTGGTCTACATGGTTTGGTCGATGCGTTATGGCCCGGTGGCGGGGCCGAATCCGTGGGGTGCTAAGGGCCTGGAATGGCAGACGCCGTCTCCGCCTCCCACCGAGAACTTCGAGGAAACCCCCAAGGTGACGGAAGAAGCGTACGCGTACGGAACGGAGGAGACTCAAGTTGCATAGCAGCGCCGCGCTGGCGGAACAATTCGACGACCTCGAGCAGCAACACGAATCTTCGAGCTTTGGCATGTGGGTATTCCTGGCTACGGAGGTCATGTTCTTCGGCGGCTTGTTCACCGCCTATATCATTTACCGGAACTTCTATCTGTCAGCCTTCGAGGCCGGGAGCCGGCTGCTCAACGTCAAGATTGGGGCCGCCAATACTGCCGTGTTGCTGTGCAGCAGTTTGACCATGGCCCTGGGCGTGCGCGCCGCCCAATTGGGAAAGAAGAAACTCCTGGTTACTTTCCTGGTGCTTACCTTACTCTTGGGCCTGGCCTTCATCGGCATTAAGCTCGGCCTGGAGTGGAGGCACGATTACTTGGAAGGGTTTGCCCCTGGCGTGAATTGGACCTTCCACGGGCCGGATTGGCGACACCTCGAGCTGTTCTTCTGCTTCTATTTCTTCTTGACCGGAATTCACGCCCTGCACATGTTGATCGGAGTGGGGATCCTCACTACGCTTATTATTATGGCGGGACGCGGGAGATTTTCGCCGCAGCGCTACAACCCGGTCGAGGTCTCAGGCCTCTATTGGCATTTCGTAGATATCGTCTGGATTTTTCTCTACCCGTTATTGTACTTGATCGGGGGACGCTACTGATGGTGGGCCACGTCGTACACAAAAAGCTCTATTTCCTGGTGTTCGCCGGGCTGATCGGGTTGACCGCCCTCACCACAGGCGTGGCATTCATCGACCTCGGCAAATGGAATACCCTCGCGGCCCTGGCCATCGCAGTCTGCAAAGCCTCGCTGGTGGTTCTCTTCTTCATGCACCTGCGCTGGAGTTCCGGCCTCATGCGGATGGTCCTGCTCGCCGCCTTCATCTGGTTCGCCATCCTCGTCGCGTTGACCCTCAGCGACGAGTTCACCCGCCAATGGACGCCGGTCCCTTCGAACTGGCAAGCCCAGGTTCAACAACAGGCGCGCTAGACCCGGGCAAGTGCTCATTCCGGACGTTCGCCGCAATATCTCACCAAGCGCACTTGGTCCAGTCCGAAGTCCGCGGTGGCTAGGGGTTCTTCGTAGCGTACGACACGCAAGTGGGGGAAGAGTGCCGGCAGCTCGCCGGTGTCGAAAACCACTGCCCCGCCAATCGAACTGCCCTTGGTGGCATCGCGGTGGAAGGCCTCGACGACGACAACTCCGCCCGGCTTGAGCGCGCGCTGAATTACGTCGGGCATCTCACGCGCTCCCACATAACTGAGGACGATCATATCCCAGCGGCTGTCGCCAAAATCGAAGTCTTCCATCCCCTTGACCTCAGTCTTGATGTGCACTCCGGCTTTTCGGGCGTTTTCCAGCGCCAGTGCGACCGCCTTTTCAGCGGGATCAAACCCCGTAACGTCCCATCCCTGCTGCGCAAGCCAGATGCTGTTGCGACCCTGTCCCATGCCGACATCGAGCGCCGTTCCTGGCTTGCGGGTACCGGCGATTTCGACCAGGAAAGCGTTGGGCTTGGTGTTAAAGTGTGGTTTCTCCGCGGTGAGGATACGGTTCCAGCGCTCGATTTCAGACCGCGAGCCCCGCTCATTCACCAGCTTGACTTCTTCATCGGCTTCGGCATCGGAGCGGCCTCGTGACTTGAGGTAGGCGCGATAGCGCGTCATCAAATTGGGATCGCGCTGCTGTTCCGGTGGGAGTTGGGTTACCCAAAAGCGGAATCGTTCGTAGGCGCGCTGATCGGGCGGAAGACTTGCTGTATGCTTATCTACTTCATCCGGCGTCTGCGCCCAGAGCGCTGCCGGGTGCAGATACGGCCAAGCGCCGACGACACACCAAAGCAGGGCGATCACCGGAGTTCGTTTATGATTCCACATCATTACGCCTTCCCCGCCCACAACGTGGGACTCAACCGGATTTTCAACTTTGACCCCGTGAGATTTCGCCATTTTAACACTACAGCGCAGGGAAATGCCATGGCGACCTTAACACTTCATGTCCGACTGCCGGTGGCGCAGCCCCGCTTTTCAAGCCCTACGGCTCGTTGGCAGGCGGCAGGGCTAGAAGCCGCTTAGCTGAAAAACACGTCGGCGTTACGACGGGAGGTTCATCGTGCCCATGACGTCGAGGTTGGCTTTGAAGGCCATGTACCCGCTGTCGATCGGAAAGACCCCGCCGGTGACAACACACGACTCATCGCTGGCCAAGTAGACCACGAAGGGCGCGATCTGCTCGGGTGTGGCCACCGGCAAAAGATGCAGCGCCGCCATGGCGGTTTTAGCCTGATCGGTCTTCATCCAGGCGAGTTGCGATTCGGTGGAGACGAAACTGGGGCAAATCGCGTTAACCCGCACGCCTTCCTTTCCCATGCCCGCGGCGAAGGAACGTGTCAGCGAGATCACACCGCCTTTGGCGGCCGTATACGCGTCGAGGCCGGCGCATCCGATGAGAGCGTCATCCGTGGCAGAGAGGATGATCGAGCCGGAATGTTGCGCAATCATCTGCCGGCCAACGTACTTACAGCATCGAAACGTGCCCGTCAAGATAAGATCGAGCATCCGCTCCCAGGTCTCTTCGGGAAGTTCGGTCAGGCGTCGATCCTCTTCGTTAACAAAACGCACATCCACGGCGTTGTGGTAGAGCACGTCGATCCGGCCATAGTGGGAAAGCGTTGTTTGCACCATGGCTTTGACGCTTTCCAGGCTCCGCACGTCCAGGGGAACGAAGGCTGCCTCCCCGCCTGCGTCTCGAATCGCTTGCGTGACTCGTGTCCCGCCCGCCTCATTGATATCCGCCACCACGACTTTGGCGCCTTCCGCAGCCAGAAGCGTGGCCCCGGCGCGCCCCATGCCCGACGCCGCGCCCGTGACAACAGCTATCTTTCCCGCAACACGCTCGCTCATCTCTGTGCCTCGATTCTGCCGACGCGATTCGCCACCTTGGCAATAACCTCCCCAGTATAGCATCAGGCACGATGTGGACCGGCGAGCACAGGCCTGCCGTTTAAGGTCTGCGGCTTTGGAGTTGGGACTTGGCGGAAGAACCGCAGATGCGAAGAGAAGGCGTGCCCTAGCTGCACGGCCGAAAGAGAAATGCCCCCGTCAACCGCTTGACACGGACGCAGTGATTGTGGCCAATCCGTTCCTGCGAGGCCCGGCCGAACTCCCTCGCGCGTGAGACCATGAGCCCCTATGCTGACCAGGCCGGGCGCCTCTGACCGCCGCACGCTGACACGCCAAGAGCCGCATCTCGTAGAAGCTTTCAGCCGCGCCCTCCGCGAGCGTAGGGTGAGCCGCGGCAAAACTCTTTGCTTGACAAAACCCGCCAACCTGACTACGCTTCTAGCGTATGACTTCTCAACAGGCCAACCCTCGGCCTGCTCACCCCCACTTCCGTTAAAGGAGCGCGATCATGAAGCGAGTCACCGGACTGGGAGGGATGTTCTTCAAGGCGGACGATCCCGAGAGACTCTACGGCTGGTACGAGAAGCATCTTGGCCTGCAGCGACAGGGCCAGGAAGCTGTCGCTTTCAACTGGCGGCACGCCGATGAACCCCAGAAATCCGGCATGACGGTCTGGGCGATCTTCCGGAAGGACACGGAGTATTTCAATCCCAGCCGATCCAGCTTCATGATGAACTTCATTGTGGAGGATTTGGATGGGTTGCTAGCGACGCTTCGAGACGAAGGCGTCGAGGTGGATCCTCATCGCGAGGACTATGATTATGGCCGCTTCGCCTGGATCATGGATCCGGAAGGCAACCGCATCGAACTATGGGAACCACCGAAAAAAGTGACGAGTGACAAGTGACGAGTGACGAGTACAGGTGAGAAATAAGAATCAGGACGCGAGGAGTGAGCGGCAAGCGCGGCCTCTGCGGTTACTTCGCGCGAGTTTCTTGCTCGTCACTCCTCACTTGTCACTCGTCACTGCCTTTACGACATTCCTTTCCGTTGCGCCGCCTTTTCGCCGTCAGGTTTGGGAAGAAACATGTCCTGCCAGGTCAGCCCGCACTCCTTCACCATTTCGATACCGTACTCGTCACGGCCCAGGTTCTTGTCACCGTTATTGGTGCCAAACGAAAACTTAACGCCTGCCTGCTTGGCCAATTTGATAAACGCCGGGCTGGGCAGCCGGTAGCGGTTGCTGATTTCGATGGCGATGTCGTTCCTTTTGGCGGCCTCGATCAGCTTCTGCATGCGCTCGGGAATCCACAGTTGATCGTACTCGGCCGCGATAACGTCCGGCAGAAAGGTGGGATTGGCGTGAATGTCAATCGGCTCGTGATCGAGGATTCCAACCGCGCGCTTGACCAGCATATCCATGAACCGTTGCTTGTCTGCGATCTCTCCAACTTCCTCCTTGATCCAAAGGCGCATGCGCTTGCCGCTGTCGTCGCTCCAGGTCATGGCGTCGGTAAATATGTAATCGAATTTAGCCACCGTTTCCCTTGAGAACAGCGTTACCCATTCGCGGCCCTCCCCCTGTAACGCGACAAAGCAGGGTTGGCCCTGCATGCTCTTGAGATATTCCTCAGCGGCCGCGTCATTGGTGGTGGGAAAACCGAGTCCGCCGTTGATGGCGATTCCATATTGGATGCCGACTCGGCGCGAGTTCGCGAGCGCCTCTTCGAGCGTCAGCCCTCCCTTTAGATGAATGTGGCAATCCAGGGCAGGGATGTTCCGGCTTTGCAGCCACAGCAGGTCGCGATAGATGGCGTCCATTTCAGGCGGATCAGCCATGTCTGCGACAAGGTTGTCCGGCAGGGGCTTAACACGGATGTTGCGAAACAGAACCTTCGAGTCCGGACCGTGGCATTCGAGGGCGAAGCTGCCGCTACCCAGAACTCGGCCAGGATGCTCGACATCCACCACAGGTGGATTTGGCTCCAGATAATCCACCAGCGGCGCTCCGTTCAACTGAACTTGTACCCGCTTGCCACGGACCAGGATGTGCAACTCAGACCATTCATTGTCTTTCGCCGAAGCCTTATAAATGTTGCGCACGCCATAAAGAGAGCCGGTTTTATTGCGCTCGTGGTGATCACCGCCGCCCGTGTAGGTATTGTTAATCTGGACCTTGAGCCCCTTCTCCGGCCACCCGTTGGCCTGGAACGCGGTGTGGAAGTAGATGCCGGACTCCGCTCCCGCGGAAGGCATGAACTCCGCCTTGAGCTCGAAGTTCTTAAAGCTCGCATTACGAATCCGCCCGTTATAAAAGAGATGTGAGCGCACTCCGCCGGCGGCGATCTGCCCGTCCGCCACCCGGAAGGAGTGTTTGTTCTCACCGGCCTTCCATCCGTGCAGGGTGTGGCCGTCAAAGAGCGGCGTCCACTCGTCGTCGGCACGGAGTGCAGCAGGGACTACCAGCAAGGAAGCCAGCATTTCACGTCTCGATAGGGAATTCATAAGAGATCCTTTCAGGGACTATCGTCGTCGGAAAACCAACGCGACACTGTACGTCAATCTGGGTTATCTTGTAAACATGCAGTCCAATTTCAATGCCTTCCGAGGGTTGCGATCATGAAAATAACAGGTGTAGAGGCTATCTACCTTCGCCAACCGGAGGTGAAGACGCAATGCGACAGCGGCCAGGACGCGCTTATCGTCAAGGTGACCACGGACGCTGGGATCACCGGTATCGGAGAGGTCGATTCATCCCCGATGGCCGTTAAGGGAGCCATTGAAGGCCCTTTCAGCCACACCACTGCGACCGGGCTAAGGGAAGTCGTCATAGGCGAAGACCCATTGGAGACGGAGTACCTGTGGCACAAGATGTACCGCGCCAACATCTATGCGGGCAGAAGAGGTGTGGGCATTCATGCCATGAGCGGCATCGACATGGCGCTTTGGGATATCAAGGGTAAGGCCTTAGGGTTGCCGGTGTGGAAATTGCTGGGCGGCGGCTTCCACAAAAAGCTGCGCTGTTACGCCAGTTCCCTCTTCGGCGCCACGCCCCAAGCCACGCACGACCTGGCACGTCGGTTTCGCGACCGGGGCTTCCAGGCCGTGAAGTTCGGATGGGACCCCATGGGCAGCGACGCCAAGACCGATGTGGACCTGGTGAGGCAAGGACGCAAGGGGTTGGGAGACGGCCCCGATTTGTTGATCGACGCCGGTCTTGTCTGGGATTCCAAGACGGCATTGCAAAGAGCCCGCGCCTTCGAGGAGTTCAACATTTTTTGGCTGGAGGAGCCGCTTCGCGCTGATGATTACGAGGGTTACGCGAAGCTCTCCCGCGCCACTTCGATTCGAATCGCCGCCGGTGAGGAAGAGAGTAACCGCCTGTCGTTCCTGGAGTTGATGGACAAGGGGAAGATCGATGTGGTGCAAGTGGACCTGACGCGCTGCGGAGGATTTACGGAAGCGCTCAAGATCGCCAGCTTGGCTTATGATCGGGGGCTGGTGGTGGCCAATCATGGCTTCACGACCTATATCAACGTCACGGCGGCGCTGCATTTCTTGAATTCGATTCCGAACGCTTTGATTGTGGAGTTTGTTGCGGAGGAGGAAACCACTCTGCGCGACAAGATTACGCGCCAGAGATTGCATGCCCAGGACGGCTATCTCCAGATCCCGGACGCTCCCGGATTGGGAATCGACTTGGACGAGCAAGAGGTGGAACGACTCCGAGTCGCGTGACCGGATGCGAGAAGAGGCTCGCCACAGAGATGCCGGAAGGTGTGAAACCGCCGGAGGTGTCATCCTGAGCGAAGCGAAGGATCCCTGCAGTTACGCTTTCTTAACGCTCGACTTGAACTGCAGAGATCCTTCGCTTCGCTCAGGATGACACGTTTCCGTTTCTTTCCCGCCTGTGCACGTGTTTCAGTTTGCTCGGGTGTTCGTCTTGACCGGACTTTGTGATAGGATTCTGTCGAATGCAAGGAGTGATTTCATGAAATCCAAATTGCTCAATCTCACCCTTATCTCGCCAGTTGTTTTCGTTTACTCGATCGCTTTCGGCTTCCCTCAGCAGCCAGCCCAGGACCAGCTTCCCACCGGTTCGCTTTTTTCCGCGGAGGAATTGGCGAAGGGCTTTGGCAGCCACCAGTTCACGCCTTTCGGCGATCCCAAGTTCAGCTTGGACATTCTCGTTCCGACCGGCTGGGAGTCGCATCTGAGCGACTATGACCCCGGGCAGCTCAGCCACGATACGGAGAGCCCGGTTCCCATGATCGAATTTTATCCCAACGGCGCGGACGACCTTGGGGTCAACGTCCAGTATATGCGCGTGCCGGGCGACAAGCCGGTCAGCGCAGTTGTGGACGTGTACGCGAAGAGCGCCAACGGCACCATCGCCGCGCGGCAACAACTGGACCTGCCAGAGCGCAAAGTGGAAGACGTCCTGATGAAGACCACCGACGACTCCCTGGGCCCGGTTCTGAATCGTGTGATGGCTTTCCGCCGCGGCGACATCGTCTTTATCGCCACTGCTTGGAGCGTCGAGGACAAGTACGAGAAGTACAAGAAGGTTTTCGCTACCGTCCTGGCTTCTTTCAATCCCACCGGAAAATAGTCCGCCGCTCGAGCGCCGGGCAGCTTCGAACCAAAGCTGCCCTGAACGAAAAAAAGCAGCAGATGATTCCGCTTTCCTTTCACCCGCCGGAGAACACATTCCACCGTCCGGCAGTTTGGCGGCAGACCGCCCGCAGTTATGGGGAGTATTAATATAATGAATTGGATGAAAGCGGCGCCGATGGACTACGATAATCTGTGAGATGCAACAGGCGAAACACATTCGAGAATTCACCTGCCTGTGTTCTTCCGCCTTGGCTTGGCGTGCCTGGACACGCAATGGGCGAGAAACTCTACTGTAACAATGGGCGCATAAACTAAGCTGACCAAGGAACTCGATCAAACAGGCGAGTTTGGGGTTACAGGCTTGAGGAGGAGATGTCTATGCAAGCGACAACTCAGATGGCCAAGAAATACCTGGTGGCGAGCGATTTCGACCAAACGCTCAGTTTCCACGACTCCGGCGCGGTTTTGAGCGAGCTGGTGGGAATTTCCAGTAAAGACTTCGAGCGTAAGACGGCAATCCTCTCGGCGCAAAACCTGGTGCAGCAAGGCGGAGAATTAGCTTACCTACTGCTTCACGATCGTGAATTTCGGGTTCGAGTAGGGAAGGAACATTTCGGAAAAGCAGGGAAGAAAATCAGGCTGAAGAAGAACATCAAGCGACTGCACGAAATGCTGGCCGGTGCTATCGATGGTTACCACTTCGAGTTTCACGTGATCTCCGCCGCTCCGCAGGAGATTGTGGAATCGGCGCTCGAGGGCATCATCGCACCGGACCATATCCACGGCACGTTGCTGGAGTACGATGAGGCGGGCGGAATCGCCGGGCTCATTCGAGTGAATGCCGGTTATGGCAAAGTGGCCGTGCTGGATGACCTCCAGGCAGCGCTTCGCATCGGTTCGCCTCGGATTGTTTATATCGGCGACGGCAGCTCTGACATCCACGTGATGTTGCATTTGAATCAGCGCGAGGGTTTCACGGTGGCGGTTTCGCAGGCGCGAAGCATTACCCAGATCGCCAAGCGGACCGTGCTTAGCGACGACGCTCTAAGCGTGTTGATTCCCATCCTGGAAGAGATCGTAGGCTGGGGACGGCCTCAAATCCGCGCGCTCTTCGAGGCGCAGGGCTTGGTCATCCAGGATTGGGATAGAGCCCATGCCGACTGGCTCACTATCCGCTCGACGCAGCCCGTGCAGGACGCCGCGCGGGAAGAATCCGCACCCAGCCCGACAAGTTCGTAAACGGGCGATTTACAGACTCAGGCCGTGGCTCGCCACGCGACGCCAGGCTTCGGGCTCGCGCTTGATGAGATAGAGGTGAAGAGTTGCCGCCTTGAACTCGAGCTCGAACCGGCGACCCAGGGAAATTATGATCCTTTCTTTCTCTTTGGACAGCAAACTGCCGTAAAGCAGGCTGAGGTGCGGCATGAAGGCGGGCTGCTTCGGGAGGCGGAAAATCTCCCGGGCCGCCTTATTTGCAGACATGATGGGATGAGTTTGGGCCACTCTCACGAAGAGGCAGCGGAAATACTCTTCCAGCCCTTCGACCGTGGTCAGGCGAACCGTAAAAGGTGGGATTCTCCTGGCCAGGTCCTTTATCTTCGATTCAACCTCCCGCGCCGGACCAACGATACTGCCGGCCAAAGTCACGTGAGGCTCAAAGGCCGGTGTGCCATATTGCCTGCTCAATTCGAGAATTGTTCCCGTCAACCGCTGGCAAACTTCTCCGCTGGGCATCAACCAAAGCGCATGGCCAAGTGTTGGGTGCCTTGAATTCATGCCGATCTGTAGGTCAGCCGATCTGTTTGCCCGCATCCGGACCAACGGACTGATCGTAAACGGACTCGACCGCAATTTTCACCACATACTTGGGCGGTGGCAGCGAGGGATTGGCCTGTTTCAACTGCGTGGCGAATTGCTCAAACAACGGCCCGGACAAGATCAGTTCGGCCGTCCCTTTGAGTTGGTACCCTTTGGCACTGGCGGGGTCGATTACCGTTACAGCAACCTTGGGATTTTTCTCCAGGTTCTGCCGGGTCTTAACGGAAAACAGATCGGCAAACATTACGTGCTGGTCGTCCAACAGACGCAACGTCCCCTTGGGAGTGACATTAGGAGTCCCATCCGGCGTGGATGTAGCGACCCAGCCCATCTTGCCGGGAAGAAACTCCTGCACGTGCTTGGGAATACTAACCATAAGGCGCCTCCTGTAAAGGATGAAGCTTCCGCCGGGGTTGTTTGCGTCCAGTTGGGGAATTCGCGTCGGCGGATCCTGCAAATGGCATTCTATGCTCCTGAAGAAAGCCAGTCAAACAACCGGTACCCCGGGTCATTGAGCACCGTCGCTGTGATCTTCTTCCCTTCACAATTTCGCACGGACGCATGATCCGCTTGCAAACCTCGAGGTGTGGGAATAACTTGGTGCACTGAGGGGCGGAGCTTTGGGTAGTTTGGTGTAGAGGCGGCTCTATCCGTCAGTGCCGGCCTAAAGGCCGGCACTACGAGTCAAATTAGGACCGTACCCACCTGCGCTTTTCCTTGCGGGGAACACTCCTTCCCGTGTACATTTTGGATGTACACGGAGTCTAATCATGAGCACACATAAAGTCAGCGTTCGGGAAGCGCGTCAAAGCTTGCGGCGCTTGCTGGACGAGGTCGAGGCAGGCAGTGAGGTTGTCGTGCTGCGCAGGGGTGTCGAGGTCGCGAGGTTCATCCGGCCAGAGCGAAAGGTGCCTCCCCTTCCTGACTTGAGCGGCTTTCGAGCCTCGATCAAACTTCGTGGTAAACCGTTGAGCCAGTGCATCCAGGAAGCCCGCCGGAGCAGCCGCTATTGACATACATCGACACCAGTGTTCTAGCCGCATATTACTGCCCCGAGCCACTAAGCAGCCGGGAGCAGCAAGCCTTCTGCCTTGCACCTGGCGGTGGCGGCTATGCAAGGTTGCCCCATTCTGACTGCTGACGCCGCGCTCGCGAAAGCCTGCACGAGAATCGGCATCACCGCACACCTGATCCGCTAAGTGGGTTATACTCCCCCAAAAGGAGGTCCGATGCAACGCCGTCATTTCCTGCAATCCGCCGGTTTGGGAGGAGCGGCAGCTCTTGCGATGCCGCCAAGGGTGAATGCCCTTGCCCCGTCTTCTCCCCTGAAGATTACTCGCGTTCGTTTCTACCACAATCCGAAGTCTCCTGAGCATTTTAACCAGAGCTTCAACATCGTAACCGTCGAGACAGAGCAGGGCATTACGGGCATCGGCGAGGGCGGTTCCCGTGAGACCGCCTCACAGTGTGCCGCCATGATTATCGGCGAAGACCCATTCCGCATCGATCATCTGTGGCAGATGATGTTCCGTGGCTACTTTTATCCCGCCGGGCGCGAAAAACTAGACGCCCTCGGCGCGATTGACCTTGCTCTCTGGGACCTCAAAGGTAAAGCGCTGGGCGTGCCCGTGTACGAGCTTCTTGGTGGCCTGGCGCGTGACCACGTGGAGTGTTATTCCACGGGTTTCCCGAGCCACGGAAGCCTGAAGGAGACCGCGCGCGCCTGTCTCGAGGCAGGCTTCCGCGCCTTTCGTTATGCCACCGCAGACCCGCCGGACGGCCAACCCTTCAACTCCCATCAGATGGTCGGCAAGACCTATGAGGACTGCGTCGAGATCCGCGAGGGCGTGGGTAAAGATGGCGATTGGGCGCTCGATTACCACACCCGCCTCGACTTCCCCGATGCCGTGCGGCTCAGCACCCTGATTGAGCCGCTCGAGCCTTACTTCGCCGAGGATCTGATCCGGTCTGAGAATCCTGACGTTTACAAGGAGCTGCGCGCCCATGTTAAAGTCCCCATTGCGGTCGGCGAACAGTTCGGCAGCCGATGGGACGTTAACCCGTTAATTGAGCAGCAGCTTATCGACTATGCCCGAGTCACCTTGCCGAATGTAGGCGGCATCACCGAGTACATGAAGATCCTCGCCCTCTGCGAGACACATTACGTGGGCCTGATACCGCACTTCACCGGCCCGGTGTCGGAAGCCGCATTGGTCCATGCCTGCGGGGTTTTCTCGGGGCCGGTACTGATGGAAATGACGGGCGAGGGGAAAGCTTCTTACCCGCACTTGCCGGAATGCTACGACTTCCGCAACGGCAAGCTGTGGCCCAACCGCCGTCCGGGACTCGGCGTGACCTTGGATACCAAGCCGCTGCAACTCGCGGCCGAGATTACCGAGCGCTCACGACCGATCCCCATGTTCCATCGGCCCGACGGGTCCATTACGAATTGGTGAGCCGCGTTGTCGCATAGATACGCTGAAACCGTCATACTGATGACTATGCATACTGGTGCTCCGTGCGCCCGCTACGAAGTGGGATGAGCCCGCAACGAATCTGATAATATAGTTGGGGGCGGTGCGATATGGCGTTCCAGCGAATAACTGTGAAACCGGAGCAGATGGGCGGCGTACCATGTGTCCGCGGACTACGCATTCCGGTCGCGACCGTGGTTGGAATGGTCGCAGACGGGATGAGCGTTGACGAGATACTAAGAGCCTACCCCGATCTTGAGGCCGAAGACGTCTCTGAGGCCCTGCGCTATGCTGCGGAAGCGGTGCGGGAACGCGAAATCCCACTGGTTTCCGGCCCTTGAGATTCCTGGTCGACAATGCGTTATCTCCCCTGCTGGCGGAAGGTCTGCGCGAAGCCGGGCATGATGCGGCTCACGTCCGAGATTATGGCATGGCGGCGGACGATGACCTCGCGATCCTCGAGCGCGCAGCAGAAGAGGATCGCATCCTGATTTCGGCAGATACCGACTTTGGCATGCTCCTCGCCTTGCGGGAGAACAGGAAACCCTCCGTCATCCTGCTCAGAAGGTCCACTCAACGGCGGCCCGCGGCCCAAGTCGCAGTGCTCATGGCGAACGTCGAAAAACTCAAAGCCGACCTCGAGCAAGGCTGCGTGGCAGTGTTTGAGGGAGGCAGAATACGAGTCCGACCACTGCCGATAGCTCGCTGATCAATCCTGATACGAACGAACCGCAGAGCTTGTGCGGCCCAAACAACGGGGCCTTGGCATGACAGCAGACAGGTGTGCTTCAAACAGTCTGGGTCACAATTTGAAGCTCGCGCGGCTTGTCGGGATTAAGTCCCTTCACTTCCGCCAGCAAGGCCGCAAAGATCTGCCCCGGAACGATGTAGGGTATGGGTGTATAGATTTCCGGGACGGGATCGGGAATGCGAATCACACGCCCGGCGCCCGGAATCCGCGCGTTGGAGGCGGAAAAGACCAGGGTATCGGCTTTCAAGGCGTGCAGATGTGCGGTCAGTTTCAGTAGTTCTTGAAAAGTCTTGCCGGGCGGCATAAAGACCAGCGCCGGGAAGTCCCTCTCAATCATCGCAATGGGCCCGTGAAGGAAGTCAGCGGAGGAGAACCTTTCGGCCACGACGTAGCAGGTTTCCATCAGTTTCAAAGCCAGCTCATAGGCGTTGGCTAAATTGATGCCGCGCCCCACCACCACGCAGCGGCGCATGTAACGGTAGCGCTCGACCACCTGCTCGATTTCCGGACGCAGCTTGAGGGCCAGTTCGACACGGTGCGGGATCTCGGAAACGTCGCTAAGGACAATTTGAGAGCTTAAGCTCGAGGCCAAAAGGTAGAGGATCAGCAGTTGTCCCGTGTAGGTCTTGGTGGCCGCCACAGAGCGCTGCTTCCCCGCATGCACGAGGAACACGTCATCGACCAAGCCGGCCATGGTCGAGCGCGCCTCGTTGGTGATGCCCAGCGTGTAGGCGCCCAAGCGCTTCGCTGACTTGAGTACCAGATTGATGTCCGTTCCTTCGCCCGATTGAGAGATCCCTACCACCAAAGTCTGGCGAAAATCCAGGCGTGCGCGATAAAGGGTATGTATCGATGCGGCGCTCATCGAGACCGGGATCCCGGTGGTTAGCTCGAGCAAGTAGCGTCCGAAAAGCGCGGCATTGTCGGATGTCCCGCGTGCCACGAGAACTATAAGCCGGAAATTCTGCTGACGCGCGAAGTCAGCGAATGCCACGGCGTGGTCGCGCTCGGCGGCCAGGGTACGCTGGAGCGCCAGGGGCTGCTCCAGAATCTCTCTCATCATTTGAGACATAAGTCACCTCGATGCGGATCGTGTTGTGGGCGACCCTCTCTGCCTTGGGGGAGGAGGTGGGCCGCGGCCGGCGTTTTCGTCAGCCGGTGCGGGCCGGGCGAGTGGGCCGCGCTTCGCGATCAACCCAACCAGCGCTAAGAGCCGCAGACCTCAAAACCGGAGGTGCGCGCCCCCCAACTCGCGCGCCATGGCCAGAGCGCCCTCGACAGGTTCGCGTTGCAGAAGTCTCACCCGCGCCGCGGGCATGTGCTGATGCACGAAGCGCGCAAAACTACGCCGCAGGGTTGGGCTGGAGCGGAAGACACCGCCGAAACAAACCACTGGCACGATTCCGTGCCGCCCCAGACGCCGCCCCAGACGCCGTCCCAGAGCCAGCGCCATCTGAGCGAGTTCAAATGCAGCGTGAGCGCAAAGCCGTCGCGCCACTCGATCGCCTTCGCGGGCCGCACCCAGAACCAGCGGGAACAATGCCGCCACTTGCTGGGGGTTAAGGGCCTTCAACACGATTTGGTCGATGGCGGAAAGCCCTAGCGCCCGGCAGACCCTCGTGGTCAGCACGGTGTGCTCGCCGCGCCCGTCAAAATCGCGCAGAGCTGCCATGATAGCCTGCCGTCCCAAGTCATGGCCTGACCCCGGATCGTCAAACGTCGAGCCCCAACCACCGGCGCGCAGGATTCTGCCCCGACGATCACGCGCGTAGGCGATCGAACCCGTCCCTGACTCGACGACCATTCCCGTACCTGTTCCCAGCGCGGCATACAAACCAATCGCCGCGTCCACCACCAGAAGATGGCGCCGCGCGGGAATGGCCCTGCGAAGCCACGCCAGGAGCGGACGGCTCAAAGCCGCACGGTCAACGCCCGCCACCCCAGCACAGACCGCGGCGAGCAAGGGCTGACGGCGCCTCCGAACTCCACGCGGGGTCGTCAACTTGCCGCGCTCCGCCGCGCTCGGCGCCTCCCGAAAGACTCCACGAGCGGCCCGCAAGAGCTCTTTCTTGGCCCTTTCAATCCCCACTTTCGTTGGGTTCGAGGGCCCAGCGACCGCTCTGGCAAGAATCCGCCCCTCTTCGTCACCTAGCAATGCTTGGGTGCCGCTGCCCCCTCCATCGATTCCGAGAAAAAGTGCCATGTCACTGCAGCCGGGGAACTATTATGCCCGATTACTGGGGCCGATTTCCACTTTCGGGATGGGCGAGTAGGCAGGTTGGCAGATGAGCAGGTCGGCAGATCGGCAGATGGCAGTCGGGAATTAAAGGTGGGTAGTGGGCGAAAGGCACTGTGCGCAAACTCCGGACACGTAGACGCTGATTACCCGTTCTACGCATCGCCGCCTGCCCATCTGCCGACCCGCCCACCTGCCATTTTCTTGCACCCGGCGAGAGGTTCGTTGCGTATATTCCAGTGGGGGGTTCTCGATGTTCAGGCTGTCATGTGTTCTGCTGCTGGCCTCGCTGGGGACGCTTGCGAGCGCTGACCAACCGTCGCCGTCCGTGGACGAGATCATGGCTCGCGTGGCCGCGAATCAGGACCGGGCGGAACAGGCACGCGCTGAATACGTCTACCAGCAGCGCATTCATGTCGCAACCTTGCGGACCAACGGCAAGCTGGCGCGCGAGGAAACAGCGGATTACCTGGTCGCCCCCACGCCGGACGGAACAAAGAAGGAACTGAAACACATCGAAGGCCGTTACTGGCACAAAGGGAAGTACCTGACATTTCAAGGTGAGCCTGTGCCTCAGGACGGGTGGGTGGATAGTAGTCTTGTTCAAAGCTTCCGAGATGACCTTTCCAACGACAAGTCGAAAGACGGCCTGGGCCGCGATCTCTTTCCGCTGACCTCAGAGGAGCAGAAGCAGTATCACTTCGATTTGGTGGGCGAGGATACGGTTAAAGGTCGAAGAGTGTACCGCGTGAGGTTTCGTCCGCGTGACAAGAGTGAACTGACCTGGGCAGGGGAAGCGATGATCGACGCCGAGGAGTTCGAGCCCATAAGGGTGTATACCAAGTTATCACGCAGGATACCGTTCTTCGTGAGGACCTTGCTGGGCACCGACGTGCCTGGAATCGGATTCAACGTGGAGTACAAGCGATTTGACGAAGGCGTCTGGTTTCCAGTGAGTTTCGGCACGGAGTTTCGACTGCGTGCCGTGTTCTTCATTAACCGCGACATCACCGTGGCACTCGCTAACTCTGCCTTTCAGCGAGCTAAGGTGCAAAGCAGAATTCTGGATTTCCAGCCCGATAAGTGAGTAGCCGATTCGAATCCCTTCCTGGTTTCCCTTCGAAAACTTCCGCCTCTTTACCTGTAGTTGTCTATTGACAGTTCAGGTACTTGACATTAGATTGTGTGCGGCGCGTAATACGAACAGCGGATTTAGATAGCGTGGTTATTTCCCGGACTCGCGATTATCTGTTTACGAAGAATGAGCCAGCGGTGCGCCCGCCTGCGTTTTTCAAGGAGCCAACCGTGAAGTTGCCCCATGATTTCTGCGGCCGACGGGTCCATGGATATCCACCGTACCAGTACGGCAGAGCTATATCCGGCAGTGGGTTGAATTTGATAGGAATAGTCTTGAAAGAGTCGCAGGGCAAGTTTAGCGGTTTGCCTTTCGCTTCGATTGGTTGCTTTTGGAGGTCGCATGGAACTGCGCCGGGATCCCATTACGCAGAATTGGATAATCCAGGAAAATGGTGACGGCCCGTGGCCCAGATTTGGCGCTTGCCCTCTGTGCCCGGGCCAGGAAGCGCTTGCCCCGCAAACCATCTACTCGCATTGGAATGGCAACGGCCTGTGGCAAGTCCGCGTAATCCCTCACCTGCGACCCCTCTACCGAATCGAAGGGGATGCCCAGCGCCGGGCGGAAGGTCTTTATGACAAGATGCGCGGCTTGGGCGCCCACGAGATTGTCATCGAATCGCCCAATCACGATACCTCGCTCTCGCACCTGAGCGACGAAGCGGTTGCCCAGGTCTTGCGCGCCTATGTCTCCAGAATCACAGACCTCAAGAAAGACCGGCGTTTCAAGTATGTTACCGTTTCCCGTAATCAAGGCGTCTTGGCGGGACAGGACTTGGACCACCCCCATTCACAGATTACCGCCACTCCTTTCATTCCCCGCCGGGTAGTCTACAAACTGCGATCGTTCCAGCAGTACTACGGGCTCAAGGAACGGTGTATTCTTTGTGACATTTCCGCGCAGGAAACTGCCCACCAAGTCCGGACAGTGGAGTGGGACGACCAATTCGTGGCCTATTGCCCCTTTGCTTCCCGCGTGCCGTACGAGATTTGGATACTGCCCCTGAACCACCATTGTTCATTCGAAGAGGATGTCACGACCTGGGAACGCCAACTGCGGCTAGCTCACTTTCTGAAGTCGATTCTGCAGCGCTTGGAGACGGTATCGCCGTCTTACCACCTGGTCCTCTACACTACCCCCAACGTGGCGGCGAAATATGACCGGAAGCAGTACTGGTCGACCTTGGCCGAGGATGCTCACTGGCACTTCGAGATACTGCCGGCGAGCCAGCCCAAGGCGAAGTCGTACAGCATGAAAGAGGTCTATTACAATTCGGTCCGGCCGGAACTCGCCGCGGAAGAGTTGCGCAGCGCCGGCGCCAGAATCGTCGAGAAAGCCTAGCTTTCAACTGTCGGCAAGGCATCCATCCCATACCTCCGGGCTTCGCCTTCCATCAGGCGTGTCAACTCCAGCTTGGTTTCCTCAGGGAGAGGCGAGGGCGTGTACTGTTCCAGCAGCCGCGACACTTCCTGCGCGGCCCGCTCCCGCAAGCTCCGACGTCCGCCCTCGACCCATCGCCCGCGGTTGCCGCGATCGATGACCGGGCCCGGAAACGTAATCTCCTCGCGCAGATGGCGGCGCGTATGGTCGGCAATCAGAAGGGACTTCTCGCGTCTCAACTCCCGGAAAAGGGGAAGCGCCGGGAAGTCCTCGCGAGGTTCGATGCCTTCGAGCAAGCGGTGGACCATGCGGCAAATCTCGTTATCAACCACCAGCTTTTCCAGGCTCAGGCAGCTCTCAAAGTCCAGCATTCCCGGCCCCGAAACGCTGTTGATCCCTGCGAGGCCGGCCAGCAGCGCGCCCATGCCCGCCTCTAGCCCAGCCTGAGAGTCTAGCTGCTTGGCGTCGCTGAGGGCGATGTAACTTTGCGTGGGCATCCCCAGGCGCTTCCCGATCTCGCTCGAGGCGCAGTCGAGCATCATGGTTTCGATCGCGCCCATGGGTGTGGTCCCGAACCGCACGTCGAAGATTGCGGGCGAGCCGCCGTACAGGAGCGGATGGCCGGGATTCACAAGCTGGCTGATCACGACGCCGGACAGGTTCTCGGCGGTTTGCTGGACGAGGCTGCCCACCAGGGTGACCGGCGCCACCAGTCCGGAGAGCGGCATGGAGATCAGCTCCACGGGAATCGACCAGCGGGCGCAGTCCACCAGATTCTGGCTGGTCACGTCGCTCCACTTGAGCGGCGCGGTGGGGCAAACGGAGAAAATGGTCAACGGCTTGGCCCGCAACGCCGGCTCGTTTCCGCGCACGGCCACCTGGAAGTCCTTCATGACCTCGAACCCCGCCACCGTGAACGCCCCCGTAACCACCGGCTTCTCCCCGTAAAGCAGGCTTAGATAGAGCCGGTAGCTGTCTGAGATCTTGTCGTCAACATCCGCGGGGATCAGGGCGGTGCTTTGAGAAGCGATGTGGCGCAGGCCGTTCGTCACTTTCACGTACTGCACGTAATCGCTTGTCGTGGGCCGGCGCATCTCCCCGCTTTGGTTATCCAGGAGGTTGAGCGCGGTCGAGCCGGGCGTGAAATATACGTTCTCGCCCTGAAAGTCGTGAGTTTCGTTCCCAAGGACATTGTAGAGTTTGAAAGAGCGCGGAACGGTAGCGAGCGCCCGGTCAATGAGGTCCGGTGTAAGACGAGCATTACAGTCGGCTTTGTCCACCTTCGCGCCGTGCTCGGCCAGCAAATCCAGCACGGGCCCGTTGTGGATTTCAAACCCAAGTTCACATACCACCTCGCGCGCTTCCGAGATGATCCGATCCCGCAGTTCGTCCTCGAGTAGTCTAAGAGTTGGTCTCATGCGTCTCCTCAGTACGGCTTGGTCGCGCAACTGTCTCTCGCCTAGCCCTGCTTTTCCAGCTTCGCTTCGTTCTGCGAAAAACGCGCCGATTTCGCTCCTTTCAAGCTCTGATTTGTGCTGATTTGCGTGCAAAGGGCGCGCAATTTGCAGCATCCAAAAAAGTGATATCCTTTGTTTTCAAGTACTTCTTAGCTTCGTTCCCACTGTTTTTGTAGTTTCTCGCGCGCCTTCGGATCGCCGCCAGCCGGGCAGTCTCCAACCTGGCCACATTCCCGTACCCCAGACCCCGGCCGGGACGCGCGTGGCGCCGAAAAGCTCGAATTCTGTGTTTAATGCGCGCATTGAGCACTCAATTTGAGTTCGTTTCGAGTTCGTTTTCGAAATGCCATCGTTTGTTTTCAATAACATACTGGCTTCGTTCGTACTATTTTTTGTTTTTGTGAAGCCACTCCCTCTCGAACGCCCCAGGACCATCCCGCTCTTCCTTTCTCATACGGCCATCCCCGCGCTCGCCTGCGACAATGTGTCCACAAAAAGACCACCATAATAGGCTATCACAGGTGCGTGGGCTTGTCAAGCGAAAAAAGCAGAAAATGTTCAGAGCCATGATTATGCGGTCAAGTGGTAGTCGGCGGAGAGCAGCCAGCGCCGGGCAGCCGTTGGGCATGTCATTCTGAGGGATGGCAGTGAAGCAGGCTGCCCATTCGTGCTTGGCCCGCCCCCGGCTAAAGTGCTAGTATTGCCCCCATTGCCATGGCCGGTTACAACCTTCTAACTCCCGGGCATCGCTCGATTCGCAAGTATTACGAAAACGCGGCTGCCCTGCGGGACCAGGGCGTGCTGAACGAGATGAGCGTGCGTTCGCCCTTCGAGTCCCTGCTCCAGGAGACGGCCCGGCTGAAAAACTGGACCTTCATCGCCGAGCTCTCAGGAAAGTCCAGCAGCGCGCTCATTTGTCCCGCGCTGACTGATACAATATAAGACCTGAGTGGGTCATGCCAACATTTAAGCCAGATTCGAGTTTTTTCCGAAAAATCGCTATAGGTGCTGTTGGCACAAGAACTGTTTGTGAGCATCTGAAGCAATATCAGCACACAATGGCTGAACTTGAGCGGGGTTCAACAGATACAAAGTTATGGAAAGACGTTAAACGCAAGCGTGTCCGCATCCCTGATCTTGTATGCACGTCTTGTGGCTTGCGGATTGAGAGTCGAGCCAAGAGCAAACCGGAACTCACAATGTCGCATAGCCCCACTGAAACTGAGCGTTCGTGGGATTTCGGGATGGTGGACACTGACGTTGTCGCCTTTCCCGTTTGTGGGGCGGTTGGTGAGCACTATTGGAGTCGCGGCAAGCTGAAGGGAAGCGCCTCCTACTGGCATGAAAGGAACTGGGTCAAATGGCAGGCCGGGGAGCATGTCAACTATTTTGGCATTGCCGCGTTCCGAGCCACCCCATTTCAGAACGTTGCTCGAAAGGGAGTTACCGAGGGATCTGAGCTTACGATCGGCTGGCCAGCGACTTTTGCGACTTACGGTGGCGTTGTGACTGCAATAGGGGACGGGCGAATTTCGGTCCAGCGCGCCATAGACGGGCGCACTTTCACGAGGACGATAAAGACCGGGCAGCAGCCTGCCGTGCAAGTCGGGCAGGCAGTGTCACTTCACGAAGTCCTCGCGTCAACTGTGCTTCCTATTAAAGCTAACATATTGCGTTGTCCCGGCAGGATTGGTCAAGATCACATCGCTCGACTCTTGGCCTCCCGCGAGCGTACCCAGAGGTTCACGGGGGTTAAGCTGGCTCGTCTAAGGGCTGATGCAGGCTATTGTGTGGGGGTCTCCGCACTGCTCCGAGATCCCGAAGAGGACATCTACGTTAAGTTGGAATCCGCGTCCTATTTGTCAGCACTCTGTGGCCAGTCGCTAGCCCAAAACATTGGCCAGTATCTGACAAGCCCTGATCCTCAAATCCAGCTTGAGTCGGTCATCACATTAGGTGAAACAGCAACGATGGAAGCCGGAGAGCTGCTCTC
>JBEKMN010000076.1:0-28901 GCA_050008495.1 Terriglobia bacterium | reverse complement strand
TCCCGCTCTTTCCCACTCAACATCAGCATCTCCTGTTTTTCCATCCGTCGAGTTTGACGGAGTTCAACAGGACATTTCTACTTTGCTGAAACCGGACATTATCATTTTGCCGCGACACCTTTGGGAGGGGCATATACAATTCACTGCGAAAGCGTTACCATCTCGCTCCTATCGAAGCCATTTGACTATCAAGGAAAATTCGACCATGAGCCGTCACAGAAGCGTCGTGTGTTCATCCTTCATGTTGCTGCTGTTGTTCTCCGTTTTCAGCGGTTGGGCGCAGGAACAACCGATCAAGGTTGAGGTCCATTGGGACAAGGTCATTTGCGTTTTGCAAACCCGGCCGACGATATTGCTTGGCTCGTCGCCAGCGATGCTGCGCGGGGCGCCGCTGCACGATCAGATCTTTCAGAGGGTTAAAGATCTCGAGGCTGACGATGTGCGTTGTACGGGAGCGGGATACGTTTATCCGCACCTGGGAGTCCCGGAACTCGACCCGCCATCTTCCACGAAGACCTCCTGGGACTTCTCTCTCATCGATCCGGTGACTGAGGACGTGATGAAAGCTCTCGAAGGGCATCCCGTGGTGCTGAACTTCACTACCATCCCGGCCTGGATGTTCAAGGGCGAACCGGTCGCCTATCCTCAAGACCTGAACAAACAGGCATGGCATTACGCGCAGGGCAGGGAACTCCGCGACCCCACTTTTCGCGAGGTTGCGGATTATTTTGCGCGCATCGTCGCGTGGTACGTAAAAGGCGGATTCACGGACGAGTTGGGGAAATGGCGCCCGTCAGGGCATCACTATAAGATTGATTATTGGGAAGTGTTCAATGAACCGGACCTCGAGCACGGGTTCAGCGCGGAAACCTACACCCAGCTTTACGATGCGGTCGTCGAGGCCATTCACAAGGTCTCGCCCGACACCAAGTTTATCGGTATTTCGCACTCCTACATTGTCGGACATCCGGAGTACCTTACTTACTTTCTCAATCCCAAGCACCACAAACCCGGCATTCCGCTCGATATGATCTCTTATCACTTCTACGCTGTGCCCAACTCGGACGAACCACCCGAAGCCCAGCAGTTCACCTATTTCAACCAGGCGGACAAGTTTCTCGAGATCGTGGGTTATATTGAAACCATCCGCAAGATGCTGTCGCCGAAGACGGGCACCATGGTCAATGAGATCGGAACGATGCTTCCTGACGACTGGGCGCAGACGAACCCCGATTACGTTTTTAAGCCCATCCGACCTTCCTATTGGAACCTTTCGGCGGCCACCTATGGGTATGTTTTCGCAGGGCTGGCGCGCCAAGGCATCGATGCGGCCGGCGAATCGAGCATACCCGGCGGCCCCGGTTTGTGGCCGAGTATATCTCTGCTCGATTGGGAGACGGCTCAGCCCAATGCGCGATATTGGGCCCTCAAGCTGATCATCGACCACTTCCGGCCCGGCGACAAGATCGTCGAGTCCTCCAGCGACTCCGGTTACGTGATGACGCAGACGTATGTCAGTCCCAGCGGAGAACGAAAGATCTTGCTGGTAAACAAGCGCGAGCGAGAGTTTGATATCAGTCTGCCAGGGGCCGAGGGGGCGAAACTCGACATGATCGACCTGGCGACGGGCTCGAACCCGCCGGTCTCAAGCCGCCTGGCAGGTTCAAGTTTCAAGTTGGGCGGATTCGGAGTGGCTGCCGTGACGCTCGAGAAAAGCCGGGACTAGGGGCTACTAGTCTCCCTCGGGTGTCCGATGAGATACGGGTTTTCAGTAGAGTCTCTGACTGCGCTAGAATTTAGATTGTCGTTTTTTCGATGGGTCGCTACGGTAGCGCGGGCGCATAAGAGCGGGGTCGATTAATGGCCGGCTTTCTCGATGATTACGGCGCCGGAGACGAACGGCGGGAGCGGATCGTGAAGATCACCGTCCTGTCGGTGCTCGCGGTAGTGGTGGTCACCGGCCTCGCGTATTACTTTTTCCATAATTTCTCGCAGGAACAGCAGGTGAAACGCTTCTTCAACCTGCTGGAGGCGCGCAATTATGAGGCCGCTCACCACCTGTGGGCGCCTACGGAAGATGCGCAGAACCAGTATCCGATGAAATTCTTCCTGCAGGACTGGGGTCCGCCGTTGAACGTGAAGGGATTTACCATTCTTGACGGCGAGAGTTGCGACAAGAGCGTCATTGTGGACGTGGACACCGGCCCGGCGGGCGACAAAAAAATCTGGGTCGATCGCTCTACGCTCGCCATGAGCTTCCCGCCCAGCGAAGCGGGATGCGTCCAGGCCATGGTAGACGGCACCGGCAAACTCTCGTATCGCGACAAGCACAACCAGTTCTACGAGTTGTTTCGGGACGTGAAATACCGGCTCCACGGCCGGAAATATGAGCGATAGAAGGATTGCCGCAGGGGATTTGAATTTCCAGCGGAAACATGAAGTACCAGGTGCGTGGGCGGACCGGCCGGCAATTTTGCCGGATTCATTGACCTAAATGTCCGTTATGCGTTAACAGGATAATCACCCTATTTAGCTAGGCAAGCCGTCCGTTGGCCGGTCCGTAAGTGAGGGAGAACTGAGAAAAGGCGCTGCCTGCACCCCGCCTGCGACCCTTCCCTGCAAAATCCTTGACAGGCCGCCCGCCGCTGGATAGGCTACGACCATGAGGAACTGCCGCCTTTCATGGCCGCGACGATGACAATTTGTCATGGTTCCAGGTCGCAGAGGATTGAGCCCGGCGTGCCTCGACATTTTGTCCAGCGCTCTGAAAATGACTCCCCTCCTCAGCGGGAGGAGGGGCTGTGGTGGTGGGTGCCCGAGGTGGCGGCTGGTCCAACCACCTCCTACCCCCTCCTTCGCCAAGGAGGGGAGTCATTCCTCTGCCAAGAGTCCGAAATCCATCTAACGCATTCTCCCTTACCAAGTCGGTGCGCTCTCGAAGGGATTGATTCTCAAACGGCTGTTTCAAACATGTGTCTGAATTCTGAGCAGCCCGGCAAGTCGATTCAAAGTATTCTGAACGAACATACAAGAATCGTGGGAACGAAGCTAAGAAGTCCTTGAAAACAAAGGAAGACGAATGTCACAGTGCACAAATTCGAGCCCAAAACGAACTCCAAATGTGTCGAGGAAACGTGCCGAACGGAGACAATCATGCCACACCGGTGTAGATCTTTGTACCTGCTGTTCGTTGCTCTCATCTCGTGCCTGATTGTCCCCGCTGCGCTCCAGGCAGCGGCTCAAGCGACAACATCTTGCGAGGTGAAAGACGACGCGGCTTATACAGCCGCGATTCGCAAAAACACCACGGAGCCATTCTTCTCCACGGACTTGGTGGACCATTTGCCCTGGAGTTCCTGCGTGCCGGCTCCGGACGCCTATCTCGGTCATATCGTCGGTGCGCCGGACGTGCTCGACCATGTGGCGGAAATCAATGGCTACATGCGCCTGCTGGCCAGCCGCAGCCCTCGGGTGCGAGTCTTCTCGATGGGCCACAGCGAAGAAGGCCGCGAGATGATTCTGGTGGCGGTCGCCGATGAAGCCACCATCCGGAATCTGGACCATTACCGAAACATCACGGCAAAGCTGGCCGATCCGCGCGGTTTGAGCGACGCCGAGGCGCAAGCGTTGATTCAAGAAGGGAAGCCAATCTACTGGGCGTCCGGAAGCATCCACTCGACCGAAACCGGCTCGCCCGAGATGTTGATGGAATTAGCCTATCGCCTGGCGGTTGAGGACACGCCGCTCATTGACACCATCCGTAAGAATTGCATCGTGCTGCTCACGCCGGCGAGCGAGACGGATGGCCACGACCGCTATGTCGATGTCTACATGTACCGTAAGCACCATCCGGAGGCCAACACTTATCCGCTCACCTGGTGGGGTCATTACGTCTCCCACGATAATAACCGCGATGGTATTACCTTGTCACTGGCCCTCTCGAAGAACATCACGAAGACCTTCTTCGAGTGGCATGCCACGGTGTTGCACGATCTGCATGAGTCCATCCCCTATCTTTACATCTCCACGGGCACAGGGCCCTACAACGCCTGGATCGATCCCATCGACACCAGTGAGTGGCAGCAGATGGCCTTTTACGAAGTGGAAGAACTGACCGCGCGGGGCGTGATTGGCGTCTGGACGCACGGCTTCTACGACGGATGGGCGCCCAATTACATGTTCTGGGCGGCGGTGGGCCACAATGCGATCGGCCGGTTTTACGAGACCTTCAGCAACGTCGGCGCGGACACCAGCGAACACTCGCTTGAGCCCTCAGCCACCAGCCGCGAGTGGTACCGTCCCAATCCTCCTCTGCCCAAGGTGAAATGGTCGGCGCGCGATAACACCAACCTGCAGCAGAGCGGCTTGTTGCTGGGATTGTACAACGTTGCCAGCCACGGCCATGACTTTCTCCAGAACTTCTATCTCAAGAGCAAGCGCGCCCTGGCCAAGGCGCGAACCGAAGGCCCGGCCGCCTGGGTGCTGCCGGCCGATGACCCTCGCCCCGGCGACCAGGCGCGATTGCTGAACATTCTCCAGTTGCAGGGCATCGAGATTTCGCGCGCCCAGCAAGCCTTCAGCGCGCCGGTGCCCAAGTCAGAGAGCCCGGCCATTGGCGGCGAGAGCGGGCCGGCCGAGTCGAAGGACGCGCACGGCGAGGGAAATCCAGCCGAGGCCAAAGCAGCAGGCGCGGGGGCGAAGGGAGCATTGAGGGCGCAGCCTGTGGCGTCGAAGGCGCCTGAAGCCCAGGGAGCCAGCGAAGGCGAAAAAAGCAAAGCCAAAGAACCCGCGACGATGGTGACCCAACATTTCCCCGCCGGCAGTTACATCATTCGCATGGATCAGCCCTACAGCCGCTTCGCAGATACGCTCCTCGACACTCAATACTACAGCCCACGCGACCCCCGGCCTTACGACGACACGGGCTGGACGCTGGGCGCGCTGGCCAACGTCAAGACGGTGCGGGTGATGGATACGGCCATTCTGAATGTGCCCATGGCTAAGGTGGAAGGGAATGTGACGGTGAGTGGAGGCGTCAAGGGAAGCGGCCGCACCACTTTTCTCGTGAACCATAATGCGGACAGCGTGCTGGCCACCTTCCGTTACCGCCTGGCGAGCGTCTCGATGGAAGCGGCCGAGGAGCCCTTTGTAGCGAACGGCCAGAAATTCGCGCGCGGCACCTTCGTCATTGCCAACGCAGATCGAGGCCAGATCGAAGCGGCCGCGCGCGAACTTGGAGTGAGCGTTTGGGCAACCGATGAGAAGCTGAGCGTCGCCCGCCACGCGCTAGAAGCTCCGCGGGTCGCCCTCATGCATGACTGGCGGGAAACCCAGGACGACGGCTGGTTTCGAATCAGCCTCGACCAGCTCAAGATCCCTTACACCTACATTGCGGACACGAAAGTCCGTGAGACGTCAAATCTCCGGGATCAGTTCGATGCCCTAATCGTGCCGCCGGATTGGGATGAGTTGGCGAATATGCTGCAAGGCATCCCCCTGCGCGGCAATCCTATGCCGTGGAAGAACACTCCGGAAACGCCCAACTTCTTCGCCACAGGACTGGATTCGAGCGACGATATTCGCGGTGGGCTAGGTTATTCCGGGCTTGTCAATCTGGAAAGGTTCGTAGAGGCCGGAGGCCTGCTGGTGACGGTGGAGGGCGCCTCGGTTCTGCCGGTGGACGGCGGAATGACGGAGATGCTCTCGCTGCGCCGCCCGCAGAGGCTTGTCTGTCCCGGCGATGTGCTGCTGGCCAGCGTGGAGGATCTGAAGAGTCCTGTAGCCTATGGTTACGGCGAAAAGCTCTACGTCTACTACCGGGCGGGCTCTATCCTTAACGTCGGCTTGGGCTCTGGCCGTCGGCGTGGAGAAGCCGGGGAGGCGCGAAGCAGCGGCCGCGGCTCAGCGACCGACCCCGATGTGATCCAAGGCCGCCCATATATGCCTCCCGAGGAGGAGCCCAAGCGTACTCCGCGCGAGCAGGAACTCTACGTGCCGGACGAAATGCGAATGTACCTGGGCACGCGCATCCCGCCCGCGGATCAGTTTCCACGCGTGATTCTGCGCTTTGCGGAGGCCAAGAACCTGCTGGTGAGCGGTTTGCTGGACGGAGGAGCGGAAATTGCTGAAAAGCCTGCGGTGGTGGATCTGCCCCACGGCCAGGGACACATCCTGCTCTTTGCCAATAATCCCATGTGGCGGAATGAGAACTCCGGCAGCTTCTTCCTGCTCTTCAACGCGCTGATGAATTACCGCCACCTGGACGTGGGGCGAGGCGCGAAGTAGCATGGACCTTCGCCCCTTGCCGTCATTCTGAGCGCCCCTTGCTGTCATTCCGAGCGAAGCGAAGAATCTCCGCAGTTCGTGGGGGGATCGCTCAGGATGACAGTGCCAAGGGACGTCATCCTGTGATAGACTCTGGCCACGTGTTGAGTAGCGCTCTGACTGCCATGGCTCACACTGCTGAAGCTCGACAAAAACTACGCGAAATCTGCAGGGTCGCGGCGCGGGTGTTTTACGAAAAAGGCTACGACGGCGCCTCCATGCAGGACATCGCCCAGGCCGTGGGTCTGACCAAGGCTGGCCTGTACCATCATGTGAGCAGTAAGGATATGCTGCTCTTTGAAATAATGAACTATGGAATGGATATTCTAAATGAGGAAGTGCTGGCAAAGGTCAAGGATATCCAGGATCCGCGGGAGAAGCTGCGCCGGACTATTCTTGGGCACATCGACTTGGTGGTCCGCGCCCGCGACATGGAGATTACGGTTATCCTCCACGAGAACCGCTCCCTAAAAGGGAACTTGCGCAAACAGATCAATGCGCGCAAAAGAGCTTATATCGAGTTTCTCGAGGGACTGATCGCGAAGGTGCAGGAGCAGTCCGGCATGGCGCCAAAGCTCTCTCCCCATATCGCCGCCTTCGCTGTGCTGGGGATGATCAACTGGCTTTACCAGTGGTACCATCTGGAAGGGCCTGTCAAGGAAGAAGAAATCTCCAGCGCCTACACGGACTTCTTCTTCCGGGGTTTGCTGGGCAATGCATGAAATCTTCTCTCCCTTGGGGGAGCAGGTGGATCGCGCCGGCATTCTCAGCAGCCGAGGCGGGCCGGGAGCGGGGGTCTTTGATGCCTAATCGTACCGTTGCCTTTCAAGGCGAGCGCGGCTCATTCAGCGAAGAAGCCGCATATAAATTGCTGGGAAGGCACATCACGCTAAAATCTTGCGAGACCTTCGGAGCCATCTTCGAAAGTGTGGTGAGCGGGAAGACAAAATACTGCCTGGCCCCGATTGAGAATACCCTGGCCGGATCGGTGCACGAGAATTATGACCTCCTGCTGTCAAACGACCTGCACATTGTTGGCGAAGTCAACCTCCGCATTGTGCACAACCTCATCGCTCCACAGGGCACGGCGCTCAAGCGCATTACCCGGGTTTACTCTCACCCTGTGGCCTTAGCTCAATGCGAAGAGTTCTTCAAGCGTCATCCGAAGATTGAAAGAGTCCCCTTCTACGACACCGCAGGAGCGGTGAAAATGCTGGCGGAGCGCCCCTTGCCCGGGGCCGCAGCTATCGCCAGTCGTATCGCCGCCGAGGTTTACCGGGCCCACATCCTGGCTACCCACGTCGAGGACCACCACGAGAATTACACGCGCTTTCTGCTGCTCTCCCGGCGGCCCCAGGTGGCCGCGAAGGCCAACAAGGTTTCCATTGTGTTTTCCACCCGCAACGCTCCCGGGGCTCTTTACAAATGCCTCAGCGTATTCGCGCTGCGTGATATCGACCTTACCAAACTCGAGTCCCGCCCTTTGCGCGGCCGCCCCTTCGAGTACTTCTTCTACCTCGATTTCCTGGGCCACCTGAAGGAAGAGCGCTGCCGGAACGCGCTTTCACACCTCGGCGAGGTGACGAACTTCTTGCGCGTCTTGGGGTGTTACCAGAAAAGTGGCTAGTGCCCGGCGTTTGGTGATCTGACTATGGCCGAAGATCGTGGAGCGAACGAGAACCAGTCGGCGTGGTCAATCGCCATTCCTCTGCTCGTCGTGGCGACTATCCTGGTTGTCGCCTATCGCGGATACGCGTCCCCGCAGGGCACGCCGAACTTGGATGATATCACCGGCAAATACCATTTCCTTTCCCCGGATGACACGTTGGGAATCCTCGAAGAAGAAGGGAAGCTGAAAGGGTACATTGAAGTTGCGCAGGGCGCCGAGGAATCCGATGACGTGCTGAGTTACGAAATCGTGGCGGGCTTGCGCAAGCGCGATCACGTAGAATTCAAGACCAACGTCATCCACCGAAAGTACTATCGCTTCGCGGGTAAGGTCGAGCGAGGATCGGGACGCCAATCCGACGATCCTGACTACGTGCACTTGGTGGGCGACGTCGAAATGGTAACTGTGAAAGGGGACAGCGGGCAGGAGTCTGCGGTCAGGAAACACTTGGTATTGAAGTGTTTCGGTAAAGCTGAGAGCAAGGACGAGTGAGGGAATCGGGAGAACAATTTGTGATTTGCGATTTCTGATTTGTGATTGGAGAAGGAGGAGCTAATCACAAATCGGAAATCGCAAATCACAAATCACCAGTCACCCGATTAGGGGATGATTGGCAGTATCACCTGCGACGGGCGTTCGCGGTCGTGAAAGATGGTGTTGGTGGCTACGGCGAGCCGCCGGTTCGCGTTGAGCGCTTCGCCGGTGTTGGGGTTGACATCGAAGCGTGGGAAATTGCTGCTCGAGATATCCAGCCGGATGCGATGCCCCCTAACAAAGAGATTCGAGGTTGGGTAAAGATGGATGGTCAGGGGATAAACCTGACCGGGTTGCATGAGTTCGGCATGATCGAGCGAGCCGCGAAACCGCGCACGCAGAATGCCGTCCTCCAGGTTCATGTCCAATCCGGCCGGGAAGTCGGGACTGGGAGGGTGTACGTCGATCAGCTTGGCCGTGAAATCAGTATCCAGCGCTGACGACGATACCCACAGCTTCACATCGATCGGTCCTGTCACTTCCACATTCTGATCGAGCGGCGGGGTCATGAACACCAGCACATCGCGCCGCGCGGAAAGGGGCAGGTGGTTCGTACAGTTCCACACCGCCTCGCTGCAGCGCTGGTTCCAAGCTCCCTGCAGCAAGATCCCGACGGCGGAGGAGATGTTCCCGCCTATCGTAGGAACGGGGTTGCGTGGATCGAAATCATAACTCGTGCTGCTTGAGGACTCGGGCGGCTTCTCGGTCGAAAGTGCACTGTCAGCGTGAAGATAGTATGGAGTCCATCGCGTGCGCGCCAGCGGCCACTCCTGCTCGTCGCGCCAAACGCCGCCATGCAGGTGCAGGCCCTCCGACGTCTTTTGCTCGCTGCCTCCGCCCATGACGAAAATCTTCACTGGAGTGTCCCGCTCGGCCCCGTTGTCTGCTCCTTTCAGCCAGTGATCGTACCAGCGCAGATGAAACGCCTCACTATCGATAGCCGCCTGGGCGCCGAAGTCTGCCTCCCCGTGTGAATGATGCATATGCTGGCCATGGATCCAGGGTCCGAGGATCATTTTCACGGGGCCGTGCTTGACGCGCGAGAGAGCCATGTAGCTCATGGTCGTCTGGAGTGCCCAGGAATCGTACCAACCGCCGATGAGATAGACGGGAACATCCTTGTAGCGGCTGGTCTGATCGACGACGTCAAACCCGGGCTGCTTCCAATAGCTGTCGTTTTCCCCATGGCTCATGGCGAAAACCAACCAATCCTCGTACTCGGGAGCAAGCTTGAGCGGTGTCGCGCCCTTGCGCAACGGAAGCTGGGCAAGGTACTCGCGCTCGTGCTTCCCCGCTTTTTCAAGAGCCGCACGCGCCACGGGATCCCGAGCTTCCCGGCTGCCTTGCGGCGCGCACATGGCGAAGACCCAGTTGAAGAATCGCAATTCGAACGCTCCCCCGTTGCGCATGCCGAAGTATCCGGCGTTTGCCACCGCGTCCACAGGGATCAATGCCTTCAGACCAGGCGGATTGCTTTCGGCCATGGCGTGCTGCGTGCCACCCACGTAGGAAGTGCCGATCATGGCGAAGCCGCCGTCGCTCCAGGGTTGCCGCACGAGCCACTGGGCGGTGTCGTAGCCGTCGTTCACGTCGTCGGTCATCATGTGCCAGACACCTTCCGAGGCGTAGCGGCCTCGCGTGTCCTGGCACACCACAACGTAACCATGGCTCACGAAAGGAAGAAGGTAGTCCAGGGAGTAGTCCTTGTTGTAAGGCGTGCGCTCCAGGATAGCGGGGAATTTGCCCTCCAGTCTCGCGCCGTCCCGGCCGGGGAAATAGATGTCCGTAGCAAGCCGCACGCCATCACGCATCGGCACCATTACGTCTTTCGCGACGACATAGGCCGCCGGACCGGTTGCCAGCGAGCGCTTCCAGGGAGCCAGGACAAGCGCCAATCCCGCGAAAAGCCAGACCAGGAGGAGTAGCGTCGAGCCGCGCCATGCTGAAAGTCTCATGGAGAATCTCCGCCGTTGCTTTCTGCTCATAGTAGCACAGCGCAGCGGAGCTGCGAGCAAAACCAGCTTCTCCGTGTACTCTGTGGTTCGAGAGCTTTAACACAGAGCACACGGAGGGTCTCAGTGTTCTCTGTGTTTCATCTTTGCTGAGTCACAGAGAACGCCGAGGAGGAATCGTCCTCAATCAAAAACGTCTCGCAAACGGATGTGCCAGAGCGGCTTGGGTAGTGTAAAGATAAGGCGGCGGTTCGGGGGCGGGAACAAACTAATCGCTCTTCACGTAAAACCTAATGGGGGAGAGGGCTAGCCAGTTATGCTTGACTTTGGGTGTGGCCTATCATACCTTTCACATGACAATCAGTAGTCCATTTTGCAGTGAAATAGAGCGATTTTGTCGCACTCGGTGAAACATGGAAAATCCCACCACGAAGAAATGGTACAGCTACTTTCTTTCGGTAGATCAGCCCGCTGAAACCAAAGGCGAGCAAGAGGCGCCTGCGGAAGGTGGCGAGGCGGCCGCAGCAGGGCCGCGCAGCGCGGCGCAAACCGTCGCCGAAATAGCCTCCGGTGTGAGCGCTGATCCCAAGTTTACCGGTCCGGTGGCCAACCCGATGTCCTTCCAGGAAATCTATGGCGCGGCGGAGATCAACTCCCCCGAGCACGGATACACGGTTCTAAAGATCATTGATTTACTGCACAGCGAGCACATCCGCAACCTTTCGCGCGACGTAAAGAAGAGCTCGCTTCTGCTGGCTCTGGAGGCCGCGGGAGTGAAAGCCGAGGAGATTGTGCAAGACGCCGTGCGGCGCGACAAAGCCTTGGACACTTTCGAGCGCGTTCAACAGAACGCGTTGCAGGAACTCGAGGCGCGCAAAACCAAAGAGAGTAAGGAGCTTCAGGCGGAGATCGAGCGGCAGGTCACCGAAATGCAATCCAAGGTTCAAGCCAATAACGATGAGGTGACGAAAGCGAAGGAGCAGTTCTACGGCTGGCAGCTTAAGAAGCAGCAGGAAGAGCAGAAGATCGCCGACGCGGTTTCGTATTTCACATCCGAGAAGCCCATCACCACCGCCGCGGATGCTGGCACACCGCAGGCCCCGGCAGGCAAGAAGCCGTAGCCGGTGACATAGGAGGAAATATGTTCAGACGCTTGCAACGCATGATCCGCTCGTTCGTCGGCTTTTTCATCTCTGCGGCCGAGGATCCTGAGTTGATCCTGCAACAAAACATTCGCGATATGAATGACCAGGTGCCACGCATGAACGAGAGCATTGCGATGGTCAAGGCGAACGTGACGCTGCTCGAGAAAGAAGAAGCGAAGTATAAGTATGACTTGAACGAGTTGACCGCGAAGGTGAAAGCGGCCATTCAGGCAGGTCGCGATGACTTGGCGGGAAGTTTTGCCACGCAGCTCGAGCAAATGAAGAGCGCTCTGGCCCGCACTCAAGCTCAGTTGGCAACGGCGCGCGGGGCCTTCGACAAGGCCATGCTCGTCAAGCAGGCTTTCCTGCGCGAAAAGGACCGTAAGACCCAGGAGGCCCTCAACGCCATTCGCGACCATCGCCGTGCCCTGTGGCAGAAGAAAGTGGCCGATGCCATGGAACAGTTCGAGGTGGCGGGCATCAGCCAGACGCACGACGAGATGGTGCGCAAGATCGAAGAGGAGACGGCGGTCAATGAGGCGCGGATGGAGATGGCCTTAGACAATGTTGACTCGCAGAAGGTCAAGATCGAAGAGGAAGCTGAGAAGCTGCGCGCCAACGAACTGGTGAAGCAATTCAAGGTCGAGATGGGACTGATCTCTCCGGAACCCTCCGCACCGGCCGCAGAAAAGACCATTGGTGTAAGAGAGGGAGAGAAGACTTCCTGAAGAGAACCTGGGGTAGGGGCGGCCCTGGTGGCCGCCCTCGGTTATGTAGGGGCGGCCCTCGTGGCCGCCCCGGGCAACCACAAGGGTTGCCCCTACAGCTCTCGAGGAGGCATTTATGGCGGTCAAGATCGAACGCGGTGGCTGGCTTCTTATCTTTCTGATCGGGCTTGCCCTGGTTGGGTACAGTCTTATTAGGTACGGCGTACTGAACGTCGGCAATTGGTTTGGATCACACGGCGGGTCCACGGCCGCGAAGGTGGACACGTCGAAGCCGCTCGCCCTGCCCACGGCGAGCACCGCGCAGGCGAACGAGGTCAGGGTTCGCGTCAACATCTGGGTAGGATGCGCGGCCGGGTTGGTGGCGAATGGCGGGCTGGATACGGCGCCCGACTCCATTTATGACAAGAAAGGGCTCAAAGTTTCATTCAAGATCATCGACGATTGGACGGAAGGCTCGGCAGCGCTGGCCACCAATAACGTGGATATGATGCTGACCACCGCGGACGTTTGGGCGAAGGATTTCGGACAGTTCCAGGCGAAAGGTTTCGGCGCCCATGCCTTTTACATGGTGGACTGGTCGCGCGGCGCCGACGGGCTGATCGGGAAGCAGGGCATCAACAGCATCGAAGACTTGGCGGGCCAGGTCGTGGCCTTCGCCCCGTATACTCCCTCGCACTTCCTGCTCTGGAATGGGTTGAAGAGTTCAGGCCTGAGCACCCAGCAGCAGAACGAGATTTTTGCCAAAGCAGTGCACACGAAGGATGGCATCGACCCCGCCACATTCTTTGCGCAGAAGAAAGTTGATGCCGCCGTAGCTTGGGACCCTGATATGAGCGACGCCGTGACCAAGCGCCCCGGCGCTAAGAAGATTTACGACACCCGCGTGGCCAACCGGTTGATCGCGGACATCCTGGTGGTGAGCGACCGTTTCGCGGAACAGAATCCCCAGACGGTCATCAATTTTGCCCAGGGCTGGCTCGAAGGCGTGGAGTTCATCAAGGCGCAGCCCACGCGGGCCTATACCCTGATCGGCACCATCAAGGATTTCAACATTCCCACCGATCTGGCCAAGACGATGCTGGGTGGGGTGAGACTCTCCGATTACGCCGACAATGTGGCCTTTTTCGGAAAACCCGGCGGCGAGTCGGATTACGCCAACATCTTCAGAATGGCGCAGGACATGTATCGGGAAGAGCAGTTGATCAAACACATTGCGGATTCCGAAACCTCCGTCGACCGGCGTTACATCGAAGCCTTGAGTGGTAAATTCTCGAGCACTTCCACCGAAGCGCCCATTGAATACAAGGCCCCGGCCAAGGGCGCCGTTCCTATTGCCACCCAGCACCGCTCCATCTACTTTGATACGAACTCGGCGAACATGAGCCTGGATTCCCGCGCCGTCGTGGATGAGATTGCCGAGTTTATGCGCGCCTACGAGAACACGGTTGTCGACATCGAAGGCAACACCGATGCCACTGGGTCGAGAGAGCACAACATGGAGCTCTCGCGGGAGCGTGCCGACGCCGTGAAGCGCTACCTGATGGAAAAGCACGGCTATCCCGCCAGCCGCATGCGGACCGCTGGCAACGGCCCCGACAAGCCCGTGGATACCAACGCTACTCCGGAAGGCCGCGAGAAGAATCGCCGCACGGATATTAAGGTTTACCCGAACCCCGGGGCGTGACGGGATCTGAAGTCTTATCTCTTCCCTCGCCGGTGGGAGCCTGGGTGGGAGCTCGATTTTGCGTGTCATTCCGAGGAGCCGCAGGCGATGAGGAATCTCGCACTGGCTCGAAAACACTCAGGGCAAGATTCCTCGCTGCGCTCGGAATGACGGCGCAAATGAGTTCTTCACTCAAACTCTCATGAAGGAAAGGCCTCGATTTTCTTAATGGCTAAGCTTTTCGAAATTCGCCGCGACGTGTCACCCCGCGCCAAGATGGCTCTGGCTTTTTTGAGCTGGGGTCTGATTGTCCTTGCATGGTTTCTCCTGACTCATTGGGACATTCTCCCGCCATTTGCATTGCCCCGCCCGGCCGGAGTCATCCAGGCCTTCGGCCGACTTTGGGCGGATTACAATCTGCTGGGCAACGTGGTGCAGAGTTGGTGGCGAATTGCCCAGGCCTTCTTCTGGTGCGCGTGCATCGCGATCCCGCTGGGTGTGCTGATGGCCAGCTTCCGCTGGGTTCACCATCTTATAAACCCTGTGGCGGCCCCGATGCGCGCTATGCCCATCACGGCTTTCTTGCCGGCTTTCATTGCGCTGTTTGGCATGGAAGAAACCATGAAGGTAGCCTTCCTCTGGTTTGGAATGTTCTTCTACCTTCTGGCCGTAGTTGTTGAAGAAGCGGAACGCGTCGACGACAGCCTGATCGAGACAGCTTATACGCTGGGCGCCAACCGTGGCCAGGTGCTCTGGCTGATTTTCAGGGCCTCCTTCCCTGGGATTTTCGGGTCGTTCAGAATTCTCTATGACATTGGCTGGACATACGTTATTTTGGCCGAGATGGTTAATGCCCGCCGCGGTGTGGGGTACATGGTGGAAGCCGCGCGTAAGAATCTGGACTTCGAGAGGGTTTACGCAGGCATCATCGCCATCGGATTTGCGGCGTTCATATTTCGCTGGTTTCTAACGTTTCTGGAACACCGTCTTTTTCCATGGCGTCAGGTTCAGCGGGCTGCGACCGAGCACCTTGCGGCGGTGGGTGCGGGTGCGACGGCGAAGAACAGTAAGCAGTCGGCAGTAGGCAGTCGGCAGTAGGCAGTCGGCAGTAGGCAGTCGGCAGTAGGCAGTCGGCAGCAAGCAGTTGGCAGTAAGCAGTCGGCAGTAAGTAGTAGGCAGCAAGGAGCGTCGTACGATGGCAGTATCTGGCGGCTTTCGGGATTTGAGGGTTTACCAATTGGCTTATAGCCTGGCGATGCGGATTTACAACGAGACGAAGACTTTCCCCCAAGATGAACGATACTCGATGACCAGTCAAATCCGGCGGTCCTCGCGGAGCGTCGCGGCGAACTTGGCAGAGGGATATCGTAAGCGGCAATATCCGGCCATGTCCGTGAGCAAACTGGCGGATTGTGATGCAGAAGCGGCAGAGACGCAGGTGTGGCTGGATTTTGCGCGGGATTGTGGTTATCTGTCTATCGAGCACCAGAAGGAATTCGCGGCAGGCTACGATGAGCTCGGCAGGATGCTCAGAAGTATGATCAAGGATCCGAAGAAATTCACGCCTGTTTAGAGACTGACTGCCTACTGCCGACTGCTTACTGCCGACTGCCTACTTAGTGATACGATGCCAAACAAGGTGAAAGTCCAACTCGACAAAGTCTGCCGGACTTTTCTGGGCGCCGCCGGCGAAAGGATCGAAGCTCTGCGGGATGTAAGCCTCGAAGTCGAAGAGGCATACTCTCCCGAAGGCAGGGATTTGGGCGAGTTCAGGGTGCTGCTGGGCCCCTCGGGCTGCGGCAAATCCACCATTCTACGCTTGATCGCGGGGTTGGATTTTCCCGACAGCGGAAAGATCGAGGTGAACGGCAAGCCGGTAGAAGGGCCCGGTCGCGACCGCGGCATGGTGTTTCAGAAATACACCTCTTTCCCTTGGCTCAGCGTCGCAGATAACATTGCGTATGGGCTGACGATTCAAGGCGCACCGGAGGTGCAAAAGAAAGAGACCGTGGCGAAGCTGGTGGAAGCAGTGGGCCTCTCGGGATTCGAGAATTCCTACCCGGACCGGCTCTCGGGCGGAATGCAGCAGCGGGTCGCCATCGCACGCACTCTGGCGGTCCGGCCCGAGGTGATTTTGATGGACGAGCCGTTTGGCGCGCTGGATGCCCAAACGCGCGGCGACATGCAAGCCCTGTTATTACGCATCTGGGATGAGACTGCCTGCGCCGTGCTGTTTGTGACCCATGACGTGGAAGAAGCGGTCTACCTGGCTGACCGAATCTTTATACTTAGCGCCCGCCCCGGTACAATAGTAGAGGACGTTCCGGTGGCGCTCGGTCGTCCTCGAGATCCAGCGATGAAGCAGACAAAAGAGTTTCACGATCTTCAGGATTACGTGCTGGCGTGCCTCCGACGCGCTCCGGGGACGGGCCATGTGCGGGTGGGTGTTTGATGGCGGAGGAGAAAACTCCCCAGCAGGGCACGGCCGCAAAAGCCGGTTCGATGTTGGAAGGGATGGTCAAGCGCCAGGCGGACGAGCTTGGCTTACAGCAGGCCGACTTGGTGAAGGCCGCGCTCAAGTGGCAGTACAACTGGATCGGGCTCGCGGGCGCCGCGCTTTTCGCCCTGCTGTCGGGGACCGGACTGCCGCTGTTGCTGGCGGCAGGCTTGGAGATGATTTATCTCAGCATCGCGCCCCGCAGCAGCGCCTTTCGGCGTTTGGTGCGCTCCTGGAAGTACGCTGAGCAAAAGCGCCAGCGCGAGATGAGTCTGGGCACGATGTTCAACGAAATGCCGCCCGAGCTTCGCACTCGCTACGCCTCCTTGGATTCCCTGTGCGTCGGCATTCGCGCCAATTACAGCCGTTTGTCATCGACCTCGCAGATGTTTCTGGAGCAGATGGAGCAGAGGCTTCGGGGCCTTCTCGAGGCTTACCTGCGCTTGCTCTACGCTGACTATCAGCACTGCGAGTACTTGCAGACCACCGACCCTGCCCCCATCAAGCAGAACATCGCCAATCTGCAGCACACGTTGAATTCAGATCCCCCGCAGGTGCAGGAGATCAACCGCAAGCGAATTGAAATCCTGGGGAAGCGGCTGGAGAAATACGAAAAGGTTCGCGACAACCAGAAGGTGGTGCAGGCACAGTGCTCGGCGATCGAAGATGTCCTGCAATTGATCAACGACCAGTCCGTGACCATGCGCGATCCGCAGCAGGTGAGCGACCAATTGGATAACCTGGTTCGCGATGTCGAGCAAACCGAGGAAACCGTGCGGCAGGTCGAGGCCGTCTTCGACATGGCGGTGCCGGGAGTCGAAGAAACGTTTGGCCCGCTGCCGACCGATTCATCGGTTTCGAGTTCCGGTTCTGTACCCAGTTCGCGCATTCGGAATTAGACTTGTAGGGGCGCCCCTACAGTAATCATATGGCCACCATACCAATACCAAATTCTACACGCTTGGAATCGCTGCCCGCGTGGGCCAAAGAACTCTCCGAGAAGTACTATTCTCGCACGCTTGCCATGTTCGTACTTTACGGCAACGTGCGCGACTATGTGCCCGTGAAGCGAGAAGGCGCGACGCAGTTCCTCAGTTTGCCGCGCTTCCTGAACGAGGCGCTCTTCCCTCGCCGCGATCTGATCCTGAGTTACGATCGGGGTGGCGGCCTCACCTTCGCGCAACCCGAAGCTCAAGCGGATTTCCTCCGTGCCTTGTCCGGCTATGACAGTTATCATGGCACCAATTACGCCGCCGGACTGCCCCGCAACCCGGATGGGGTGCTCAACCTGCTTGATAACTATCTGCGGCTGCGCATCGCGGAAGGCAAGAAGATCGCGCTCATCATTGATTATGCAGAGACCATCGCCCCTGCCGGCGACGTGTCGGGGATGCCGGCGGAGGACCGCAATGCCCTGGTCATCTTGAAGCGCTGGGCGCAGAATCCTGCCTTCTTGAAGGCGGATGTCACCCTTTGCCTGATTGCAGAAAATCAGACTGACTTGAACCAGGGAATTGTCCAAAACCCTGCGGTGGCTTCTATTGGCATTCCTTTGCCTGACGAAACGGATCGGCTTGAGTTCATCCGGTCGCAGTTGGCCGGCACGCCACTGCCTTCCGGTTCGGAAGTGACTGACGCTACCCTGGCCAAGCTGACGGCAGGCCTGAAGCGCGTGCAACTACAGACTCTGATCTCCCATGCGGTGCAGAATAGTCAACCCTTGACGCTCAAATTCCTTACCAAGCGGAAAAAGGAGTTGATCGAGGCGGAATCGGGGGGATTGCTGGAATTCATCCAGAGCCGTTTCGACCTCTCGCTGGTGGCGGGGAACGACCAGGCCAAGAAGAAGCTGCAAAACGCGGCGGCCGCGATTCGTGCCGGAAGAACCGACGTCCTCCCCATGGGCTACGTCATTTGTGGGCCCGTGGGTACCGGGAAGACCTTTCTGACCACTTGCTTCGCGGGCGAGGTTGGAATTCCCGCTGTCATCCTGAAGAACTTTCGCAGCATGTGGCAGGGTGTCACCGAAGGAAACCTCGAGAGGGTGCTAAACCTGCTCCAAGCCATGAGCCCGATTGCCGTGATCGTGGACGAGGCGGATGCGCAGTTAGGCGATCGTTCGAGTTCCGGCGACAGCGGCGTGTCGAGCCGTGTTTTCGCTCAGATCGCTCAGTTCATGGGCAACACCGAGCTGCGCGGAAAGGTCATCTGGTTCCTCCTCACGTGCCGTCCCGATTTGCTGCCGGTCGACCTTAAACGCCAGGGACGAGCCGAGGAACACATTGCCCTCTTCTACCCGGATACCGATGAGGAGCGCCTGGCGCTCCTGCGCGCCATGCTAAAGAAGACCGGCATCGATATTGGTTCTCAAGAGGTCGAGAAGTTCTTCCTGGAGCACGCCGGATCCTTGTCCGGGGCCGATATCGAAGCGGTACTCACTCGGGCCCTCATGAAGAGCGCGCTCGAGAACGGAGTCGCGGTGGGCGTGGATGATTTGAAAGCAGCCTTGGAGGACTTTGTCCCGCCCTCCTACCCCACCGAAATTGAGTTGCAGAACCTGGTGGCTGTCTTGGAATGCACCAGCAAGAGCCTCCTCCCCGAAAAATACAAGAAGATTGAGCGCTCCGAGTTGATCCGCCGCGCCAACGAATTGACCGCACTCACGCGATAACACCTTTGACCACAGAGACACCGAGGCACACAGAACTCCGGGTTTCTTTCTCCGTGTCTCAGTGCCTCTGTGGTTAATCTGACGAGTTCTACTGGATCAGGTACTGCGCGAGCCTGCCGTCCGGCGTGGCGAACGTCGAGAGATGCAATGACTTTCCCGACGCAAATCCAATGCGGAAGTGTCGATAGATCATGCCACCCCGCCACTGGAAGCTTGTCTGCTCGAAACTGGAAGGCGTTCCCAGGGGACCGAGGCTTGAGGCAGCGTCAGCCAACACTTGGGCAGTGAAGTAGGAATCGGCGTCAGAGGTCAAAAGTGAACGGTCGATTCCTCCTGCTTGCAGACCGCGGAAGATCTGGCGTGCTTGCTCGAGGGACGAAGCGGCTTGCGGGTCCGCTTTCTCCCCCGCCAGCAATGTTCCGATCTGGCTCACGATAGATCCGGCAGCACTTGATCCGTCAAGGTTCGTCAGGACGGCGACAGCAATGCCTTGGTCAAGCCACACGGCGTTGTCGCTGACGAAGCCGGCCACTGCCCCGCCGTGTGCCAGCCTCGGATGTCCTGAGGCGTTTGAGATCCCCACTCCCAGTGCGTAGTCTACGGGCGCGCCGTTTTTGAGCCGCGCCGGCTTGATCATTTCATCGAGCGTGGCCGGGCGGAGCAGTTTTCGCTCGATCAACGATTGATCCCAAAGTGCCAGGTCGCGCGCCGTCATCGCCAGCTCACCCGCCGCGTACAACCAGCCCGGCGCTTCCGGCAGGGCCGGGTGAAGCGGCCCCAAGCCGAAGCGGGTGTAGCCCCCAGCGTCGGAACTGGTCAACGGGTGCGTATCCAGGTCGATGGGGCTTTGCATGTCGAGCGGGCGAAAGATGCGGCTCTCCAGAAAAGCCATCAGTTGCATGCCGGTGACCTTCTCGAGTATCTGACCGGCCACGGCGAAGTTGGTGTTGCTGTACTGCCACTGGGTCCCTGGCTCGAAATTCAGCGGCTTCCCCGCAAACCGTTCAAGGATGCCCTCTGGGGTGACGGGTTGCTGCATGAAAGGAGCCACATAATCCAACGGGTAGTAATCTTCGTACCCGGAAGTGTGGGACAGGAGCTGGCGAATGGTGATGTCCCTTGAGCGCGTCAACGAAGGGAAGAAGCGCCCCACGTGATCATCGAGCGAGAGTTTGCCGTCCTGAACCAGCAGCAGGATTGCCCCAGCCAGGAATTGCTTGCTGACGGAGCCAATACTGTATCGCATTTCGGGGGTGGCGGAAGTTGGCGGATCGAGACGCGCCTGGCCGTAAGCTTTAACATAGGCGATCTGGCCGTCTTTCGTGATCGCGATCGAGGCGCTGGGCGCCCCAGTGTCTGCCAATGCCTTGGCCGCGATGGCGTCGATGCGATTCATCGTCTCCTGCGGCAACTGGCCTGCCCGAGAGCCCGACGCCGAAACCACAAGTGCCATCAGAAGTATGGTGCGGATGATCGTGCGCATAGGTTCTGCCCCTTGTGAGCGGTGTGTTCCTTTCCCTAATCCCTATTCCCTGTTCCCTGCCTGGCGCGCTCAAGCGCCTGCTTGCATCTTCGTCAGCGTAGGCAGCCACAATCTCTCCGAAATAGACGCGGTGGAAATCTCCGCTGGGATAGAACTCCTCGCGCACCGCCTGGACCAGCGCCTCCGGCGCCAAATCGTTGCGATGCAGCGTCCGGCACTCGTAGTGAACTACGCACTCTTGGATAATCGGTGATCGCACCTCGCGGCTCGGAATCGGGGTCAAATGCGCCTCTTCAAACTTGTTGAGGTTACGCCCCGAAACTGTCCCGCAAATCCCCACGGCCTCCGGTATTTCTCTTGGCGGTACGTTCACCGTGAAATCGCTCACCTGCTCGAGCCGGCTATAGGTGTACCTCGAAGGCCTGACCAACACGATAAAGACAGGCCGGGACCAGATGCAACCGATGGTTCCCCAGCCGATCGTCATGACATTGGGTTTTCCGTCCGTGCCCCTACTCACCAGCAACAGTCCGTCCTCCCGCATTCGCTGGATCGTCTGGGCAAAGAAATCCGTGAATCGTACCTGTACCTTGTTCACCTCGGTGTCACCTCGTCGATAAGTCCGATTCTCAGTGCAGCGTAGCAAGCTGGCCGTCTAAGGTGGAGAGCCCAAAGTTGGGCGACATGACCTGCGACACACCAGCCAATCTAGCAGAGCATACCACAGCACCGTGGCTGATTCCTGGGGATCGCCACTGGGCGGTCGAAGTGCCGTACTGCCTCTGGGAGCGACCACAGCGTTCAGCCCGTCGGCTTGGGGTGAAGCCCAAGCGCAAGTACAGAAAACCCTGATGACACATTCTGTCACTCCGTCTCGACGGAAATTGGCGAGTCCAGTACTCTTGAACCGGGAACCCTGGACTCAAGTCTTGCCAGTATCTTAACTCGTTGAAAACGCGCCCCTTATCCTCGAGGAAAAAGTGTCTTGAGATTCTGCGTGGCACCCAAAGTGCTCTATGCCACTAATGTATTACGTCGTTGCTCGGTGCAACAAGGCGGATATATGAACAAGAATCCACGAGGCTTTTCACTCATAGAGTTGCTGATCGTTGTGGCAGTCATCCTGGTCATTGCAGCCATCGCCATCCCTAACTTGATGCGCTCGCGGGCCGCAGCCAATCAAGCTTCGGCAGTGGGATCGCTCCGTGTGATGAATACTGCGGAAGCCACCTACAGTTCAACTTATGGCGGTTACAGTCCAACCTTGGGTTACTTGGGCCCCCCGAGCACCGGGACGACTCCGGTCCCCTCGGGTGCGGAACTGATTGACAGCCTCCTCTCCGGAGGTTCGCCTGGAGCGAACGAAAGCGCCAAGAGTGGTTACACCTTCACCTATTCTGCGGGTGGCGTTGATGGGTCGGGTAGGATTTACTCTTACTCGATTACCGCTGGCCCTATTACCCCAGGGACGACAGGGTACAACTACTACTACACTGACCAGATTGGCGTAATCCGTCAGAACTCCACTGCGGAGGCTGGTTCCACTGACTCGCCGCTGGCTGGCTAGCTGTCCCGAACCCCTGCCAGCCAGAAGGTGTGAAAAAGCCAAAACAGCTCGCGCGAAACCGCCAAGCCGCGAAGTAGCGCAAAGTCGATGCGGTCTGTTTTCTTTGCGTCCTTGGCGTACTTTGCGCCTTCGTGGGAACCCGTTTTTTTCGCCGCTGATTTCTCCCCGCATTTCAACTCGCCGATTTCTGTGCTAACCTTCTAAGTACTCAGACGTCTAAGTAGTGTGAGGCTCGAATATGCCCAAGCCCGATTCGCTGCAAGGCTCGCTCGATCTGCTGGTGCTCAAAATCCTTTCGCGGCAGCCTCGCCTGCACGGCTACGCCATCCTGACGGCGATCCAGGCCACGTCCGGCGAGGTGCTCCGCGTTGAGGAAGGCTCGCTCTACCCGGCGCTCCATCGCATGGAGGAGGCCGGGTGGATACGCGCCGAATGGATCACCAAAGAGAACGGGCGCCGGTCGCGGCTCTATGAGCTGACACCGGAAGGCAAGAAACAACTTGCAACTGAAGAGTCGCGCTGGGCCGTGGTGACGGCAGCCGTAAACCGCGTCCTAAGGACGGTGTGATATGTCGTTATGGTCACGGATCGCAAATGTGTTTCGCGGCGACCGTTTGAGCCGCGAGATCGACGAAGAGCTCCAGTCGCATATCGAAGAAGCAGTCGCGCAGGGCCGCGACCCGGCGGAAGCGCGCAGAGCACTCGGTTCCGCGCTGCGGCTGCGCGAGGAGAGCCGCGATGTCCGGCTCGTCGCGTGGCTCGATTCGCTACGCGCCGACGCCATCTTCGGCTGGCGGCAACTTATGAAGCGAAAGGCCACCTCCGCCGCGGCAATCCTCTCTCTCGCTCTCGGCATCGGGGCCTGCACCGGGGCGTTCCGGCTTATCGACGCCCTGCTGCTGCGGCCCTTGCCCGTGTCAGATCCCGGCCAACTGTACGCGCTGGCTCGCCAGTACGTGGGGCCCGACGGCAAACCCCAGACATACGACGGCTGGGCGTATCCGGCGTTCCGCCTCATGCGCGCTGCGGTGAAGGACCGAGCCGAGCTGATGGCGATCTCGTATTCTGACCGGACGGATGTGACCTACGGATCGGACGCGGAGTTTGAAAAAGCGTACCGCCAATATATTTCCGGGTGGATGTTCAGTTCGTTTGGGCTTCTCCCCGCCGCGGGACGCTTGTTCACCGAAAGCGACGATTCGAAGCCTGGCGCGCACCCCCACGCCGTGCTCTCGTACGACTACTGGACGAGCCGCTTCGGACGAGATCCGAAGGTGATTGGGCGCACCTTCCGAATCGGCAACGACCTCTACGAAATTATCGGTGTCGGCCCGGAACGTTTCACCGGCACCGAGCCCGGCACGGTCATCGACATCTTCATTCCCACCATGATGCATCCTGCGGTCCAGGCTCCAGACTGGACTTGGATGCGGACGTTGGCGCGGGTGAACCCCGGAGTGCCTCTCCAACCCTTGCGCGCGAAACTGGACGCAATCTCGCGAGCCTTCGAAGAGGAGAGAGGTAAAGGCTTAGGGGGAATGTCCAAACAACAAATGGACGCGTTATTAAACCAGAAGGTGCTGCTGCAGCCTGCGGGGGCGGGCATCTCCGATCTCCAGAACGACTACCGTACGTGGCTTGCGGCTCTCGGTGTGCTCGTGGCGCTGGTGCTGCTGATTGCGTGTGTGAACGTCGCCAACCTGATGACGGCGCAAGCGGCCTCGAGGGCGCGCGAGATGGCGCTACGCGTCTCGATTGGCGCGGGGCGCGGACGCTTGGTGCAACTCGTACTTGTGGAGAGCGCCTGGCTCGCCTTCCTTGCCGCTGCCCTCGGCGGGGTCTTTGCCTGGTGGGCAACGCCTGCTGTCGTGAGCATGATCAATCCGCCGGACAACCCGGCGCGCCTGTTTCTCCCGGCCGACTGGCGGGTGCTGGGGTTCGGCCTGGTGCTGACCGTCGGGGTCATGTTGCTATTCGGTCTGGCGCCGGCGTTGCGTGCCTCGGGAGTCAAACCGGTAAGCGCGCTGAAAGGCGGAGAAGATCCGCACTCGCGCCGCCGCCTGATGCACGCGCTCATCGCGGTGCAGACGGCCTTCTGTTTTCTGGTGCTTTTTGTGGCGGGCCTCTTTGTTGCCACGTTCGAGCACTTGTCGAATCACCCCACCGGCTTTTCCGCCCAACGCCTTCTCACTCTCGAGACGGTCACGGTAAGTCCGCAGCCGCCGGCCTTATGGGATCAGGTGGCGGAACATCTGCGCAACCTGGCGGGTGTGGAATCGGTGGGGATGGCCAGTACAGCGCTAGTAGGCGGGTCGGGTAGTTGGAACAATTTCATCTCGGTCAACGGCGCACCCCCCAATGGGGTTCTAGCATACATGCTCAGGGCCTCGCCCGGGTGGATCGACGCGATGAAGATTCCGCTCCTCGACGGTAGGGACTTCCGCCTCAGCGACACATATCCCGGTTTCGCGATCGTGAACCGGACTTTTGCGAAGACGTACTTCAACGGTGAGGATCCCGTCGGAAAGCCGTTCGAGGTAGTGTTCAGTGGAGGCTCGCGCCTGCGCTTTGAATGCGTGGGCTTGGTCGGCGATGTAACCTACCGCGACATTCGCGAGCCCTTCTTGCCCCAAGTCTATGTTCCGTTTCACTCGATCGATGCCAAGGGTGTGTTGCAGCCGATCAGCCGGGGAACGTTTATCGTGCGCACATCCGGAACGAACCCCATGGCTCTGGCGTCCCTGCTGCGGCGCGAAGTGGCGCGCGCGCGGCCCGAATTCCGGGTCAGCAACATCCGCACCCAAGTGGCGATCAACCAGTCGCACACTGTCCGCGAGCGGCTGCTGGCGAGACTGGCGCTTTTCTTTGGGATGGTCGCACTCTTGCTCGCGGGTGTCGGCCTCTACGGCGTGCTCGACTACTCCGTGCTCCAGCGGCGGAAAGAAATCGGCATCCGCATGGCGCTCGGCGCGCAAGCCGGCGATGTGGCGCGGCGCGTGACCGTGGAAGTCTTCTCGATGGTGCTCGCCGGAGCGCTCGCGGGCCTCGCGCTCGGCATGGCGTCGGCGCGATACATCGAAGCGCTGCTCTTCCAGGTGAAGCCCACTGACCCGGCGATGCTGGCGCTCCCGTCACTGGCCATCCTCGCCGCAGCCCTGCTGGCTGCGCTGCCGCCTGTGATCCATGCAGTCCAAACCGACCCGCTCACGGTGCTGCGCTCGGAATAGGGGCTTTCCTGAATGCGGTGTAGGGGCGGCCCTTGTGGCCGCCCCACGCAGCGGCCTCAGTCCTTCCCCGCGTGCTGGTGGATCTCCGCTGCTCCGGCGTTCGCTTTTTTCACGGTCTCGACGAATTCCTGATAGGGCTTGTCTTGAATATCGACCAGGCCGTAGTTCGAGTTCTCACCATCGAACCGGCCTTCTTTGGGCTCATCGACCCACTCGAACCAGTGGTAGCCGACGGCCTCGGGGAGGCTTTCCAGTTGCGACACGTAATCGGCATAGGCTTTGGCACGTGCGGCCTGATCTGGGACTCTGGGCCCTGCGCCCTGTGTGTTCGGAAGGCCGGAGTTTTGGGCGCGAAACGCAAACTCGCCGATCATCACCGGCCGCCCTGTCGCTTTGAAGACAGCTTGCACCGTCGGGCGCGGATCAAAGCTGTAGACGTTAATCGAAACCACATCGGCGTGGTGAGCGCCGCCGAGAGCGGTCTCCGGCGGCATGCCGGCAAATCGCGCGCCTAGGTAGAGGTGATTGGGGTCGGCGGCGTGAATGGCTTGCTCGCAGACTTCGAAATACCGGTCGGCGGCGATTTCCAGAAACTGCGCCGCGTCGGATTTGTAGGCGGCGGTGGACCCGGGCTCGGGCAGGTCGTCAAAACTCGTCGCGCTCACTCCCCACGCCTGGTTCAGTTTCCCGATATCGTTCGCGTAGCGTTCGCGCAGAAAATCGCCTGCCTTGCGCCGCCCGGTGGCGGGCGCCGGCAATTTCAAGTACATCTCGAGCATGGTTTCCTTGCCGCCCCAGTCCGGTCCCCAGCGCAGTTCGTTGTCGCTGAAGTATCCCAGGAGCATGTGATCGAAGCGCCGCGGCTGGCAGACCTTCCCCGCAATGTCGGCTGCGGCTTTCTCGAACCTCGCATCGAAGTAATCCGCCGGTCTTCTTTGCTGCCAATTCGCTCCCGCCCGCTCGGCAATATCCAGGATCACGGTGTAGGGAACGCCGTGGGTCCAGAGAATCGGGTCCGACCAGGCGCCAATGCTGTTAAAACCCCACTGGCGAATTCGGGCCAGCGCCTCCAGTCCCCAGGCGTTGCGGTCGGGGTAGATCTTCTCGAGGGTCTCGCAGTAAGGGCACGTACCGGTGCCGCGGACCTGGTCGGATTCGTACGAGATGTTGTCCACGCCCACGGTGAGCGTGGACGCGCCCCTCGGATCGATGATCCACCAGATGCCATCACGATTCTCGGCCCGGAAGTAGCCTTCCTGCGCGAAGGCGACTGTTGTGTAAACAAGCGCTGCTAGACCGCAAAGTAATATCTGGACATGTTTCACTGCAAACGAGACCTTCATAGTTGTTCCCTCAGATTCGAGAATTGTGGTGCGGGCGTCTCGCCCGCTTTGGCGCGGGCATTCCTTCGCTACGCTCAGGACAGGCTCTGCCCGCGAGACCTTGCGGGGGCGAGACGCCCCCGCGACAGCGGGCGGGACGCCCGCACCACATCAAGTGCGAATTATTCTGTTTGTATCCAAGCGGTGATACTGTACACCCGAGGCTTCACTGTGCAAACCGGAAAACGAAAGCCCGGCGCTTGGCAGGTCGTTTCTCGGTGGCATGACGGACCTGCCTGAGCGCCTACGGCGCTTAAGGATTCCCCTGTTGTCGTGCCTCCATCTCTCTCTGCAAAAAGATCGCGCGCGCTTTTCGATACCGCGCTTGCGCAGCTTCGCGGTCATTGCTGAAGAAGCTGCTCCACTCGCCGCCCGGTGAACTTTGCTTGAGCAGATTATCGATCCAGCGAACGAAGAAGTGGGCATCCGAAGCGCTGGCTCGAATGGGCGCGTTATTGACGCTGACGTAGACGGCGCCCGTATGCGAACGGTGGCCGTTTTGCCAGTCCATGCGCCTTGCGGCGAGCCACCCGCTGCGCAGGAAGACGAGAGTGGTTTCGAACACCGCCGGCGAGTCAGGGCCGACCTCGGCCATCTTTGAGGCCGCCACGGAGCCGTTCTGTATCAGCTCGATTCTTCCCAGGTCGTTGCGCACCGACCGCCACTCGATCCGCACCCGCAAGGGCTGGTTTCCCTCCACGTGGATCTCATCACCCGGCTGCGACGAATCGTTCACTTTAAGATCCAGGAATTCTTTGTGGGCGTTGCGCGAAACCACGGTTCGTCCTTTGGCCAGGCCGTCGATCCACTGGTCGTAAGTGAGGTGGCCGTCGGGAATCCGAACGTAAGTGAGCAGCGTCCCTAGCGGTTCGCTATAGTTGCACGAATAGTCGGTGCTGGCGACGAGCCCCGGCCGAAAGCCGGTATTGAGAATGCGGTAGTACGCCTGCAACGCGGTATCGCTCCCGTGCACATCTTCCATCAGGAACGCGGCTGACCCGAGCGCCGTCTCGACGGGATATTCGAGAGGCGCGCAGCAGTCGAGGGAAGTCGGAATGCCGTCGGGCGGCCCGTAGAATGCGAAAGGCAGGTACTGCATGTGCGCGAATCCCACGATGCCGCCTTGCTTCTTGGCCCAATCAAAGATCGGGTAGGTGTACTGCGCAAAGGGCTGGCCGCCGTGCTTGAGGCCGAGAAGAATCAGGTGGCCGCCGATCATTTTCCTCTCAAACGTCACGCCTTCCGGATCGTAGTGCCATTCCGCGTCCCAATGAATAATGCGTTGCGGCGTCGATACCGGATTGTCTTTTCCGTCGATCATGGCGAGGTCCTGATCGGCGTACTTGATTTCGCCGTTGCCCGCGTCGGCCAGCACGGAAATCACCGCGAGGTTATTCACCTCCATCATGTCCATGAGTTGCTGCGGGGTGAGCATTTCTTTCTCATTCGAGCGCCCGCAACCAATGCCCCGGTGAACGTGCGCATCCCCGGCAAACCAACCCGGCGGCTCGGGCCCTTCCGAGGCTTGCCCGAACGCCGCACCCACGCGGAGAAGACTGATTCCGACAAGAATAGCGAAAAGGAAGCGCGCGTAACGCGCGGCTGAGGTATTCATTTTTGTCACCACACCGACAAAGCGGTTTCACGCAAACCTGCAAAGTACGCAAAGTTCGCAAAGAAAAGCAAGGACTTCTCCTTCGCGTTTCTTCGCGCCTTGGCGTGGGCGTGATTGAAGATATTAAACGACTCCGCAGTGAATTCGACGCGCTTCGTGCAGCCGGCCGCAGTACAGTCTGATGCCGTAGCGGCGAGTTTAGCTCGCCAACTGGCAGCCTAAAGCCGCCTCGACAGCTATATGCAGTTTTCTGTATATATGTGTCAAAATGCTACATCTGCGGCCCTGATTTTCACAATGTGGAACCTCCTCGCCTCGCCAATCCCTTGATTCCATTGCACTAAAAATAATTACTCCCAAATTTCGCACCGTTTCCCACTTTCTCATCTCCGGCCTGATAGGCTAGAAGCCGTAGGGGCGCTTCGCGAAGCGCCCCTACCCGTC
>JBEKMN010000075.1:0-29766 GCA_050008495.1 Terriglobia bacterium | reverse complement strand
TAAACGGAGAGTCGAGTGACGCGTCAAACAAAACGTGGCAGAATCACGTTTTGAGACGTGCGTTTGCCTCGGCACTAACCCCTCACCCGGCCCGCAGCGGCTGATGAAAACGCCGCCGCGGGTCACCCTCTCCCCAGAGGAGAGGGTGACTCTTATTTTGGGGGCCTGCGAGCTTATGGAGAAACTATGATTCCGAATCTTGCAAACGATCGCAGTTCTGCCGAAAGACGAACGCGACTGGCTGCGGTCGGCTTCGCAACTTTAGTCGCCGTGGTGGCGCTCGCGCTCTGCGGAAGCACGCGAGCGGGCGCGCAATCGCCGCACACCGCCGTGGGGCAATCGCCGCCGGTGTCAACCGTGCCCACCTCGGCTTCCTTCGAGGTTGCCTCGATCAAGCCGAATCACTCGGGCGAGAGGCGCTTTTTTGTGTCGTGGCAGCCCGGCCGGTTCAACGCGACCGGCATGACGCTAAAGTTTCTCATTACGCTGGCGTACGACGTAAAGGACTTTCAGGTTTTGGGAGGACCCGGCTGGGTCAATTCCGAAAGATACGATATTGACGCGAAGGAACCGGACTCGATCGCCCAGGAACTGGATAAGCTTCCCCGCGAGCAGCGGCAGCCGTTGGCTGATTCGATGCTCCAGTCACTGCTCGCGGACCGCTTCCAGTTGAAACTGACACGCGGGACAAAGGACATGCCCGCCTACGCTCTGGTGGTGGCGAAGAGTGGTTCGAAACTTCAGGAGGCAAAGCCCGTCGACACTCAGCCCGAGGCGCCGAGCGGGCCTGGCGGACACCCTCACGGACCCATGATGCGCATGGGAAGGGGCGAGATTAACGGTCAAGGGGTCGAACTCTCGTTTTTGGCAAGCGTGTTGTCGCAACAACTGGGCCGCACAGTGCTGGACAAGACCGGGCTGACGGGCAACTATGATTTGGCGCTCAAGTGGACCCCCGAGCAAGGCGAAGGCATGATGATGGGCGGGCCCGGCGGCGGTCCCCCGCCTGACGGCGCGCCCCCGGTCGATGCGTCGGGGCCTTCGATCTTCACGGCGCTTCAGGAACAGCTTGGGTTGAAACTGGAAGCCATCAAAGCGCCTGCCGAAGTGCTCACGATCGACCACGTCGAGCGTCCTTCGGAGAATTAGATTGTTGTCACCACCCACGCAGTAGAGCAAAAGGAGGTTCCAATGAAGACGCGAATTTATTTTGGACTTATATTCGCTGTCGGCCTGCTCCTCGCGGCCAGTGCGATCTTTGGGCAGACTGCCCCGAGCAACACTGCTTTCGAGGTGGCTACAGTGAAGCCATCCGCTCCCCTTGATGTGACGAAGTTGGCAGAGCAGATTAAAGCCGGAAAAATGCCGAGATTCGGCCCTCATGTCAACGCGTCGCAAGCGGATTATATCTACATGTCGCTTAAAGAACTGATCGCCACCGCGTACACGGTGAAGCAGTATCAGATCAGTGGCCCGGCATGGCTGGCTACAGACCGCTTCGACATTGTGGCTAAGCTGCCGGACGGCACGTCTAAAGACGACGCTCCCAAAATGTTGCAGGCGCTGCTGGCAGAACGGTTCAAGCTGGCAGCTCATCGTGACACTCAGGAGCACCCGGTGCTTGCACTGATGGTAGGCAAGGAGGGGCCGAAGCTGAAGGAATCGCCCGGGACCGCCGAACCGATCGACGAAAGCGCTCCGTTAAAACCCGGGGAGACGCAGATGGACGGTCCAAACGGGCCGATCCGCATGACGAGAGACGCTGACGGCTCTGAGACAATGAATATGGGAGCCAAGGGCATGATGAGGATGAAAGTTGACGCGCAGGCCGGGACGATGCACCTGGAATCCAGTATGGTAACTATGGCCGGTTTTGCCGACATGCTGACAATGCTCACCCATGTTGCCGGGGGAGGCGGCCGCCCAGTCGTGGACCTGACTGACCTCAAGGGCAACTATCAGGTGGCCCTGGACATTTCACTCGCAGAAGTTATGGCGATGGCACAGACGGCGGCGCGAGAGGCAGGCATAGACATGCCGATGCACCCGGCGGGCGGCGGGGGCGAGAACAACTCACCTGCCTCGGCGGCGTCCGAGCCGAGTGGAGGCTCATCAGTTTACGCCTCGGTGCAAAAACTCGGCCTCAAGCTGGAAAAGCGTAAGGCGCCGGTGGAGCAGCTCATCATCGACTACGTGGAGAAGGCTCCCACGGAGGACTGACGCCGGAATGCATCGAATCATCCAACTGGCGATCGCCCTTGCGATGCTCGCACTCTGCGGCGTGGCCGCGGCTGCGGAGCATCGCGGGCAGGTTACTTTCGGCGGATTGCCGGTTCCGGGTGCGACAGTAAAGGCCACGCAGGGGGGCAAACAATTCTCCACGACTACGGATCAGGAGGGGCTCTACTCGTTTCGGGATTTGACGGATGGAGCATGGACGATTGAAGTGGAGATGACCGGCTTCGCAGCGCTCAAGCAGGAAGTGGCTATCGGACCGAATGCGCCGCCGGGGAAATGGGAATTGAGGCTGCTGCCGCTTGATCAGATCAAGGCTGAAATACGTTCAGCGGCGGAAGTGACGCCCGGCGCCGCTCCCGTCGAAGGGGCACGCCATGGCGTGCCCGTACAACCCAACGGCGGAAGTGGCGAAGGGAAGGCGCGCGCGAACGAGGAAGGTAAGGAACGCGAGAGCGAGGCAGGGAACAAGGGAGAAAGCAACGCCGGAGATATCAACGAAAATGGTGAAAACGGCCAATCCCCCGGCGACGAACTCAATCAGCGCGCCGAGGACGGCTTGCTGATCAATGGCAGCGTGCTGAACGGCGCCGCTACACGATTCGCGCAAGCGTTTGCTTTCGGCAATTATCGCAACCGCGGTGGCGGGCTCTACAACGGCGGGCTGGGCCTCATTTTCGATAACTCCGCACTTGATGCGCGGCCATTCTCCTTGAGCGGACAGAACACGCCCAAGCCGGCCTACAATCGCATTACGGGCGTGGCGACGTTGGGCGGCCCGCTCAGGATTCCGCATCTCATCGAACGGCACGCGCCAAACTTTTTTGTGGCCTATGAGTGGACGCGATACGTTGATGACACCACGCAATCGGCCCTGGTGCCGGATGGGGCGGAGCGGGGCGGGGATTTCTCCCAAGTGCTGAGCGCCCTGGGTCAGCCGGTCCAAATCTTCAATCCGGCCACGGGACTGCCATTCTCCGGCAGTAAGATTCCGCCAACCGAAATCATCCTTCAGGCGAAAAGCTTGCTCAATTATTATCCGCTGCCCAGCTTTAGCGGAGAGCGGCAGTACAACTACCAGGCCCCCATCAACACGGACACGCACCAAGACGCGCTGCAATCGCGTTTCGACGAGTACATTAATCCCAAGAACCAACTCTATGGCGGTTTTGCTTTCCAGAGCGCGCGCACGGCCACTCCGAATCTATTCGGCTTTCTCGATACCAGTGACGTGCTGGGAATCACCAGCCGCATCAACTGGTCGCATCACCTCGGCACACGGCTATTTCTGACTCTGGGTTACCAGTTCAGCCGCTTGGCGACAAAGACTAATCCCTACTGGGCTGGCCGCGAAAACGTTTCCGGCGATGCCGGGATCTCGGGGAACAACCAAGACACAGTGAACTGGGGGCCGCCGAGCCTTTTCTTTTCGAGCGGCCTGGCGGGGCTTTCCGACGCGCAAAGCTCTTTCAATCGCAACCAGACGGATGCCTGGTCTTATTCGCTGTTGTGGAGCCGAGATCGGCACAACATCACCATGGGAGGCGACTTCCGCAGGCAGCAATTCAATTATCTGGGCCAGCAGAATCCGCGCGGCACATTCACATTTACGGGCGCAGCCACGCAGGGAAGCGCGAACGGCGCGGCGATTGGCGGCGATGATTTTGCGGACTTCCTGCTGGGGATTCCGGACACGAGTTCCATCGCGTTCGGCAACGCGGATAAGTACTTCCGGGAATCCGTTTACGACGCTTACTTCACGGATGATTGGAGAATAAGCCCGGAATTCACTTTGAATGCGGGGATGCGCTGGGAATACGGCGCGCCGATTACGGAGTTGTACGGACGCCTGGTGAACCTGGATATCACGCCGGGATTTGCGGCCGTGGCGCCGGTGGTGGGAATCGACCCGCTGGGGCCGTTGACCGGCCAGAAGTATCCGAGTTCGCTGACCCACCCTGATAAGAGCGGGTTCGAGCCGCGCATCGGGGTCGCGTGGCGCCCCATTGCCGGCTCGTCGCTGGTGGTTCGCGCCGGATATGGCGTTTATTACGACACCTCGGTCTATCAAACTCTCGCGCAGCAAATGGCGCAACAGGCGCCGCTTTCGAAGAGTTTAAGCGTGCAAAACAGCCCGGCGTGCCCGCTTACACTGGCGAATGGATTCATTCCGTGTTCGGCAATTACTCCTGACACGTTTGCACTCGATCCGCATTTCCGCGTGGGTTACGCGCAAAACTGGGAATTATCCCTGCAACGGGACCTTCCTGGTTCGTTGCAATTCAACGCCACATATTTAGGGGTCAAGGGAACGCGCGGAGTGCAGGAGTTTCTCCCCAACACCGTTCCACCCGGGGCTGCGAATCCGTGCCCGAGTTGTCCGACGGGGTTCGCCTACCTCGCTTCGAACGGCAACTCATCTCGCCAGGCTGGGCAGATTCAATTGCGGCGGAGATTGCACAGCGGGCTCACCTCGACAGTCCGATACACTTACTCGAAGTCTATCGATGATGATTCTGCTTTGGGCGGACAGGGCGCTACCCTGCCCACGCAGATCTTCGGCGTCCCCTCTGGCGGACCAGGGAACAGCGGAACTCAAGTTACCTCGACGACGACGAGTGCGGGCGCCTCCAGCCCTGCCCTTGCGCAGAACTGGCTTGACCTCGAGGCGGAGCGCGGCCTTTCGGCGTTCGATCAAAGGCATCTGCTGAACGTGCAGTTTCAATACACCACCGGCATGGGGTTGGGCGGTGAAACACTCCTGCGCGGCTGGAAAGGAACGCTCTTCAAGGAGTGGACTTTCCTTAGCCAGATAACCGTGGGCAGCGGTTTGCCGGAGACCCCCATCTATCTTGCCGCCGTGCCGGGAACGGGTGTGACCGGGAGCATCCGGCCGGATGCCACGGGCGCGCCTGTTCACGTTGCGCCGCAGGGCTTGTTTCTGAACCCCGCGGCGTACACACCACCCGCGACCGGCCAATGGGGAAACGCGGGAAAGGATTCAATTACTGGCCCTTCTCAATTCACGTTTAACGCTTCTATCGGGCGAACCTTCCGCCTGCACGGCCGCTTCAACCTGGACTTTCGAATCGACTCGACGAACTTCCTCAATCACGTTACTTTTGCAAGCTGGGACACGAGCATTACCAGCACGCAGTTCGGATTGCCGGCCGCGGCCAACTCCATGCGCAGTATGCAGGCCACGATGCGCGTGAGGTTTTGAAGGCAGTGACGAGTGACGAGTGACGAGTGACGAGTGACGAGCGGTGGAGAAATAAAGTGAATCTGCCCTCTCCCTTGGGAGAGGGTGTCGCGCTCCGGCGCTTTTACCGGCAGGAGCGCGACGGGTGAGGGGTTAGTTCGCAACCGGCAGCAGGAGACGAGCGACCAGACGCAAATGAGAGGTCCAAAAACAGTTCACGTGGCAAGCGGTTCGCGGTTTGGCAAATCCCAAATTGCAAACCGTTTGAATTTTGCCGTTTGCCATTTGCCGTTTGAATTCGTTCTTGCGTTTGAGAATGGAAGTAACCCCTCACCCGTCCCGCGACGGCTGATGAAAACGCCGTCGTGGGACACCCTCTCCCCAAGGAAGAGGGTTACGATTTTTTCGGGGAACCCCTCACCCGTCCCGCCACGGCTGATGAAAACGCCGTCGCAGGACACCCTCTCCCAAAGGGAGAGGGTTACGATTTTCTCGGGGGACCCCTCACCCGTCCCGCCACGGCTGATGAAGGCGCCGTCGCAGGACACCCTCTCCCCAAGGGAGAGGGTTATGTATCTACCTCTGTTCATCGCGCTCTTGGTGGGGTTACCAGCCGCAGCGCAGCAGATCGGGCAGAACGCGCCCGCCAACGCCAAGGAGACGGCCACCCTACGCGTCAGCACGCAGTTGGTGGTGGAGGCGGTGGTGGTGAAGGACAAAGCAGGGAATCCCATTCGAGGGTTGACCGCCAAGGACTTCACGATTACCGAGAATGGGACGCCCCAGACCATCAGTTTCTGCGAACACCAGGAACTTGGCGAGGCCGCCAACGCGCCCTCTGCGGCTCGCGCCCAGCCCGAGAACATCACCATCTACGATAAGTTGAGCCGGACGCGCATTGCCCCCGAAACGCCCGGCAAGATTCGATACCAGGACCGCCGGCTGCTGGCACTCTACTTTGATATGACGACCATGCCGCCGGCGGACCAAATACGCGCCCTCGAAGCGGCGAAGCGATTCATTAAAACGCAGATGGCGCCGGCGGATTTGGTTGCCATCCTCAGATTCTCGGGCGGCGCTGTGGATGTTCTCCAGGATTTCACCGACGACCGCAACCGGCTGTTGAGCATCCTCGAAACCATGGTCGTAGGAGAGGGGCAGGGCTACGGACTATCGAGTGACGACGCCGGCACGGCCGACACCGGGGCGGCGTTCGGCCAGGATGACAGCGAGTTCAACGTCTTTAATACGGACCGCCAGTTGTCCGCGCTCCAGACAGCCTCGAAGTTGTTGGGCCAGATTAGCGAAAAGAAAGCACTGATCTACTTTGCCAGCGGCCTCAGGCTGAGTGGCCTGGACAACCAGGCGCAACTCCACGCCACCATCGACACTGCCATCCGCGCCGGCGTGTCGTTCTGGCCCATCGACGCGCGCGGTCTGGTGGCCGAGGCCCCACTCGGGGACGCCACGCAGGGGTCGCAGGGCAACATTGGGATGTACTCGGGAGCCGCGGCCCTGGCGCTGACTACTAACTTCCAGCAGTCGCAGGATACGCTCTATGCGCTGGCCGGCGATACGGGCGGCAAGGCACTACTCGATTATAACGACCTTGCGAAGGGGATCGTGCAGGCGGAGCAGGCCACCTCGAGCTACTACATTCTGGGTTACTACACCACGAACGCGGCCCAGGACGGCAAGTTCCGCCGCGTTAAGATTTCGCTCAACTCGGACTTGTCCGCCAGCTTGGACTATCGCCAGGGCTACTATGCCGATAAGCAGTTCAGCAAATTCACCCCTGCCGACAAGGAACGGCAACTCGAAGATGCGTTGATGCTCGAGGACCCGATCACCGAACTCACCATCGCTATGGAGATCGATTATTTCCAATTGAATCGCGCCGAGTACTTCGTGCCTATCGTGGTCAAGATTCCGGGCAGGGAATTGGCCCTGGCCAAACGCCGCGGCGCCGAGCACACACTTCTGGATTTCATCGGCGAGATCAAGGACCAGTACGGCTCAACCATCACCAACCTGCGCGACAAGATGAATATCAAGCTGAGCGACGCCACGGCGGCTCAGTTGGTCAAACGGCCCATCGAGTACGACGCCGGATTCACGATTCTGCCCGGGAAATACACCATCAAGCTCCTGGCGCGCGACGATGAAACCGGGAGGATCGGCACGTACCAGACGAACTTCGTCATTCCTAACTTGAATAAGGAAGAGAGGCGGATTCCCATCAGTTCCGTGGTGCTGAGCAGCCAGCGCGTCGATCTGCGGGATGCGATCTACAACGCGCTCAAGAAAAAGGACCAGGAGGAGACGGCCAACCCCTTGGTGCAGGACCGGCAGAAGCTTATCCCCAGCGTCACGCGAGTTTTCAGTCAAAGCCGGAGTCTCTACGTTTACCTTCAGGCCTACGAGCAGGGCCTGCCCGGCTTCCAGCCCTTGCTCGCCTTTGTGAGTTTTTACCAGGCGGAGAAGAAGGCGTTCGAAACGCCGCCCATTGAAGTGACCGTCGGCATGGATAATCGCGTCAAAACCATGCCGCTCAGCTTTAGTATCCCGCTCCGTGAGCTTTCCCCCGGCAAGTATGTGTGCCAGGTAACCGTGCTGGACCCAGCCGGCCCGAAGACCGCGTTTTGGCGCGCTCCAGTGATGCTGGTGCCGTAGAGCAGTTGACAGTCGACAGTCGAGAGTCGAGGGCTCACCAAGAGTGTAGTATGATCTGTGTCTAGTCATGGGCTGTCATCCTGAGCGCAGCGAAGGATCTCGGCAGTTGTTCTTCAGCTCAATGATTTGAGGACAACTTCAGGGATCCTTCGCTGCGCTCTTGATGACAGGGACCGCGAAGCTGCGCTGGGAGGTTTCGCATGAGAGTCGGCAGGCGATGTTCTACAACAGTTATCCTGACGGCGGCCGTGCTGATGACGACGTGCGTGGCCGGGCGGCGAGCTGCAGCGAGAGGATTGCAGGCTTCAACTTCTTCGCACGCTCCCGCATCTCAGCCCGCCGCTGCACCTGCAGCCAATCCGGCCGACGTCAGCTCCATCGACGCCATTCTGCATGCCGCCTACGACACCATCTCCGGGCCCGCCGGCCGGCAGCGAGACTGGGACCGCTTTCGCTCCCTGTTTGTCTCCGGCGCCCGCCTTGCCGCTGTGGTTCCAAACCACCAGGAAGGACTCCGTATCGTGGTGCTCAGTCCAGAGGAGTACATCCAGCACGATGACCCGTACTTCCGGAACCACGGTTTTTTTGAGCGGGAAGTGGCGCGACGTACCGAACGGGTCGCAGATATTGCGCAGGTGTTCAGCACTTACGAATCGCGCCACGCCGCCGCCGACCCGAAGCCCTTCGAGCGCGGGATCAACAGCTTCCAGTTGATGAATGACGGACGGCGCTGGTGGATTGTCACTATCTTCTGGCAGGGCGAGACTCCCGAAAGTCCGATTCCACAGGAATTCCTGCAAGGGGTGAAGTGAACCGCTGCGATGGGGCGAGCTGAGTCTCGCCTTCGGGTTCTCTGTGCCAGGAAAGGCTAAACACAGAGGCCACTGAGCCTCTCAGTGTTCTCTGTGTTGAGGCTTGGGAGTTGCGGAGAGCACGGAGAAGCTTGCCTGCATCGCCGCGCCCGGTCCGCGCTGCACGGCTAAATCCTTGTCATATAATTGGACAGGCGCGTTCAAAAGGTGTACATTCCATTTTTCCCGCAAGGCGCATCTCACTTTTGACGATAAAGGAAGACCATGAGACGCACACTCTTAGCCCTGACAATGGTGTTTCTTCCGGTGCTGATTTTGGCCCAGGAACCTAGTGCTCCCCCGGAGACCAAACAGACACCGCCCCGGAAATCTTCCGCGCAGACGGCTGCCACCCCAACCCAGACCCCGTCCGAACGACCTCAGCGCGAGGAACGCGAGGCCAAGCCCTCCACTCCACCTTCGCAGCCTGAAACGACCCAGCCTGGTGGTCCCGGAGAAGGGATTCGGCCCATGCATTTCGACATGACCGAAGTTCCTCCCGTGGTAACGCACCACGAAATTCGCGTGGAAGGAAAGGCGTTGAAATACACGGCCACAGTCGGCCGTCTGCCCATCAAGGACGCCGAGGACAAAATCGAGGCGGAGATGTTCTTCGAAGCGTACACCCTGGATGGCGCGGACCCTGCCACGCGTCCCGTGACTCTTGCGTACAACGGTGGGCCCGGCTCCGCCTCCGTCTGGTTGCACATGGGAGCGCTGGGGCCGCGCAAGGTGGTCCTGGAGCCTGAGGGATGGCTGCCGCAGTCGCCTTACCGTCTCGAGGACAATCCCAATACGCCGCTGGACAAAACCGACTTGGTGCTCGTGGACGCCATCGGCACCGGTTACAGCCGGCCGGCGGACCAGAGTGCGGCACGCAAGTTCTGGAACATGAGCGGCGATATCGCCGCCTTTGGTGAATTTATCCGCATCTATATTTCGCGCTACGAGCGCTGGTTGTCGCCGCTCTATCTTTTCGGCGAGAGCTACGGCACCACTCGATCCGCGGGGTTGGCCGGCTACCTCAACGAGCGGGGCATCAACTTTAACGGTATCGTGCTGCTCTCCACGGTCTTGAACTTTGAGACTCTGGAATCTTCCTTCACCAATGATGTGCCCTACCCCATGCTTCTCCCGTCGTTCACCTCCATCGCCTGGTATCACAAGAAGCTGCCGCCGGACCTGATGGCCGACCCCAACCGCGCGCGGCAGGAATCGATGCAATTTGCGCTGGGAGAATACACTCAAGCCTTGGCTTCCGGCGATACACTGACTCCAGAGCAGCGGCAGAGCGTCATCGACAAACTGAATCGGTATACCGGCATCTCAAAGGAAGTCATCGAGTGGTCGAATCTGCGCCTGGATGTCGGCACGTTCACTCACTTCCTGCTCGCTGATCAGAGGCTCCGCGTGGGCCGCCTGGACGGGCGCTTCAAAGGACCCGATCCGGACGGCTTCATGAACACCCGCTTCTTTGATCCCTCCAGCGCGGAAACCGGACCGCCCTTCACGAGCGTCTTCAACGACTATGTGCGCCGTGAGCTGAATTACAAAGTGGACATGCCCTACTACGTCTCAGGGCAGCAGTCGGGATTCTTCCAGTGGAGCTTTAGCGCTCCGCCGGGCGGCCGCGGGGGCGGCAATCCGTTTGAGATGGAGACTTCCACCCCGCTGCGGGAAGCCATCGTGAAGGACCGTTATCTGAAGATCCTCAATATGGAAGGTTTCTACGACCTCGCCACTCCCTATCTCGCGGCATGGTATACCTTTGACCACCTCGACCTGTCGCCGGAGTTCCGCAAGAACATCTCGCACGCCCAGTACGAATCGGGGCATATGGTATATCTGGACTCGAAGGCTCACGCCAAGATGAAGCAGGATTTCGCCAACTTCATCGACGGCACAACCAAGAGATAGGCGGTCTACATCACGGCTCCGCTTTTTGCGATCAGCACGAGCGGTTGCAATCGGTGTATAGTTACTACCGTATAGATTTTACAGAAGTGTGTCAAAAGTACACGGCCTCATTCCTCCGCGGTTGCACTCATCGGTCCCCGGGGTTACCAAAGTATTTATTTTCATTCTGTTAAACCCTACGTAGAATTCTGCCTTTTGGCAAAACATTTGCATGCTTTTACTTGGATTTTATTTATCCTTTGGTAAAAGTAAAATCTCAAGACTCGAAATGCTATGTTGATCGGCAGGACAGCGACGCGCGACTGGACGACCCTCCGGTTGCTAAATCTTTGGGGAGGAACGAGCTATGTTAAGAAAACGGCAAGAAGCTAACGGCCGCGCGCGGCGTTTCACAATTCACATCCCGGTTCGTTACCGCCTGCCCCGCAGCCCAGAATGGTTTGAGGCTTACACCGAAAATGTCAGCCGCTCTGGAGTTTTGTTTCGAACCGACCGTACCTTCGAGCCAACAACGGCTCTCGACCTCAGGCTCGAACTCCCCCCGGTCGACAATGGGGAAAGGGTGCGAGGCGAGGTCGTCTGCAAGGGCGAGGTGGTCCGCATGGACCAGTCCGACGACCGAGATGGTGTTCCATCCGGCGTGGCCGTCGCGATCCACCGTTACTGGATGACGCAGATCAGGGAGCAAAACTAACAGCCGGTAGCCGAGGTGGGCGGAGTTGGCGTCGCGCCCGCCCGACTTCAGGAAGGGCGAAACACCAAGCGTGCGCCTTCCTCCGCACCCCTCCAGAGACCTTCGACCTCCCGCAGGTCAGCGGTTCTTGTTTTCACCTGAAAAGCCTCTCGGGCAGCCTCGGCGAGAAAATCCCCCAACGAGTGGAGGACTCTCTCCAGCGATGCGCTGCCGAGTCCGCTGCCCATCAGTTCGAGTCCGGAACTGCGCAGCGTGGCAGCGGGCAGTGAGATTGTGGCGCCGGCACTCGACCCGACTTCCACATAGCGAATGCGCGACGCTGTATGCTGCAGCCCCTTCTGCAAAATAGCCTCCAGCACACTTTCCGCCGGACTTCCCCATAGGTAGTCCAGCACGACGTCGATCTTGTCCTTCGCCCACTCTTGGCGCAGGGCGGAGACAAGGGCCTGCGGCCCCACGTTCAGCGAGATGACCGCGTCGGCGCCCAAGCGCTCGAGTTCCTTCAGGGACGCGGGGTTGCGACCGGCGGCAACCACTCGCTTGGCCCCCAGACGCTTCGCAACCTGTACCGCAAGCCGACCGGCTACCCCCGTGGCGCCCAGGATTAGAACGTTGTCCCCAGCGGCCAACTGCGCGCGCAACTTGAACGCGGCCCAGGACGACACGCCGGGATTCATAATTGCCGCAACGGTGACATCATCGAGCGTCTCGGGGACCGGCAGGCACATCGCGGGTCTCGCGACGGAGCGCTCGGCAAAGGTTCCGTAGGGACTACGCGAGGCACCAAAGTAGACGCGCCGCCCATCGTTCAAGCGTCCCACGCCATCGATGCCGGGAATCACCGGCAGTTCGCCGGTCGAGCTGTAGTGCGCCCCGCTCACCAGCGCCTTGACGATCGGATGAAGTCCTGCCGCGCTCACGGAGACGATCACTTCTTCACTGCCAGCAACCGGCTCAGAAAATGATTCGTACCGAGGCGGAGCATCGAAAGCATGCACGACTGCAGCGTTCATTTGAAGCCCTCCTGAGAGTTCACAACCCTTCCATGAGTATATACCCAACCCCTCTCGGCACGGGGCGGATTGCGCCAAGGCGCAGGGTCTAAGATGCGTCGTGCTATACTCAGAATCGGTCGAAGGCCACACCGTGGAGGAGGCATCAGCGGACTCTGTAAGTCCCACCTTTGTGAACTTGCTTTCCAAGAGAACGCGATCAAATCGGAGTGGGGGAACTGAGATGTTTTTCTTAATCGAATACGATCGTCCCCGCGGAGTGATCGTCCAGTTGCGCGAATTTGACCCTGCGTCGCGCCGGCTTGCCGAAGACGCGCGGCTTGAGCTCGAACTGGAACTAAACCGCTAAGGTGTCGACCACGAAATCGTGATTCTGGATGCACCGAGCATGGAGGCGCTCCGACACACTCATAGTCGGTATTTCGAAACTGTTGCAGAGTTGGTGCACGGGTCAGCTCAGGTCCAAGCCTTGATTGCCGAGACTGCGAATTCGGCCCGTGAACACGAAAGATGATCGACAGCGCCCCGATTGTCGTCACGTTCGCCCGTCAATCCGGCGCAAAACGAAACCCCCAATCCAATCAGTGCACTGTCGGCACACCCTCAACGCGAACGGTCACAATCTGAAAAGGCTTAATCACGAAGGAAAACCGGTGATCGCCGGTTGATAGCTGCTGCTGGTTTTCCTCCATGGCATTACAAATCCAGGCGGCCTGGATTTGAAGAATCGGAATCTGAAGATCTACCTGGCCCGTTTGTCCAGCCACCTCGAGGAAGCGGAGAATCGTGCCGCGCCCGTCCTCTGCGTTTTTCCAATTCACCAGAACAACATTGGACTGGTTCACCTGGAGGAAGCTTGCCCGGGCTTTGTCCAGCGGCCTCGGCGGACTGACTTCCTTATCGTTCTCGATGATCTCGTTGGTCTCGAGGGGTGTCATCTCCTCCCAGCCTAAACGGCTGAGGCGACCGGGATCGATGTTGCTGCCGCTCGTCAGGACATAGCGGAACGTGAAATCCCCTCCCTGCGCCGCTGCGTAGTTGGTGTGCCAATAGTTATTCATCACGTAGGAGAAAACCGTGCCCCGGTGTTCATCCAACTCCATGGGCCACTTTCCACGGACGATGTCGCCCAGCGCGAAGAGTTCAGCATCGGCGGGGACGAGAGCCGACGTGACGCCGCCTTGCTGGACGGCGATCCAGTGCTGCGCGGAAAACCATTCTTTGGCCGCGCCGGGCAAAAGATCCCGGGTGGGATCGACAAAGCCATCCTGGAGGTCGTAGCGGATCTGGGGATCGTCGGCAGCGAAGGGAAACGCGAAGTAGACGCCTTCCTTGGTGTAAACCTTTTGTTTCCGGACGTGATTAATGAATTCAATCTTCTTCTGGGCGTCGAACAGAATGACCTCGGTTTGCACTTTGGGCGTGTTGAGGCACGAGCTTTCCAGTTTTGCCTCAACGCCCAGCGGAGTGCGTTCGACCGAAACTAGGCTCCCTCCATGGGCTCCGTTGATGGTGAGTTCGGGAGCCGGCAGCTTGGCGTCGCCGAAGATCAGGCGGTTGTAGGGCGGCTTGTCGCCGCCACTGACGTACAAATACTGGTCGAAGCGATAAGGGCTGGCCGCGTTGACAAGTTCCTTGCCCAGTTCTTTATCGAAGATGCTCCGCACGGCGCCGCTGGCTGGGTCAAGATCGACGCGGTAGTAGCTGTTTTCGAGCCTTGAATCTACTTGCACCTTCGCGGCCGGGGCGGGCGCTGAGGCTTCCTGCCGGATGGTGTAGGCGCGGTAGCCCATGGCCGGCACGTCTTGCGCCGCAAAGCGCACACGCTCGAAGCTGGGTTCGCCGGGCCCCGTGGGGTAAGCGGGCAGATCGGAAATCACTTGGTAAGGGGTGAGCTTTCCGGTTTCCAAGTCGACCAGTTCGGAGCCCTTGCGCAAGTCAGTTTCCACCAACCCGCTGCGCGGCCAGTTGAGAGTATTGAAGACTACCAGCGTCCCTTTCGGATCGTTGATGTAATCGGAGATGGCGGCCATGCCGCGATCCAAAACGTATTCCAAATCCTCCTCTGCCTGGGTGGCAAAAGTATCCTTGACGGTTTGCTGGCGAACCGTCTCCTCGCTCAGCGGGCTGGAAATGCTTTGCCAGGCGCCCCAGGTGTGCTCGTCGAACAGCAGCAAGTTTTGCCAGAGTCGCCGCAGCACGGCTGGCTCGACTTGCACGTAAGGATGAACCAGCGAACCGATGGTGGAGAGTTTTTCAGCCGAAGGCGCCCTCTGCTCGGCGCTGCGCGCCAGAATGGCATTCTGAGTGTCGGAGTAGATTCCGTCCTCCCAATACGGCCCGCCGTCGCCCTTGATGACCGGCATGGACTTCCCCGCCTGCTCAGCGACTTCGCGAAGCGCCTCCGCAAAACCCGCATAGCGCAGTTTCGGGTAAGCATAAATCTTGTTCCACTCGCCGGCGATCTGGGCTTGCTGCGGGAAAAGGTCGGAGTTCTCCCACTGCGCGCCAAACACCATCACGGTGTCGGGCTTGTACTCGGGGGACGTGTAGGTTTCGAGATACCCGGGCAAACGCTCCCGCCCCGTCTTGACTTCGGGGGGCATGCCGAAAACGGCGGAGACATGCCCGTAACTGTTCGAGTACCACATCAGCACTTTTTCGCCATCCGGGCCCTCCCACCAGTAAGGAGATTGCTTCTCCAGATTGCTGAGCACAACGATCGGCCCGCGATCCGGATTGCTGCCGGAAGTGAAGTACTTCAGGCCCGAGGCCGCCAGCACGGTGGCGTAGGCCCAGGACTGGGAAGGCACGTCGGTGATGTTGGCGTAATCGAAATTGGCGCCGTTGGCGCGATCGAACCGATAGCTGGGATAGAGCGAGCGGATGAGGGTTTCAAGCGCGGGAAACTCCGTGAGAAGATTCGCATACTCCGCCGGAACCAGGATCTTGTGTTCCCGCACAAGTTGCAGAAGTCTCTGCCGGTCTCCGGCGTTACGCCCCGCCAGGAATTCCTGAATCACCCAGTAGCCGTCCACGCTATAGCGGAAGTCCGGGTGTTCCTGGATCATGTCCATGGCTTCATCCAGAACCCGGCTCTGAATCTCGGAAACCTTGGCCTGATAGTCGGTATAACCCACGTCGATGTGCTCGTGCGGAACAATCAGCAGAGTCCATTTCCTGGCGGGCGATAAAGTCACCGGCAGGCGCTGCGGATGCTTCGCCAGCGTCACCGTAACTTCCGCCTTGGTATCGGCCGCGAACTCCGGCAAGGAGAGCTGAACGCGCTCCTCGCCAAAACTCCGTTGGGAAGCGATAGGATCAGAAAAGGATCGGCCACTTAGCTGAAGATCGAACCGTGCGTCGCGGAGAGGAGAATTGTGGCGCAGGTAAGCATCGACAAGCTCGAGCAGTTGCTTGCCTTTGGCCTGGTAATAGATGCTGGGTTCAAACTGGATGCCGATCTTGCGCGGATCGTAGGCTTGGCCGGTGTCCTGATCGAGTTCCAGGGCATCGTACTCGAGGCCCGCAGCGTTCGCGTCCGATCCCGCCTCGTCGATCGCGGTCAAGACCAGCGTGTTGTCTCCTTGTTTTAGAGACGGCGTTGGAAGTTGGACCTCGAGCTCATCGGACCAGTATTTGTCGCCGGGCGCGTCGTGACGCTGCGGATGGTGGTAAGCCCATCCTTGCTGGCCGTTGATCTCCACTTGAAGGGTTGGGAAATAGGCCCGTTGGCCGATTACAAAGCCCACCTTCAGGAAGTAACAACCTCTTGGTGAAGCCGCCGAAAAGAATTTGATCGTATTGGGATGGGGACGGCGGCCGGCGCGTTCGTTGCCCGAGCCCGGCTGGTAGGCATACCAGTCACTCTGCGCGTCACTTTTCCCAACCGTGTAAACCACAGGGGTTTGAGCGAGCGCCGCGCCGGGTAATGCCTTCTCCTCCCATTTCTGGTTAAACTCCGCCGAAGAGCGATCGAACTTGCCAATCTGCCAGACAGTCTGCGACTGGGCCATCGCCTGGTGGCAAGTTGTCAGTGCGATGATCGCCAAGGCCAGGAACAGGACGCCTCTTAGATTTAAAGCCGGAACGCCGCGTCTTATCATATGAGTCCCCCACAAACAGGATCAGGAGCGCCCGACATTATACCGATTTTGGCAGCCCAGCGGAGCCGCAGGTAGTGTCCTAAATGTGTTGCCCGGTGTCTTAAACTCGAAGCTGGTCTTGGCATGCAACTCACAGCCCCGAAGGGGCGGCCCAGCAAAGCCCAGGCCAGCGGCCTGGGAAAGGGGGCGGTTTCCCCGGCCGAGCCCTGAAGGGGCGACCTACGGAAGGCGCAGCTATCACGCCCCTTCAGGGCTGGAGGCAGGAAATAAAATATCCTCTTACCGCTTCCACCCAGGCCGTTGGCCTGGTCTTTGCTGGGCCGCCCTTTCAGGGCTGAGAGAACACGCGCAAAAAGCGCAAAAAGGCAGCACGTTTTTGCAGATTTCGTGTCATTTGGGCGCATTTGTGGGAGTTCGTTTTCACGAATTGTGCAGGAGCCCTCGTGTGTTTTCATAGACATACTGGCTTCGTTCGTATAAAAAAGAATCTCTTTGTCAGGAATCCTGCGGCGGGAGCACCCCACGGCGCCGAAGGGCCGCCCCGATTCCGAATATCTCCGCCAGTTGAGCGAACAAGACGCGCCTGTTTGTGCAAAATTCGTGTCATTTGGGCGCATTTGTGGGAGTTTGTTTTCACGAATTGTGCAGGAGTCCTCGTGTGTTTTCATAGACATACTGGCTTCGTTCGTATAAAAAAGAATCTCTATTCAGGACTCCTGCGGCGGGGGCAAGCCCCTATAATGCGGGACCATCCCGGCTTCCGCTTCGCAAAATATTCTCACTAGGTCCGCAAACAAGGGGTGGGACATCTGGGCGGGAGTCAGGATCGCCCGGGCCGTTTCGAGGACCCGACAGGGCGGGGCATCCACCAGGGCCTTCAGGAGGTCGCCATAGAGGCGCGAGCGCCCGCCGCGCCGCAGGCGATTCAGCCGCGACTGAGACTTGCCACGCGCCGAGCGCGGCCCCGTGGATTTTTGAGAGTTGCGGCGGTTGGCCTAGAGGCGGGCCGGAGTCATCGGGTTCTTACGTAGGGACATAATGGCTCCTGGCAATCTAGGATATACCTGTTGGCTACATTTGTCAAGGAAATTCTTCTTCTCGGTGTTCTCTGCGCCTCGAAAGACTCAACAGAGCGCGGCGGAGCCGCAATTCAAAATTCGAGATTTGAAATTCAAGAGCATGTAGCGAGAACGATTGCCGGCAAAAAATCCTGACGCCGTGAGGAAATTCGAGAATTGCAGTGCAGCGCGGGTCGACCGCCTCATCCAAAACAAATGTCTCCGTGTCCTCTGTGGCTTTACAGCCTCAACACAGAGCGCGCGGAGGGTTTCAGTGAGCTCTGTGTTTAGTCTCTCGAGGCACGGAGATCACGGAGAACGAATCCTCGCAAGATAACAACCTCCCGCAACAGTCCTTGCTTATAGCAAGTTCCACGGCTTATGATTAGGCCGTCACGTCAAATCAGATCGAGGATACACGCCAAGGACCAGGATACAAGCGGCGTTAGGGGCCACTCGACCCAAAGGGGGGACAATTGAAGCGAACCGTGGGGAATTCTGAGTTGCGGAGAAAGTTAAACCGCTGGAAGTTGGGGGCGGTTCTTGCCTTAGCTGGGCTCGTCTTGATCCTGCTTCGCGGGATAACCGATGCCCAAACCAACGAGGCTGGGAACGCACCTCGCAACAAGCCAGCCGCCACTGATCTCACCCGCCAGCCCACGCTTTTCATAATCGGCTACGCGCATCTCGACACCGAATGGCGTTGGGAATATCCGCAGGTGATCCAGGAATACCTCAGCAAGACGATGCGGAACAACTTCGCCTTGTTTGAAAAGTATCCTCACTACATCTTCAATTTCACCGGGTCCAACCGCTACGAAATGATGAAGGAGTACTTCCCTGCGGATTTCGCCCGCTTAAAACATTATGTTGCCATTGGGCGATGGGTCCCGGCCGGCTCCTCAGTGGAGGAAAACGACGTCAACTCACCGTCGGCCGAATCGATCATTCGCCAGGTCCTGTTTGGGAACGAGTACTTCCGGCACGAGTTCGGCAAAGCGAGCGAGGAGTACATGTTACCGGACTGTTTCGGTTTCCCCGCGTCGCTGCCCAGCATCCTGGCGCATGCGGGGGTGCGCGGTTTCTCCACGCAGAAGCTCTCGGCGGGCTGGCAGCCGGCGCCGCACGTAGGTGGGCCCGACTCCCCGGAGAAGACGCCGGAAGGCATTCCCTATAACGTGGGGATCTGGGAAGGCCCCGACGGCAAGACCATCATCGCAGCCCTCAACCCCAGCAGCTATGACAGTGATGTCTACACAGACCTGTCGAAGAACAATACTCCGCCCGCAGGCCGTCAAGACGAAGACTACGTTTGGGATTGGCCCGCGCGGGTGAATATCGACGGCACGGTCACCGGGATTTACGCCGACTACCACTACGTAGGCACGGGTGACATCGGCGGCTCTGCCAGGGAGGATTCGGTGAGGCTGATGGAGGCGATCGAGACCAAGAGCGAAACCTCGATCCCTGCCATGCCCACTGAAGGTCCCTTTGGGGAGGAAACTCGTGGGAAGCCCGGCCCGCCCGTGCAGGTGGGGACCGGCCCGCTGCGGGTCGTCTGGTCGGATGCGGACACGATGTTCCGCGAAATCAAGCCCAGCCAGACAAGCCGCATGCCGCGCTGGAAAGGCGATCTCGAACTGATCAACCATTCCGCCGGATCACTAACCTCTGAGGCTTATCACAAGCGATGGAATAGGGTAAATGAAGTGCTGGCGGACGCGGCCGAGAAGGCCTCGGTGGGAGCCGCCTGGCTGGGTGGCCGGGCCTATCCTCAAGTTCGCCTGAACCGCGCCTGGAGGCTGGTGCTGGGCGGGCAATTCCACGACATCATGGCCGGAACCGCCACCCCGCAGTCCTACGTGTACTCCTGGAATGATGACGTGCTGGCGATGAATCAATTCGCGGGCGTGGTGACGGATGCCACGGAGGCCATCGCGTCCCTCCTGGACACGCAAACAAAAGGAACCCCGGTGGTCGTCTTCAACCAACTTAATATTCCGCGCCAGGACGTGGTGGAAGCTCACGTGTCGTTCCCCAACGGCGCTCCGGCGGGAGTCCGCGTCGTGGCCCCGGACGGCCAGGAGGTTCCCGCGCAACTCGAGCCGGGAAGCGACGGTTCCGTGGTGTTCCTGGCGAGCGTGCCTTCGGTGGGGTACGCGGTTTACGATGTCCAGCCTGCCGGTGCGCCTGGCTCGGCTTCCACCCTCGAGGCCAGCAACTCTTCGCTTGAAAACGCCCGTTACCGCGTCAAGATTGATGAGAACGGAGACATTTCGAGCATCTTTGACAAGCAGCTCAATCACGAGTTGCTTTCTGCGCCGCTGCGCCTGGCGATCTCGACGGATAATCCTGAACACTGGCCCGCCTGGAATATGGATTTCGAAGACGAGCAGCGGCCGCCGCGCGCCTACGTCGGTGGACCGGCGCAGGTCGAGGTTGTCGAGCAAGGGCCGGCGCGCGTGGGCGTCGAAATCTCCCGCGAGGACGAGAATTCGAAGTTTGTCCAGACGGTTCGCCTTGCAGCGGGTGACGCGGGCAACCGCGTCGAGGTGATGAACGCCATCGACTGGGCCACCAAGGGTGTGAATCTCAAAGAGACATTCCCGCTCAGTGCTTCGAATGCCAACGCGACTTACAATTGGGACATCGGCACGGTCCAGCGCCCCAACGAATTCGACCGGCAGTTTGAAGTTGCCACTCATCGTTGGATCGACCTGACGGACCGGAGCGGGCGGTACGGAGTGACGGTCCTGACCGATGCCAAGACCGGTTCCGACAAGCCCAGTGATAACACCCTGAGACTCACCCTCATCCGCACTCCCGGCACTCGGGGAGGCTACGAGGATCAGGGCACCCAGGACTGGGGCCGGCACGAATTCGTGTTTGGGCTAACCGGCCACGAAGGCGACTGGCGCCAAGGGCAGACCGACTGGCAGGCTTACCGCCTGAATGAACCGCTGATCGCCTTCGAGACCTCCGCACATGCCGGGGCCTTGGGCAAACAATTCTCGCTGCTCGAAGTCAGCAACCAACGGGTGCGCGTGTTGGCGATGAAGAAGGCTGAAGAAAGCGACGCCGTGATCGTGCGTTTGGTGGAAATGAGCGGCCAGCAACAACCGGATGTTCACCTGACGTTTGCCGGCCCGGTGGCGTCAGCCCGTGAAGTCAACGGGCAGGAACAAACAGTCGGCCCGGCGACGATCACGAACGGCGACCTCGTGGCTTCCTTCAGCGCCTACCAGCCTCGGTCGTTCGCCGTGAAGCTGGCGCCGCCGCATGAGAAAACGGCGCCGGTGGAGTCGAAACCCGTGCCGCTGAGCTACGACACCTCCGTCGCCACTCTCGACGACAAGCCTGGCGAAGGTTGCTTTGATTGCGACCTGAACAATCAAACTGCGCAGCAGGGCAACGCCTTGCCGGCCGAAATGTTGCCCTCTCAAATCACTTATGGCGGCATCCAGTTCCGGCTGGCGCCCGCCGGGCTCGGCAAGCCTGATGCGCTCGCCGCCCACGGCCAGGCCGTTAAGCTGCCGGCAGGCGACTTCAACCGTTTGTATCTTCTCGCCGCTGCTTACGACGGCGACCAGGCGGGTACATTCGAAGTGGCAAGCCCTTCGACTTCCTCCCGCATCGAGTTGAAGGTCGAAGATTGGAGCGGTTTCATCGGTCAGTGGGATACTCGCACCTGGACCGAGAAGCAGGTGGAAGTCCGAGTGCCGCCTGAGCCGGCCGCGGATGACCAGAGCCCGCGAGCCGAGCGGGCGCGGCGAATTCGCGCCTACGTTAAGGAGCACGGGCCGATCATCCGAAACGAGATGGAGTGCACCGGGCTGAAGCCGGCCTACATCAGGCGCGCACCTGTCGCCTGGTTCGCCTCCCACCGCCACGCGCCCGGCGGCGGCAATGAGGCTTACAGTTACTCCTACCTGTTTGCATACGAACTCGACTTGCCTGCCGGCGCTACAACCTTGACGCTGGCTGACAACGCGAAGATTCGCATCCTGGCGGCCACGGTGGCAAAGGAGCCGCCGCCGGTCAACCCGGCGCAACCTCTCTACGACAGGCTGGATCGCGCCAATTTCGATTTGGCGCGCTGGAAGGCCTCGGCCGCAGATGAACGCAAATGATCGCAGATCAGCAACGATCAACAGTTGAGGGAACTGCTTTATCGGCGTCGATCTGCGTCAATCTGCGGTAAGCAATTCCTCGGCGCACTCCAGGGAGGACTCGAAATGGCGAGCCCGGTTTCGCCTTCTGAAGTACCGACCGAAACTCCATCTCAGGGTTCTCAAAAACTGCAGGCAAGCTCGGAGCGCTTGCTTTCCCTCGACACTTTTCGCGGATTCACCATGTTTTGGATCGTCGGCGGTGAGGGGCTGATGCTGGGCCTTCAGCACCTGGGCCACAACAGACTCATTGACCTGATCGTCCGCGAGTTGAACCACACTCCTTGGATCGGATTGCGATTTGAAGATTGCATCTGGCCCAGTTTCATGTTGATGGTTGGAGTGTCGGTCCCATTTTCTCTAGCCCGGCGGTCCCTCACCCAAACCTATAACCAGCAATTGGCCCATGCCATCCAACGCGCCGTGGTTTTGTTTCTGCTCGGCTCGGTGCGGGAATCGCTCTTTCTTCATACGCCGTGTCTGATCGAGCTGAGCAGCGCCCTCCAGCCCATTGCCGTGGCTTACCTGGTCGCCTTCCTGGTGGCGAAGAAATCCTGGCGATTCCATGCCGGCTTGGCGGCCGGTATTCTTGCGGGATACGCTTGCCTGTTGGCCTTCGTGCCTGCGCCCGGCGTTCCGGCCGGCAGCTATGTACTGAATCATAATCTCGTTCACTCTGTCGATATCGCGCTGCTTGGACAGCATCGCTGGGATACTTGGCCGTACCGGGACGAAGGATGGGGAACTTTTCTCTCGACGATTCCCACGATCTCAACTACCCTCTTTGGCCTGGTGATCGGCAAACTGCTGTTGGCGGCGCGTTCGAAGGCGGATAGCGCGAAAGTCATTGGAGGCATGAGCGTGATCTTCCTGGCGCTGGGATTCGGACTGAGTCCAGTGATCCCCATCGAAATGAAGATGTGGACAACCAGCTATGGGCTGGCCAGCGCCGGAGTGGCTTGCCTCGAGCTGCTCTTTTTCTTTTGGGTCGTTGACCTGGCGCGTTTCCGGAAGTGGACCATCATTTTCAGGCCGTTCGGGATGAATGCGGTCTTTATTTATATGCTTAGCAGCATTATCCCGGTTGGAACCGGTGTCGATGTCTTTACAGGTCCGATTGCCGCCCACTTGGGTAAGGCCGGATTCCTTTTCCAAGCCCTGGCGATCATACTTGTGGAATGGGGCATTCTTTTTTGGATGATGAAGAATAAGGTTATTGTTAAACCATGAACCCGTGTTGTAGGGGCAACCACAAGGGTTGCCCCTACGAGAATAGGTAAACCGTCATGTCGCGAAAACTAGCCTTAGGTTTGATGGCACTTTTGCTTGCAGTGGCCCGAGGGGCCCCGGCTCAACATCGGCCCCTATTGCCACGCCCGCAGGAAGTCCATTACGGAACCGGCCAGCTTGCACTGCAAGGACTGGCAATTTGTTTCGCGGCTGCGCCACTCCCCGAAGACCTGTTTGCCGGGAGCGAGCTTTCGAATCAGCTTTCGGAACGAGGGGAAGTCTCGATTCCGATCCGGGAAGGGAATTCCTGCCCGCACGGAATCTTCCTGCAACGCACGGGAGGAATCGATCCGCTGCCTGTTCCCGGCGAGCATCCAGGCCCGGATTCGCGCGAGGCGTACTCTCTGAAGATCACCTCCGAAGGCGCCACAGTGAGCGCTCGCTCATCGGCGGGTTTGTATTATGCAATCCAGACTCTGGGGCAGTTGGTGGAGGGCAGCGGGGCTGGAGCGGACTTGCCCGTCGTTGAAATCAAGGACTGGCCGGCGCTGGCCTATCGCGGCGTGATGGTGGATATGAGCCACGGAGCGCTGCCCAGCGAGAAGGAAGTCGAGCGCCAACTCGAATTCCTGGCCCGCTGGAAGGCGAACCAATACTACTTCTACAGCGAGGACAGCATCGAGCTGAAGGGCTATCCACTTTTGAACCCCGGAGGCCGCTTCAGCCAGGACGAGGTGCGACGGATCATCGCTTACGGGCGTGCGCGCCACGTTGACGTTATTCCGTGCCTGGAGCTATACGGCCATCAACACGATCTCTTCCGGGTTGAAGAATACGCCACACTTGCCGATATGCCTCACGGCACGGAATTCGACCCCAGAAATCCCCAGGTGAAATCACTTCTCATCGACTGGGTGACCCAGTTGGCCCAGCTCTTTCCGAGCCCCTTCGTGCATATCGGATTCGACGAGGCTTTTCAAATCGAGCAGGCCGCCCGACAAGGCGGAATGGCGGCACAGCCTGCTCAACTCTTCATCCGGCAACTCGACACCGTTGACGAGCTTTTCAAGAAATACGGGAAGACCGTCATGGCCTGGGGAGACATCATCGTGAAGTATCCGGAGATCGTCTCCCAGCTTCCGTCCGGCCTCATCGCGGTGGCTTGGGAGTACGATCCGGGTCCCGAGTCGCACTACCAGCATTGGCTCGGGCCGCTGGCCACCCAGCACATCCCTCACATGATCGCTTCCGGCGTGACATGCTGGAACCAGGTCATGCCCGATTATGCGCGGAGCTTCGAGAACATCGACACATTCCTGGCTTCGGGCCGCAAGTCGGGCGCCATGGGCCTGATGAACACTCTCTGGACTGACGACGCACAGAATCTGCTGCGAACCGCGTGGCCGGGCGTAGCTTACGGGGCGGCGGCGGCTTGGCAATCGTCGCCTGTAGATCGGCAAAACTTCTTTGCCGATTACTCCGAGTTGGCCTACCCGTCTGCGGTCGCTCCGGAGGTAACGCAAGCTTTGAAAGACCTCGAAGCGGCCGAACTGGCTTTACAGAAGGCGATCGGGGACGACACCATGCTGGCATTGTGGAGAGATCCCTTCGCCCCGGCGATGTTAAAGCAATCCACCGATCATCTGGGCGACCTCAGACAAACCCGCCTGCTGGCGGAGGATGCCGCGACGCGGCTCGAGCAGGCGCTTTCCGAGGGAGGCGATCCGGTTACCCTTCAGTGTCTGCTGGTTGGCAGCCGCCTGCTCGATTACGCGGGCGAACGATTCCAAACCGCGCCGGAACTCGAAAAAATGTGGCGAAACCTCGGGCCGCGACGGCCGAAAGACGACGAATGGTGGAACAACTTTGAATCGCAAGTGACGTATCAGGACCACTCGCGGATAATTGATTTGATGGACGCCATCACAGAACTGCGGCCCCAGTACCGGGCAGCCTGGCTCGATGAGTACACGGCCTACCGTCTGGACTCGGCGCTGGTCCGGTGGGAGGCCGAAGCCGAATACTGGAGAGCGCTTCAAGACCGATTCCGGGCGTTCTCCGACAGTTCTCACGAGGGGCAGCCACTGCCGCCCATGGAAAAGGTGGTTGAAGGACACTAGACGGGCCAGGCCGACGCCAGTGTCGAGATCGTCATTCCCGCTTTCGCGGGAATGACTTATGCTTTGGCGCAGGAAGCAGGAACACAAGGGAGGAATGGTGCATGATTATTGTCGATTCACACCTCGATTTATCATGGAACGCTTTGAACTGGAATCGCGATCTTACGCGCAGTGTGGCTGAGATTCGCGCCTCCGAGGCGGGGATGGTGGGGCAGGGCAGGGCGAGGAACACAGTGTCGTTTCCCGAAATGCGCCGCGGCGAGATGGCGTTGTGCCTCGCCACCGTGTTGGCGCGGTCCAGCGGCCTCGGCGACCCGTTGCTCGATTATCGGACGCGGGAGGTCGCCTGCGCTATGGCCAAAGGACAGCTCGCCTACTACCGCATCATGGAGTCGCGAGGCGTATTGCGAATGCTCGAAGATTGGCGCTCCGTCGAGGCCCACCTCGAGGAGTGGAACGCAAGCAAGTCGGCTTCTACCCCGCTAGGGTTTATTCTCAGCATGGAAGGCGCCGACCCAATCCTTGAGCCCGGCTCCGTGGGTGAGTGGTGGGAGGACGGGTTGAGGGTGGTCGGCCCCGCCCATTTCGGAGTGAGCGCCTACGCGCACGGCACGGGCGCGGTGGGGGGTTTGTTGCCGAAGGGACGGGACCTTCTGCGCGCCATGGACGAGGTGGGCATGATTCTCGATATCAGCCATCTGTCCGACGATAGCTTTTGGGAGGCAGTGGAGCTTTTCAAAGGCCCCCTGCTGGCCAGCCACAACAATTGCCGGGCCTTGGTTTCCCGCGACCGGCAGATCTCCGACGAGCAGATTCGTTACCTCATTGGCCGTGGCGCGGTGATTGGCGCTGTCTGCGACGAGTGGATGCTCTATCCCGGGTGGGTGTCGGGCGAGACCCCGAACACCGTGGTCACGCTCGAGGCCGTCGTCGACCACATCGACCATGTCTGCCAGCTTGCCGGAAACTGTTCCCACTCCGCCATTGGCAGCGACCTGGACGGCGGATTTGGCACCGAGCAATCTCCGTGCGATTTAGATACCATCGCCGACCTGCAAAAGATCCCCGATCTCTTGCGCAAGAGAGGTTATAAAGAGCCCGACATTGAAGCCATCATGCACGGCAATTGGCTTCGGTTTTTTGAAAACGCCTGGCCATAGCCTTGGAGTGCGGCAGCGAAGCTGCCGCCTTGGAACGATCAGAGAGGTGCGACGGTCTATGAAGGCTAGCGGTTCGGTCGGCTTCGTACTGCTAATCGGTAATTCCAGGAAGGCGGCAGCTTTGCTGACGCAGTCCAGGGTGGCGCGCCCAAGGGGACGATTTTAGAACTCTTCTCGGGAAGTTTGTGTCAAATTTGCCGCAAGTTGGTTTCTCGGCAGGATTTCCTATTGAATGTCGCCTGGGGGTGCGGGGACTTGTCCGGTAAGCCGACATAACCAGGGAAGTGAAAGACAACCGGCAAACATAGGCGCGTTTTTGGGTGGGTCATCCAGCTCGACTAGGGCAACCAACACTTTGCATAACGAACCTCTTTTCTAAGTCCGGCGCTCCGCCGAGGGTCTCAATGCATTGATCCATCACCCACATCACGCTGAAATTCGAGAAGTTCAACCGGCGCGCCGCTATCGAGGATCATCGCTACCATAACGCCTTTCGAAGGTGAGTTCGGTTCCGTAAGAATCTGCTTCCCTGCGATCGCAGATTGAAGATCGTCCACTTCGAACGCGATGTGAGGGACTGACTTGATCAAGGCGTGCACTGGGCTATCGGGCTCGAAGCGCATCCATTGAATGCCACAGGGACTGGTCTCGAACGCCGAGACGTACATCTTGAACCGTTCCAGGTAAATCTCGTCGGGGCGCTGAATGTCAGTCGGAATGCCGATGTGGTGATATCGCCAGCCGCATACCGTAGTAGCCGCCGGTGGTTCGTGGCCCTTCCGGCGAGTTACCGGCCCATCAGACTTGGGTTCTGAAATACGCATGATTCCTTCCTGACTAAACCACCACCGCGCCTTTCGCGGAGCGAGGACGGTCAACGGGGCCACGGACATTTTGCTCTGCCTTGTCCCGCCTTGCGTTTACTGATAATACTCAAAAAACTGGTTTTCAAGCAAAAGAAACGAGCGACTGGTAAACGTGGTAACAAGCCATGTCCGGTAACCCGATGACCAGTCCGAGTTTTTGTGCCAGTTCCAGTGAGAGAGTCTACATCACAGCCTCGGGCTGTGAAACTTGCTGGAGGCGAGTCCAAGGGCTAACTGTGTCTGCAATCTACCGTTTGGATAGATTGGAGTCAACGAGGCTGCTAGCTGGAATTCAGATTGGCTTTGAATCGATAAATTCACAGTTGCATATATCGGAGGGATTCGCAGAAAAAAGGGCCCAAAAGAGTGGCGCGCCTGGAGGGATTCGAACCCCCGACCTTCAGCTTCGAAGGCTGCCGCTCTATCCATCTGAGCTACAGGCGCGTGATTCGAGTTTACTCCAAGTTTCCGCTGGAGAGAAGGGGCAGGGCAACAATACAATTGACACGACCGTCCGACCGGTCGGACAATGAGCAGAATTGGCTTATTGAATCATCGGGTCATTGAATCATTGAAAGGCAGGCGCAGACGCCGGCTCTTGGCGGCAATGAAGAAATGATTCAATGACCCAATGACTCAATGATTCAATTCTGGAGGCGCGATGTCCGAGCAGGTATACGTTTTTGACACGACGTTGCGGGACGGCGAGCAATCTCCCGGATGCAGCATGGATTTTAAGGAAAAGCTGGAGATGGCGCGGCAGTTGGAGCGCTTGCGGGTGGACATTCTCGAGGCCGGTTTTCCGGTTGCTTCGCAGGGCGACTTCGACGCCGTCAGAGCCATCGCCTCAGAGGTCCGGACACCCGTCATTGCCGCCCTGGCTCGGGCCCATCAATCGGACATCGACCGCGCCTGGGAGGCGATCAAGGACGCCGCGCGGCCGCGCATCCACACCTTTCTCGCCACCTCGGACATTCATCTGAAATACAAGCTCCACAAGACTCGCGAAGAAATCTTGAAACTGATCAGTTGGGCGGTGGGGCATGCGAAATCTCTTTGCGCGGACGTGGAGTTTTCACCCGAAGACGCGGGCCGCACCGACCGCGATTATCTGATCGAGTGCTGCCATGCGGCGGTGGAAGCCGGGGCGACCACTCTGAACCTTCCGGACACTGTGGGGTACTGCCTGGAGCCTGAGTATCAGGGGTTGTTTGCCGACGTCCAATCGCGCTTGCCGGGAGCGGATAAGGTCATCCTGAGCACCCACTCTCACGACGACTTGGGCCTGGCGGTGGCGAATACGCTGGCCGGGATCCGGGGCGGGGCGCGGCAGGTGGAGTGCGCTATCAACGGCATCGGCGAGCGCGCCGGTAACGCCGCCTTGGAAGAAGTCGTGATGGCCATTTACGTTCGCAAAGATGCCCTGGGCGTGTACACCAACATCTGCAAGGAAGAGCTTTACGCCTCCAGTGCGCTTCTGACGCGCCTGACCGGCGTTGCCGTGCAGCGGAACAAAGCCATTGTGGGGCGCAACGCTTTTTCTCACGAGGCGGGCATTCACCAGGATGGCGTGCTCAAGAACGCCATTACCTACGAGATCATCACGCCTCAAACCGTGGGCCTGCCTTCCAACCAGATTGTGCTGGGCAAGCACTCCGGCCGGCATGCGTTGGCCCAGCGCTATGCAGAGCTAGGCTACCAATTGGCCAAGCCCGAACTGGAGCGCGCTTACCAAATGTTTACTCAGCTCGCCGACCGCAAGAAAAACATCTATGACGAGGATCTGGTAGCGATCGTGCAAGAAGGCTTCAAGCATATCCCCGAGATGTACACGCTGAAACTCTTACAGAGTGTGACCTCGACCGAGGGCCGCAGCACGGCGACCGTCGAACTCGAAAAGGACGGCAGGGTCATTCACGATTCGGCGACGGCGGAAGGGCCGTGCGATGCGGCTTTCCGCGCCGTAGACCGGATCATCGGGATTACGGGCATCATTGCCGACTTCTCAGTCCATACGGTCGGCCCCGGGACGGACGGCGTGGCGGAGGTTTCGATTCGGGCGCGGTTGGAAGGACGCGAGTTCACGGGAAAGTCCACCAGCCACAGCGTGGTGGAAGCTGCGGCCCGCGCCTACCTGCAAGCGGCTAACAAGGCAGCCTACGAGCTGAAACGGCTGGAAGAGGAAGGGGCAGCCGTCGCTTCCAGTTCCGTGCACGAGAACGAGGCCGTGGACCGCCTTCTCCCCGGAGGATACTGACACTTAAAGATTAAGTTTAAAGTGTAAAGGCTCAAAGTATAAAGGCCAAAGGCTATTCTTTCGCCTGTTCCTCGCGCGCCTTTATCCTTCACCCTTTAGCCCGAAGTTCCCCCGACAATACGCCCTAAATTCCGGGTCAAGCCTTGATTAGACAAGCGTTGGGAGAAGCGCGAGGCGCAAGTTGTTCCCATGTAAGTTATGATATTGTCCTTGAC
>JBEKMN010000074.1:0-29804 GCA_050008495.1 Terriglobia bacterium | reverse complement strand
ACCGCCTTGCAGCGAAAAGCGTCCCAGATGGGGTTGCGTTTGGTGCCCGTCCAAGTTGGCTAAACCATGCCAAGCAGACAAACCACACGCCCACCGACTTACGGGAAGTTTCCAGAGAGGCGCAAAGGACGCCAAGGCCGCAAAGCGGATTCTGAGATCTACTGCTTTCTTTGCGAGCTTTGCGTCCTTTGCGCCTTTGCGTGAAACCGGCCCTTCAGTCTACTCCACCGGTGGGATCCGCACCAAATCCGCACGCCGTTGTTTGCCCGGGATATCGGTCAGGCAATAGACCGCGCCATCTTTCCCTACGGCTATTGAGTTGACGAGCCCGGGCCGCGCGCCGTCGCTGAAGAAAATGGCGCCGTGGTCCGTGTACTTCGCGGCGGGGATATCATAGGTTATCAGGTGCAGATCCTCGATGGGTTCGCCTCCCGGCCCGCGCTTGCCCGCGCGCTTTCCATTCTCAACGATGGCGCCTTCCTCGAGATAATAGAGAGTATGCCCATCCGGCCCTAAAGACAGGCTGAGATGACCGTAATGGAATTCGTCGTACATGCCGCTGCGGCGGGTTGGTACTGAGGCGAGGCGCTCGAGCACATCCACGTGCTCCGCCTGCGGGTCGAAACGCAGCAGATAGGAGGAACGGCCGTGCACGGCGTAGACTACATTTTCGGGCGCGTACCAGAGCGCCTGCCGCCAGCCATAGCCAAAGTCTTGCCCGGTTAAGGGATTCCAGGTTCCGAGATAGTCTTTGCGCAGGTTGTCTCCTTGAACGGTCTCAATTGCGTCGCGATCGTAGCGGTAGCGCAGGATATCGCCATCGGCGTTGCTGAAGTAGACTGACCCGTCGCGCGGGTCGATGGGCAGCGCACGGCAGATGACCCGCTTCGTCGGGTGCCCGCCCTCCCCGTCTCTGTAAAGCGGGCCGAGGTTCTTCAGTTCTCGCGACTTCAGGTCGTAACGCAGAAAGTAGCCGGAGGGCCAGGTTAGACCATACATCCGGCCGCGCTGCGCATCCATGTTCATCGAGATGATCCCCTGGCCTTCGGGCGCTTTGGCGAAGTTCTCGAACTTCCCGCTGGCCATATCGTAGGCAAGGAAGTGCCCGCCCGGATACGGCTTGTACCCTGGCGGTGGGGGGGCCATGGATTCCAAATCATTTTGCACGGTGTACCAGTCCACGTGGGTGGCGAAATAGAGCTTTCCGTTGCTTTCAACGAAGCTGACATGGCTTTTTCCCTGAGGCACCGCCTTCAGCCCCTTTTCCCCCGACGCCTCCGTCAGGTCGCCCAGGTGCGTGATCTTGTCTGTGGCCGGATCGTACGAATACATCTGCCCGCCGGTGTCGATATTCTCGGCGCAGAGCACGTAATAAATCTTGCCGTCGGTCGCAGCCAACATCCCGTTGAAGGTTCCGTTCGATAACTCGAAGCCGGAATCGAAGCTGCGGGCTGTCAGATGTTTTGTTTCCTGAGCTCGCAGGGCGGAGCCGCCCCAGTAACCGCACAGCGCCAGAATAACGATCACGAAGCCCCACCTTCGGGGCCAATCAGTGTTTCCTCGGACCATGTCAATTCCTTCCAAAGCTGCTCGTCGGTAAATGCGTCAAGCGGCCGTCAATTCTATCACCGAATTCTGAAGCGTAGGGATGGCCATTGTACAGGCTGCGGAAACACCCCCAGGAGCCTGTCATTCTGAGCGCAGCGAAGAATCTCGCTCTGCGTCGAGTGGTCGACGAACGCACACTACAACCTGTTCCATTCGTCTGAACCTATGCCCCGAAGCAACAGGGCCTCGACTTCGCGGATCATCATGCGTCATTGTGGGATGGAATACTCGGTGTTGGAAGGAATAGCCAGCCGCTTTAGCGGCCTGACCATAAACTGGTGGCGGGTTCCCCTAAAGGGCCCCTCGAAGCCGAGCCTGCGCAGTTTGCGGATGAAATCGCCGCGCTTACACGGCGTCCACCGGCTCACGCGCAGGCTCCTTATTGAGGTCGATCCCTTGAATGACGGGCAGCGGGTGCTTCAGTTGAAGCCCCACCAGAATCCAGTCCTCCAGCGTGGACCGCAGCTCGTTCTCACACTCGCGGAGTGTGGTTCCGAAAGCGACAACTCCCGTGCAGGATGGAATACGACCTGCGTAGCTTCCATCCTCGAGCTTCTCGAAAGCGGCCTCCGCGAGTGCCTCGGCAACATAATCGCTTAACACATACCTCGGGGTCACCCGGCACCTCCGCTTGTTCGCCTATTATACAACAGCCGGCGGCCTTCATTTTCCCGGTCCGCAGGAAAATCCAGAGCTGGGACTCCTTGTCGCTTGACAGACTCGACAAGATAGGCTAGAATTCTGAGCGGAAGCTGGGGGCGAGTTCGCGTCCCCCCGGAAAGCATAGTGCAGCGATGCAACGCGAATTGACGGAACAAAGCGAGAATGTCTATGAAAACAAAGGAGGAGGTCAAAAAGTCAAGGAGTCGAGAAGTTGAGGAGTCCAGCAGTGCAAAGCTGGGCCCGGCTCCAAGCCCACCCGCAGTTGGGGACGTAGGGGCTGGCTTCTCGACTTCTCGACCCTTCGACTCCAGAATCGGCGGAACAAAGCGAGAATGTCTATGAAAACAAAGGAGGAGGTCAAGAAGTCGATGAGTCAAAGCGTAGAAGAGTCGGAGCGTGATCGGCAAGATCTGCCTCAAGCTCCCAGCCGTGGCCCTGGCCGCGGCGGTTGGCCTTTCAACTTTTCGACTGCTCGACCCTTCGACTCCAGAATCGGCGGAACAAAGCGAGAATGTCTATGAAAACAAAGGATCACCGTATTGCTGACCTGAAGATTGGCGCTACCCCCAATGGGTTGAGGAGATGCCGATGAAAGCGATCGTCTATGACAAGTACGGTTCGCCCGAGGTTCTGAAGTGTGAAGAGGTCGAGAAGCCAACCCCTGGGAGCGGTGAAGTTCTCATAAAAGTCCAGGCGGCTTCCGTGAACCCTTACGACTGGCATTTCATGCGGGGGCTGCCGTACTTCGTTCGCCTGCTGGCCGGTATCGCCACACCGAAGGAGCGGCGGCTTGGCGTGGATGGGGCCGGCTATGTAGAAGCAGTAGGCAGAAACGTAGCGCAGTTCAAAGCGGGTGACGCGGTATTCGGAACGTGCCGCGGCGCGTTTGCAGAGTACGCCTGCGCACCCGAGCGAACCCTTGCCAGAAAGCCGGACAATGTGACGTTCGAGCAAGCGGCGACTGTGCCGATCGCTGGCCTCACGGCGTTGCAGGGCCTTCGCGACAAGGGAAACATTCAGGCGGGAGTAAAGGTCTTGATTAATGGCGCGGCGGGCGGCGTGGGCACGTTCGCGGTGCCCATCGCCAAGTCCTTCGGCGCAGAGGTGACCGGGGTGTGCAGCACTCGGAATGTGGAGATGGTGCGGTCCATTGGCGCGGATGAGGTTATAGATTACACGCGCCAGGACTTCACGAGGCTCGGGCGACGTTATGACCTGCTCTTCGATTGCATTGGGAACCACTCGCTGCGGGAATGCCGTCGTGTCATGAATCGGAAGGGGATATTCATCGGGGTGGGCGGGGCAACGGGGCGCTGGATGTTCGGACTTTTTGTCAGGGTGATCGCCTCCTTGTTCCTGTCCCCCTTCCTCAACCAGAAGTTCGTCACCTTTATGGCCAAGCCGAACTCTGAAGACCTGGCCGCCATCGTGGAACTCATGGCAGCGGGCAAGCTAACCCCGGTCATCGACCGGCGTTACGGACTAAATGACGTCCCTGAGGCCATCCGGTACCTGGAAGCAGGGCACGCTCGTGGTAAAGTAGTAATCACGGTGCTGGAGTGATCGAGTAGCAAGATGAGCGAAGACGCTAACCAACCCGAAGCCAGCCGTGACGTGGCTCCAACCTCGTCGCCGGAACCTGAGGGCATGGTGTTCGACATCCAGCGCTATGCCTTGCACGATGGCCCGGGCATTCGGACCACGGTTTTTTTCAAGGGTTGTCCGCTATCTTGCTGGTGGTGCCACAATCCGGAGGGACAGAGTCCCCAGCCTGACCTCATGTACGTTCAGAACCGCTGCCTGGTTTGCGGCGAGTGTATCAAGATCTGTCCACATGGGGCGGTGCATTGCCTGAATGGTGAAATCCAGACTACTTCGGCGTGCCAGGTATGCGGGAACTGCGCCGAAGCGTGTCCTGCCGGTGCGCGAAAGGTGGCAGGACGCCGGATGAAGGTCTGGGAAGTGATGAGCGAAATACAACGAGACGTGATCTTCTCGGATCAATCCGGGGGGGGCGCCACTTTCTCCGGCGGCGAGCCGCTGGCGCAGCCGCGCTTCCTCGCCTCGCTCCTCGATGCGTGCCGCGCGAAACGCATCCACACCGTGGTCGAGACCTGCGGCCTGGCCAAGCAGGACGTGGTTCTCGAACTCAGTGACAAGGCAGGACTGTTCTTATACGACCTGAAAATCCTCGATCCCGAAAAACACAAGAAGTACACGGGCGTCTCCAATGACTCGATTCTAGCGAACTTGGAGGCGCTGGCGGAAAGAAGAAGGCGGGTGATCGTTCGTTATCCGATTATTCCCTTTATCAATGACGACGGCATGAATGTCCGGCAAATGGTGGCCTTGCTCTCCCGGCTTCGTCTCTGGCAGATTCATCTCCTGCCGTACCATGAGACGGGAACCGAGAAATACAAGCGACTGGGTTTGGGGTTGCGTCTGGAAGATGTCAAAGCGCCACCCGCCAGCCTGATGAAGAGAATCGCCGGAGAGTTTGAGCAAGCGGGCATCAAAGTGAAAGTAGGTGGCTGATGATGAACGAACGGGTTGCGAGATTAAGGCAGAAAAGTCTCGATGCTGAGCCCGTGCTCTCGCTCGAGAGGGCGGCGTTGATTACGGAGTTTTATCGAGATTCCCGAACCGCTTCGGCGCCTCTGCTGCGGGCGCAGGCGCTTCGGCATTTGATGGAGAAGAAGAATATCTATATTGGCAGCGAAGAGTTGATTGTGGGCGAGCGCGGCCCCGCGCCGAAGGCGACTCCCACTTACCCTGAGCTCTGCTGTCACAGCATGGAAGACCTCCACATTCTCAATTCGCGTCCTAAGATCTGGTATCACGTGGACGACGAAGCCAGGACGATCCAGTGTGAGCAGATCATCCCTTATTGGCAGGGCCGCTCAATTCGCGAACTTATCTTCAGGGAAATGTCTCAGGAATGGAAAGACGCCTACGAGGCTGGCATTTACACGGAATTCATGGAGCAGCGCGCGCCCGGCCACACGGCGCTGGGAGATGTCATCTACCGCAAAGGGCTGCTTGAACTGAAGTCCGAAGTTGAGGAGAGTCTCCGCCGCTTGGACTTCTTGAACGATCCCGAAGCTTTCTTTAAGCAGGAGGAACTAAGGGCGATGGCGGCGGCGGCCGACGCGGTGATGCGATTCGCCGAGCGCCATGCGGAGAAGGCTGCGGAGATGGCGAGCCGGGAATCGAACCCCGAGCGCGAGGCCGAGCTCAGGAAGATCGCGGAAGTCTGTCGGCGCGTTCCGGCCCACGCGCCGCGGGATTTCTGGGAAGCGTTGCAGGCCTACTGGTTTGTGCACCTGGGCGTGATAACCGAACTTAACACCTGGGATTCTTTCTGCCCGGGACGCCTGGACCAGCATCTGGCGCCTTTCTATGAGAAAGGCCTGGCCGACGGAACCCTCACGCGTGAAAAGGCCAAAGAACTGCTCGAGTGCTTCTGGGTGAAATTCAACAATCAGCCCGCGCCGCCCAAGGTGGGCGTGACGGCGGCGGAGAGCAGCACTTACACCGACTTCGCCAACATCAACAACGGAGGTCTGAAAGCGGACGGCTCAGATGGCGTCAACGAAGTTACGTATCTTATCCTCGAAGTGATTGACGAGATGCGCCTGCTCCAGCCGTCCTCGAATCTGCAGTTGAGCAAGAAGAGCCCGGACTGCTTCCTGAAGCGCGGCCTTGAAATTGTCCGCAAGGGTTGGGGCCAACCTTCGATCTTCAACGCCGACCTGGTGGTTGAGGAGTTGTTGCGGCAAGGGAAGTCGATTGAAGACGCGCGCTGCGGCGGCAACTCCGGCTGCGTCGAGACGGGCGCGTTTGGCAAAGAAGCCTATATTCTGACGGGGTATTTCAATCTTACGAAAGTACTCGAAATCACTCTGAACAACGGGTGCGACCCGCGCACCGGCAAGCGGCTCGGCTTAGAGACCGGCGATCCGGACGAATTCACTTCCTACGATGAGCTGTTCCGGGCATTCCGTAAGCAGTTGCACCACTTCATCGACATCAAGGTGCGAGGAAACAACAACATCGAGCGCATCTACGCCCGGCACATGCCTGCGCCCTTCCTTTCCCTGCTCATCGACGACTGCATCGCGAAAGGCCGGGACTACAACGACGGCGGCCCTCGTTATAACACGACTTACATCATGGCGGTGGGTCCGGGCAGTTGCACCGACAGCCTGGCGGCCATTCGTTGCCACGTCTTCGATCGCAAGGACTTGACGATGGCGGAACTGCTCGAGGCCCTGGCCGCCGATTTCAAGGGGCATGAAAAAACGCGCCAGATGCTTCTGAACAAGACTCCCAAGTACGGCAATGATGACGGATATGCGGACTCCATTCTGGCGGACTTGTTCAACGCCTTTTACGATGAGGTGAACGGCCGCAAGAATACCAAAGGCGGCAATTACCGGGTTAACTATCTTTCAACGACTTGCCATGTTTACTTCGGATCAGTGACCGGGGCAACGCCGGATGGTCGCAACGCGTGCGAACCTCTGTCGGACGGCATCTCGCCTGTACAAGGCGCGGACCGGCGCGGCCCCACGGCGGTGCTCAAATCCGCCGCCCGGATGGATCACGCCCGCACCGGCGGCACCCTCTTGAACCAGAAGTTCACGCCTCAACTGCTCGAGGGCGAAGAGGGAATCGACAAGCTGGCGCACCTGGTGCGCGCTTACTTCAAGCTGGACGGGCACCACATCCAGTTCAATGTCGTTACCGCTGAGACTCTTCGCGCCGCACAACAAAACCCCGAGAAACATCGCGACCTGATCGTTCGGGTGGCGGGCTACAGTGATTATTTCTGTGACCTGACCACAGCTTTGCAGAACGAGATCATCGCCCGCACCGAACATCAGGACTTCTGATGATGGGGTCACGGATCGTCCGGCCGATGACCCGAATCCCCCACCAAAACCGCGCGTCGCGGGTCCGTCCCCGGACCTGTGATCGAGCGACATTTTATCCACTAGTTATTGACTTGACAGGCAACTCGGCGAGTGGCAGTATCTGTTGTCTTTACTAGGTCGCCATCGGGGTACGCCGGACTGACTTTCCGTGCAAGGAAAAGGAAGTGGGCCCACCAGGACTCGAACCTGGGACCAACGGATTATGAGTCCGCTGCTCTAACCAACTGAGCTATGGGCCCGCGCCCTAAGTATAGGCGAAAAGGGAATTCATTGCACGCTCGCCAAGGTGTGATTAGCAGGTCCTTCGGTACGGAAGTACTAGTACCCGCGTCACCTTGTGCCGCGCGCGCTCCAACATTAGCATTCCTCTTAGCAGCAATTCGAGTTCTTCGTCTATCTGCGGTTAGACGTATTCTCTGGCTGGAGGCCGCATGCCGTTAAACGTCCCGAGGGGTCGAATACTCGTCGTCGACGATGAACCCTCGATCTGCGCGCTGCTCGTCGAGGGACTGACCCCGGAGGGGTTCGAGTGCCGAGCCACATCAAGCGGTGTCGAGGCGATCAAGTTATTGGAGTGTGAGCGCTTTGATGCCCTCATCTCCGACCTGCGGATGCCCGGCGTCTCCGGCTTAGCGCTCCTGGAAACTGCGCGCACCAAATACCCTTGGATGAGTTTTCTGATCGCCACCGGCGTGGACAATGTCCGGGTCGGTGTCGACGCGATGAAGCAAGGCGCGGACGATTACATCCTGAAGCCTTTCCGGCTTGAGAGGGTTGTCATAGCAGTGGATCGTGCTCTCGAGAAAAAGCGCCTCGAATTAGAAGTCGAAGCGTATCGCGAGCGCCTCGAGGAAATGGTACAGGAACGGACGGAACAGCTCCGGACGGTCGTCACAAGTCTTCAGCAGACTTACGACGAGACGTTGAAGGCGCTCGCAGACGCCTTGGCTATGAAGGACACCGAAACAAGGGAACACACCGGGCGTGTGGCCCACTACTCCCTGAAGATTGCCAAAGCGGCAAACTGCACGCCCGAGCAGGTCGTCCAGATTTTGCGTGGCTCCTACTTGCACGATATCGGCAAGATCGGAATCCCGGACGCGATCTTAAAGAAGCCAGGCAAGCTGACGCCGGAAGAAGTCGCCGTGATGCGGACTCACTCGCGCGTCGGCTACGAGTTCGTCTGCCATATTCCATTCCTCGCGCCCGCGGCGGAAATAGTATTGGCCCACCAGGAGTCCTATGACGGAACGGGCTACCCGCAAGGCCTGAAAGGAGAGGCAATTCCTCTCGGAGCGCGTATATTCGCCGTCGCCGATACCCTGGACGCGATGACCTCCGATCGCCCGTACCGGCGCGCCCTCCCCTGGTCAGCGGCTTTCGACGAAATCAGGCGAGAGTCGGGACGGCAATTCGATCCCCAGGTGGTAGAGGCCTTTTTCACCGTTCCGGAAAAAGTTTGGCAAGATATCCGTCGGGGCATCGACGAGAGCGGCGGGCAGCGAAAGCTGCCCGGTCAAGCCGCGATGATTCCGACTACCGCCCTCTCCGACGTCTCTGGAAGACCTCTTGAACTTAAGGCAGACCAGTGGGCAGAGAATAGTGCGCTCAGAGGCGCTTCGAAGGGATCCGGCATCCTCGAGAGCGCCAAAAGCATTCGAGACCGTGTTGACCGTGTGCTGGCCGGCGGGCCGCTTTGGTTCTTTTTCCTAAGCCTGCTGTTGTCAGGTCTGGCCTGCGCATCGGCGTTGCGCGCCGGACAAGTTCCTCAGCAAAAATCAAGCCTTCCCTTGCTCACCCGCGTCGAGCAGATTAGGAATCTCTCGAATGACGAGGCGAATCTCGGGTATCCGATCCTCGTCCGCGCCGTAGTTACTTATTTCAACCCGGCCGAAAACGATTTGTTCATCCAGGACTCCACCGCAGGTATTTGGGTTGACATCGGAACCGCAAAACCGCCTTTACAACCCGGTCAATTGGTGGAAATCGAGGGCATCAGCGCGACTCCTGACTTCGCGCCGCAGATTGACAAGCCGAAGATTCGCGTTTTAGGTCAGGGTTCCTTGCCGGAGGCTCGGCGAGTTACCTACGGCCGAATGGCGTCTAGCCAAGAGGATAGCCAATGGGTAGAAATTGAAGGTATCGTCCGCAACGCCACGAAAGGGGATCCCGGGTTGACTGTCGATCTGGCCGCGGAAGGTGGCCGGCTCAGCGTGATAATTCCAGACTCTCATGGCGTCGTTCCCGGCTATCTGGTCGATGCCAAGGTGCGCATCCAGGGAGTATGTGGCGCAGCCTTCAATCATAAGAATCAGATTACAGGCGTGATGCTCTACTCGCCGAGTCTCAATCAACTCCGCATTGTCGAACCCGCACCCAGCAACGCGTTTCTCGCCCCCCGCCGTCCAATCGCCAGCCTGCTGCGTTTCACCCCGCAGGGAGCGTCCGGCCATCGTGTCAAAGTTCGGGGCGTCGTCACCTTCCAGCAGCCGGGCAGTGCGCTTTTCATCAAAGAGGAAAACGACGGCCTTCAGGTTCGAACTTTGGCGACAACTTCCATCCGGACCGGAGATCTGGTTGAGGTGGTAGGTTTTCCGGCCGTGGGCGAGTATTCCGCAGTCCTGCGGGATGCAGTTTTTCGGCGAATCGGGGCCGGTCCAACTCCTGTTCCCGTCTCGGTCACCGCCGAACAGGCGCTGGATGGCAGCCATGATGCCGACTTCGTGCGCATCCAGGCGCGCCTGCTCGACGCGACACGCGGCCCGAACACCTTAAACATGGAGTCGGGCAACATCCTTTTTCTGGCGCAGGTGGAAGATCCCGTGCCGGCGAAGAGCCTCGAGGCTCTGGTGCCGGGAAGCCTGCTGCAATTAACCGGGATCTGCATTCTCCAGGCAGATGAGGACCACAATCCACAGTCGTTTCGGATTCTTGTCCGCTCGATGCATGACGTTGCGGTGAGTCAGCCCCCTCCCTGGGGGGACATCAGGCGCATGCTCAGGATTATCGCTGTCCTGGCGGCGTTGGCATTGGCCGCCACACTCTGGGCATTTTTGCTGAAGCGGCAGGTGGCGGAAAAAACCGACAGCATCCGCGATTCGCTCGAACGCGAAGCCTCCGCGAGGGAGCGTTATCAGGAGCTGTTCGAAAACGCCAATGACATGGTTTTTACCTGCGATCTGGACGGCCACTTTACTTCCCTGAACAAAGCCGGCCGGCGCATGGTCGGGTGCGACCTCCCCGACGTCCTGAGGATGAACCTCGGGCAGATTCTGGCGCCTGAATACTCAGCCCTGGCTCGGGAGATGCTGCAGGATGCAAGCGAGGAGGGACCGCGGACCTACGAAGTGGAAATCGTAACCAGGAGAGACGGCCGGCTGCGTGTAGACCTGGGGACGACTCTCATCGAGCGAGCCGGGAAGCCGCCGGAAGTGCAGGGCATTGGCCGCGACATTACGCGGCATCGAAGGCTCGAAGACCAGTTGCGCCATGCGCAAAAGATGGAGGCTGCGGGCCGTCTGGCGGGCGGCGTGGCCCACGACTTTAATAACCTGCTGACGGTGATTTCAGGTTTCGGCCAACTGGTCCTGGGGCGCCTGGAATCGACGGACCCCAAATACCCCCATCTGTCCGAGATCTTGAAGGCGGCGGACCGAGGCGCCACGCTGACACGCCAACTTCTGGCGTTCAGCCGGCAACAAGTGCTGCAGCCGCAGGTGCTGGATTTGAACGTGACTCTCGCCAACATCGACCGCATGCTGCGGCATTTGATCGGCGAGGACGTTGAGCTTTCGATCGTTCCGGGGCCGGCCCTGGGACGCGTGAAAGCCGATCCCGGAGAGATCGACCAGGTGATCCTGAACCTTGCGGTGAATGCCCGCGACGCCATGCCTCATGGCGGCCGGTTAACCCTGCAAACCGAAAACGTTAATCTCGACGAGGCTCGCGCCGCCGGTCACTATCCCATCCGCCCGGGGCAGTATGTCCTGCTCACCGTGAGCGATACGGGATCCGGCATGGATGCGGAAACCCAGAAGCATATCTTCGAGCCCTTTTTCACGACCAAGGAGCAGGGGAAGGGAACTGGGTTGGGCCTGGCGACGGTGCACGGCATTGTTCATCAGAGCGGCGGTTACATCTATGTCTACAGCGAATTGGGGAACGGCTCGTGCTTCAAGATTTATCTCCCACGGGTCGATCAAGTGGCGGAGCCGGCGGAGAGCCGCCAAGCGATCGAGCACCATGCGAGGGGTACGGAGACCATCCTCGTGGTTGAAGACGAAGCAATGGTGAGGGATTTGACTCTCGAGGTCTTGAAAGAGTCTGGCTACACGGTAATATCGGCTGAAAGGCCCGACGATGCACTCCGGATCTGCGCGCAAAACCAGGGGCCCATCGATCTGCTGCTCACCGATGTGGTCATGCCCGGTATGAGCGGACTCGAGCTGGCCGAGCGGCTGAAGCCCGAGCGCCCGACAATGAAAGTGCTCTACGTCTCGGGTTACACGGCGGACGCGGTCGCCCGCCGCGGCATGTCGGATCCCAAGACGGCATTCCTCCAGAAGCCCTTTGCGCCTGGAGCCCTGGTGCGCAAGGTACGCGAAGTGCTGGAGGTGCTTAACGAGCAGCGGCCGAACTGAGTAGATTCAGCCTTCAGCCGTCAGCTCTCAGCCTGTGCTCAGGGTAGAGATCCGATGATCTTCCGGTACTCGTCTTCTGTGAAGGCGCGCAGCGTCTCGGTTTTGACTCCGCCTCTTGAGGATGTCGCTAAAGCTACTTTGGCCATGGCGTCGTCGTTCGGCGCTTCACTAATGACGACGATGTCATAACGGCCCGTCACCATGTAAAACCCCTTCACTTCTCCGCCCGCCGACTTAACAAGCTGCTTGAAGCCGTCAAGCCGCGCTGGGCTCTCCTTGACCTTCTCGATGCCTTGCTGCGTCCACTTACCTAGGGTGATGTATGTAGGCATGGATCCATCTCCTTTTCCGTTGGAGTTCCCTGAGATCGTTTGGGCTAAACCTGAGTATACGCCCCGCCGCGCCGGCCTGCAACGACTGAACGCAATCGCTTTCTTCGTGGAGAAATCACGGCGCTGCTTGGCGAGCCCCGCACCCTGCATTGCGGCTTCGCAGACTCTCGTTTCTTAGCAAGCTTTTCCATTCCTCGACTTCTGGCATTTTGAATCTTGACTGTGGATTGGGGCCAGAGCCTGCGGTGAGCGCCAGCGTGCAGCCAGGTTGATTCTTTGACTTCTTGTCGCTCGCCTATTTTTTATAGAATCCACTTGACAGCCCAACTGTAGCGGTGTATCAATACAGCATGCTGCTTCACGTCAACCCCGCTTCCGGCGTTCCCACCTACCTGCAGATCGAGACCCAGGTGAAACACTACATCGCCGCCGGCGCCTTGACGCCTGGCGATGCCTTGCCGTCGGTGCGCCAACTCGCCTCCGATCTGCGCATCAGCACCAACACGGTCGCGCGCGCTTACCAGGATCTCGAGCGCGATGGAATCCTGCGCACGATCCCCGGCGGACGCACCTACGTTGCGGAAAATCCCGGGAGCTTCCTGAAGGCGGAAAGAGTCCGGCGGCTGCGGCCTTATGCGCGGCAGATCGCGGTCGAGGGAACGCAATTGCGGCTCGACCCGCGTGAAATCATGCAATTAGTGCAGCAGGAGTTGGACGCATTGGAGGAAGAGAATGAGCGATATGGCAGTCTGGACCGAAAATCTCGTTAAAACTTATCCCGATGTCAGGGCTGTCGACGGTCTCAACTTGAATGTGCCTCGGGGCGTGGTCTACGGATTCCTGGGGCGCAACGGCGCCGGCAAAAGTTCTACCATCCGGATATTGCTGGGTCTCGCGCGGGCTACGGAAGGAAGCGCCACTGTTCTGGGATTTTCCATTGGCCGGGAGCAGGTCGCCATCCTCGAGCGCACGGCCTACGTAAGCGAGAGCAAGACTCTGTATGGAAACCTCACGCCTCGCGAACTCGTGCGCTTTACGCGCGGTTTCTATCCGAGGTGGTCGGATCAGGCTGTCAGGAAGTATTCACAACTGCTCGAGATTCCTATGGACCGCCGTTTTTCAAAACTCTCGCAAGGGAACAAAACGAAAGTCTGTCTTCTGCTGGCGCTTTCCCAGGGAGCGGATTTGCTGATCTTCGATGAGCCGGCAACGGGGCTCGATCCTGTCGTCCTGGACGAATTCCTTCGCATCCTTGTTCAGGATGTGGTCAGTGAAGGCAAGACGGTTTTTATCTCTTCCCACCAACTATCGGACGTCGAGCAGATCGCTGACTGGGTCGGCCTCATCGATCACGGAAAGCTTTTGCTCGAAGCGCGGCTGGATGACATCAAGAGCGAGTTTCGATTTGTAACCGTGGCCGGCAATGCTTTGCCGAAAATTCAGCCGCCCGAGGCATTGTTGCTCAGTTCGGAGGGGAGTTTTCACAAGTACCTTGTTAAGAAACACGCTGACGCCTTTGCCGCCCTGCTCAGCCGGCAGGGCGCCACAGTGGCGGAAGTTTCTCCGCTGAGTTTGCGCGAGATCTTCCTCGCGTTGGTCCGAAAGGAGGACCCATGTACGTCTGGAAATGTTGGCGAGATACCCGAAGCCGTTTCGTTACCTCTGTCATAGCACTTACGGCGCTCTGTGTTTTCCTCACTTATATGGAGGTCGGGTTCGGTGCCGGAGTGACGCGCGGAGGGCCGCCGCAGGCGGTGACCCATGCCTGGTCATCGGTCACTCGCTTTGTTCTTGGAGGTGTGGCTTCCCTCTTCACCCTTTTCTTGGGATTGCTCATGGGCGTATCGGGCCCGGGAGAGGAGTTCAAGGAACGGACTGCGGATTTCCTCCTGGTTCGACCGCGCCCGCGGAGCTACTGGGTGTGGACGAGTTGGTTGGTTGGGGTTCTGGAGTTGAGCCTAATGGTCCTTCTAACCGTAGGGACGACCTTCGGAACACTAGCCTATCTGACAGGCCATGTTCAGACGTGGCGGCCGCTGGCCACGGCCGTGCCCTTGGCCCTAGGCGGCGCGGTGGCCTACGGCCTGACGTATCTTATGACGTTAGTCGCACGCGACGCCCGGCAGGGGCTGAGTTACGGCTTAGGAATAATCTTCATCGACCTGCTGCTGCCTGCGGCCGCGGCCTACCACCGCAATGTCAATCTGCCTTCGGTGTTGGAGTTCATGCTCGGCGCGTGCAAGTGGGTTGTTGGCGCCTCGAGGGTATTCCCCACCGGCTCGCTCGTCCTTTGGACTACCATTGCCTTGGCACTTCCATTCGCCGCGCAGTTGCTTTTGGAACGCGCCGAGGTGTAGGGGGATCTGATAACGCAGACCTGCCGGTGAAGCAGGTCTGCGTTAGTCCTGCCCTAGCTCATGGGGCCTCCCACGAAATTTCTTGTCAAGTACGAAGATTTTCGTTGACAATACGAAACTCTTCGTAGTACTTTGTGCTGATGAGCCATCGAGACCTGCCCAAACCGACCGCCGGCGAGCTGGAGATTCTCCATGTTTTGTGGGAACGCGGCCCTTCGACGGTCCGAAAAGTCTACGACGCGTTGAGGGAAAAGAAACCGATCGGGTACACAACCGTCTTAAAGTTGATGCAGATCATGACCAGCAAAGGGACCTTGCGCCGCAACGAAGAGCAGCGCGCGCATGTGTACGAAGCCTGCCTGCCTGCTGGGAAAGCAAAGCGCCAGTTCGCGGCCGATGTCCTGGAGCGAGTGTTCGAGGGTTCGGCAAGCGAGCTGATGATGCACGCCCTCCAAGGCCGTAGGACCTCGCACGAAGAGATTGAACAATTGCGCCGAATTCTGGACGAACGGGAAAGGAAAATACGATGACACACTTTGCAGTCCCTTTTTCTCCGGTCATGGTGCAATCGCTGGGCTGGGCACTGCTTCACTTCGTCTGGCAGGGCGCGGCGCTCGCCGCAGCGCTCTCCGTCCTGATGGCCTGCTGCCGGAGGGCCTCAACGCGTTACGCACTGGCAGTTGGCGCGATGATTCTGTTGGTTGCGGCGCCTGTGATTACCTTTCTGGTTTTGTTGCCCCGTGCTCACCCTTCCGTGGGCTGGACGGGTGCGCCCTCCGCGGCCGCAACCTTTATCCGAGCGGAGGCAACCGTCGGCACGGCATCGGAGGCCCAAGCCGTTCTGCAATCCCAACCTCGCCCTGATCGGTTGATTTGGCTGGTGGAGCTTTGGTTCGTTGGGGTCGGCCTCTTCAGCCTGCGCGCCACGGGAGGATTCTTCCTCATCGAGCGATTGAGGCGCCGGGGTATCCGGCCGGTATCTTCTGAGCTGCACGAGATGTGCCGGATGCTGCAGCGGCGGCTGGGAATCGAGAGGGCGGTGCAGTTTTGCGAGACGCGGCGGGTGGCGGCGCCCGCAGTGATCGGCCTATTCCGGCCCGTCGTCTTGCTGCCGGTTACGGCGCTGACGGGACTCTCCGAAGCGCAACTGGAGGCCATCATCGCTCATGAACTGGCGCACATTCGCCGCTTCGATTCCTTTGTGAACCTCTTCCAGGTTGCGGCAGAAACTCTGCTTTTCTACCATCCGGCCGTATGGTGGGTTAGCCGGCGGATTCGCGTCGAGCGTGAAAACTGTTGCGATGATGAGGCGATTCGGGTTTGCGGCGACGCGGTCGGGTATGCTCGCGCCCTCACCCTGCTCGAGCAAAGGCGGAGCGCACCGCTGCTAGCCACGGGGATCAGTACCTCACCGTTGGCGGCGCGCGTCCTGCGGCTGCTCGGCCTGGCGGAGATTCGGGGCGGATGGCGGGGCGCCGGACTGGCGATGGGTCTTCTCTGCCTGGCGGGCGTGCTGCTTGCCGGCAATGGATTCTGGGGCGTCGCGAAAGCGTCGGCGGCGCCACCACGACAGGTCGGACAGCCCTCTTCGATTCAACACCTCGCCGGCCCCGCAGTGCGATCACAGGGCATTCATCAATACACTTTTGTTCGCACTGAAGCCGCGGGGACGCCGCTCCAGGCCGCAAGTCAGAACGCTGCGCCTGAGCGGCAAAGCGCTGCAAGCTCGAGCGGCGCAAATCAAGCCGCCAGGCAAGGTTTCATTGAGCAAATGCGGGCTGCAGGCCTGAAGGACATCACGGTCGATCAAGCCATCGCGCTGAAGGTTCAAGGCGTAACTCCCGACTATGTACGGCAGATGCACGCCTTGGGCTTTAGCCTCGACGCTGAAGAACTGATTGCTTTGAGGGTACAGGGCGTTATTCCCCAATACGTCCAGGAGATGCGCGCCACGGGCCTGAAGCCGACGGCAGATCAGTTTGTTGGAATGAAAGTTCAGGGCGTGACTCCAGGATATGTGCGTGAAATGCAGGAGGCGGGTCTCCAGGTTGACGCGGACACATTGGTTGGAATGCGCGTGCAAGGTGTTACGCCGGAGTACGTCAAGGAGATGCGCGCTACGGGTCTGAAGCTCAACGCGGATCAGTTGGTCGGGATGCGGGTCCAGGGTGTGACTCCCGAATACGTTCGAGAAATGAGCGGCCTGGGAATTCAGTTTGACGCGGACACCTTGGTTGGGATGCGGGTGCAGGGTGTGACGCCCGAATACGTCAAGGAGATGCGCGCCACCGGCCTGAAACTCACGGGAGATCAGTTGGTGGCTATGCGCATTCAGGGCGTCACGCCCGAATACGTAAAGGCGCTTCAGGCGGCAGGTCTGAAAAACTTCGCCAGCGATGATTTTATTGCGGCGAAGATTCAGGGTATCACTCCTGAATTCGTGGAGAAGGCGCGCCAACATGGTTTTCAGAACTTGAGCTTGGACAAGCTCGTGCAGTTAAAACTCAGCGGGGTGCTGTGACCTTTCGGAGGAGGATTCTATGAGGTTCTCTCACATTCGATGGTTCGTTCTGGCGGCGCTCTGCGCGGTATTCGCTGCGCCAGCGGCATGGTCGCAAACGCGCACCGGTGACTGGACGATGAGTTCGTCCGACATTGCCGGCCAAGTCCGCTTTTCGCTGATCGAGTCCCGACACGGAGGTCATTCCGAACACAGTTCTGACTGGCCATTGAAATCATTTCAGGGACTGGACATATCGACGTCGGGGCGGCACGAGGTCCACTTCGCGGTCTCGCGCGATGCCGGAAAATTCGATTGCCAGGGGTTCCTCGATAATGGCGAGGGGGCGGGTTTGTTCCACTTCATTCCCAACCCGGACTATCCGCGGGAGATGAAAGCGCTGGGTTTTGACGTCGAAGAAAAGCAGTTCGACATGGCCGCGCAGGACGTGAGCCTGGAATTCGCCAAGGAGACGAAGGGCGAGCGCCTGGAAGGATTGGACACCGACAAGCTGATTGCCTTCCGTATCTTTGGAGTTACAGCGGATTTGATTCACCAGATCCGAGCGGCGGGACTCAACATTACTTCCACGGATAAGCTTGTGGCGTTCCGCATTCACGGTGTAACGCCGGAAATGATCCGGACGCTGCATGAAGAAGGTTATAACCCGGATGAGGACAAGCTCATCGCGCTGAGGATTCATGGCGCCACGCCGGAGTGGATGGCGCAGATGAGCAAACTCGGGTACAACCACCTTGACCTCGACAAGCTCATCGCTTTTCGCATTCACGGTGTCTCGCCCGAGTTCATTGAGAAGCTGAAGCAACTCGGCTACTCTCACCCCGACCCTGACCAATTGATTGCCATGCGGATCCACGGCGTGACGCCGGAGTACATTTCCAATATGCGCTCGCAACACGGCATGCAGAATCTGACCATTGAACAGTTGGTGAGCCTGCGGATCCACGGCATCGACTAAACCAAAGAGCATCACCACAGAGGCACAGCGCGGCAAAGCCCCAACCAAAAGCAGATTCTTCGCTTCGCTCAGAATGACATGTCATCCTGAGCGAAGCGCGTCATCCTGAGCGAAGCGAAGGATCTGCTTTTCTTCGCGCCACCCCCACCAAGTCCGAATTGAAAAATCTCCCCGCGGGTGGTAACCTTTCCTTACTGGCATAGTCTAACTATGGTAAGGAGGCAAGCGCATGCACGAAGACGAAATCCCTCCCGGAACGCTCTACCTGTTGATTCTCAAAGCCCTGGCTCGCCATGGCGAATTGCACGGCTATGAGATCGCCAATTGGATCGAGCAGGTTTCCGACGAGGTTTTGCAGGTTGAAGAAGGCTCGCTTTATCCCGCGCTCCAACGCATGTTGATCAAAGGCTGGGTCACCGCAAAATGGGGCGTCACGGCGGGGAATCGCCGGGCGCGCTACTACCGCCTTACGGCACTGGGCCTCAAACAGCTTGAGGTCGAGGTCTCACAATTCGAACGGGTCATGCAAGCCATCAAACGGGCGATTCAGACGGCGTGAGGATGAGCAGTGGCTGGTGGTTAGTGGCTGGTGGCTAGAAAAACAACCGCTAGCCACTAGCCACTAACCACTAACCACTAACCACTAACCACTAGCCACTTGTCTGCTACCGCCGGAAGTGGTGAAAGCAGGAAACATGTTTGCCGAACTCGCCAGACGTCTTCGAACGTTGTTTCGCGGCCCGCAGTTCGATGCTGACCTTCAGGAGGAGATGCGCCTGCACCGCGAGCTACGCGCGCAGGAAGAGGTTGAGTGCGGCCTGACGCCAACGGGGGCTCGCTACGCCGCGCAAAGACGCTTCGGCAACGAATTAGTTCTTCGAGAGGAGAGTCGTGACATGTGGGGATGGAATTGGCTCGAGGCGCTGCTTCAGGATATCCGCTATGGCCTGCGCCAACTTCGGCGCAATCCCGGCTTCACGGCCGCAGCCGTATTAACGCTGGCGATGGGCATTGGAACTACGACCGCGCTCTTCACCGTGGTACATTCCGTGCTGCTCGAGCCGTTGCCCTTTAAAGACCCGGCCCGCCTGCTAAGGCTCTATGAACACTCGAATGATCAGTTTGCCTATAACTCCAGCGCTGCGGGAGTATTTGCGGAGTGGAAAAAGCAGAGCCGCGGATTTTCCGATTTGGCGATCGTGGGGGGTGGGGAATACAACCTATCGTCGGCGGGTGGCCAGCTTCCGGAAAAAGTGGGCGCCGCCGAGTGCTCGTGGAATCTGTTTCCAACGTTGGGCGTCGAGCCCGCGCTGGGCCGGAATTTCACCGCCGCGGATGATCAGCCCTCCGCTCCCGCCACCGTGGTCCTAAGCTGGGGATTGTGGAAGCGGCGTTTCGGCGGGGATCCTTCCATCCTCGGCCAGAGCATCCAGCTCGATGGGAAATCTTACGTGGTGCTGGGGGTCATGCCTGCAGGGTTTGCTTATCCCGACCATACCACCCAGTTGTGGACGCCGGTTTATCACGAGGAGCCCCCTCGAGAAATGCAGGCGCTCGACTCTCATGACTTCTCGGCCATCGGTAGACTAAAGCCTGGAGTGAGCGCCGCGGAGGCAACCGCGGAACTGACGGTCATCGTGCGACGCATCCACGATTCGCATCCCGAGAATGGCTTCATCAGCAAAGCTGCCCACAGCCGCCCGCTGCTCGAGGGTATGGTGGGCGATCTCAAGACCACTTTATATATCCTTCTGGGTGCCACGGCGTGTCTGCTCTTGATCGCGTGCTTGAACGTTGCGGGCCTGCTCGTGGCCCGCGGAGTCGCCCGGCGGAGAGAGTCCGCCGTTCGGGCTGCGTTGGGAGGCAGCCGCTGGCGATTGCTGGGCGCGCACCTCACCGAGACCTTGCTTCTTTCCGCCGCGGGCGCCGCGGGAGGTTTGCTGCTGGCATACGCCATGATTAAGTGGTTCGTCGCCGCGCGCGCGGACGTGACTCGCGTTGAAACGATCCACATGGACGGCATGGTCCTCGCCTTTGTCGCGGTGCTGATCTTCGCCTGCGCGCTCTTCGCCGGCATGGCGTCCTCGATGTCAGTGAGGGGCGAACAGATTCTCGTTTCTCTTCAGGAGTCTGCGCGTTCGCACAGCGCGGGAGAGGGGCCTGTGCGGCTTCGCAAATGGCTGCTCTCGCTGGAAGTGGGCCTTACCGTTGTGCTGCTGGTGGCCGCGGGCCTGCTGCTGAAGAGTTACTCTGGCCTCCGTTCTGTTAATCTCGGCTGCGCCACGGACAACGTGCTCACCATGCGATTCAGCCTTCCCGGGGCGAGGTACCGCCAACCCGTGCAACGTGCGATTTTCTATGGTGCCCTGCTTGAGCGCGTGCGCGCACTTCCGGGCGTCCGCGGGGCGGGACTGGTCCGGTCCGTGCCGGGTGACGGATACCCTGGCGACAACGGCTTTGCGATCGCGGAGCATCCCCCGCTCCCGGCGGGACAGGCGCAGTACTGTATTGTCCAGTGGGCCGACCCCGGTTATTTCGCGGCGCTGGGAATTCCCATGCTGCGAGGCCAAACGTTTGATAAGAAGCTGCAGGCAGGCAAACCGGATGAGGTCATCATCAACCAGGCGTTTGTCCGGCAGTATTTTCCTGGAGAGGAACCGATTGGCAAACATTTGATCTCGATGGGCCATCAGATCTTCACGATTATCGGCGTGGTCGGCGATACCCGCTCCGAACTCGCCCAGCCTTTTCTCCCCATCATGTACTATCCCATTGGCGCGCCCTTTGACGAAGGCAATCTTCCCAATTACGCCATGCTCGCCGTGCGTTCGAGCCTCGATGTCGCCAAATTCGCCTTGCCCATCCAGCGAGTCTTCGCGCAACTCGACCCTGAGCTGGCTGTGGCGGACATCCTCACCATGGACCAGCTTCTCGGGAAGCTGACCCTCGACGCCAGTTTTGATATGACTTTGCTGGTTGCCTTCGCCGGGTTGTCACTGGCGCTGGCCGCGGTGGGCTTGTTCGGCGTCCTCTCGTATATCGTTGCCCAGCGTACCCACGAGATCGCGATTCGCATGGCGCTCGGCGCGCAGCAGGGCGACGTGCTTCGCATGGTGGTGCATCAAGGCATGGTTCCTGCCGTGATCGGGATGGGCCTGGGAATTGCCGGCGCCTTGGGCCTGACCCGAGTGTTGTCCAGCCTCCTCTACGGAGTGCGGCCGGACGACCCGTTAACATTTGCTCTGGTGTTGCTGATCCTGGGTGGCGTGGCTTTGGTAGCGACTTACATCCCGGCAAGGCGCGCGACGAAGGTAGACCCGATGATGGCGCTCAGGTACGAGTAGCAGTGGTTAGTGGCTAGTGGCTAGAAAAGCAGTGTCCAGCCACTAGCCACTTGCCACTTGTCACTTGTCGGTTAGCGCCGGCAATGGTGAAAGCGAGGAGCATGTTCGCCGAACTCGCCAGACGGCTCGTGATGCTGCTTCGTCGCCAGCGATTCGATGCTGAGATTGACGAAGAGATGCGCCTGCACCGCGAATTGCGCGAACAGGAGGGAATCGAGCGCGGCCTTTCCGCGAAGGAAGCTCACTACGCCGTGCTCAGACGCTTTGGAAACGACCTGGTTCTGAGAGAGGAGAGTCGCGACATGTGGGGATGGAACTGGCTGGAAGGCTTTTTCTGTGATGTTCGCCACGGATTACGGATGCTGGTCAAGAATCCCTTCTTCACGGTCGTCGCTGCCGTGACATTGGCACTCGGCATTGGGGCGAACACGGCAATGTTCAGCGTGATTGAAGCGGTATTGCTGCGGCCGCTGCCCTACAGCAACGTCTGGCGGCTTGTGCGCGTGGCCTCTACGTGGGAGCGGGGCGGTGTCACGACACCTTACTCCTCGTCTGCACCCGATTTCTTCGACTGGCGCGATCAAAACCGGTCATTCTCGTCGATGTTTGCGTACTATGTCGACGACTCTGCGCTGACAGGACAGGGCGAAGCGAAACGCGCGCGCGCCGTGCTGGCAACCGCCGGAATGTTCTCCACGCTCGAAGCGCATCCGCTGCTGGGACGCGAATTTCTGGCGGACGAGAATCACAAAGGCGCAAATCACGTGGTGGTGTTGAGCTATGGATTGTGGCAAGCGGAATTTGGTGGCACGCCCGGGGCCATCGGGAAAACGATTCAATTAGATAGCGAACCATACACCGTTATAGGCGTCATGCCCGCAGAGTTCAGTTTTCCTCTGCAAGGCGGCGACTTGTACGTTCCCATAGGATTCGACGACAAAGTGATGACGCAGCGGGGCGCGCATTACTTGAGCGTCCTGGGACGGCTCAAAGGTGGAGTCTCGCTGGCCCAGGCGAATGATGACCTGTCAAGAATCATGGCGCAACTGCGGAAGCTTTATCCCGATAAGGACGAGAAATGGGGCGTGTCCGCGGATCTTTGGAACAATGCCTTGGTCAGCGACGTTCGTCCGGCGCTGCTTTTGCTCCTCGGGGCGGTGGGCGTGCTGGCGCTGATTGCGTGCGCCAACGTGTCCAACTTGCTTTTGGCACGGGCGGCGGCCAGGCAACGGGAGTTCGCCCTGCGCATTGCCGTGGGCGCCCGGCGCTGGTGGCTGGTTCGCCAGACGCTGACCGAGGGTTTATTGCTGGCGCTGCTCGCCATGGCGGCGAGCGTGTTGGCGGCGCACTGGGCGCTCATGGCCATCGTACGCTTCGGGCCGAAGGACATCCCGCGGCTATCGAGTGCCGGGCTGAACCCCGAGGTCTTGGCGTTCACCATGGGAGTTGCGGTGGCGAGCACGATATTCTTCGGAGTGATTCCGGCGCTTCGGTCGTCGCGCACGGGCGTGGGCAGCCTGCTGAAGATTTCTGCTGCGTCCGCACAGGAGGCGGGACGTGCGCGCAACGCGCTCCTGGTTGCGGAAGTAGCCCTATCGATGACGCTCCTGGCTGGCGCGGGCTTGCTGGTCCGCAGCTTCGTTGGACTGAGATCACTAAATCCGGGCTTTCGCACCAAAGACGTATTGACGCTCGACATCAGTGTGCCCGACTCCCATTACAAGAACAGCCTTGCTCTCCAGAACTTCTGGGACGAAGTGCTGGGCAAGCTGCGCGGTGTGCGGGGCGTAGCATCGGTGGCCGCAGTGACGCCGTTGCCGTTGTCCGGTGACGACTTCAGCAGCAGTTTCCATGTGGAGGGCAGGAGCGTACCGGAGAAGGATGAGCCATCGGCTGAGGTGCGAGTCGCCAGTCCCGATTATTTCCGCACCATGGATATTCCGTTGCGCCGAGGACGTGTATTTACGGATGCCGATCGGCTGGGAGCAGTCCGAGTTGTACTGATCAGCGAAACTGCCGCGCGGATGTTTTTCCCCGCTGGTGAAGCAATAGGACAGAAGTTAAGGTTTGGCGCCAGAGGCGGATACGAAAAAAATCAGGGAGAGATCGTAGGCATCGTCGGTGACGTGCGCCACTTTGGACTGGATGCGCCAATCCCGCCGATGTTTTATGTGCCTCTCGCGCAGGCGGGCATGGATGGTGCGACAGTGGTGATGCGCACCGTTGGTTTGCCGGCCGGGGCGGGCCAGTCGGCACGCCGACTCGTTCAGGGGATCGACCGCGACGCGCTGGTGGGCGAGCCGGTCTTGCTTGAGACGCTGGCTGCCGAGTCGCTGGGAAAGCGGCGGTTCTATATGGTGCTGCTGGGCGCATTCGCGGCGCTGGCGCTGGCCCTGGCGGCGGTAGGCCTTTTTGGCGTCGTTTCGTATTCGGTGGCGCAGAGGACCCGGGAGATCGGCATTCGCGTGGCTCTGGGCGCCTCGCGCCGCGAGGTTTTGTCGATGGTGATGGGCCAGGGGCTGCGTCTTGCAGGCCTCGGCTTGGCAGCAGGGCTACTGATGGCGTTACTTCTGAACCGCACCCTGGAGGGATTACGAGTTGGCGTGAGTACCATCGACCCCCTGACTTTACTCGCCACCGCGGCCACACTGCTTTTCGTAGCGCTTTTGGCCAGCTACATCCCCGCGCGCCGGGCTACGAAAGTCGATCCCATGGTGGCGCTGCGGTATGAGTAGCAGTGGTTAGTGGCGATTGGCTAGAAGAACAGCGATCGATGGCTGGCGGTTTAGCGGCGTTTCCTTGCGCCCCATCTAGCCACCAGCCACTAGCCACTTGGCAGGCACGAGGAAACATGTTCACTGAACTCGCCAGACGGCTTCTGATGCTGTTTCGTGACCGGCAATTCGATGCAGACCTTCAGGAAGAGTTGCGCCTGCACCGCGAGTTGCGCGAACAGGAGGGAATCGAGCGCGGCCTTTCCACGAAGGAAGCCCATTATGCCGCGCAGAGACGCTTCGGCAACGACTTGGTTCTGAGAGAGGAGAGTCGCGACATGTGGGGATGGAACTGGCTGGAGAATACCTTGCAGGATGTCCGTTACGCGTGCCGGATCCTGATGAAGTATCCCGCGTTTACGACCTTGGCTGTGCTGACGCTGGGACTCGGCATCGGAGCCAACACTGCAATCTTTACCTTCGTTGATGCCTCGTTTTTAAAGCCTCTTCCCTACCCTGACGCCGGCCAAATTGCGTTCATTGCGGAGCTGACGCCGAAGCGCCAGGTGGTGCACGTTCATCCGTTCAATTTCCTCCAGTGGCAAGCGCGCTCGCAATCTTTTGAGGCGCTGGCCCTCATGCAGAGCATTCCGGTGAACACCATGGGCCAGGAAGGCGCCGAGCAACTTTCCGGCTTGTGGGCGACCGCCGGGCTGTTTCGCGTTTTCGGGGTAAGCCCAGCGATGGGACGGGCGTTCACTGAGGATGAAACCGTCGCAGTCGGCTCTCCCCCTACGGCCGCGGGGCACGTCGCCATTCTCAGTCATGCCCTCTGGCAGCAGCGATTCGCGTCCGATCCGCACATCATCGGAAAGCAAATCATGCTGTACGGGGAGGCGAACACGATCATCGGCGTCATGCCCGCGGGGTTCCGTGCTGGCACGTTGGACCCGGATTTTTACCTGCCCATGCCCATTGACCGGGATAAGCCGGACTCCATCGGTGCCCGCAGTTTTGATTGTTACGGGCGGCTGCGGCCAGGAGTGGATTTTGCGGCGGCACGCGCCGAGATGAACTTGATCGCCAGCCGTCTGAGCCGGGAATACGAGATGGACAAGGATTGGACAGTGTCAGTTACGAGCTTGCGCGATCAATTGACCGCGGACACTCGCCCCGTTCTGTTCCTCTTGCAGGGTGTGGTGGCCGTCATCCTACTGATCGTCTGCTCGAACGTAGCCGGGCTGCTTTTGACGCGCAGCATTGGACGTCGGAGCGAACTGGCGGTCCGGATGTCAGTGGGCGCCAGCCGCCTGCGCCTGGTCCAACTCCTCGGCATCGAAAGCCTGTTACTTTCTGCTGCCGGGGGCGCAGCCGGCCTGCTGCTCGGAATGTGGGCGAGCCGGTTGCTTTACGGCGTGGCACAAGGAGCGGGATCGCTGGGAAACCTCCCAAGGGCGCATCTTGACGTTCGCGTTCTGGCCTTCACGGTTGGCGTCTGCTTGTTGTCGACACTTCTGTGCGGCCTGGCGCCTGCATGGCAGGTCTCGCGGTTCGATATCCAAAAGACGTTGCGCGATAAGAGCGGCAGAACCTCCGAGGGCCTTCTTCATGGGCGCTTGAGCGGAACCCTGGTTGTCTCGCAAGTTGCCCTGGCAGTGGTTCTTCTGATCGGATCGGGGTTGCTGCTGCGCACTTTCTCACATCTTCTCGAGGTTCGCTTGGGGTTCCAGCCCGAGAGGGTTTTGACGATGCAGATGCTCGTCGAGGGAAATGACTCTCAGCGGGCCGCCAAGGTCGAGGCCATACTCGACCGTGTTCAGGCTTTGCCCGAGGTCCGCGCCGCCGCCACCATCCAATTCCTGCCGCTCGGCCCCAACAGCGCGACGGGATTCTATATCGAGGGAGAGCCGGAACCAGCGCCGACGGATAAGCATCGTGCGGGGGTCGAGGTTTCCCTCGTCAGCCGGGGGTACTTTGCCGCGATGGGCATCCCCGTTCTCGCGGGGCGTCCATTTGATGAGCGCGACCACATGGGCAACCCGCGCGTCTGCCTCGTCAACAGCTTATTTGCAAAGCAATATTTCCCAGGCCGGGACCCCATCGGCCACCGGCTCGTGGTGGAGTGGAGCGACGAAGTCCCCTCAGAAATTGTGGGCGTGGTCGGCGACATTCGCCAGAACGGGCTTACCGAAGACCCTCTGCCCACAGTCTTCCTGGGACAGGGCCAACTTCCGGCGTACATCACGCACCTGGTGGTGCGAACTTCCGTCGACCCGAAGGCGCTGGTCACGGCTGTCAAGCGCGCGGTGCATGATGTCGACAAAGGCCAGCCGGTGGCGGAGATAGAGACCATGGACGAGTACTTGTCAGCGGCACTCGCCAGGCCGCGAGTGTACAGCTCGATGGTCACAACGTTTGCCGCGCTCGCTCTCACGCTCGCCGCGCTCGGGATCTACGGCGTAATTTCATATTCGGTGAGTAAGCGGGCTCACGAGATCGGCATTCGAATGGCCCTCGGCGCCAGGCAAGGCGCTGTCCTGGGACTCGTCATGAAGCAGGGGCTGCGGCTCGCCCTGATTGGGACCGCGCTAGGGCTGGTTGGCGCACTTGTGTTAACGCGTTTCTTATCCAGCTTGCTCTATGGCGTGAAGCCGACCGACCCCTTGACGTTTATCGCAGTCGCTGTGCTCCTGATCGCAATTGCTCTTGCAGCCACCTATCTCCCCGCCCGCCGCGCGACGAAGGTGGACCCGATCGTGGCGCTCAGGTACGAATGAAGCTGTCAGCTCTGAGGGTTCACATGTTAGGAGAATTTGCCCGGCGACTCCTGATGCTGCTCCGTCGCGGACGATTCGATGCTGAGCTCGATCAAGAGATGCGCCTGCACCGCGAATTGCGCGAACAGGAGGGAATCGAGCGCGGCGTTTCAGCAAAGGAAGCTCGCTACGCCGCGCAAAGACGTTTCGGCAACGAACTCGTTCTAAGAGAGGAGAGCCGCGACATGTGGGGATGGAATTGGGTTGGGGACTTGTGGCAGGACGCTCGCTATGGTCTGCGCATGGTGTTGAAGAACCCCGGCTTCACTACCGTGGCGGTTCTCACTTTGGCGCTGGGTATTGGCGCCAACACGGCGATCTTCAGCTTAATTAATGCGGCTCTGCTCAAGATGCTTCCCGTGGCGCACCCCGAGCGGCTGGTCACGATCGGATGTTCGGCGGACGACAACTTCCCCTATCCAGCCTACAAACAGCTTCGCGATCGAAACCAGGTGTTCTCCGGCGTGCTGGCATTCCGCAGCCTGGGTGATTTCGATTTTGAAGTGGACGGCCATGCCGACCTCGCCAAGGGACAGGTGGTGTCCGGCAATTACTATTCGGTGCTGGGCGTCAACGCCATCCTTGGCCGCACGATTGCCCCCGATGACGACAGAGTAGCCGGCGGCGGGCCGGTGGCAGTCATCAGTTATCAATATTGGGTACAGCGGTTCAATCGCGATCCTTCTGTGGTTGGTAAGGAGATCGCGCTCAACGGATCTGCCTTCACGGTCATCGGAGTTACGCCTCCCGAATTCTTCGGACTCGAGCCCGGCCATCCGGTTGAGGTCACCGTCCCGATCAGCATGGTGGATCAGGTAAGGCCTGGGTGGTCCGATCCAGGCACGCCGTATTCCATCTTAACTGCTCCTTTCCGCAACTGGCTTCATCTCGTTGGCCGGCTGGGACCCGGCGTCATGGAGGAGCAGGCGCTGGCCACTATAGATCCAATCTATCGGCAGTCGATGCGCGAGGCCGCCGACGGAATCGGGGGCTTACCATTCAATTCGCCGCGGGTGCGGGAAATGTATCTCCAGTTTCGATTGCGTCTCGAGCCGGGCGGGCGAGGATTATCCACCCTTCGCCAGCGCTTCTCGAGGCCTTTGCTCACGCTCATGGCCGTGGTCGGATTGCTTTTGCTCATCACTTGCGCCAACGTGGCCAACCTCATGTTGGCGCGGGCCAGCGTGCGCCAACGTGAGATCGCGGTCAGGATCGCGCTGGGGGCCGGACGCCGGCGTCTTATTCGCCAACTCATCACCGAAAGCGTGCTGCTGGCAAGCGCGGGCGGCGCCGGTGGTTTGCTCCTGGCGTTTTGGGCCACAACAAGCTTGCTGGCGCTGATGTCCCATGCGTCTTCTCCTGTTTCACTGAACGTGCATCCGGACGCCCGCGTTCTCGCCTTCACCGCATTCGTTTCACTTCTCACCGCGATTCTGTTCGGGCTTGTCCCTGCCCTCCTCGCCACACAGCCTGGCGTGGCCGGACTTAAAGAAAGCGGCCGGATTTTGGGCGGCATGCGGCCTCAGTCCCGGCTGGTGAAAGCCCTAATCGTCTCGCAAGTTGCCCTCTCTCTGGTGCTGCTCGTTGGCGCCGGTCTGCTTCTGCGCAGCCTCGCGAATTTGAGAGATTTCTACCCTGGTTTCAACGCCCAGCACGTTTTGCTTGTCTCGATAAACCCCAACCTGGTGGGGTACAAAGAGAGGCAAGTGGTCGGGCTTTATCAAAGCCTGCTGGTTGAGATCAAGGCTTTTCCGGGCGTGCGGAGCGTCAGCTTCTCGGATTTCAGTCCGCTGGGTGAACGCCTCAGCTCCACGATGCCCACCGTCGAGGGGTACACGCCCCGCCCCGGCGATAACACTTCGGTATTGATCAACGTAATTGGCCCGGAGTATTTCAAGGCTCTCGAGACACCGGTTCTGCTAGGACGAGAATTCACTGACGCCGACGTGGCCGGCGCTTCCAAGGTGGGCATCATCAATCAGGCTATGGCGCGTCACTACTTTGGTGACGCGAACCCCATTGGCCGGCGCTTCAGCATTCCGGCCTGGAGGGCTGACTCGAGTTGGCTCGAAATCGTCGGGGTAATCCGAGATGCGAAGTACCACAACCTGCGCGAACCGGCTCCCCCTCAGGCCTACATTCCGTTTTATCAATTCCCGGAATCAGATTCTATGACCTTCGAGGTCCGCGCGGCGGCGGAGCCGAAAAGCCTGGCGGCCGGCGTTCGACGCATCATCCAGCACGCCGACAGCCGGCTGCCCGTTTTCGATGTAAAGACGCTCACCGAGCAGGCGGATGAGTCCCTCGTCCAGGATCGCTTGATCGCTTCCTTCTCGACATTGTTTGGGTTACTGGCTTTGGCTCTGGCATCGGTCGGCCTGTATGGCGTCATGGCCCACGCGGTCAGCCGGAGGACAAATGAGATTGGCGTCCGTATGGCCTTGGGCGCACAACCGCGACAAATCCTCGACATGGTAATGCGAGAGACGCTGCGGCTGGTCGTCCTCGGGGTTGCAATCGGCGTACCTATCGCCATGGTGGCTTCGCGGTTGATTCGAAGCGAACTTTACGGCTTGAGCCCCAACGACCCATTGACGATTTTGATCACGACGTTAGTCATGTTGGGTGTCGCAAGCCTGGCCGGCTATCTCCCCGCGCGCCGCGCGACGAAGGTCGATCCGATCGTGGCGCTCAGATACGAGTGAGGCACCCACAGTTTCGGCCCCCGTGACCGCCCTGGGCACCCTCGAGGATCGCCGCTTCAGTGACGCGCGAGTTTTTTCCTTTGGGAGGGGCATGTCAAGGCAAAGTAGAAATGTCCTAATCCCAGCAAAGTAGAAATGTCCTGTTCTTAGCAAAGTAGAAAGTTCCGCTTTTCGTTCTTTGGCGGCTAACTGGAGGAGCCCGTAGGGCG
>JBEKMN010000073.1:0-30350 GCA_050008495.1 Terriglobia bacterium | reverse complement strand
GGGCAAGAAATAAATAAGATAGTAGCTGCTGTTTATGCCGCCAGCCGGGTCGCCGGTGTGCTTCATGAGCAGGGTGGACAAGAGAATCTTGATAATGACGCTGTAATACCTTCGACTTGGAAGACCGATCAAGAACCTCAGGTGAGCGGCCGTGAAGGCCTTGAGGAGGGCGCCATAAAACCTGCTGCCCGACGGATTCCAGGTTAGAAAGCGACGCTCGAAGACCTGAAACACGCCGATGGCCAGCAGGATCTCTTGCTTGTGAATCTCGTCGATCGGGTCCATCAACGCAAGGGCGCCCAAAAAGACCAGCCAGAGGATATCCGTCCAGGCGAAAGTGAGGCGTTCTTGGTCTGCCATGATCGGCGTTAATAGACACTCCAATGTAACATCTCTTTTGGGAGTTGTGAAATAAACCATTCCCAGGTGGTGTCCCAGTTTGAGGGAATCTCGCAGTCCTTCGAAAACGTGAAGGGGCAGGACTTGCCCTGCCCGCCCGTCAGGGGACGGCAAGCCGTCCCCCTACAGGGTGCCGGCGATTTTTCACTTGACACGCCGGGTTCGATGTGATAGCCTATTAGTGTGCTCGTATTTGGGACAACTTGTCGCCGGCAAGCCCTGGGGTTACCGGAGTGCGAAATGAAACCCGATGGTCCGGGGCAGAAGGGGAACGCAGGGCACTACAAGAAATGTAAAATAGTGGGAACGAAGCTAAGAAGTACTTGAAAACAAAGAAAGTCGCACTTTTTGATGCTGCAAATTATGCGTGTTTAGCACCCAAATTAGCAGCAATTTAGGCCAAAAAGGAGCAAAGAACGCCGCATTTTGCGAAAACTGAGTCAGGGCCTGCGACTCCCTGTCCGATGCCGCGACAGCGACAGGCAGTCGGCTAGACAGCCGCGGGACTTGCGTCGGCCCCGACCGTGTCCCCGGTCGGGTCGTGGCGCCTTATCGACGGATCAGGGGCTGGTATTTTCCTCCTGACGGGGGCCTCGAACCGAAATAGCCTAGTCTAGTTGTTGTCGGTACGAAGCCAACTCAAACTCCAGAAGGAACCAAATCTATGCCGGGAATCATCAAGGAAAGACTCTTCACTCCAGGGCCGACGCCCCTGCTCATGGAAGCCCAGGCGCGCGCCATGGTTGCGAACGTTCACCACCGCACCGAGGCGTTTCGCCGAATCATGCGCGAAACCTCGGATCTTCTCAAGTACTATTTCAATACCCAAAACGATGTCCTGATCCTGGCCAGCTCCGGTTCGGGAGCGATGGAAGGCTCCGTCTCGAACCTGGTATCGCCCGGCGAACGCATTCTGGTGGGCACGGCGGGGAAGTTCGGCGAGCGCTGGCTGGGTCTGGCGGAAGCGTACGGCATCGAGGCCGTTAAAGTCGAATCTCCCTACGGTCATCCGTTGAACGTCAATGAGATCAAAGCAAGGTTGGAGCAGGATGGCCCGTTCCGCTCGGTGTACGTTCAAGCCACAGAGACCTCGACCGCCGTCAGCCATGACGTGAAGGCGCTGGGCGAGATCGTCAGGAACTATCCCGAGACGTGCCTGGTGGTTGACGCCATCACCGGCCTCGGCACCACCGACCTTCGTCCGGATGAGTGGGGCCTGGACGTCGTCATCGGGGGGTCGCAGAAGGCCGTGATGATTGCTCCCGGCCTGGCCTTCGTCAGCGCCAGCGAGAAAGCCTGGAAAATGATGGCCAAGGCCAAGCTTCCCCGCTACTATTTTGATTTTGCGAAGGAGCGGAAGAACCAGGCCAAAGGTGAGACGAGTTACACTCCTGCGACGACGCTCATCATCAGCTTGCATGCGGCGCTCGAGTACATTCAACAGATCGGCCGGGAGAACCTGATCGCCAACGCCGCGCTGCTGGCGGAGGCCACGCGCGAAGCCGCCAAAGCGCTGGGGCTCAAGTTATTTGCGGTCTCCTCGCCGGCCAACGCCGCCACCGCGGTCTGTGCGCCGGAGGGAATGGATTCAGGCGCTATCGTCAAAGAAATGCGCAGCCGATTCGGGGCCGTCATTGCCAACGGCCAGGGGAGCATGAAGGGCAAGATCTTTCGCCTCGCCCACCTCGGCTATTACGACGTTCCTGAACTGTTTGCGGCGACGGCGACCCTGGAGTTGGTTCTCTTGAAGCTGGGACACAAGGTTGAATTGGGCAGCGGCGTCAGCGCCGCCCAGGAAGTGTACCTGCGGCGCTGTGGCTAGGACGTAGGGGCGGTCCTTGTGGCCGCCCGCCGGCAACCACCAGGGTCGCTCCTGCGTGACACCGCGGTGCAAGAAACCCCTCACCCGTCCCGCTCCGGCTGATGAAAACGCCGGCAGCGGGACACCCTCTCCCAGGGGAGAGGGCAGATAAGCGGAGGTTGCTCTTACTCTCGACTCTTGACTTTCGACTGTTGACTCTCGACTAACCTATGAAAATCCTCATTGCAGACAACGTTTCAGAACGCGCCGTCAAACTTCTAACGGCGGAAAAATCATGGGAAGTAGTCTTCCTTCCCAAGAAGGCGAATGCCACCGTCGAGGAAGAAATCCAGGACGCCGACGCCCTGGTGGTGCGCAGCGCCACGAAAGCGACGGCAGCACTGCTTGAGCGGGCCGGGCGTTTGCGCGTCATCGGGCGCGCGGGCAGCGGTGTGGACAACGTCGACCTGGACGCCGCAACCAAAAAGGGCATTGTGGTGATGAACACTCCGGGCGGCAACGCGGTGAGCGTGGCCGAGCACACCCTGGGCTTGATCCTTGCCCTGGCGAGGCATATCCCGGAGGCCGACAGCCTGCTCAAGCGCGGCCAGTGGGAGAAAAAGAAGCTCACCGGCATCGAGTTGCGCTCGAAAACGCTGGGCCTGGTGGGCTTCGGCAACATCGGACGGGAAGTGGCGCGACTGGCACAGGCTTTCGGCATGTCGGTTCTCGCCTCAGACCCCTTTGTTTCATCCCGGCTGGCAGAGGAACAGGGCGTCAAGCTGGTTTCACTCGAAGAACTGCTGAAGGAAAGCGATTTCCTGAGCTTGCATGCGGCGGCGACGGCGGAGAACCATCACATGCTCAACGCCAGGACGCTGGCCCTTGCCAAGCCCGGCTTGCGCGTCGTGAACTGCGCGCGCGGCGAGTTGATCAACCAGGCGGACTTGCTGGCCGCCCTTGAGAGCGGCCAGGTGGGCGGAGCGGGGCTGGACGTCTTTGAAACCGAGCCGCCCAAAGACGCGCGCCTGCTGAACCACCCGCGCGTCATCGCCACCCCGCACATCGCGGGCTCAACGGAAGAGGCGCAGGAGATCGTGGGCATCCGGATCGCCGAGCAGGTGCGCGATTATCTCCTCCAGGGCGTGCCGCACAACGCCGTCAACATGCCCGCCATCTCGCCCGAGGAGTATCAGAAGCTCGCCCCCTATGTGCAGCTTGGCGAAAACCTGGGTACCTTCGTTGCCCAGATCGCGGGCGAGCGCATCAGCGAGGCCAGGATCAGCTACGACGGCGGGCTGGCGGAGCTGAATACGCACCTGGTGAAGAACGCGGTCCTGAAAGGCATTCTCAAGAAAGCCCTCTCCGACAGCGTGAACATCGTCAACGCCGGCGCCCTGGCGCAGGCGCGGGGCATTGAGGTGCTGGAGGTCCGCAGCGCACGGCGCGAGGCGTTCTCTCATTCCCTGGGGCTGGCGCTGCGCACCGAAACCGGCTCGGCTAGTGCACTAGCGATGGTGGGCCCGCGGGGCCACCTGCGCATCCTGGGCATCAACGAGCTCGACATCGAAGCCCCGCTCGAGGGCATTCACGTCTACATTCGCAACCAGGACGTGCCGGGCGTGATCGGACGCATCGGCACCATCCTGGGCGACCACAAAATCAACATCGCCAATTTCGCTCTGGGCCGCGACGCGCAAGGAGGAGAGGCGGTGGGGTTGGTGCAGGTTGACGGACTCGTCCCAGAAGAAGTGCTGGCGGAAATCCACTCCATCGCCGCCATTCGGGTAGCGCGGGTGGTGGAAATCTGAAGGGCAGTGGCGGGTAGTCCGTTGCCCGTAGTCAGTTGTCCGTTGTCCGTAGCCGTCGTCATTCCCGCGCAAGCGGGAATCCACTTCGCGCTGTCCATTGTTTGTGGGTCAACTGACGGCGGGCGCCAATCCATCGGTCACGAGCAACGGACCAGGGACAACTGACAACGGACATGAACGTTTGGGTCTTCAAAATCAACACCAAGCGCGGCTGGGAGTTTGATCAATACTTCCGCTCGCGCACGCGCGGCGTTTATGAGCTGGGCGACGAAGGCTGGATCCGCAGCGCCTCGAGCTTGCGCTACATCCGCGAGGGAGTGAAAAGCGGAGACCTGTTCCTCTGCTACGAGGTGGACCGCAAGTGGGTGGTGGGGTTAGCGCGAGCGGCTTCGGACGGGCGCGACACCGGCATGGGCTCGCTCCTCGATTTCTGCCCGCCTCGGGAGGCCGTGCGCCTGAAGCATCCTCTCACGCGCCATCCCGACCTCGATCACATCCTGGCTTTCAGCCCCCATCGCGGACGCGGCACGGTCCAGAAGATCGACCGCGACGAGTTCCTTCGCCTGCGCCGCATCCTGCTGCGCAAGAATCCTGAGCAGGCGGACGCCCTGCGCCGGCTCCTCGGATGAGGAGAGCCGTCAGCTCTCAGCCCTCAGCTATCAGCGGCTAGGTCTTCGGCTGGCGGGTCAGCGACAGTATGAAGATCAGATGAGTCGCCGGGGACAGGTCTGCCATCTCAAACCCCACGGTAAACCTCACGCCGGTGGCGGACGTAATGCACGGTCACGATCCCTGCGTTTGAGTCGACCTCATAGACTAGCCGATAGTCGCCAATTCGCACTCGGTACATTTTCTCGCTGGAGGCGAGTCTGGCGCAGCCGTGCGGGAAGGGATTCTGTCCAAGAGATTCGATGCGCAACATTACGCGCGAAGCTATGCCGTGGGGCAGGTTACGGAGGTCCTTTTCGACAGAAGGCTTAAAGCGGACGCTATAGGATCCCATCTGCTTTGAGGCGTCGCTTCATTTCATTCAGACTAATGGCTTCTTCTTCCCGCCGCTCAGCGACGACAGCGAGATCATGCAAGTCCTCGAGGAGTTTCCTGTACTTTGCCACGGGAAGCACAACGGCCGTCGTCTTCCCCCCTTCATCCACGATGAATTGTTTCTTAGGCGCCTTCATTGAGTTCCATCCTAAGTTTACAGGCGATTGATGACACTCGCAAGGTATCCGGCACCAAAGCCGTTGTCGATATTCACCACGCAGACATTGGGCGAGCAGCTATTGAGCATGCCGAGCAGCGCGGCGAGGCCGCGAAAACTGGCCCCGTAACCCACGCTCGAGGGCACAGCAATGACGGGCGCACTCACCATGCCACCCACGACGCTGGGCAGCGCGCCTTCCATTCCTGCCACGCAAATGATGATGCGAGCGTCGCGCAGGTGCCGGCTCTCGCCCAACAGGCGGTGGATGCCCGCCACACCCACGTCGTAGAGCGACTCGACGCGGTTTCCCATGATGTCGGCGGTAACCAGCGCTTCTTCCGCCACCGGGATGTCTGAAGTGCCCGCGCAGACCACCAGGATTTTCCCCTTGCCTCGAATCTTGCGCTCGCGGCGAAAGGTGATGGCGCCGGAGAGCTCATAGAACTTGGCCGTCTTTTCAAGATTCTTCAGGCGCTCAAACAACCCCGCATCGCCCCGCGTGATGAGGACATTGTGCTTGTTCAGCAGCATGTGACGCACAATTCCCTCGACGTGCGCCGGGTCTTTGCCGCGCGCGAAGACCACTTCAGGCAATCCCTGGCGAAGCGACCGGTGATGGTCGATCTTGGCGTAACCGAGATTCTCGTAGGGCAAGTTGCGCAGGCGCTCCAATGCGCCTTCCACGCTCAGCTTGCCCCGCCGCACTTGTTGGAGCATCTCAGTGATTTCTTCAGGTGACAATGTCCCCTCCCCGGTCCGTGGTCCTAGAAGTTAGTATATCAGGTGCAAGCCGACTTTCTTGACTTCCCGCTACGCACTTACTAACATGCCTTTGATGCCCTCCTCGCAAATTGCCCTCGGCAAGCGTCTGATCCTGGGGGTGACCGGCGCCAGCGGCGCGATCTTTGCCCGTCGCATGCTGCAACTGCTGGAAGCCGACGATCGGGTTGGGAAAATACATCTCGTGATCTCCGGTAGCGGGTTGAAGGTGATGCGGGATGAACTCGACCTGGAGGTGTCGCGATCCGCGGATGTCCCCTCCGCCCTTGCCGCGCAGGCGGTAGCGAAGACCGAGTACTTGCTGGATTCTGACATCGGCGCCAGCATCGCCAGCGGGTCGTACGCCGTGGACGGCATGGTGGTGATTCCCTGCACCACAGGTTGCCTGGCGCAAATCGCCCACGGAATCTCGGATACGCTCATCGAACGCGCTGCGGACGTTTGCCTGAAGGAAAGCCGCAAGCTCCTGCTGGCGGTGCGCGACGCCCCCTTCAATCAGATTCATCTAAAGAACATGTTGCGCGCTCAGGCCGCCGGGGCCGTGATTTTCCCCATCATCCCTTCTTTTTACCATCGGCCGAAGACGCTCGACGATCTGGTCACGCAGTTTTGCTGCCGCGTGCTGGCGCTGCTTGGACTGGAGCAGGCGGATCAATTGCGATGGAAGGGACTGGGAGCGGGGGAGGGCAGTAGGCAGTAGGCAGTCGGCAGTCGGCAGTAGGCAGTAGCTTCTGAATTAGCGATTAAATGAATCAATGGCTCAATGATCCAATCGCTCAATGACTCAATTCTTTCTTGTCTCCGGGTCGCGAAGTGATACTTCGCCTGATCATTGCGTTGCTCTCGCTCGCCGGGCTCGCCGATTCCCTCTATTTCACTTTCGCCTTCTATGGGCGAATTCGCAAGGCGCGCTGGGTGCCGGAAGTCTTTTGCGCGCGGGAGGGCTCGAGTTGCGTCACGGTGGTACGCACACCCTACGCGCGGGTCGTCGGGATTCCGAATTCGCTGCTTGGCATTCTCTATTACCTGTGCTTGTTGGTGTGGATTGGATTTGTGCCCCGGCACCTGAGCATAGCAGGGCAGATCTTCAGGCCATTCGAAACGGTGGGCCTGTGGCTGCTGGGGGCAAGCCTGCTCACGGTCATGTTCGGCTTCTATCTGGTGTATGCGCTACGGCGCGTCCTCGGCGTTGACTGCCCACTCTGCTACGCTGCCCACGCCCTCAACGTAGCCCTTTTCGTGCTTTTGATACTCATTTCCTAATCCCCGGAAAGTCCCATGCGAGACGCGTGGTGCGGGTGTAGAATACGTGTCCGTTTCTAACTGGTTTTGTTGAATACAACGGAAAGGACACTTATGCGAAAACACGTTTTGCGTCTTTTTGGAATGCTAGCGATCGCTGCCTGCGCTTCGCTCGCGCTGGCGCAGGAACAGAAGCCCGTACCCCTTCCGCCGCCGCAGACCACCGGCGGAAGACCGCTGATGCAAGTTCTCAAAGACCGACACTCCACGCGGGAATTCAGCAGTCAAAGACTCTCGCCGCAGACGCTTTCCAATCTGCTTTGGGCGGCCTTCGGAATAAACCGCCCGGACGGCAAGCGGACCGCCCCTTCGGCCATGAATTGGCAGGAAATCGATGTCTACGTGGCCACCCAGGACGGCCTTTTCGTCTACGACGCCAAAGACAACGCTCTGAAGCCAGTCTTGCAGCAGGACGTTCGCGGGGCGACCGGCCAGCAGGCGTTTGTCAAAGATGCCGCGCTTGACCTCGTTTATGTAGCGGACCTCGGCAAAACGGGAAGAGCCGGCGGTGAGGACCAGATTATGTACACGGCGGCCGATACGGGGTTCATCGCCCAAAACGTGTACCTGTTCTGTGCTTCCGAAGGGCTGGCGGCAGTAGTTCGTGGCAGCGTGGACCGCGAGGCGTTCGCGAAGATCGCAAAGCTCCGGCCCAACCAGAAAATCGTCCTGACACAGACTGTGGGATATCCAAAATAGTGACGGGGAACTTCCGCGGCAATTCGACGCCGGTGGATGGGTGTCGCCAAAATGAACTTCTTCGTGCCCGCCGTGTTTCGCGCTTTCTTGACCGCAGAGAACACGGAAAACCAGGTGACTGCACTTGCGCATTCGCAGGAGATTTGGCCATGATAGGGGTATGGCTATGCACGGCAGCATGGCGAACGAGCGCAACACTAAGGCTACTTCAACCGAGGCCCCCACGGGCCTGATCGCCAAGCTCCGCACCACGCTCGAAATGATCAAGTTCGAGCACTCGATCTTCGCCCTGCCGTTTGCACTGACGGGCGCCATGCTGGCGGTGCGGGGTTGGCCGGCTTGGCGGCAGGTGCTCTGGCTGATCGTGGCCATGGTCGGCGCGCGCAGTGCCGCCATGACTTTCAATCGCATCGCCGACTTGAGATTCGACGCGCTCAACCCGCGCACCCGGATGCGCGCCCTGCCGACGGGGCAACTCAGCCTGCGTTTTGCGCTGGGGTTCACTTTGCTGTCTTGCGCGCTGCTGGTATTGGCCGCGCGCGAACTCAACCCCCTGGCATTCAAGCTTTCGCCGCTGGCGCTTGCGCTCCTGCTCGTTTATTCCTATACCAAGCGCTTCACCGTTCTCTCGCACATCGTACTGGGAGCGTGTTTAGGGATGTCGCCCATCGCCGCCTGGATTGCCTTGCGGGGCGACGTAAGCCTGAGCGTTTTACTCCTGGGTGCTGCCGTCACCTTATGGACCGCCGGCTTCGACATCATCTACGCCTGCCAGGACGTCGAATTCGACCATGCCCTGGGGCTCTACTCCCTCCCCAAGCGCTACGGGATCAGGGCGGCGCTTTACACCTCTGCCTTCCTTCACATGCTGATGCTCGTGCTGCTGGTTACCGTGGCCCGGATGGAGAACCTGGGATGGGTGGCTATGGCAGGTCTGATCGCGGTGGCTTGCCTACTCACCTACGAACACGCTCTCGTCAAGCCTTCCGACTTGTCCCGGGTGAACGCCGCCTTCTTTACCGTGAACGGATACGTCAGCGTGCTGTTCTTTGTCACTTGGGCCACGGACATATTGATTCATTGAGGGATTGAGTCATTGAGCCATTGAGCGATTGAGTCATTGCAGACACGCATGCGCCCGGCTTAATGGCCCAATGACTCAATGGCCAAATGGCTCAATTACTGGAGTCTGTGCGTGAACCCTATTTCTTGGAAAACCAGCGAATCAAAGATGGCAAGTACATGCTTGCGATAGGCTAAAATACGAGCCACCGCTCCCTGGTAAACGGGGTCGTGATCTGCGAGGCGCTGCCACTCGGCCAGTACGCGGGCCGGCACGTCGATGTCTTCCCGGAGCTTTTGCAGCGGACACCCGCGCAGGAAAAGGCCATAGAAGAACGCCGCCTCGTCCTGGGGCTCCGCGAAACTGTAATTGGTCCACTCCATAGCGTCTCGAGCTTCAAAAACTAAATTCTAAACCCAACTCAGGGCGGGATGCCAGAAGTTTTGTGCCCCGCGGACAGTCAGGCCGAGCACACACCCAGGGGCTTTGTCAAGTCCTATTCAGTATTCATGCGGGTTTCCACAGCTTCCCAGTTTGCGCATCCGGGGCTGGGGACTGCCCGGGCGATGGGTTGACGCTGTCATTCCGAGCGAAGCGTGGTCTCCTGCTCTGATTCCTCCCCTCGCGTAGCTCAGGTCTCTACTGCGCAGAGCGAGATTCCTCGCTCCGCTCGGAGTGACACCTGGACCGCGGACGCAACGGGTTGCAATCGGGGCTTCCCGCCGATAGAATGGGAATTTAGCCATATGCGCACGGGCACACTCCACGTCGAAGATTCGAAGCTCGATCCCATTGCCGAAAAGGTGATGGCAGGGGAGCGCCTTAGTTTCGACGAGGGCGTTACGCTCTACGAGTCCGGCGACCTGCTCGCCCTCGGCTACCTGGCCAACCACGTCCGCGAGCGGCTGCACGGGAAGCGGACTTATTTCAATGTCAACCGGCACCTTAATCCGACGAACGTGTGCGTGGCCAGTTGCAAGCTTTGCGCCTTCGGCCGCAAGCCCGAGGCGCCTGCCGCTTACACGATGGCCCTGGAAGAAGCCTTTCGCATTGCCGGCGAAGGCTGGTCGGAGGCTGTAACGGAATTTCACATCGTGGGCGGCCTGCATCCCGACCTGCCGTTCCAGTTTTACTTGGACCTGATGCGTGGCTTGAAGGAGAGGTTTCCAAGCGTTCACTTGAAGGCCTTCACGGCTGTCGAGATTGGTTACTTCTCGCACATCACGCAAATGCCCATTCGCGACGTTCTAGTGAAGCTCAAGGAGGCGGGAGTCAGCTCGCTGCCCGGCGGAGGCGCGGAGATTTTTGCTCCGGCAGTGCGCCGGGTCATCTGCGACCACAAAATCGGCGCCCACACCTGGCTCAAGGTGCACCGCATCGCGCATGAACTCGGAATGCCTTCCAACGCCACGATGCTCTACGGGCACATCGAATCTTCGCAGGATCGCGTTGACCACCTGCTGCAATTGCGCAACCTCCAGGACGAGACCCACGGGTTTCAAACCTTCATCCCGCTGGCCTTTCACCCTGCCCACACCGAACTGGGGAAACTCGTCTCCCACACCGAGACTTCCGGCTTCATGGATCTGAAGAACGTGGCCGTGGCGCGCCTCCTGCTCGACAACTTCCCGCATATCAAAGCCTATTGGGTCATGATGACACCTCGCGTGGCGCAGGTGGCGTTGCGCTTCGGGGCCGATGATTTGGATGGAACCGTGGTGGAAGAGAAGATCTATCACGATGCCGGCGCACGAACACCCCAGGCCATGACCCGCCAGCAGATTATCCGCCTGATCCGTGAAGCCGGCCAGGAACCTTTCGAAAGAGACACCCTCTACCGCCCCGTCACTCGCGCCGAGACAACCTTCGCCGTCCAGGTTTAAGGCAACAGCACAGGTGCTCCTGTTTGTTCACTGTGCTGGCTTCCCCCAAGAAATCGGCATTTGGAGTTCTGAGCCTTGCTCGCACATCGGGCTCGGGGCGAAGATTGAACTTCATTTCGGAATCAGAAAATCGTATAATCAGACCATGCCACACCGAATTTCAGCGACGCGTGCCGCCCGGTCTTTTGCGGAGATTTTGAATCGGGTCAAGTATCGCGGTGAGTCCTTCATCGTGGAGCGCAACAGAGAGCCGATGTGCCGTATCGAGCCCGTGCGGCGCCGGAGGCCGCTCACCACGGATAACTTTGCTGAGTTCTGGAAAAGCCTGCCGCGCCCCGACGACAAGTTTGCCGACGACCTGGAGGAAATCCACAATCTGTTTCGCAAACTGCCTCCTGCGGCCTGGGAGAGATAGCTACAGATGGCCGGTGTACTCGTGGTAGACACGAGCGTGCTGATCGCGATGGAACGCGGCACTCTGCCTGCCGACGCGCTTCGTCAGGTGCTGCCCGGGGCACGATTGGTTGCGTCGTCCATAAGTGTATCTGAGCTCCTTCACGGGTATCATCGTGCTCGTACGAAATCGCAAAGAGCGGCAAGGGAACGATTCATCGCCTCAGTATTGGCTGAATTAGAGATCGTTTCATTTGACCTTCGGCTGGCGCGGGAGCACGCGGCACTATGGGCTGGTTTGGCGGAGCACGGCCAGGTGATCGGCCCCTACGATTTGATGATCGCTGCTACAGCACTCGCCTACCGAGTTCCTCTGGCCACCTTGAACGACCGTGAGTTCAGTAAGATAGAGGGTTTGGAGGTGCTTTCGTTGCGCCCATTCCTTCGCGAGTGAGACCCTGGTCACCTGGAAGCCCGAACTGATTGTGGGCTTCGAGAATGCGCTTAAATGAAAACGAAATCGTTGCTCCTCTTCGTCGCCAGCTTTACTTTGACCGCGGTTCTAGGCCTCGCGAGTCAATACTTGACTCCGCTGCCCTCCGCATTGCTTCTCGCACTTCGCTGGATCTCGATCGCCACGCTGGTTCTCTACGCGCTTTTCAAGCGCACCCTGACAACTTGGATTCTGGTGGCCATGATCACGGGCGCGGTCCTGGGTCACGATTGGCCCCACGCGGCCCTGAGCCTGCGGCTTCTCAGCATGATCTTCCTGCGGCTCATCCGCTGCATCATAGCCCCGTTGCTGTTCGGCACGCTCGTCAGCGGAATCGCGGCGCACTCCGACTTGAAGAAGGTGGGGCGCATGGGCTTAAAGGCGATTGTCTACTTCGAGGCGGTCACCACCTTTGCGCTGTTCATCGGACTCGCCGCCATAAACCTGAGCAAGGCAGGCGTGGGAGTACACTTGCCGCCGGCCGGCGGCGAAGTGGTCCAAGTGCAGCGAATGTCGGCCTCAGAGACCATCCTGCACATCTTCCCCGAGAATCTGGCGAAATCCGTTGCGGAAGGCCAAATCCTGCAAGTCGTGGTGTTCAGCATCCTGTTCGGCATCGCCCTGGCCATGGTGCGCGAGGAGCGCCGACGGCCGCTGGTCAATCTTGCCGAAAGCCTCACGGAGACCATGTTCAAGTTCACTAATCTCGTCATGTACATGGCGCCGCTGGGCGTGGGCGCGGCCATCGCGTATACGGTGGGCAGCACCGGCATGGGCGTGCTGTTCAACCTCGCCAAGTTGCTGCTCACGCTCTACGTTGCGTTGTTCGTATTCATCGCGGGAGTGTTGTTGCCGGTGGCCATGCTGGCCCGGGTGCCGCTGAAGAAATTCATCGCGGCGGTGGCGGAGCCGGTGTCGATTGCCTTTGGAACCTCGAGTTCCGAGGCCGCCTTGCCGCGCGCCATGGAAGCCATGGAGGCGATCGGGGTGCCTCGTCCGGTGGTAGCCTTCGTCATGCCGACGGGCTACAGCTTTAACCTCGACGGCAGCACGCTCTATCTCTCGCTGGCCGCGATCTTTGTCGCGCAGGCTGCCGGGGTACACCTCAGCCTTGGCCAGCAATTGCTGCTCATGCTCACGCTCATGCTGACCAGTAAAGGTGTGGCGGGAGTCTCCCGCGCTGCTATCGTCATTCTCCTTGGTACGGCTGGGTCGTTCGGCCTGCCTACTGAGCCCATCTTCATTCTGCTCGGCATCGACCAACTGATGGACATGGCCCGCACCTCGGTCAACGTTTTAGGCAACTGCCTGGCCACCGTGGTAATCTCACGCTGGGAAGGCGACTTCGGCAAAGAGCAGCCATCTCCGGTGGTGATGAACGCGGTCGCCAGCTAGGGCACAACCTCCGCCCCTCCGTGGGGAAGAACTCTTACCGCAGAGGCGCAGAGACGCGGAGGATTCCGGCCGTTCGCGGCGGAGGTTCCCCGCATGAAAAACAGTCCGCAATTCCTGAAGCATGACATCCTCTCGCGACATCGCGGCGCAATAGCAAGCGCCTTTACAACCCAGATTGCTTTGTTGCTCCTCTGCATTTTTCTCGCCGGCCCGACGGCTTTGTCCGCCCAGGTCGCGGGGCCGCTCACAGCCTCGAGTAATCCCAACTATTTCAAAGATGCGAACGGCACGCTCCTCATTTTGAACGGCTCGCAGACCTGGAACACGCTTCAGGACTGGGGCGCGAACGGCTCTGTCGAGAAACTGGATTTCAACGCATTCGTCAAGTTCCTTACAGCGCACGGCCACAATTTCACTTTACTCTGGACCATCGAATTGCCGAAGTTCTGCGGCCTTCCCCTCTTCGAGGGCTCCTCGCCAGATTTAACCGCTGCCCCGTTCCCCTGGTTGAGGACCGGCCCGGGGACGGCGACGGACGGCGGTTTGAAATTCGATCTCAGGAAGTTCGACCAGAGCTTCTTCGACCGCTTGCGGACGCGGGCGCAGGCGCTGAGTAATGCCGGCATTTATGCGGGCGTCTATTTATTCACCGGCGAATTCCTCAACGTCTATCGCTGCTCGATCGACGGCTACCCCTTCACCGCAGCCAACAATGTCAATGGCGTTGACGATGGTTACACGAGCGGAAGAAAAGGCAAGGGCTCAGTAACGATGACGGCTCCAAACGCGATTACCGCGTTTCAGGACGCCTACGTGGAAAAGACCATCGAGACCTTGAACGATCTGCCGAACGTCCTTTGGATCGTCTCCGAAGAGGCGCCCACTGATTCCACCTGGTGGAACAACCACCAGATCGCTCACCTTCGGGCTTACGAGTCGCGAAAACCGCACCAGCATCCGATCGGCTACGCCGCGCTCGAGGGGCCCTCGGACGCCATCCTCTACAACTCGGACGCAGACTGGGTCGCGCCGGGCGCGAGAATCTCGCCGGTCAAGTCCTGCGGCACCGGGAAGCCGGCCTGCAAGGTCAACGTCAATGACAGCGACCATAGCTACTGGGAGATCTGGAAGGACACGCCTCAGCAGGGTCGCAACTATGCCTGGGAAAACTTCATGACCGGCAACCAAGTCCTGTTCATGGACCCCTACTTGGTTTATTACCCGCGCGAGAAGCGAAACTTGTGCCTCTCTCCGGTCAACGACGTTTGTCGAGCGCCGGACACGCGCTGGGACAACCTCAGGGATAATCTCGGGTACATACTGAGATATTCCCGCGGGTTGAATCTCGCCAACGTCACTCCCCGCGGGTCTCTTTCTTCGACAGGGTATTGTCTTGCCCAAACGCCTCCTGCCGGCGCGGAGTACCTGGTCTACTCGCCTTCCGGCGGCTCATTCACGGTTGATCTCTCCGCGATGCCGCACTCGAGAACGCTGGCCGTCGAGTGGTTCAATCCTTCGACAGGGGCTACGGTTGCCGGAGAGCCCATCCCAGCCGGTTCAGCCTCGCAATCGTTCGCGCCGCCGTTCAACCAGGATACAGTGCTTTATCTGGTGGACACGGCGGGACACGCAGGCGCCGTCAGGCAGTAGATGGCGGCACATCGCGGCCCGATTCACTTCGCCGCTGGCGTCAGACCCTGCAAGCGTTCCTTGTTGATTTTGAGCACCACTCCCGCGTTGCGGTCCGCAGCCTCATTCACTTTGTATTCCGCCGAGGTGCCCAACACTTGTGCCACCTCAGACGGAGTCAACTTGTATTCATCCGTCAGCCACTGCGCCATGCCGGCGGTGGCGGTACGGAACGCGTCGTCGATGGACCCCGCAAGCCCCACCGCCATGATGTGAGTTGCCGACTCGACCCTGGGTGTCGAGATGTGTTTCCCCGGCAGGACATCCACCGAGAACTCGACCTCCATGGAAGTCTCCAGGGCGTTGCCGTTGAGTTCGCCGTCTCCTTGGGCCGCGTGTCCGTCGCCCAAATAGAGGAGAGCGCCGGGAACGTTCACCGGCAGGTAAAGCGTTGCGTCCTCGACGATCTCGTTGAAGTCCATGTTTCCGCCATAGCGCCCGGAATCGCCCGTGGGTGGCGGGGCTTGTGACGGGCCGGGCGCCGTGGCGACGCAACCCAGCATTGGTTTCAGTGGCACGGAGTAACGCGTCAGGTGTTCGGCAGGTTTTTCAGGCGTGGCGACGCCGCCTTGTATGTCCAGATGCCAGCGCACCGTTTTGCCGGTGTCCTTCATTTTCACGGCAAGATCGCTGTCCATTCCGCGGTCCACCACCGCGTCGTCGCTCACCGCCCAGTCGCGATTCAGGCGCACCTTCCGGAGGCGCACCACCAGCGTGTCGCCGGGCACGGCGGTCTCAACGTAGAACGGTCCCGTTTGAGGATTCCCGCCCAGCACGCGCGTCACCCCCTTTTCATCGGTGCCGCCCGCGTCGACGGTTGTCGTGTGGACAGTATCTCCTGGTGAGATGGTCAGCACCGGCTTGTTCAGCGGCGAGAACTGGCGATAGAAAGTTGTGGGCGTAAATTCATGCCGCTCGGGCGCTCCCGCCCGCCGCGGCGGAACCAGGGTGGCGGTAAATTGATGCGTGCTGGGGTGCTCCCGGTCGTCGGCGTCGGTGAAGACGATGCTGCCGGACATGGCAGCACCGTGCACGGTGGCCTGGCACTCCTCGGTACCGCCCTGGTCGTCTTTGGCCACAAAGTGGATGGAATTGCCGCTGAGGGTTCCCTCCAGCTTATCTCCCCCGAACTTGCCGGTGAGTTTGTCTTCCGCCAGCTTCAGTTCCAATGGAAAGTAGAGCGGCGTGCCGTAAAAGTCGGCGGTTATTGTCCATCGACCGGAGATGCTGGTGTTCCCGGCGCCCGCCGAGTTTTGACCGGCCTGGGCGCGAGAGTGATGCACCGCGAGAAGCCCGGATACGAGTAGTGCCAAAAGTGGAAGCCTGCGCATGAGTCGCTCCTGGGTGAATTTTTGGCTGTTCGCTTGAACGCGGACGCAGTTCCCCGCCATGGGAATAGGGGAAAGTGATGGTGCAGTAAATCCACACGGGTCAGTGTTCGGAGAGGAGAGCGTTGATATTGGCCTCGATGTCGGCTCGGTCGACCAATGCCGCTTTATACGCCGCCGCCACCCGGCCGTGCCGGTCGATGAGGAACGTATCCGGCAGGCTCTCGATTCCGAACCGCTTCGAGGTCGCATCGTTGCCCAGCAGGATGCGGTAGGGCACCTTCGTTTCCGCAAGGAAAGGCTTTACAACCTTCCAGCCCTCGTCGTCCATCGCGATGCCGACCACAGCTAGCCCCTTAGCGCCGTAGGCGCTCTGAAACCCGGCAAACCAGGGGATCTCATGCTTGCACCCCGTACACCACGTGGCCCAGAAATCGACCAGCAGCACTTCGTCTCGGTAGTTCGCCAGGGTCGCGACTTTGCCGGAACTGTCTTCCAGCCCAAGCTCCGGGGCCGCTTTGCGATCGTTCACAGGTTGCAAAGGAGCGCGCAGCCCTGGTTGTTCCTCAGAGTTGACGATGCCGCTCAGTGCGAGGACCAGAACCGAAACGCGCAGCAAATGGGAACGAATCGAGGTGACGTTCATCTGTTCTCCCTTCGTGACTGCAGCCAGGCCTTCCAAGCGAGATGAGACGTCTCGCTCTCGTCATAAGTCTGATTATCGAATGGGTTTCCCGCCCCACGCGATCATAGCAGCCGGGTTTTCGCGTGTCAAACTCCACGCGTGGCCCCACCACCTTTTGCTCCCGTTATGTGCTAGAATTTCACCTTCATTTCAACTCAACTCACGCGAGTAGCTGCAATGCCGCAGATCCGTGTTGTTTCGTTTGACCTTTGGGATACCGTCTTCGTCGATGACTCCGACGAGCCCAAGCGCCTCCGGCAGGGTCTGCCCCCAAAGCCCGTCGAACGCCGGGAGTTGGTTCATTGCTTTCTGTCGCGGCATGCCCCTGTTGATCGGGCGCTTGTCGATTGCGCCTACGACACCACGGATTCGGCGTTCCGGCACGTCTGGCGCCACCAACACGTGACTTGGCCCGTCGATGTTCGGCTGCGGGTACTGCTTGCGGGCCTGAAGCGGGAACTGCCTCAGGACGAACTCAAAGAGCTTGTGCGTCTCCACGAAGAGATGGAGTTGCGCGTCCGCCCCGACCTTGTGCCGGGAGTCGCCGGGGCACTCGAAACGCTCCGGCGGCGATTTACGCTGGCGGTAGTTTCCGACGCGATCTTCACCCCAGGCCGCGCGTTGCGAGCCTTGCTGGCAGGCTACGGAATTGGGGATTGTTTCTCGGCCTTTGCGTTCTCCGACGAGGTCGGTTGCTCGAAGCCTGCGCCGGGAATGTTTCGCCGCGCCGCGGAACTTACAGGCTGCCGCCTCGGAGAAATCGTCCATGTCGGCGATCGCGAGCATAATGATATTGCGGGCGCGAAAGACGCTGGCTGCCGCGCCGTCCTCTTCACCGGCGTGGTGGACCGCGACAGCGCCAACACCCGCGCCGACGCCGTCTGCCGGGAGTTCGCCGAGCTTCCCGAAATCATCGAAGCGCTGGCTGTCAAGAGTCGAGAGTCAAAAGTCGAAAGTCGAGAGTCTTAAGTCGTGCGTTAACCACGGTCATTCTGAGCGAAGCGAAGAATCGCTGTAGTTGGTGATTTCGGGTACTACTGAGATTCTTCGCTTCGCTCAGAATGACAGGCTGTTCTAAGGAGTCCGGCTCATGGAACATGTCGGCTCTAGTCTTTTGACTTTCGACTCTCGACTGTTGACTATCGACTAACACCAAACCTATGCAACCGACACTTCGTTTCCTCATCATCGACGGTTATCCGAAACCCAGCCGCGACCAATTCGACGTGGTCGGAATGAAGCATGCCTCGCGGCTCTATGTCGAAATGCTGAAGAAGCATCTGCCCGAGGCGCAGCACAACATCTGGCTTGCCAGCGACGACCCTGCTCCCCCTGAAGGGTTGGGACCGGAGCATTACGCCGGCATACTCTGGCCCGGCTGCAACCTCACGATCTATCACCGCGACGACCAACGCGTGACGCGCCAGATCGAGTTCGCCCGGAAGAGCTACGAAGTTGGCACGCCGGGCTTCGGTACCTGTTGGGGCATCCAGATGGCAGCCGTGGGGGCGGGTGGAGTGGTTTCGGCGAACCCGCGCGGACGCGAAATGGGACTGGCGCGCAAGATTCACCTTACCGCCCAGGGCCTCGGCCATCCGATGTTCGAAGGGAAGCCGACTGTGTTCAACGGCTTCACCAGCCATCTCGACGAGATCACCCAGCTTCCTGCCGGAGGGGCGCTGCTGGCGTCCAACGACTTTACCCATGTCCAGGCGATGGAAGTGAAACAGGGGAAGGGGATTTTCTGGGGACTGGCATATCACCCGGAGTACGATCTCCACGAGATGGCGCGCCTGATCACGGCGCGGGCGCCCAAGCTGTTGGCGGAGGGCTTCTTCCAGGACCAGGAGGCGCTCCGGCAGTACGTCGAGAAGCTCGAAACGCTCTACCAGCATCCCGACCGGAAAGACCTGCGCTGGGAACTCGACATCGACGATGACGTGCTGTCAGATCAAGTGCGCCAGGTAGAATTCCGCAACTGGATAAACAAGGTGGTGTTGCGGCAAAGCCGGTAGGAGCGCGTTGTGGTGCGGGCGTCTCGCCCGCTGTCGCGTGAACGTACCGCTCCCGAACGCGGGCAGGATGCCCGCGCGACAGCGGGCGAGACGCCCGCACCACAAGCACGGACTTTCGACGAAGGGGAGGAAGACTGGTTCCCAAATCGTTGCACCTTCTCGGGCAGTAAGGAGATTGACCCAAAGATGTTCGAAGAGGTCACTACTTTTGCGTTTCCCACTCGAATCGTTTTCGGTTGCGGGGCCATCAAGCAACTTCCCTCATGTCTCAAGGAAACCGGCGTCCATAAGCCGCTTGTCGTCACCGACCCCGGGCTCCGCGCCTCGCCGGTGTTGAACGCTGTCGTTTCCGTGCTCGAGGACGCCCAAGTTCCTCACGCGGTTTTCGCTGAGGTCCACGGCAATCCGGTCGAAGAAGACGTGCTCAAGTCGGCAGAGCTTTACCGGTCTGCCGGCTGCGACGCGGCGATCGGCCTGGGCGGCGGAAGCGCCCTGGACGTTTCCAAGGCGGTCGTGGTCATGGCCCGGTATCCCGGCGCGCTCGCCGAACTCGAGTGGCAGGCCGGCGGCACGGAGCGCATGACCGGACCCTACGACCCCATCATCGCCATCCCCACCACGGCGGGCACCGGCAGCGAGGTCGGTCGCTCCTCGGTGATCACGTCTCATGAGCTGGGCAGGAAGATCATCATCTTCAGTCCCTGGCTGATGCCCAAGCGCGCTATTCTCGATCCGGAGCTGACTGTAGGGCTTCCGCCGTTCCTGACCGCGGCCACCGGAATGGACGCCTTCACCCACTGCCTTGAATCCCTGACCTGCCCCGTATTCCACCCGATTTGTGACGGCATCGCCACCCACGGGCTGGAACTGGTCATCCGATATCTCGAGCGCGCCACGCGCAATGGGAAGGATATCGAGGCGCGCGGGAACATGCAGGTGGCGGCCACTATGGGGGCCATCGCCTTCCAAAAAGACCTTGGCGCCACGCACTCGCTGGCACACCCGCTATCTACCGAGTTTGGGTTGAATCACGGCCTGGCCAACGCCTTGTGCCTGCCTGCCGTGATGCGTTTCAACCTCGACCCGGCGGCAAATCACTACGCGCGCCTGGCAGGTCTTTTTGGCGTGCCGGTGCAGCAGATGACGGAGAGGGAAGCGGCGGCACGCTCCGTGCAGGAAGTCGAAGCCATGATCGAACGCCTCGGCATAACCCGTGGCCTGCGCCATCACGGAGTCCCCCGGGAGAGCCTCGGCCCTCTGTCGGTGAAAGCCTTCGAGGACTCTTGCCACAAAACCAATATCCGGCCGTGCACGCAAGACGATTTGTTGAGGTTGTACGAAGGGAGTTGGTGATGCATTCACCCCCCTCTGACCCGGACGTTACGCTCACTTACGATCCACAACTGACCGGACAGAGGTTCGTTTTTCAGCAGGTTCAGCACGCGGGGAAAGACCTTAAGAATGCTCCGTCGGCTTTGATCCGCAACTCGGAGGACGATGAGTCCTGCGTACTGCCGAGGTGGGTAGGCGCGAATGTCGGCGAAACCTAGGTCGAGCGTGACCAAGGCGCGTTGCTCCAACTGGCAGACGGCGGCCAAATCCGTGTCCGGACGTCCTCGCAGTTGTTCATCCCAAACGGTCAAGGCGTCGTGACCGTTCTCGCGGAGAAACACGGCGAGTTCAGGGTGGAGGTTTTCGTCGGTTTTGAATCGCACTAACCGACTCCGAGCGGAACGAAGCGCTCTTTGGCGAGTTCAGCGGCATAGAGCAGTGCGGCTTGGACGTCCTCGGAGGCTAGCCGGTATGCTGCCGCAATCTGCGCGGGCGTTTCCCCGGCGCCGAGATTGTCCAATACGACAGACACCATTACGCGGGTGCCTTTGATGCAGGCTTGGCCGTGGCAAACGGTGGGATCGACCGTGATTCTTTCTCGCCAGTCCATAGTATCACTCGCTCGGACGACTGATTTTCAGTATGCGCGAGTGCGGCGCAAAAAGCAATCAACTGGAGACCGTGGAATTAGTGGGCGTTGCTCACACCCCGACTGTCAGTAACGGGGTGTGCTAAAATGGACCGGCAGGGTCAAACAATGCAGAAAAATGTCCAGTTTGTTGTCGACGCCGAGGGGCACAAGAAGGCCGTCATACTTCCCGTCGAAGAATACGAGGAAATGATGGAAGACCTTCATATGTGCCGTGCCGCACGCGAAACCAAATCTGAGCCACGCCGGTCGTTTGAAGATGTGGCGAAGGAACTACGCGCGGCGGGCGAAATTGATGTATAAGGTCAACATCACCTCGAGCGTCGAACGCGCCTTCAGGCGCCTCGACCGCCCAGTCAAAAACCGGATCGTTATCGCCGACCTGGAAAACAACCCCAACTTGATAGGACGTTATTTGCGTTGTGCGCATTCTGCATGGTGCGCAGAGAAGGCCTTGAGGAGAGAGCATGAGTGAGGCACCAAGCTGGAACCTGGTCAACCCCGCCACCGAAGAGGTCTTTCGCACCGTCGCGCCCACTTCCGAAGCGGAGTTGGAATCGATCCTTTTGCGGATGCGCGCGGCGCAAGCATTGTGGCGCGATGTCCCCGTCGAGCAGCGGGTAAAAATTTGCCGTCAGTTCATCACGGCTTTTCGGTCCATGAAGGACGCCGTGGCGCTGGACATCACCCGGCAGATGGGCAAGCCCCTTGGCCAGGCGCGCCGGGAAGTGGACACGATGCTCGACCGCGCGGAGACCATGGTGCGGCTGGCGCCCGGTTCGCTTCAGGACGACATGCTCCCTCCCAAAGACGGTTTCCGCAGGTTCATCCGGCACGAACCGCTCGGCATCGTGCTCGACATTCCAGCCTGGAACTATCCGCTGCTGATCGCCGTCAACGTCATCGTCCCCACCCTGTTGGCCGGGAATGCCGTTCTGATCAAGCACGCGCGCTTGACGCCGCTCTGTGGCGACGCTTTCGTCGATGCCTTCCGCAAGACGAGCCTGCCGCAGGACCTCGTGGCATCGGTTCACGTCAACCACGCCACCATCCGCGGGCTGATTGAGAAGCGCGCCGTCGATTTCATCTCTTTCACCGGCTCGGTCGAGGGCGGGCGCCAGGTTTACCAGGAAGCCTCGAGCCAGTTGCTCGATATGGGTCTCGAGCTGGGCGGCAAGGACCCGGCCTTCGTGCGCGAGGATGCCAACTTCACCTTTGCGGTGGAAAACACGGTGGATGGCGCCTTCTATAACGCCGGGCAGAGCTGCTGCGCCGTGGAACGCATCTACGTGATGCGCCCGATCTTCTCCAAATTCGTGGACGCGTATGTTGCCGAGGTCGAGAAATACAAAGTGGGCAACCCGGAGGACGAGAGCACAACCGTGGGGCCGCTTGCCCAGCGCAAGACGGTTGAGTTCATGGAATTCCAGGTCGGCCAGGCGGTCGCGCGAGGCGCCAAAGTACTGACCGGAGGACGCCGCCTTCCCGGGCCTGGCTACTATTTTCAGCCAACCGTGCTTGTCAATGTCGACCACACGATGAGTGTTATGATGGAAGAAAGCTTCGGGCCGGTAATCGGGATCATGCCCGTGGACAGCGACGAGGAAGGCGTCCGGCTGATGAACGACAGTCTGTACGGCCTCACCGCCTCCATCTGGACCGAGGACATGAAACTGGGTGAGAAGTTGGCGCACCAGACGGCGGCGGGCACGGTCTACGTCAATCGTTGCGATTATCTCGACCCTGAGCTTTCCTGGGTGGGCATCAAAGACAGCGGGCACGGCTGCACCCTGTCGCACCTCGGCTTCCTTTACTTGACGCGCCCGAAGAGTTTTCACATCCGTACGCGGACGTAGCGCGCCGCAGCTTCTCCGTGCCTCTGTGCCTCTGTGGTGAAGAGGTCTTATGACTCTCCAGCAAATTAAGCGGTCTTTTGCCAAACACAAAATCGCCAAAGTGAAGCTCGGAGGCTTCGACGTTGATGGTGTGCTGAGAGGGAAATACATCTCACTCGAGAAATTCTTCTCGGCTGCCGAGTCGGGCTTTGGTTTTTGTGACGTCATCTTCGGCTGGGACAGTTCCGACGCGCTCTACGACAACGTCCAAATCACCGGTTGGCACACGGGTTACCCCGATACGCTGGCCCGCATCGACCTGTCCACTTTTTGCGTTCTGCCTTGGGAGCCGAACACGGCATGTTTCCTGCTGGATTTTTGCCGCCAGGACGGCTCGCCCTTGCCCGTCTCTCCGCGCCAGGTTCTGCGCGCCGTCGTGTTAAGCGCCGAGAAAGCGGGCTACACCACGAAGGCGTCGATTGAGTATGAGTATTTCTTCTTTCAGGAGGACCCGCTCTCCGCGCGTCAAAAGCATTTCCGCGGCCTCACGCCACTTTCCCCGGGAATGTTTGGCTACAGCTTCATGCGCGCCTCCGCGCACTCCGACCTCGCCCACGCCATTCTCGACACCTCGAGCGCGATGGGCATTGAACTCGAGGGCTTTCACACCGAAACCGGTCCGGGGGTTTACGAAACAGCCATTCGCTATGACGACGCCTTGCGGGCCGCGGACAAAGCAGCGATGTTCAAAACTCTGGTCAAGATCGTGGCGCGCAAGCACGGCCTGCTCGCCACGTTCATGGCCAAGTGGAATGCCAACCTGCCGGGTTGCAGCGGGCATATCCATCAGAGCCTGTCGGACCGCGCGGGAAAGAAAAATCTCTTCTACGACCCCAAATCGGACTCGCACATTTCCAAGCTGATGCAGCAATACATGGCGGGACAACTTGCCTTAATGCGCGAGTTGGCGGTCATGTTCTGCCCCACCATAAACTCCTACAAACGCACCGTGCCCGGCACCTGGGCGCCCACCAACGTCACGTGGGGAGTGGACAACCGAACCACGGCTCTCCGCGCCATTTCCTCCGGCGTCAAGAGCACACGGGTCGAGCATCGCCTGCCCGCCGCCGACGCCAACCCCTATTTGTCGCTGGCCGCCAGCCTGGCTTCAGGCCTTTACGGAATCGAGAACAGTGTGGAACTCCCCGCGCCTACCGGCAACGCCTACGAGGCGAAGGCGCCGGCGCTGCCCCGGAGTCTCGAGGAGGGTACGGAGCTTTTCCGTTCCAGCAAAATCGCGCGGCAGATCTTCGGCGACGAGTTCGTCGATCATTACGCCGCCACGCGCGATTGGGAGACTCGCCAGTTCCGACGCGCCGTAACCGATTGGGAATTGGAGCGCTACTTCGAGATAATTTGAGGTCCGCTAAAAACAGATTCACCACGGAGGGCACAGAGATCACCGAGAAAAGCCACAGCGTTCTTCTCAGTGATCTCGCTACTACTGTTCTCGAATTTCTTCGCGGCGCGCCAAGATTTTTTCCCGGTAATCGTTCTCGCTACATGCTCTTGAATTTCAAATCTTGAATTTTGAATTGCGGCCCAGCCGCGCTGTGCACTCTGTGGTGAGTTGTTCTTGGCAGTTACCGACCGCTACTGTATCGCCTCAACCAACGGGTTCCCCTGCGACCCCGAGGGCTGCGTCAACCCCAGCGCGGCCGCCAGGGTCGCTGCAAGATCGATAGGCTGGCAGTGGTTAAAGTAAATTCCCGGCTTGAAAATGTTCCCCCACAAAAGCAGCGGCACCTGCGCATCGTAATTCCAGGGGCCGCCATGGGTAGTGCTCGTCGGGCCTGCGACAGGCAAGGCGTAAGGGTCGAGCACGACGAAAACGTCTCCCCCGCGTTGTTCGTTGAAGCTATTTGACACCTTGCGACCCAGGGGCGAGGAGGGCAAGTTTCCTGAAAGGATTTGCGCGCGAGTGAAGGCGGCCGCCACTCCGGGCACAGAAGCCGCCGCCACGGCGGCCACTTCCTCCGCCCGCGCCGCCTGAACGTGTTGTTTGTTCAGAGCCTCGGAATCGAAGTAGATATCGGGCCCGTCGATTGCCGCGATCCAGTCCCCCTTCCCAAATTCACCCGTCATCGCTTCTTCCACCGCTTTGCGTAGAAGCGCCATCTGCGCAGCCCCCGCTCCCCATTTGTGCTCCTGAATGAATGCCGGATTCGGCGACACGCCGTGGTCTGCCGAGAGGGCGATCCAGACGTTCCTGAGGCCCACAAGTTTGTCCAACTCGGCGAAGAACGACGCCAAGTCGCGGTCCGTTCGCAGGGTGGCATCCCCAACCTGCGGGCTGTAGGGCCCAAACGCATGGCCGATGTAGTCGTTGACGCTCAGCGAGATGCTCAACAAATCGGTGTCGTCGTTTTTACCTAAATGCTCGCCCCTGATTGCCTGCTCAGCAAACGCCAACTCTATTTCATTCATGTAAGGCGTTTGATCAAGCCAGCTCAGGAACTTCGGGTCAGGACACGGCTGGTTCGGACTCGCCTTGAATTCGCTGAACGTCATGTCGTAGCCGCTCTCCGGCAGAGCGGCCCATTTCTGTCCACAGTAGTTCTTCCCCGGCGAGCTTTGGTTGAACTTCACCACCCAGGAGGGAAGCGCCGGCATGTAGTAGCTGCTGCTGATGAATCGGCCTCCCTGGGAGTCATACCAATACGCAGCCGATGGCGAATGGCCGCCGGGCAGAATCGCCGCGCGGTCCTTCAGCGCGATCGCCACGACTTTCGACCGGAAGTCCGTGGCCGCCCGCAACTCGTCCCCGAGTGTGCTGCCGATAAGGTAGTGCGGAGAGAACCCCGGTTTTTCCTCGGCCCCATCCGGACCGCGCACGAGTTTCGTGGCCGGGTCCTCGACGCAATTGACGGTGCGGCGGAGCGAGTGATCGTACCACTCGTTGCCGATGATTCCGTGCACGTTCGGGTACGCCCCAGTAAAGATACTGGCATGGCCGGGGCCCGTGGCGGTGGTGGCGTAATCATAGCGGCAATCCGCGAAGCAAGCCCCGCCGCTTAGTAAGAGGTTAAAGCCACCCGCCACGAATTTTTGCCGGAAGCGCACCAGATAGTCATAACGGAATTGATCAATCACGATGATCAGAAGCAACTTGGGCCGGCGCGGAAAGTCAGCCTTGCTCCAAACGATCGCCCCGCGGAGCAGGAAGAACCCTAACAGAACCGTGGTCCATAGGGTAATCGAAGTCCTCTTCAACAAAACTGTCCTCCTCATCGAGCTTTCGATTGCCGTATCAGGATACCAGAATCATACGCCGGACCGCCGCTGTGGTGCGGCCAGGCTGTGGTGCGGGCGTCCCGCCCGCAGTCGCGCGGGCATCCTGCCCGCGCCACCCCTGCGGGGGCGGGACGCTCCCGCGACCGCGGGCGAGACGCCCGCACCACGCTGCCCAGCGCGATAAGCGTCGTGAATAAAGCAGTTCCCATGCTACATTGAATGCTTATCTCGAAACACGCTTGAAGGGACACCGCCCATGCCGCGCCGCGTTCTCATTGCTTTGTTCGCAGTTTACATTCTCCTTACGCCCATTCGGGGGAGCCTTGGAGAAAATGCGCAGACTCCCAAGCCCACGCTGCTCGAAGCTCCGGCAGGCCGCTTGCCGGTGAAGATTGATCCGCGCGGCATGACCGTCTTACCCAACGGGCGACTGATTACTCCCTTTGGCAAGCACGTGAAGGTCGCACCTCATCCCTACGGCCTCGTTCGCAGCCCGGACGGCAAAACCCTGGTCACCGTCAATGGCGGGACGAATCCCTTTTCGGCAAGCATCATTACGGATATTTTCGGACTTGCTCCCCAGGTGGCGCAGATTCCTCCCGGCTTCAAGTCTTCGGACGCCGATCCGCAGAGCGTCTTTCTGGGCGCCGCGATCGCACGCGACAATCGCACGCTTTACCTCTCCGAAGGCAACAACGGGAACGTTGGAATCTTCGACCTGGTGTCTCACCAACGGCTGGGCTCGCTCAGCCTCGACGGCGAGTTTCAGGGCAAGAAATACGCCAACAGCCTGAGCGGTGAACTCCTGCTCTCACGCGACAGCAAGGCTCTGTATGTTCTGGACCTGGCGCACTTCCGCCTGGCGGTTTTTGACACTCGCAGCAAGCAGATGATCTCGAGCCTCCCCGTCGGCCGCATGCCTTTTGGCTTGGCGCTTTCGCGCGATGGCAAGCGGGCTTATGTCTCCAACGTTGGAACGTTCCGCTACAGCGTCGTTCCGAACTACGACCCAAAGAACCCCCGCGACACCGGCCTCACATTCCCCGCCTTTGGATATCCCTCGAAAGAAGCGGAAGCCGGCGGCGTCGTGGAGGGCAAGGCGATTGCCGGTGTTGGCGACCCCAACGTTCCGGAATCTAATTCGCTTTATGTGATCGATGTGAAAAACCCTCACGCACCTCAGGTACTCGACCGGATCCGCACCGGGCTTCCGATTGGCGATCAGGTGGTCGGCGGAAGCAGCCCGGGCGCCGTGGTTGCGGGCAAGGGGAAGATCTTCGTATCCAACGCCACGCAAGATAGCATCACGGTGATCGACGCCCGTAGCGGCAAGCTGGAGCAGAATGCGCTCATCTCCCCAGCAACCGAAGTCAAGGGATTACGCGGCGTTCTGCCGTTCGGCATGGCCCTCAGTTCGAATGAAAAGCGTCTGTACGTCGCCTGCGCTGGCATCAACGCCGTCGCGGTGGTCGAAACCGACCAGATGCAACTCCTGGGTTTCATTCCCACGGGCTGGTTCCCCTCGCGAGTGGCACTGAGTGCCGACAACAAAACGCTTTTTGTTGCCAATGCCAAGGGTTTTGGCGCCGGCCCGAATGGAGGAAAAGGCGTTCAGCTCGGTCCCGAGGGCGCTTACATCGGCGACATCACGAAGGGGACAGTCTCCATTCTGACGGTCCCGAAAGACTACCAAATGCGCCCGTTCACGCTCCAGGTGATGAAGAACAACGGCTTCGTTCCCGGCTTCCTGGCGCAGGGAACAAAACCCGGGCCGCAGCGCCCGCCGGACTTCCCCATTCCGCTCCCAGGCTCGCCCAGTTCAAAGATTCACCACGTGGTCTTCATCACCAAAGAGAACCGCACCTTTGACGAGGTACTTGGCGATCTGGGCGGCGCCGGTGTGGATGGCGATGCCACGCTGGCCCGTTGGGGGATGGACGCCACCGTCCAGGAGGAGAAAGTGCCCGCTCCGATGCTCCAGCACATTCAGGTTACGCCCAACGAACATGCCCTCGCCAAGCGTTTCGCGTTCGGCGATAACTTCTACGTGGATTCGGATGTCTCCGTGGACGGCCACCACTGGCTGGTGGGTAATTACCCCAACGAACTCCTCGAATCGGCTTGGCCCGCCGGCTATGGCGGCAAGTTTGACTTCGTCCCGGACCAAGACGCCCCCGGGCGGCTCGACATTGGCGCCTCCTCCACAATCCCCGAGACCTATCTCGAAAATGGCTCGCTCTGGGAGAATCTGGCACGGGCTCACGTCTCCTTCCGCAATTACGGCGAGGGAATGGAATTGCCCGGCGACGATGAAAGCACAGGAGAATATCCCACCGGCTCGCGCCAAGCCGTGAACGTGCCCATGCCGAAGGTCCTTTTCGATAACACTTCGCGCGACTTCCCCACCTTCAACACCAACATCTCCGACCAGTATCGTTTCGCGCAGTTCAAGAAAGAGTTCGACGAATTCGTAAGCGGCACAAAGCCGATGCCGCAGTTTATCTACATCTGGCTCCCCAACGACCACACCTCCGACCCGCGTCCTGACGACGGCTATGCCTACCACGCGTCCTACGTGGCCGACAACGATCTGGCGCTGGGCAAGCTGGTGGAGTTGTTCTCGCACAGCCCCTTCTGGAATGACACGGCGATCTTCGTGACCGAAGACGACGCGCAGGACGGCCAGGACCACGTGGACGCGCATCGCAGCCTGTTGCTCGCGATCAGCCCTTACGCGAAGCCCGGCGTCTCCCACGTCCACACCAGCATGGCGAGCATCATCAAAACCATCAACCTGATCCTGGGCATGCCTTTCGTCAATCAGTACGACGCCGCGGCGACAGACCTCTCCGACTTGTTCACCAACACTCCGGACTTCACCCCTTACGACCCGCTGCCTTCCGACACGCGCATCTTCGACCCGGCCAAAGTGCAGGAGCCGGGCCTCGCGGCCAAGCCCGGCGAACCTCTGGACAATCCCGACTTGATCCGCAAGGAGATGAAAAACCGCACCGAGCCGAAACCGTAGAGTCCTGGTAGGCTACGTTAGATTGACAGCCCTCTTCCGCTCTGAACGGACAGCCTCTCCCTTGGGGAGGGGGTGTCGCACGACGGCGTTTTCATCAGCCGTCGCGTGACGGGTCAGGGGTCACGTACACGCCTCGGCGCTGTTCCTGGCTGGCCGTACCCATCCAGGTTATGCGTGAAGGTTGGCGAGTTGGTGAATTCGGCGCACCCGGACTTGCTTCTCGCGCTGGCGAGTTCGAGCAATCTCGTAGGCGGACTGCATCCGCATGAGCGTGTCCATCTTCACTCCGAAGGCCTTTTCGATGCGCAGCGCCATATCGCCGGAAAGGCCGGCCCTGGCGTTGAGCAGGCTGGAAAGGGTTGGGCGGGAAACTCCAAGAGCCGTCGCGGCTGCGGTCACCGAAAGTCCTGCGGGGGCAATAATCTCCGTGCGAATGAAGTCTCCGGGATGCGGCGGGTTCTTGATCGGCATAGCAGTCGCTCCTTCTGTACTAGTGGTAGTCCTCCAGATTTACGTCGCAGATTTCGCGCTTTGTGCTTTCGATGCGAAACGTCAGCCGCCGATTGCGCGTGATGCTGAGGCTCCAGGTACCCTTGCGATCACCCGCCAGCAGGTGAGGTCGCCAGGTTGGCAGTGAGAGCAATTCCTCCGGGTCTTGCATGTTATCAAGGAACACCAGCATCTTCCGAAGCTTGTCCGCGAGATCGGCAGAGACGCCCTTCGTACTATCGTCCTCGTAAAGGCCTTTCAGTCCCTTGTGAGCGAAACTGCGAATCTTCATCCAATCAACTGTAGCCTGTAGCCTCACACTTGTCAATTTAAGAATGCCGGCGGCGAATTCCCCGGCCGGCGCAGGGTGCAGCCCCCTAAGCGCCAATATATGGCTTGACCGAGCGGCCCCGAATGGGGCCGACCGTAAGTAGCCGCAGGTTTTAACCTGCGGATGGCGGGAGCGTCCCCAAGTCAGGCCAACCCCAACGGGGTTGACCTCGGACGGGTCGGCCCCTCCAGGGCAGGAAGGTTGATGGACGCTTCGGTTTCCGTAGGTTTCACCTACGGCTACTCACGGTGTCCCGCTTCGCGGGACGCAACTTCCTCCGGGCTATATGCAGTTTTCTGCATATATGTGTCAAAATGCTACGTTCTGGGCCTGGTTTACCACTTGAATAACACTTTCAACCCTCTGATTCCATTGCAATAAGAATTTATTTTTGCATTATTCTCAGCTTTTCCCACTCTCTCATTTTCATCTGATAGCCTGGAAGATGGGGG
>JBEKMN010000072.1:0-31046 GCA_050008495.1 Terriglobia bacterium | reverse complement strand
GGGAAGCACCAGGAGCTGTTTCGGACATCAATGTGACGCCACTGGTCGACGTGATGCTCGTGCTGCTGATCGTCTTTATGGTGATCACTCCCATGTTGCAAAAAGGCGTCAGCGTCGACTTGGCCCGGGTTAACAACCCGCGTACGATGCAGGCCGCTGAGAAGGAAGACGCCACGACTGTGGCGATCACGCGGGACGGTACATTCTATCTGAACTCGGACAAGACCGCCCTGGACAAGATTACCACAGCGGTCAAAGACCGGGTCCAGGACAAGCTCGACAAGACCGTGTATGTCAAGAGCGATGCCCGGGCCAAGTACGGCGACGTGGTCTCAGTGGTGGACGCGGTGCGCGCAGCAGGCGTAGATGCCATCGGGCTCTTGACCGAAAAGGTCCAGAGTCGACGGGCTACCGCAGCGGTGGGGGAAGTAACCCCGTAACGTCGAAGGTACTTCATTAGAGAAGCAGGAGGGTAGCACTATGGCTATGGCCGTAGGGGGAAGTAAGAAAGGTCCCATGGTGGACATGAACGTGACTCCGCTGATTGACGTCTTACTGGTGCTGCTCATCGTCTTTATGGTGATCACACCGTTGACACCCAAAGGCCTGGACGCGATTGTACCGCAGCCAGGTCCCAAGGACGCCAAGGTCGATCCGGAGGTCCTCGCCCATACCATTGTGGTGAGTGTAGACGCCAGCCGTCACGTCAAGATCAATCAGGATCCCGTCGACATTCGCGAGCTCGGCTCGCGCCTCGAGGACATTTTCAAGATGCGCAGCGACCGGGTGATGTTTGTCAAGGGCGATCCGACGTTGCCGTTTGAGGCTATCGCGGAGGTCATCGACGTCTCGAAAGGCGCTGGCGTTGACAAGATCGGGCTCGTGACCAAGGCCCTGGAAGAAGGCCAGTAGTCCCCCACCTATGCTCACGTTGAGGGAGGATTTCCAATGAAGGTATACAAGTTCTTCCTGCTGGGGGCAGTGTTGCTGTCGCTGCCTTTCAGCAGCGGATGCCAGAAACTCAGGGCGCGAGACCAGCTTAACAAGGGCGTCGCAGCCTTTCGCAATGCGCAGTTCCAGGCCGCAATCATGCACTTCAAGACTGCCGTGGGGTTGGACCCGACCCTCTTAAATGCCAGGCTTTACCTTGCCACTGCGTACTTCAACCAGTATATCCCCAGCGGAGAATCACCGGAGAACCTGAAGATCGCCGCGCAGGCCATCGATGCCTATGAGGATGTTCTGAAGTCGGATCCGAACAACGCTAATGCCATCGCAAGTATTGCTCAAATTTACTACTACGAGAAGAACTTCGATAAGGCCAAGGAGTACCAGCGGCGCCTGCTGCAAGCCGATCCGAATAATCCCGTTCCGTATTACTGGATAGGCGTGCTGGATTGGGCAACCAGTTATCCGCGATTTGTGCAGATGAGGAGGGATCTGAAGATCGATTATCCGAAGGACCCCAAGGATCCCAGCAGCCTGCCGCCGTTTCCAGCCAAGGCTCGGGCCCAGTTGGAAGAACAAAATGGCCCGCTGGTTAAGGAAGGCGTGGAGGTCCTCGAGAAGGCGGTTCAGCTTAAGCCGAATGACTCCGAGGCCATGGTTTACTTGAACCTGGTGTATCGGCAAAAGGCTGACCTGGAGGCCGACGCATCGGCACGTGCAGCGGACTTGAAACAAGCTGAAGATTGGGTCGACAAAGCACTCGCCTTGAGAAAGGCTAGCGGATCGTAGCACCTCAGCTTGGTTCCCGAAGCTCTTCCCTTATTGTCCATCCATGACCCCGACCCCGCTTGAAGGGCCGGGGTGTCCTTTTACCCGCCTGCGCTTCCCCGCCCGGTGAGGGCCTCCCACGACTAATTCCTTAACCCGGTCCGATCAGTTGTGCGAACTGGCGCCCGCCACTCCGGGTCACGAGTCGGACGAGAGTCTGCTTATTTGCTTGTGGAGAACCTGAAGACCGTGCTCTCGCGATAGGTCTCGCCGGGCTTGAGAACGGTCGAGGGGAAGCTCGGCTGGTTCGGAGAATCCGGGAAGTGCTGCGTCTCCAGGCAGAATGCGGAGCGGCGGCCGTATGTTTTGCCCCCCTTGCCGCGAATGCTGCCGTCCAGGAAATTGCCCGTATAGAATTGCAGCCCCGGCTGAGTCGTGAGCACCTCGAGCACGCGTCCCGACTCAGAATCGGTGACTCGAGCAGCCAGACTGAGGCCGGCGCCAGAGCGGTTCAAGACGTAGTTATGGTCATACCCTTTGCCAAACTTGATTTGTTCGTCGTCCGCATCAACCCGCGTCCCGATCAAGGCCGGTTTTCGGAAATCGAAAGGAGTATTCTCGACCTTGCGAAGCTCGCCCGTCGGAATCAGCGTGCTGTCGATGGGGGTGAAGCGGTCGGCGTTGATCATGATTTCGTGCTTCAGGATGTCGCCGTTGCCTTCCCCGGCCAGATTGAAGTAAGAGTGGTTCGTGAGGTTCAATACCGTGTCTTTGTCGGTCGTAGCTGTGTAATCGATTCTCAGCGCGTTATCTTCCGTCAGTGAGTAGACGACCTTGGCGCTCAGGTTGCCCGGGTAGCCCTCTTCGCCGTCCTTGCTAAGGTAAGTCAACTCCAATGCCGGGTGCTCGCCTTGGATTTCGCGTGCAGTCCAGACTCGCTTGTCGAAGCCCCGTAAGCCGCCGTGCAGGCTGTTTGGGCCGTCGTTAGCAGGTAATTTGTATTCTATCCCATCCAGCTTGAAGCTGGCATTTCCGATGCGGTTTCCGTAACGCCCGATGAGTGCCCCAAAATAGGGCTCCTTGGCCAGGTAACCTTCGAGATTATCGAAGCCTATTACGACGTCGCCGGGCTTACCGTTGCGATCAGGCACCAGGATTGAAACCAATATCCCGCCGTAATTCGTGATGGCTACTCGCATTCCCTGGCTGTTGGTGAGAGTGTAGAGTTCAATGGTTCTTCCCTCTGCCATTTTCCCGAATCCCTTTCTGGTGATGCCGGAGTTGGGCTTATCCGCTGCGCCGCCTGCGGCACCAACGACGGCGAGCACAAGGAGTATGGAAGAAGTGCAAGTTAGATATGTCATGTCCCGCTCCAGAGAAGAGAAAATGCTTATGATCCGCGTTGAGGATTCGGATCACTCAATACGTTTCCAGTTCCGCGCGCCTGAGGCGGCCAACTGCGGCTTCCGGACCTTCGCCAGTCAGCTCGTTCCCGCCTACGCCAGTCCCAGATTCAACAGAACATAGGATCTCGCCGGGACCTGCAGGGCCATCTTTGAACCGAGTTGCGGAGGGTCCAGCGGCTTGGGAACGACCCGGTCTGGCGCCTCAAATCCATTCTCGGCCTTGAGATCGGAGCCCGTCAAGACCTGGCAAGTATTCACGCGCGTGGGCGTGGTCTCGTGCCAAACCACCTCGAGATCGCGTGCCTTCTCCAGGTCCCGGTTCAAGACGAAAAGACTGGCGGTCTTGTTCTCAACATCGATTGTCCCGGCGACATCGAGGTAAGGCACGGACATGCTTTCGTGGCCTCGGGCCGCAGGCCGTCCTGCAACGGTAACCTCGTAAGCCGGTGATGTCACTGCCAACTCGAGCGCCTTACCACGCGCATATTGCAGAGCCCAGGCGTAGGGGTAATAGATTGTTTGCCGCAACAGGCCGTTTTCGTTGGTCATAACTGGCGCGATCACGTTCACCAATTGCGCAAGACATGCCAAGCGAACGCGATCCGAACGGCGGATCAGGGTATTCAGCAGGCCGCCCACCACCAAGGCATCCTCAAGGTTGTAAATCTCCTCCAACAGGTGCGGCGCCACCTTCCTTTGGCCATCCACCGCGGTTCCGCTGCGTTGCCGGTACCACACGTTCCACTCGTCGAATGACAGCCACAGCGTCTTGTTGGACTCCATGCGGCCCCCGACCACGTCGCAGACCGCCATAATCTCGTGGATCTGCCGGTCCATGTCGAGGTTCATGGACAGATATCGGGCCGTGTTCCCTTCGGTTTCCTCGGCGTTGCCGAAATAGCGATGCAGCGAAATGCCGTCGACTTCCTCATAGCATTGTTCGAGCGTCTGCTGATCCCACTCCAGGTAAGTCGGCATAAAGGGACCGCTGGATCCACAGGCGATCAGCTTGACCGAGGGATCGATCTCCCGCATCTGGCGCGCGGCATCGCGCGCTTTAATGCCATACTGAATGGCGGGAATGTGCCCGATCTGCCACGGCCCGTCCATCTCATTGCCGAGGCACCAATACTTGATGTTGTGGGGCTTGTCGTACCCATGGGCGCGGCGCAAATCACTCCACTTGGTCCCCTTCTCGACATTGCAGTACTCGAGCAGCGCGGCCGTTGTCTCAGGGGTGCCAGTGCCAAAGTTGGTGCCGATGAGCGGCCCTGCACCCACGGCGTGGCACCACGTCACATACTCGTTGATGCCGAACTGGTTGGTCTCGATAGTATTCCAGGCCCGGTCGAGCACCCGTGGACGGTCTTTTTTGGGCCCTACGCCGTCAAGCCAGTTATACCCGGAAACGAAATTCCCTCCAGGATAACGAATGATCGGGACACCTAGACCCTTGATCTCCTTCAACACATCTATGCGGAATCCGTTGGAATCGGCGAACTTCGAACCGGGTTCGTAGATACCTTCATAGACAGCACGACCCAGGTGTTCAATGAATGACCCGAAGATGTTTCTGTCCAGCGTCGAAATGCAACGGTCCGGATCGATGACCACGCGCGCCGGGCCGGCACTCTCCTGCGCCGCCTCAGTCGAGTTCGCCAGCCCGGGAAATCGTGCGGCGAGTGAGGCGCCTGCTATCACGCCGCCGCTGAGAAACTGACGTCTGGAGAAGCAGTTCATTCTGGCCTCCTTAGGCAGTGAAGGATCGCGATCTTCCTTGTGGATCAAGTAAGTGAAAATGGGAGCTGTAAGCGCTTAAGCGCCGAATATTAGCTCAGCCCTGCCTCTGCTTCCAACCGTCCGGCGTGTAGAGTCGAATTCAGGAGTCGCGGGGAGCTTATACGGGTGCGGGAAAGAAGTCAAGGGTCCTGAGTTGTAGAAGCCGAGCAGGTCTAAGCGTTTGCACAATCACCGCCCTATGTGGTAAACACACTTCCAGAAGGATGGTGCGTGCGGCCGCTCGACAGGCTTGGGGGTTAACCGGCTGCGGGAAGAGCTCTCTCGACGACGTCATCCCGAGCGCCGCGAGGAATCTCGCCCTGAATGCAGGAGCACTGCGAGATTCCTCGTCGCCGGCGGTTCCTCGGAATGACCACCAAGAGCGTTCTCCTGGGGTCGTTAAAGGGCTTACCAACTTACTTGTAACAGCGAGACGGCGTGACGGGGAAGAGAGAAGGCAATTCGCAGCTCCCCCTGATTCGCCCTCTTCTTCTCCTCCGGCGCGAGTTCTTGCAGGCGCCCTTGCACAAGCAGCTGGCGGTATTGCTCAGGGGTCGGCTGCTGCGGGGAGCCCATCCCCTTCCACGCCGTGTAGGCGTTGCTGCGTGCCTCGTCGATCCGGTAATGGCGGACCAGAGGCTGACTGGCGGCTGACGGCAAGCCCGTGATAATCATCTCCACATTGGCAGCGGGGACGGCTACGTCCTGGTCGTGATAGTTCCAGACGATCGCGGAGAGTCGCCCTTTCTCGAGAGTGGCGATGCCACTAATATCCGCCTGGCCTGAGACCCCCGATCGCAATACGGAATCTATCTCCAATGACGAATTGCTCCTCAGCGCAATGCGCTCGCTGCCCATCATTCCAAACATCCGGAAGACATTCAGGACCGGTTTGTCGATGCCGTTAGTGGCCTGGGTTCGAAAGCCTTCAAAGTATGGCTGGTTCTCGAATTCGAAGGCCCACGTCACCACGCCCGCCAGAGAGACTTGGTGCTCTGCGGCAAGTTCCAGTGTCCGGGCAAGCATCTCGGCGGTGTAGCAGGCGTAAAGCGGACCGTTGCGGTAAACATTCTGAGGAAACCGCCGCGCGGAGCAGGCCGCACAACCTTCCGGGTCGGACTCGCCGAGGATGACCGGCAGATCTTTGAACTGGGGGAAAGAGCGAATGAGGCGGAATCCCTCGTCGAGGGATTGCAGTTGCCGGCTGATTCCCATGACCACGTGGCCCTCCACCATTTTCGGGTCGCCCTTGGCGTGGAAGGTGACGAAATCGAGGGGAGCACCCTTCCCTCCCGTCGCGGAATTGATCCCGTTGGCGCAGTGGGCCAGGAATTGGCCGAGAAAATCCGCCGCGTGGGGATCAACTGGACCCGTGGAGTCCGGTCCACCTACGCGTGCCTGAGGGAGTGCGCGTTTCACGGCTTCGGCTGCATAGTCATAGAGCTTGAAATACTCATCTCGTGAGCCCTGCCAGTAGCCGATGTCAGGCTCATTCCAGACTTCCCAGTTCCAGGATTGGACTTGCTCCTTCCCGTAACGCTCGGCGGCGTGCTGTACCCAGCGGTAGACCAGGTCGGCCCACTGGTGATAATCGCCGGGCGGGTACGCCCAGCCCGTCCAGAGCGTGCCCTCCGGCCAGTGATGCCTGTAGGGGTCTGGCCGGACTGAGAGCGCCTGAGGCATGAAGCCAATTTCCACCAAGGGCTTTGCCTTTGCTCGCATCAACGCGTCGAAGATCTTGTCGAGGATCGTCCAGTCGTAAACGGGGCGACCCGTGGCGTCCTTACTATAAACGTTGGTGGACCCCCATTTGAGGGCTGCCGTGCCATCGCCGGAAGTCAGCAGATTGTGCATGCGAATCTGTACCGCTGTGGCGCTCAATTCGGAAAGCTCTGCCAGGAGTTTTTCCCCGTTGGGCGCGTACGTGTAGTTGGGCTCGTCGTACCCGAAATAATCCCACACCGGCGACAGGCGCTCACGCGGTCCCGAGGCATCGATCCGAATCACTACTTCCTGCTGCGCCAAGGCAGGGCCAACGAGGAAGATGAGCGCCAACGTCGAGAAACACGCGGCGCCCCGAGACTTGTTCACGAATCTCGCTCCTTCCTTTAAACCAAGTCGATCTCCAGCTTAGTGAGCGATGCGGGTTTGAAGGTCCAGGCAAAGCTGGAACCCGTGACGCTGGCCGGCTTTCTTTCAGGCTCTACAGCGTGCGGATTTTCAAAGTCATCGTGGGCGTGAATATCCGCTGACGCGAGGACTGTCACATTACAGGGGCCGGCTGAAGCTCCGCGCAGGCTGACCTCCGCGGTCCGGGGCTCGCTAACGTGCGGATTCACCACCGTGATGACCAGCGTCTTCCCGTGCAGCGAAGCCGATCCCGCCAGTCCCCAAAACGACTTGCCCGCTCCAAACGAAATGCTCGGCGCGTCGCTCACAAAGCGGAGCGACCGGCCACTCTTGTGCGATTTGTACATATCGAAGGCGTGAAAGATGGTCGTTGCGGCGAAATGGTCCTCGAGGGCGATAAAGGGGGAGTGAATACAGTTCACCAGTTGGGCGACATTGCACATCGCCAGCTTGTCCGCGTGCCGATTGAAGACATCGAGGGTAATGCCGGTGACCAAGGCATCGCGCATGCTGGGCACATAGCTGAAGAGGTAGCGGGGGTCGATGGCCTTGCCGCGGTGCCAGGCGCCCCACTCGTCCACGACCATCTTGACTTTGTGCCCGGCGTCGAATTCGCCCATCGCTAGCCACTGCTTGGTGAGCAGCGAGTCCATCAAGTCCGATTGCCACAGAAGCTGGTACCAATCGTCCACAGTGAAGTCGAGGGATTGGCCTTTGCCGGCCGTCCAGCAATAGTAGTGCAAAGACAGGCCGAAGATCCGGCTGAGCAGGTTCTTGTCCTTCGCCACCAACTCCTGAAACAGGCCGCGCGTCCAAGCCACTTGCGGGTCGTCGATCGCCATACCGGGGCCGGAGGCGACGAAGTGCAGTTTCAAACCGTAGTTGGGAACCCAGGAAGTGAAGCGCCGGAACTCCACAGCGTATTGCTCTGGCCGGAAGTCGCCGCCACAACCCCACGATTCGTTGCCGATGCCCCAGTAAGTCACATTGTAGGGTTCCTTGCTCCCGTCGGCGGCCCGGAGGTCAGCGAGGGTGGTGGAACCGGCGGGCGAGTTGCAATACTCCACCCACTGGTCGTAATCGGTCGGCGTCAGGCTACGCAGGTTTGCCGCGACGTAGGGCTCTGAGCCGGACAGCCGGCAGAAGCGCATGAACTCTGCGGTACCGAAGGTGTTGGGTTCGTACTTCTGGGGGCCGCTCGGGGCACTCCAAAGCGACGGAACGTCGCACCAGAAGTTGGTGCGGGCGGGACGTTTGTCGCGCGGTCCAACGCCATCGCGCCAGTTATAGCTGTCGGCGAAGCAGCCGCCGGGCCAGCGCACCACCGGAGCCTTAAGCTGCTGCATGTGGTCGATGAGGTCCTTACGGATTCCGCCCACGTTGGGGATCTTTGAGTTCTCGCCTACCCAGATGCCATCGTAGATCACGCCTCCGAGGTGCTCGACGAAATGGCCGTGAATCTCGGGCGCGATTTCGCCGATGGGCTCGTCAATGAGCACTTCCACCAGCCCTTCCGCGGCACGCGAGCTCCTGGGCGCCAGACCGGCTGCTGACGCCGCCACGGCCACCGCAAGGAAATCTCGTCTGTTCATGGGTCCGCCACCTCCGGAGAGTCAATTTGGCTGTTTACGGGCCTGGGTCCGGCGGAACCCGCCCGCTCGCAGCAGGGTCATGCAATTTACCAAGCCTGATGAAAGAGCTTACACTTCCTCCAAGCCTACGGCAATCGCAACTGTAATCCTGGTTCCGTTTGCGCCAAGTGGCGATTTTAAGAGCGTGCCCTGAATGAAGCGAAGGTTCGGCACCCACGGCAAGACCAGCTTATTCTAACAACATGCAGAGCGGGCGGAGCAGCATGGAGAGGGACGCAGAGTAGTTGCAAGCGCTTACAATGTCAAGCGGGCGTCCGAACCCCCGTTTCTCCACAGTCCGCGAGGCCCCGCGCGGCGGGAATCACCCTGCTATAATCAAATCAGGACACTGCCGAACATAGTGCTTGCCTAAAGCCGGTCTGAATGGTATGGTAGCGGTCCAAGTCTGTTTTTGCGAGAGACTGCTCCTAGTGTGTTCCGCAAGTCGTATTCAAATCGAGCCCCAACTCCTTGTGCGCGATTCCACCGCACTTGCTCCAGGGAGCAATCTTGCAGTAGCGTAATCTGGCTAACATCGGCCACCGTTTTACGGTCACTTCGAATTCTCGCTCTGACGTGACTTAGAGTAAGGAGGCTTTCCATGGCAACGACTTTAGGTGTCATCGTCGGCAATCGCGGTTTCTTTCCCGCCGTTCTAGCCCGCGACGGACGCGAAGAGGTTTTGCGCACTCTCGAGCAGCAAGGTTACAAAAGCCTCTGCCTGACTCCCGAAGAGACCAAATATGGCGCGGTCGAGACCCTGCAAGAGGCGCGCCAGTGCGCCGACTTGTTCAAGCGGCATGCCGGCGAGATTGACGGCATTCTGGTCACCCTGCCCAATTTCGGCGACGAGCGCGGCGTGGCAAACTCGATTCGCATGTCGGGGCTGGACGTGCCCGTGCTGATCCATGCCTTCCCGGATGAAAGCGACAAGATGCTGATGGGCTCGCGCCGCGACAGCTTTTGCGGGAAGATGTCGGCCTGCAACAACCTGTGGCAATACGGAATCCGCTACACGCTCACCTCGCTGCACACCGAGGCGCCTTCCTCGCCGGTGTTTGCAGACGACTTGAAGGCCTTTGCCGCCACCTGCCGGATTGTGAAGGGGCTGAAGAACGTGCGGGTGGGGGTGATCGGGGCGCGGCCGGCGGCCTTCAACACCGTGCGTTTCAGCGAGAAGCTGATGGAGAACCACGGCATCAGCGTGGAGACGCTGGACCTCTCGGAAGTCCTGGGCCGCGTCCAGCGGTTGAAGGATGACGACGCAACGGTGCTGGCCAAGATCGCCTCCATTCAAGGCTATGTTTCGACGCAGACGGTGCCTGCGGCGTCGCTGCTGAAGATGGCGAAGTTCGGCTTGGTGGTGGACGAATGGCTCAAGGCGAATGAACTGGTGGGCTCCTCGGTGCAGTGCTGGACGGCGATGGAGGAGTTCTTTGGGGTGGTGCCCTGCACGCTGATGAGCATGATGTCCAACAACCTGATGCCCAGCGCCTGCGAGACGGATATGATCGGCATGATCTCGATGTATATCCTGCAGTTGGCGGCGGGCGAGCCCAGCGCCATCGTGGACTGGAACAACAACTACGGCGAAGACCCCGACAAGGCCGTGATCTTCCACTGCTCGAACCTGCCCAAGCACTTCTTTGAAGACCTGAAGATGGATTTCCAGGAAATCATCGCCGGCTCGGTGGGCAAGAACAATACCTACGGGACGGTGGTGGGGAAATTGAAGAGCGGCCCGCTCACCTATTGCCGCGTCTCGACCGACGACCTGCAAGGCAAGCTGCGCGCCTACGTGGGCGAGGGCGAAATCACCGGCGACCGTCCGCAGAGTTTCGGCGGCTACGGCGTGGTGAGGATTCCGCAAATGCAAAAGCTGTTGAAACACATCTGCCGGCACGGCTACGAGCACCACGTGGCCGTCAACCGCAGCCACTACGGCACCGCCGTCGCCGAAGCCCTGAGCAATTACAAAGGCTGGGACACCTACCACCACGACGCCGACGGCTGCTGAGAGAAGATTGATCTCAGCGCCTACCGGTTCCCAGGTCGTCCGAAAACCCGGCCTTCAGGCGAGGCCACTGGACGATAGGACGTCCCTCGATACGGTAAGGGTGCTCGCCTTTCGGCCGTTGTGGCCAGCCAGTCGGCGAGTCCTCCCACGGCTCCTGCCGCCCGTAGACGGTCAAGTCGAGCAAACGGTAGCTGTTATCCATCGCCTCGACGCCGCGTCTCGTCGTCCAGTAAGTCTCGAAGACCTTGGATCCTTGTCGCAAGTAGCAAACGATGTGCATCATGCCCACCCGGCGTCCAACCAGGAGGGTCTCGAGCGAGTCCCGGGGGGCCGAGTACCAAGGCATCTCCCAGCCCATAAAGTCGCGGTACCGGGCGCTCTCTTCGTACGGGCCTTGGCAGAACGTGGCATAAGTGACGTCGCGAGAATGAATAAAGGACAGCTCGCGGACCTGGGATGTATAGAAGGTGCAACCCTCGCACTGCTCCGGAGCAGGGCGGCCGGCATGCCACATGAAGTAGTAGGCGATGAGCATCCGGCGTCCCTCAAACGCGTCCAAGAGTGTCACCGGACCACGTTCGCCAATGAGCGGTGTGGCGCCGTCAACCTCGACCATGGGGAGCCGCCGGCGGGCGGCTGCAATGACGTCGCCTTCTCTTGTGTGAGCCTTCTCTCGAACCCGCAATGCGTCCAGCTCCGCCTGGAAGGTGCTCCGATCAACTACCTTAGGGGCTCCAAGTTCATCCCTCATGAAGTCTGTCATCGTTCTCTCCCTTGTTACAGCCGTTTGATTGTCGCGAACCAGGCCGGCGCGCCGTGGTCGTGGTATCTCGTCTGAATCCGGTCCGGTTCGATGGCGGTGATATTCCATCCATTGCTGGGGTTGAACACCGCTCTCAGTTCTTCCTGACTGATGGGGTGCGGGCCAGTCTCGGGACCATCGTCGCTGAAGCACAACACATACAGGGTGCCCTCGTGCTTGGTCACCGACGCCAGACTCGCCACGTAACCTGGTCGCTCGTCGCCGTCGAAGGTGTGGAACAGTCCGCAGTCCAGCACCGTCTCAAACATGCGCCCCAGGCGCTCGAGCTGGAACGCGTCAGCCGCAGCGAACTCAACCTCGATCCCACGGTCGTCGGCCTTCTTTCGGGCGATCGCCAGTGCCGTCTCCGCCACGTCAACACCCAGAACCGACAATCCCAGCGAGGCGACGAGAAGGGCGTTCTCGCCGGTCCCGCAGCCCGCATCAAGCACCGCTCCGGCGAATCCGCCTTCGGATGCCAAGCGCACTATTGCTGGCTGCGGCTGGCCAATATCCCAAGGCGCAGGGCCGTCGCGGTACGATGCATCCCAGGGCAGTCCCGACAGCCGTTCGTGACTGGTTGGGCGCCGGCCTCTGCACGGATCGTCAGCGGGGGTTCCTGATCGCTCCGACAACTTCGTCCCCTCCCTGCAACTGATCTTGCCACCTCGTGGCACGCGAATCCACAGGTCCGGACAATTCCTCGGGCTCCCGCCCACACCCGTCAACAGGGCCATAATCGCGAAGGCCGGCGTGGCGGCCAGGCACAGCCGATCGGCCAGGCCGAGAACCGCCTTGGCGCCCTCGTCATCACGGCTCACGCCGCCGGTCGAGTGGGCGGGGATGAGCCTCGGTCATGCTTTCGCCTCTGCGGCGCGCTTTCGGGCGGCTTCTTCAGGGTCGGTTATTATGTCGATCCACTTCGGGTCAGGCGAGGCCTCGGCGTCGTAGTTGTCGTGCCAGTTCCACCACTTGTACGGCGGGGTCTGGGGGTAACCCTCTGGCGAGTCCTCCCAAGTCTCCTGACGGCCGAGCGGCGTGGTGTCGAGGTAGCTCCAGGTGCTCCCCATCGCCTCGTCGCCGCGGCTGTTGATGAAGTAGGTGCGGAACACCCGCTCGCCGTCGCGGAAGAACACGTTGTGGCCATGCCATTGATCGACGCCGAAGTCCACGTCGAAGCCGTCTGTGATGGTGTACCAGGGCATCTCCCACCCCATCCGCGCCTTCAGGCGCGCGATGTCGGCCTGCGGCGCGCGTGACGCATAGACGAGGGTGGTGTCGCGGGCGTTCAGATGGGCCAGGTGGCCGACCTGATCGGCGCCCAGGGAGCAGCCGCGGCAGGCGTGCTCGGGCCAGCCGAACACTCCGGGCTCGAAGAAGGCGCGATAGACGATCAACTGACGGCGGCCCTCGAACAAATCGAGCAGGCTTACCTTGCCCTGGGGTCCGTCGAACTCGTACTTCTTCTCGACCGCCATCCACGGCATGCGCCGGCGTTCGGCGGCCAGCGCGTCACGGGAGCGGGTCAAGGCCTTCTCTTTCACGAGGAGTTGCTGGCGCGCAGCCTCCCATTCCTGATGCGACACGATCGGGGGTGTGTTCATCGCGAGAGGCCCTTTCCCGTGTTCCTTGTCTCTCTCTTTGCTTGTTGCCATGTTATTTCTCCTTCTTATTTGGATTCGGGACGATTTTTTCTGCTCCGTTCTTTTTGCGAGAAACTTTCACAACCATCGCTGCCAGGCCGCCGGTGGAAACCGCCCCGGCGACGACTAATCCCACGGTTGCCAAACAGAATGGACACATCCTTCACCTCCTCGGTGGCCAACTTGACCGTTGAGCCGCCTCTATAGGGGTAACGGGTAGGGTGGGGTCATTTCGACAGGGAAAATAGAAAAAATTAGCCCCGCCTTTGGAGCAGAAACTGTCTCACTGCGGGGTCCTCGGTCAGGCCAATCGCCCGGTCGAAAGCATCCAATGACGCAGGCGTTTTCCCTAGCCTTTGCAGCAGGTGAGCGCGAACCGCCCAGTATGGCTGATAGGCGGAGATATCGTCCGGGTCGATCCCATCGAGCGCTGCCAGCCCTGCTTCGGCTCCCTTCGCTTCGGCTACGGCCGCGGCGTATCCAGTTCGCGTGCCGAGCGTCGGCGATATCCGAATCAGCTGTTCATAGAACATCATGATCGCGTTCCACTGAATCCCGCGGCCCCGCGCCCGCCCGGCATGCACCGACTGAATGGCAGCTTCGAGTTGAAACCGGCCGCTGTGGCCGCGACTCGACGCTTCCTCGAGATGCCGTTCCGCCTCTGCTATTAAGGGCAGAGACCACTTCCGGCAATCCTGCTCCGAGAGAGGCACGTACCGGCCGTCCGGCCCCCGCCGCGCCGCCCGGCGAGCTTCGCAGTGGAGCATCAGAGCCAGCAGACCGTGAACCTCAGCTTCCGCTGGCATCAACTGCAGAAGCACTCGTGCAAGCCAGATCGCCTCCTCGGCCAGATCCCGACCGCGTTGGTCGACACCGGCCATGTCATCCCACCCAATCCCGAAGGCGGCGTAAATCGCTTCCAGCACGGCGTCTAGCCGCTGTGGCAATTCAGGCTCCTGCGGGATTTCAAACCGAATACCACCGTCGCGGATCTTCGTCTTGGCGCGCACCAGGCGCTGTCCCATCGTGGTGGGCGAAATCAGGAACGCGTGGGCAATGCGCGCGGCATCCAGACCGAGAACGGTCTGGAGCATGAGCGGCGTGTGCATCGCCGGATCAATTGCCGGATGGGCACACACAAACAGCAGTTTCAATCGTTCATCAGGATATTCCGGCAACAAAATCATGTCCGTGGATTCCTCTCTGAGGAGCGCCAGCGTGGGCTCGCTGGCCTCGACTACTTGCCGATGACGCACAAGATCGATAAACGAGCGGCGCGCCGTTGTCAGCAGCCACGCCTCTGGATTTTGTGGCACGCCGTCTCGCGGCCAAGTTTCGAGTGCTGCTACCAGCGCATTACTGAGGGCATCCTCCGCGCTCCCCACGTCGCCCGTGTGGGAGGAAAGGTAGGCCACCAGGCGGCCGTAGGACTCGCGAGCCACCCGCTCGATTGTCCGGTGAGCACTCTCTTGTTCGCTTCCGCTCATCCGGTGACCCGGCGCTTGTATTCAGGCGAAACGGGCCGGACCTCCACAGCACCCATCGAGGCGGCCGGGCAGCGCGCTGCCCATTCGAGCGCCGTGTCAAGCGAGGGAAGCTCCAGGATGGTGAATCCCCCCAGTTGCTCCTTGGTATCCGCGAAGGGCCCATCCTGTACACGCCGCTTGCCGTCCTTTAGCCGCACCGTGGTCCCGGTCTCCGGGGGTTGCAGCGGATTGCCGCCGACGTAGATGTCGGCCTCGACGAGCGCTTTGTAGTACGCCCGCCAGGCGCCAAGGTAGGGGTCATTTTCGTCCGCATTCCGTGCCGCAAAAGCTTCTGGTGATTCGAAGATGAGCAGGGCGAATTGCATGGTCTTCTCCTTTCGGGATGGCTTTCGGCGCAGTTGCTCGCGCCTAACCATATGACGGATGGGAAGCCGTCTATTCGACAGATTTCAGGAAATCTACAGAGATGTCAACTCGACCTAAGCGAATTGAGGGACCGCGGGTCATCCGGGTAGAACTTCCAAATCACGGTTGTGGACGGCGGCGCAGCCGATGGCTCCCTGGGGCGGAAGGGAGTAGCGGCGAGTCTGCGAGCTTGAGGCCCCTCGGTTCTTCTATTTCGTTACTCGCGGGGCGATGGACGTGATTTCCAGAAAGAACCGGCGAGCGGCGGAGTTTCGCGGAAACCGCTCCCCGAAAATCACCACCGGCGGCCACTGTAGGGGCACGCCATGGCGTGCCCGTACGCGGGGATGACGCGCAGATTCTCATTCACTCGGGTGGGCTGCAAGGCCATGGGTAGTCCTCAGTGGAATCGTTGCATGAGGGCGGCGATGGCCTTCAGATAGATGCGTTCGGCCTGGGGATCGAAGTGGGTAGAAGCCACTTCATAGCCGCCTTCCGCGAAGGCCTTTTGTTCCGGGAAATAGCCGACATAGCCGTTGGTGTATCCCATGAAGTGCGAAAACGTGGCCGGCGAAGCCGCTTTAACCTGTTTCCCGAGGTTGCTGAACAATTCGCCCGGGAACGTCGTCCACATCAGGTCGCCGATACGAATGATGGTGGTAGGAACCGTAATGGCAGTGGCCGCGAAATCCTGAAACAGCTCGCGATAATTCCGCGGCAGAAGAATGTCGGCGGTTTCCAACTGAACGCGGGGGCTAAGGCAGGATTCCGGTGACAACCCTCGATAGACTCGGGCCACCTCGCGCCCGATCTCTTCCCCGAGCGCCCATGTGGCCTCGATGTTATCCACGGTGCCATCCAGGCCGCCCACGACACGCGGGTTGATATCTCCCGCCGCCCCCTGCAAGTAAATCGAGCCCAGGCCGGGGAACTGCTTCTCAACATACTCTTGCATGCGGCCCATCCACTCGCCGGAGATTTTGCTGTTGCGTCCCCCCAGCGAGGTGCCGTGGCAGGCGTAGTGAATCATGATGGCCAGAGGCGCGCCCGAAGTCTTATCCACGCGCACGATTTGCACCGCATCGTCGATGGGACCCTGAGGGTTCGCGCCCAAGCGCACGACGCCGCCGAACTCGTGAATCGTGACCGGATGATCGGTCTTGTGCTTGCCGAAGGATTGGCTGGCGTCGTTCTCATCGAAGGTCAGGGTCGAGTCCGAATCGGCCGGCCGCGCCTGGCGGCGGTTCATAGCGATCCGCGAGTGCCCGGTGCCCGCGGCGATGCGCACAGGCTGCAAGTTGGCGACGGCCTGTTGCGCGGCTTTTATCACGCCATCTCCAAACTGGCGGTCCCAGTCGATCTTTGGCTCGGCATTCGGCGAAGGCGCGGAATGATTATGAACGTCGCCCAGCAAAACGTTCGCTTCCGGAATACCTGTGGCCTCGGCGATGCGGCGGCGGAATAGATCGTGCCCCTGAATCTCGATCACGTCCGCAACCACAAAAGCCACGCGAACGCCCGAGGCGTCAAAGACCAAAGCGCGGACGTACAGACGGTCGTGCCCGTGAACGCCGTTTGAAGGCTCGCCACGCAGGTCATACCCGCCCATGAATACCGGCACTGAAGGAGTGACGTCGACTTTCGCATACCCGGCGCGTAGTTCCTGGGCACGGCTGTCGGCTGAAGCGAACAGCAGCGGCAGCACAAGAAGCATTGCGCCTCCAACGGTCCTCCATACCTGCCTGACGATGAGTTCTCGCATTTGGATCCTTTCCTTAGGACTTCGGCCTTGCTAGCGGAGAGAGTTTACCACGAAATCCAGGGGTGGGTGCCGCGCGCGATGCGGCGTCGGGTCCTGATTTGACTCGTAGCGCCGGCCGTGAGGCCAGAATTTGCCGACCCTTCGCTTCGCTCAGGGCAGGCTCTGAAGGCCGGCGCTACTTTCAAATCAGGACACTGCCTTTCGACGGCGACAGTCGGCGGCTGCCTGAGTTCTAATTAATCATTCGCCTAGCGGAATTCGGGACTTGTTCTGAGCGAGCCACTGCCCGAAGCTTTGCAGCGCCGGGTTGAGGGCCCGGGCGGTTTCTGGGTTGCGCGCGCCACAGAAGTACTCGTTGAAGTCGCACTTGAACTGGAACATGTTCCCCAGGTCATCGGCTCCGGGGAACCCGAAGCTGCGGTAGACCGCGTGGGGCACGGCGTTGTAACGAACCTCCTGCCCCAGCACCTTGCTGAAGGCTGCGGCCATCTGCTCGCCCGTCAAATGCTCTCCGGCAATGCCGACCGTCTTGCCGATCAGTTCGTGTCCGCGCTTGAAGATGCCGTAGGCGCACCGGCCAATGTCTTCGGCGGCGATGGCGGCAAGCTTCTTGTCCTCCATCGGCAACGTCAAGGCCAGGATGCCGTCCGGGCCTTTCTTGGGGCCCATGCCGAAGTAGATGAAGTTGTCCCAATAGAACGAGGTCAGCAAGAACGTTACAGGCAGCCCAAGATCGGTGAAGACCTTTTCAGCCTCGCCCTTGGCGTCAAAGTGCGGCACCTTGTATTTACCCTGGAGTGTCGGCATCCGGTCGTCACTGAGCGGAACCCACTTGCGCGTATCCTCGAGCGTCGACCAGATCACGTGCTGGACTGCTGCGTGCTTGGCCGCCTGAGCCATGTTGGTGGCCTCAGCCAACTCTTTCTCGGGCGAGAAATGCTCCCAGAAGAACGTGACGCAGAATGCTCCGTAGGCCCCCTGAAACGCCTTCTCGAGGCTCGCACGGTCGTCGACGTTGGCGGCGACAACCTCCGCGCCCATTTCTGCCAGCTTCTTTGCCTTGTCGGAGTTGACGTCTCGGACAAGAGCCCGCACCGCAAAGCCGCCTTGTGGGTCGTTCAGGATGGCGCGGACTAAGCCGCCCCCCTGCGCGCCGGTAGCCCCTACTACCGCGATAGTTTTTTTCGTAGCCATATGATCCTCGTCGTGAATTTAATAAGCCAATTTACCCGGATGGAGAACTACGCGTCCACCTGCGGGCAACGCGACTCGAGTCGCCGCCCAAGGTCTTGCCCAGATAGGTCCAGGCACAGCCCGTCGCTACAGAACAGAACTGTCACGACCACTTCTTGCCCAGCTCGTCCAGGCCCGCCTTCGCCAGGTCTTCCGGAGTCATGACAATGTGTAACTCACAATTCGCATTGAAAGTGAGAAACCACGGCTCCGCGAAAAACGGGACCTGGGACGGGTTGTCTACATTAATGATCAAAATCCCGCCGCGGCGGCCTTCGTACTCCGTGAAGTAGGCCGCTTCCGGCTTTTGTTCCTGGAGAATGCGCTGCATTTTTGCGCTTGCTGTTCCGTTCTTCACCATGCTGTTGAACGGCTCGAGGGGGAGTTTAACGTGGAGAAGCATTCGCATGTATCACCTCTTTGAGTTTGTAGTTCTGCCCATTTGGTTGCTTTCAATTCTTTAGTCGTCCGATACTGAAGGCACGGCGCGCATCCGCCCCGATCCTTGCATCGGTTCCGAAGCCTGGCCGTGGGCCAGTGCTGTCCTGCCCATCGCCCCGCCGGGCAAGAGACCGTGGCCCTTGCCTTACAGTGATTAGCTTTCGAGATGTCCCAGAAGGATTGCCCTACAGCCTACATAGTTGATTAAGCCATTGCCGCGGCGGGAAGTCAAGTGGCCTGACCGCAGGGAATTCGCCTTTCATTCTAAGGCAACACACGCTAAGCTAGGTGCTTCCAAAAGTCTGTAATGACATTTTTCGAAACGGAAGGTGACTTATGCTGAAGCGAGGCGTGTGGCGTCGGCTCGTCTGCGGATTGGCCATGGCGTTCCTGGCGAGTGGTCAATTGTTCGGCCAAAGCACCGTGACCTCAACCCAGCAGGATCAGAAAGATCTGGCGGTGACGGTTTACAACTCCAACGTGGCGCTGGTGCGGGATGTGCGCAGGCTGCGTCTGCCCGCGGGAACACTGGACCTGCGTTACATGGACATCGCGGCCGAGGTGAACCCGGCGACAGTCCACATCGTCTCGCTCACCGCTCCAAAGGACCTGAACGTTCTCGAGCAGAACTACGAGTATGACCTGCTGAGTCCTCTAAAACTTCTCCAGAAATACGTGGGAAAAGAATTGACCCTGGTGCGGACAGTGACGGAGAACAATTCGACCAAGGAAGTTCCCGTAAAAGCAACCCTGCTGGCCCTGAACGACGGGCCGGTGTGGAAAGTGGGAAATGAAATCGTCACCGGAATAGGGACTGATCGGTATATCTTCCCCGACCTCCCCGAAAACCTCTACAGCAAACCGACCTTGATCTGGTTGCTGGATAATGCGCGGGCCGGGGAGCAGACGGTGGAGGCGTCTTACCTGACCAACCAAGTCAATTGGAACGCCGACTACGTGCTCACGATCGGTGCAGATCAAAAGGGGGCGGATCTGAACGGTTGGGTGACGGTCATCAACAACAGCGGGACGTCATTCGGGAACGCGCAACTCCAGCTTGTGGCAGGCGAGGTCCACAGAGTCACTGAGGGGTCGTTGGGACAGTTGCCCCGGCCCATGATGAAGGCTGCCGTAGCTGGGGCGGCCCAATTTGTCCAGGAGCCCATCTCCGAATACCACCTCTATTCGCTCGAGCGCCGCACCAACCTCCAGGACAAAGAAACCAAGCAGATCAGCCTGCTCGCAGCCACGGGCGTCGGCTTCAGCAAGGTCTTCGAAGTGGACGGGCAGCAATACTACTACCACAACGCCCAGAGCCCCGGCGCGCCCGTCAAGGAACCGGTCCAAGTTCACATCAAGTTCAAGAACTCACAGGAGAATTCTCTTGGCATGCCCCTGCCGGCCGGCACCGTGCGTGTTTATCAGGGCGACTCGAAGGGGCGCGTACAGTTTATCGGCGAAGACCGCATCGGCCACACGCCCAAAGACGAGACGCTCGATCTTCACATCGGGAATGCTTTTGATGTGGTCGCGGAAAGAAAGCAGACGGACTTCAAGTCTTTTGGCCGGGCCTTCGAATTCGCCTTTGAGATTTCACTACGCAATCACAAACCAGACCCCATTACGGTGGTCATCAACGAGCCCATTGGCGGCGACTGGACGATGCTCGACTCGAACTACAAGTATGAAAAGACCGCGGCGTTCGCGGCGCAATTCCAAGTGCCGGTGGCGGCGAACGCGGAATCTGTACTCAAGTACCGCGTACGCGTGCAGTGGTAAATCCCGTGCGGAGAGCGAGTCAGTTGTCAGTGGTGCGTTGTGCGGCGACCAGCCGAGCGAGAGAGTGGGGAGAAGACTGAATTGTGAGCTGCCATGTCCTGCACAGGCTCCGCGAGGGGCGGGCAAGCTTTGTCAAGGCGCAGACTTGGACTCCGTGCTGGGGCGCTTCGCGAGTTGACACGTGGGAGGCATCGTCAGTTTGCGCAGATTCGGCGTCCAACTCGGAGTGGGCACTGGGGCGGCTTATCAATTGCGCAACCCAGGATATTGCCCGGACATAGACCATGGCAGTTTCTTGCTGCTCCGTAGTGATGCGGGGCGGCGCGGGCAAGGTCGACGGCCGTGCAATCCACTCCCCGAAACTACTGGAGAATAAGAAAAGGGTGGCCGAAAAAAGAATCACAACCGGTAACGGTAGTCCGGCCTTCTTCATAAGAACCTTACCTCCCTTCAAAGGCGACTCTTGCGTTCGAGAACCCTTACTTCCAGATTTCCTGGTCAAAAGTTTAGACGTTTGACCCCAGTTTTGGTCACCAATGCTGGAGAGTTTCAAATCCCTGAAGTCTATTGGATGTCAGGTCAGCCGCCCGGGTTGGACGGAACATCTGAATTCTGGAAACTACAAGCCAGGGGGAGCTTTAGCGGTTCGTGAGCAAAACGCCCGCCAAATGTCATTCTGAGCGAAGAGAAGAATCTCGGCAATTGTAATTTCGACGAACTGCAGAGATCCTTCGTCGTCTCCGACTCCTCAGGATGACAGATCCACGGGTTTGTCAGCAACCGTTCAAAGCACCAGCATACAGTCCCCGTAGCTGTAAAACCGGTAGCGCTCCTGGACAGCATGTTGGTAGGCGCGGAGTGTAAGGTCGCGGCCCGCCCAGGCGGAGACCAGCATGAGAAGCGTAGATTTGGGAAGGTGAAAGTTAGTGAGCAGCCCACGGATCACCCGAAACTCGAATCCCGGATAAACGAAAATGTTAGTTTCCCCTCTTCCGGGCTCAATTTTTCCGTCGTGTTCGCGCCCCACATGTTCGAGTGTCCGGAGGCTTGTGGTGCCCACGGCAATGATGCGCCGGCCTTGCTCGAGGGCCGTGTTCAGGGCGAGGGCGGCGGACTCCGAAATCTCGAAGCGCTCACCTTCCATCTTGTGATCTTCCACTTGCTCGACACGCACCGGCTGAAATGTGCCGAGCCCCACGTGGAGCGTGATCTCGCAGGTTTCAATCCCGCGCCCGCGCAGCGACTCCAAAACTCTCTCCGTGAAATGGAAGCCTGCCGTGGGCGCGGCGACCGCACCGCGGACCTTGGCATAGATCGTCTGGTAGGTCTCGCGATCCTGCGTTTCATCGGCACGTCGGATATAGGGCGGCAACGGGACGTGGCCCAGACGGTCGATCGCGTCTTCAACGGTGCCTTCGCGTGCCCTCAAACGAACGCGCCGCACTCCATAATCGCCTCGCCCGATGACTTCCGCTTCTAATTCCCCCTCGCCGAAAAGGAGTATCTCGCCGGTTCGCACCTTGCGGCCCGGGTGGACAAGCCCTTCCCAAACGTCTCCGTCCTCCTGCCCTGTCAGCAGCAACTCGACTTCGCCCTTCAGAAAATCCCGCGCCGCAGGATTGCGCTTGCCGACGGGTTGTGAATGGAGACCCTGCCGGTGCCCCAACAAGCGCGCCGGAAACACCTTGGTGTCGTTGAAAACCAAAAGATCGCCGGGCTCGAGGACTTGAGGGAGGTCTCGGAAAATCTGGTCCCTAAAGGTCCCTGCTTCGCGCTCCACGACCATCATGCGGGAAGCGTCGCGGGGAACCAGCGGCCGCTGGGCAATCAACTCCGCCGGAAGGTGATAATCGAACTCATCGACACGCATCGCTTAGGAATTGTAGCAGTGAGACACGTCCGTTGTCCGTCGTCAGTTGTTGGGGTTGGCGCGAGGGTGGGTGGGAATGACGGCCGTCTCCCTTGGGAACAGGGTGCCCCGCGATGGCGCTCTCTCCAACCGTCGGGTCGGGAGTTTCTTCTCTCTGTTAGCCACGTGGGTCTGGAATATCGGTATTGACCAGCGCCCCAAACACGAGAAGCGCCTTATTTGTGGTAGAGTTCTGGTATGCCTTCCCCAGCGGTCACTATCACGCAGCGCGGCGCCGACCGCGTGTCTTCCGGCCACGTATGGATTTACCGTGCCGATGTACTGGACGCAAACGAGGCTGACCCCGGCGCCATTGTTCGTCTCCAAGACCTCAGGCGGCATTTCTGGGGTCAGGCGCTTTACAGCAGCCAGTCTCAGATTGCTCTGCGTCTGCTCACGCGCGACGAGCGGCCCTTCGATCGTGCCTTCCTGGCTGAGCGAATAGCCACGGCCACAAGTCTCCGCCGACAAGTGGCAGGCGGTGCGCAGGCTTATCGCCTCGTCTCTGCGGAAGGCGACCTGCTCCCGTCTCTCATCATCGATCGCTACGGCCCCTGCTTCGTCATCCAGACTCTCACCCAAGGTATGGACCGGCTGAAGCCGCAGATTGTCGAGATCCTCCAGCAGGCCTTCTCGCCCCGCTCCATCCTGGAGCGTAACGATGTGGCGGTGCGGGGACTCGAGGGGCTGCCGGAGCAGAAAGGGACTCTGGCCGGGGAAAGCATCAGCGAAGTCGAGGCAGAGGAGAACGGGCTGCGATTCACCTTTGACCTGATGGGCGGGCAGAAGACCGGCGGCTTTCTCGACCAGCGAGAGAATCGCCTGGCAGCGCGGCAATACGCGGGGGGCCGCGCGCTCGATTGCTTCTGCTATACGGGCGGGTTTGCGCTGCATCTGGCGGCGCAGTGCGATTCCGTCTTGGGTATCGACTCTTCGCCGGAGGCGCTCGGCCTTGCTCGCCGCAATCAGCAATTGAACCGCCTGACCAACCTCGATTGGAAGGAGGCCAACTGTTTCGACTTCTTAAAGGCCGCCGACCTGGAACGACAACGCTACGACACGATCGTGCTCGATCCTCCGGCGTTCGCCCGGCAGAAGTCCAAGGTGGAAGCGGCTTGGCGCGGCTACAAGGAGCTGAACCTGCGCGCACTCAAGATGCTGAACCCGGGCGGGTTCCTCATCACCTGCTCATGCTCCCATCATGTGAGCGAGGCGGACTTCCTCGAAATCATCGCTGCGGCGGCGCTCGACGCGCACCGCACGGTAGCTGTCGTCGAGCGGCGAACGCAGTCGCGCGACCACCCGATCCTTTTGACGGTGCCCGAAACGCACTATTTGAAGTGTCTGATTTTGCGTGTCATCGGATTCTTTTCTTGAATTCTGTAATTTGAAATTTCCCTGGCGCCTGTGACGCGTCGACCGGTCCGTGTATTGAATCGCAGTCTCTGAGGAGAAACATGTCTAACCGCGTACCGACTGGCAGTAATCATGGCACTAGTTGGATTCGCATCTTCGCACGGTGCGCCTGGCTCATTGCCGCAGCATTGTCTTTGACGCAGATCGCCGGGCCTTCGCTTGCAACAGAACAAAATCTGCACTTTTCTTCCCAGGAATTCCTCGAGCCCATCAAGTTTCTGGCCAGCGACAAACTCAAGGGTCGCGGAGACGGCAGCAAAGAACTCGATGAAGCGGCGCAATACATTGAGAAGCGCTTCAAGAAGTTTGGACTGAAGCCTGCCGGTGACAACGGAACCTATCTTCAACGATTCAAGATCACGGTGGGCGCCGAGCTGGGTACGAACAACTCCCTGACCTATCAAAATGGCGCCTCTCGCACCGCGCTCACCGCCGGACAGGATTTTGTCCCCTTCAGCTTTTCGGAGGCCGTGACGGTTCAGGCGCCGCTCGTGTTTGCGGGATATGGAATCACCGCTCCGGAATTCAACTACGACGATTACTCAGGCATAGATGCCAAAGGAAAGATCGTGTTGGTGCTGCGTCACGAGCCGCAGGAAAACGACGACAAGAGTGTTTTCGCGGGAAAACAACTCACTACCCACTCAGAGATCGTTAATAAGGCTATCAACGCAAGAGACCACGGTGCGGTGGGGATGATCCTGGTGAACGATCTCGGGAATCATCCCGGCGAGCCCGATGAGCTGATCAAGTTTGGCTCCCTCACGGGCCCCGAAGAGATGCAGGTGGCGGCCATCCAGGTGAAGGCTGAGGTGGCGGATGAGTGGCTCAAGCCTGAGGGGAAGAACCTGGAAGAGCTTCGCCAGGCTATTGATAAGGATTTATCGAACCACTCCTTTGCGCTGCCGCCTTCGGCGCAGGTCGTGCTGGCCGTGGACGTTCAGCGGATTCGCAAGGAGGTTTCGAATGTGATCGGCATGCTGCCGGGCCGGGATGAAAAGCTTTCCGGCGAGTGCATCGTCGTCGGCGCCCACTATGACCACCTGGGGCTTGGCGACCAGCATTCTCTCGCCCCCAGTCAAATCGGCCAGATCCACCACGGCGCGGACGACAACGCCTCCGGAACCAGCGCCGTGCTCGAGCTGGCCGATGGCTTCGAGCATTCCAGCCCTCGTCCCACGCATACGCTGGTATTCGTAACCTTCGCGGGAGAGGAAACCGGCTTGCTGGGCTCCAGTTACTACACCCGTCATCCCGCCTGTAGCCTCGATAAGACCCTGGCCATGGTCAACATGGATATGGTGGGTCGCGTCTCCAAGAACAAACTCTACGTCGGTGGAACGGGAACCTCGCCGGGATTCAAGAAGCTGGTGGAGGACGCTGACCGCAGCGTAGGTTTCGACCTGAGCTACTCGGCCTCCGGCTATGGCGCCAGCGATCACATGTCGTTTACCGTCCGAAGCGTGCCGGTGCTGTTCTTCTTCTCCGGCCTCCACTCCGACTATCACAAGCCCTCCGACACCTGGGACAAGATAAATGCCGAGGACGGAGCGAAGGTTGTGCAGTTGGTGGCGCAAGTGGTCAACGGGCTCGACGAGCTGACGGAAAAACCGCAATTCGTTCGCGTGGCGGAGCCCACTCCCTCTGCCATGGGTAGTGGCGGCGGCTACGGCCCTTACTTCGGTTCCATCCCCGATTTCGGCGCGGCTGAACATGGCGGCGTGAAGTTCGCCGATGTGCGTGACGGGAGCCCTGCCGCCAAAGCCGGCTTCAAGGCTGGCGACACCTTGATCGATTTCGGCGGGAAGAGCATCGACAACCTCTACGATTTTACTTATGCCTTGCGGGCCCACAAGCCGGGCGACAAGGTCTCAGTGACCGTTCTGCGAAACGGCGAGAAAGTTACGCGTGAGGTAACGTTGGAGGTAAGAAAATAGCTGTCTCTTGGGCCGCGGCACCGGCAAGAGTGCTTGTGCCGCCCGTGGTATGATGGAAAGTAGGCGGCACGGCGGGGCAAGATAGAAATGCACGCGCGATGAGAATGGGGAGATTCCGGAACTTTCGCACTTTTCTGGCCGTAGCGCTCTTGCTGGCGCCACTCGCTGTGTCGAGTTCCGCGGCGGCGGTTGATGCGCCTCTCAAGCTCGTGGCCGCGGTCGAGGAGCAGTCTATTCCGGCGCCCTTCCCGGCGCGTATCGGCCTCCACCTCCACAACATTGGCAGCGAAACGCTCTGGCTTTACCGGCATGCGCGGGCCAAGCTTCCACCGCCCAGGCGCATGTCGGACGAGGACACCGAGCCACAGTCCACGGGCGGGTCGATACTCGCCGTGCAGCTTGAACCGGTCAGCACGGAGGGGGTAACCATTTCCACCCCGGCGCAAGCGGAGGTTTTCGACAGCATTGGCCTTCCGAAACCGGCGCTGGTCGGCTTGGCGCCGGGCGACGACTACGAAGAAAAGCATACGATTCACCTTACGCCGGCGCTTTCCGAGGTGCAGAAACCGCTCTGGGGAGCCTATCGGCTGACTGTCGTTTACAAGGCCCAGTATTCTAATGCGGACGAAATCCAACGCGACCTGAAGTCCGCCCTCTGGCAGGGCGAGGTCTCGAGTAACACGATCGAGGTTCAGCTTCAGCCTCCCACCCCCGATTCGCGCTGCGAAGTATACGGGACAGTGGACACCCCGGATTCGGTGCCGATCGGCGAAGCCATCGTTTCACTTTCCGACAAGACGCAGCGCCTCGTGGACCAGACGGCGAGCGACCCCGATGGCAAGTATTCGTTCTCCGGCCTCCCGCCCGGCTTTTATTGGGTAACGGCGCGGCGCCACGGCGACACGCAAGATACCGGGGTATTCCGGCACGTGGAACTGACGTCCTCCGCGCCTTCGGTAGATCAGCATCTGGTGATCATTCCGGAGGAGGTCTACGAACCCAAGAAAATGCTTCACAAGCCGGTGCTCTTTCGTGTTACCGATAACGCCGGGGCGCCACTGGACCGGGTGGGCATCGATGTAACCTATGCCAATGGAGACCTTGTGGATAACGTGAAAGGTGAAACCGGCCGGGATGGTACGGTGGCGCTCGCCGTCATCCCCGGCCGTAATTTTGTGACGCTTAAACGTAAGGGATGTCCAAAGCAAGACGAGCGGGCGGATGTCCCTCCCGGCGGGGGAATCGGCGCGTTCCAGTTCGCCTTCGGCTGCGCGAAGAAATGAGCGGGAGGTGATCGTAGGGGCGGCCCTTGTGGCCGCCCTCGTGATCCCAGGGCGGCCACAAGGGCCGCCCCTACACGTGATGTTCACACCACGGCAACTTGCGATGATTCCTAGACACAAACTTGCGACTACACGTCGGGTCGTCCTGGCGGGCTTGCTGTTGATTGTCGCGTTCGGCATGGAGCTTGGAGGCCAGCAGAAATCCGGGCTTTCCGGCGTCGGCCCGGTGGTCAAAGGCACTCCCGACGATCCCCTGCGCGATCCACGCGAAACGCACCTTCGCCACATCAAACAACTCACTTTTGGCGGGCAGAACGCCGAGGCGTACTTCAGCTATGACGGCAGGCGCCTGACGTTTCAGAGCACACGCGAGCCGTACCAATGCGATCAGATCTTCATCATGAACGCCGACGGCTCTGACCAGCGACTTGTTTCCACCGGCCAGGGCAGGACGACCTGCAGCTACTTTTATCCGGACGGCAAGCACATCCTCTACTCGTCGACTCACCTCTCGAGCCCTGAATGCCCGCCCAGGCCGGACTATTCAAAAGGCTACGTTTGGGGAGTCTATTCGACCTTCAGAATTTTCTACGCTACGGACAGGGGCAGGATTCTAAAGCAGCTCGCACCGGCGCCGGGCTACAACGCCGAAGCCACGCTCTCGGCCGATGGGAAGAAGATCGTCTTCACATCCTCGCGGGACGGCGACTTGGAAATCTACACCATGAATCCCGATGGAAGTGGCGTGAAGCGTCTGACTCACGAACTCGGTTATGATGGCGGGCCTTTCTTTTCGCCCGATGGGCAATGGATCGTTTATCGCGCCCACCACCCCAAGGCCAGCGATGAAGTGGCCCGTTACAAAGCCCTCCTTGCCCAGGACCTTGTCGAGCCGATGGAAATGGACCTTTATGTGATGCGCGCCGACGGCTCCGCTCAGCGGCAGATTACCCACCTCGGCGGCGCCAGCTTTGCGCCTTTCTTTTTCCCCGGCAGCCAGCGAATCATCTTCGCTTCAAATTACGAGCACCCTGGCACCAGCGTGTTTGAGCTTTATGCAGTCAATCGCGACGGTTCGAAGCTCGAACCGATTACCTTCACCGGCGGCTTCAACGCCTTCCCTCAGCTCTCTCCGGACGGCAAGCGGTTGGTTTTCGCGTCCAACCGAAACGCCAAGCAGCCGCACGAGGTCAATATCTTCATAGCAGATTGGACGGACTAATACTATGGCCAAGCAGCATTCCCCCGCATTTTTGGCGCTTGTCGATGATGCGAAAAAACGCGTCCGCCAGACGACCATCCCGGAGTTGAGGCGACGGCTGGAGGCGAAGGAAGAATTCCATCTCGTTGACGTCCGCGAGGATCACGAATGGACTGCCGGGCACATCCCCGGAGCAGTGCACCTCTCCAAAGGAATCATCGAGCGCGACATCGAAGAAAAGTTTCCGAGCCGGGAGGCGGAGATTCTGCTTTATTGCGGCGGCGGATTCCGCTCCGCGCTGGTCGCCGACAATTTACAGAAGATGGGCTACCGGAATGTGGTCTCGGTGGATGGCGGCTGGCGCGGCTGGATCGGCGCTGGATTTCCGGTAGAGAAAGAGGGCGTGTAGGAGTGTGCGAGTAGTTGGTCTCTGCCCTTGCGCCCAATGCCGCGCAAACGGCACGGTCAGTCGAAGCTTGTTGGCTGTCATCCTGAGCGCAGCGAAGGATCTCTGTAGTTCGTTGGGGCTGAACTCGGCGGCGGATCTTTGTGAAGTAAAGAACGACTGCAGAGATTCTTCGCTTCGCTCAGAATGACAGTTGGAAAGTGTTTTCGCGCAAGGTGCTTTTATGCCAAGCAAGGCGGCAGACGAATCATACCTTCGCGAGGTCCTGCTGGAAATTTATGCGGCCAACGACCGCATGAATCAAGTTCTGCTCGAGCATCTTGAGCCGCGCGTCTGGCGAGCCAAACTGCCCGGGCTGAAGCAGCGCGGAGGCCGCAGCATCGCCGCCATCTTTGCCCATCTGCACAACTGCCGTTTGGTTTGGTTAAAGCACTCAGCGCCTCACCTCAAATGCCCTGTGGCCCTTGATCCTTTTCGTTCCACCGTGAAGCAAACCGCCGCAGCCCACCGCCAGAGTGCGGCAAGCTGCCTTCAGATGCTCAAAGAAGCGCTTTCCGAAAAGCCGGGTCGGCGGGTGACCAGGTTCTCACGCGGGAGTTGGACGCGCGATTGGCCCGCCGGCGCGACCATGTTCGCTTACATGTTCGCCCACGAAGCGCATCACCGGGGCCAGGTGATCGCCCTTGCTCACCAACTCGGCTACCCCCTGCCTGCTTACGAAGCCTCAATCTGGCGCTGGGAAAAGTTTTGGAAGGAACTGGGTTTCACCAAGGGGCCCAGATAGAATCCCAAGGAGCATCGCCATGTCGCAGAAAATCACTCCGTGCCTGTGGTTCGAGAAGGACGCCCAGGAGATATGCAAGTTCTACACCTCGATCTTCAAGGATTCGGAAGTCAAGAACATCAAAACGCTCAAAAATACGCCCTCGGGAACCGTTGAGGTCGCTGCCGTGCGGCTCGTAGATCTGGAGTGCACCCTTCTTGTCGCCGGCCCGTTGTTCAAGTTCACTCCGGCGGTTTCATTTCTAGTTGCCTGCGAAACGAAAGATGAAGTCGAGGCCTTGTGGGCAAAGCTGGCGGAAAGTGGTAAGCCGCTGATGGAGCTGGGTGAATATCCGTTCAGCGAAAAGTACGGATGGATGGAGGATAAATACGGTCTATCTTGGCAGGTGATGTCGTTCGGCGGCCGAGCCATCGACCAGAGAATTACGCCCACGCTCATGTTCGTGGGCAAGCAGTGTGGAAAAGCCGAAGAGGCGATGGAGTCCTATACAACGATCTTCAACAAGTCAAAAATCGACGGCATTTTCCGTTACGGCGAAGGCGAACTGCCCGACCAGCCTGGAACGGTCAAGCACGCTTCGTTCACACTGGAAGGCCAGAAGTTTGCCGCCATGGACAGCGCCTACCCACACGCCTTCACCTTTAACGAGGCAACATCCTTCATGGTGCACTGCGAGACACAGGAAGAGATCGACCATTACTGGGGAAAACTCTCGGCAGATCCCAAAGCAGAACAGTGCGGCTGGCTAAAAGATAAATACTGCCTCTCGTGGCAGATTGTGCCTACGGTCATGGATGAGATGTTCAAAGGGAAAGACGAGAAGAAATTGGCCCGCCTGACCGCAGCGTTCCTCAAAATGAAGAAGCTCGATATTGAGAGTCTCAAGCGGGCCTACGAAGGGAATTGATCACATCAGCCCCTGCATGACCTCGTCGAGGACTTCTTTGGGCGGGCGGACTCTGGATTCCGGCAAAGTCGCCAAAGGTTCGTCCACCACATTCAGCAAGCTGAGGAAATTCTCCTGCTTGGTATTCACGTAGAAGAGGCCGGTGATGACTTCGCCCTTGTCATGAGATTCCGTGAGCAGGCGGAGCGCCTCGACCTTATTCGTAGGGTCGTAAGATTCCTCGATTTTGCGCAGCAGGATGTGCGAGCCGTCGTGCATGGTGATGTCCATCGTTGAGCCCGCATCGTAATCCACCGAAATTTCCTCGAAGTAAGGCACAAAGCTCACGTCGGCCAGAGGCTCGTCGTGGTCCTTCACATAGCTATAACTCTTGGTTGATCCCTCATGGTCATTGAAAGTCACGCAGGGAGAAATCACGTCTAACATCGAAGTCCCGCGATGGGCCAAAGCGCCTTTCAGCAAGGCGGATAATTGCCTCTTGTCGCCTGAGAAGGAACGTGCCACATAGGTGGCGCCGAGCTGGATCGCGAGCGCGCAAGTGTCGATAGGGGGCAGGTCGTTCAACACACCTGTCTTGAGTTTCGAACCGATATCGGCCGTCGCGGAGAACTGGCCCTTGGTCAATCCGTAAACTCCGTTATCCTCGATGATGTAAATCAGAGGCATGTTCCGGCGCATGAGGTGCACGAACTGGCCGACTCCGATCGAGGCGGTATCGCCGTCGCCGCTCACCCCGAGGGCAATCAAGTCCCGGTTGGCCAGCATGGCGCCCGTGGCGATGGAGGGCATGCGTCCGTGGAGTGAATTCACGCCATACGCCGTGCGCAGAAAATAGGCGGGGCTCTTCGAGGAGCAGCCGATGCCCGAAAGCTTGGCCACCCGATGCGGCTCGATACCCATTTCGTAGCAAGCCTCGATGATGCGCTCGGAGATGGCGTTATGCCCGCACCCGGCGCAGAGAGTGCTCTTGTT
>JBEKMN010000071.1:3919-35036 GCA_050008495.1 Terriglobia bacterium | reverse complement strand
GTAGGCGCGGTGCATGTGGACCCGGACAATAGGTATTTTCAGAAGGTAGTAACGAAACTCTGGTCGGTGGACGACCGCAAGCTTGAAGAAGTGGGTGCCGGCACCTTTTTCTACGCAGGGGTCTTCCTGACGGAGGGCCTAGGACTGGTGCTTAGAAAAACATGGGCGGAATATTTCACTCTTATAGTCACAGGCTCGTTTCTTCCCGTCGAGGTGTACCTCATGACGCAACATCTTACAGCGGTGAGAGCGGTGGTGACGCTGGTGAACATTGGGATCGTGGGGTACTTGGTAGCGCACCGGCTGGGAGAGCGGAAGAGGAAGGCGGCGTTGTGTTCGCCGTCCACAATAAACTGAAGTCAAAGCGCTCGCGGGCAGTTTCGTTCCGACTCATAGTGCCTTCGGAAATCGGTGGGGTCGGACCTTTGAGCAGCCTCTTTGCGTGGGTCATCGGTAGATACGGCTACGGCGGCTTGATGTCGCGCTCTCGGAATATCAGGGTTGTGCCCGGTAGAAGGCGTAAAAGAACACCAACACACTGAGGCTCGCGAACAGATGAACCAGCGACGTCAACAGCGCCATCGCTGGAATCACATCACGCATGACCCCCAATACGGTGGAAATGAAATGTGCCACCACCAAAACCGTTAGCAGGATTGTCCCGATCAATGCCAGAAGTGCCGCATTCTTGAGGCTCATGGTGGGAGTATGAATGCTCCCAGCGTCATTTGCAAGCGGGAGCCACTCCTTCCACTCCTTCCTGGACACGATGCCACGGCTGGGGCCTCATGCCCTGCTTAGTTCACTCTTGCAGCGCCGCCGGAGTCGCCTCCACATAGAGGCATCAATCTGCAGGCGACTGCTTACGCCCGTTGAAAGGCTAATGAAACCGCCGTGGTAACAAAGCGTCCCGTATCGAAACAGCCGCGCCAGCAATGCTTGGTTTCATCACGCTCCGCCCAATCCGAGGGAGAGTTGCTAATCACGGCGGAAAGCAGGAAGCGGCGACGGATCTCTGAGCCGCCATGCGTGTGGATATAACGCTCAAGCGTAATCCTGATAAATGATGTTGGGTCACGTTCCGCCCTTTTCCAATCTCCAGGGACGGCAATGTCCAACTCCAAGAGAGCCTTCGGCAGCATCATGGCCAGGCGATCGTCAGCTACCAAACGATGGATCACCGGGACGGGGTCAAATCGCGGCAGCACCAAGCCACTTCCCTGAGCCATCAACTGATCGGAGGAAGCCATCCGGGAGTTGAGGCATATCCCGCCGGGAGCGCTGTTGCCGTGTCCAGAACCGGGGACCGGTCCTCACCCTCTGGCGTCGCTCCGCCAAGATCTGAGCCGGAAGCGGGGCCCCTCCTCCTGAAGAAGAAAACCCCAACTGGAGAAGAATAACGCTTCTCAGCTACAGCGCTTAAAGGTGTCATTAAAAGATTGGCCGGTTAATACCCGTTTCACGTCAAAGTGGAACGGGCGCTCTAAGGCCCATAATCTTGATGGGGTCTTGAGTGCTTATGAACTTGAGTGCTTTTGAAAAGGGCAGTTTACTGGCATCAATCTTCACTTCGTTCAGGCTTTAGGCCTGTACGTTCTCGTTTTTCGGATAGACTCAGGGTTAAAGTGGCACGGACGAGCGGGAAGTCGTCTGAAACAACGGCATAATGTAATTCGTACGGATACGGTGCACCTGGGCGGGCGGAGCTACGCCCCCGGCCATAAATTGTTGCCCCCCCTTTGAAGGTTCTGGCGCAGGGGCAGATCTTCACGGGCGCACCTCGCTTTCAAGATTTTGCAGAATCTGTACGAAGCCGGCGATTTCCTGCTGGAGCACGGCGTAAGCGGCATCGGCGGCGGCGAGGTCCCCCTCACGCCCCATGGTCTCCAACGTTTGCGCGGCCTTGACCGCCGTCGGGACGGCGAAATTGCCTACCGAGCCCTTGAGGGCGTGAGCCGCGCGCTCTAAACCTTTGGGGTCGGCACGTTCAATGGCTTGTTGGATCGCTGCCAACAGTTTGGGAGACTCCTGGATGAACAGCCCGGCCAGCTCTGCCAGCAGTTCTTCATCGCCGTCCAGGCGGGCTAAAACAGCCGCTCTATCCAGGGCCGGCGGCTTCCGAGCAAGTCTTTCCTTCTCCGGCACTGGGGATTCGTAACTGTGGCGCTCGATCGCGTCGAGGAGTTCCTCCCGCTTGACAGGCTTGCTCAGATAGTCGTCCATCCCCGCCGCCAGACAACGCTCCCGGTCGCCTTTCATGGCATGGGCGGTCATGGCGATAATCGGCAGATGGGTTCCCGTCACTTCTTCTTTCTTGCGGATGACCGCGGTGGCTTCGAAGCCATCCATTTCGGGCATCTGCACGTCCATCAGCACCAGATCGAACGCCCCCGGCCCGCCCTCGTCCAGGGTGGCCAAGGCCTCCTTGCCGTGGCCAGCCACGACCACAGTATGGCCCGTTTTCTTCAGCAGGCCGACTACCAGGGCTTGGTTCACCAAATTGTCCTCCGCCAGCAGGATGCGGAGCTTCCGCCGGGCCTCGCGTAAGGAGTGGCGGGTGATCACGTCCGCTCGTTCTCGGGAAGCTTGGCCGAGAAGGCTAAGAATGGCGTCCACCAGTTCCGACTGTGTGACGGGTTTGATCAGGTAAGCAGCGATGCCTAGTTTCCGACAACGCGCAACATCGCCGCGCAAGCCGCTGGAGGTCAGCATCATGATCATCGTGCCCGCTAGTTCAGGGTCGTGCTTGATTCTTTCCGCCAGGGCGAACCCGTCCATGTCCGGCATGAGGGAATCAATCAGAGCCACGCGGAAGGTTTCTCCGGTCTTCTTGGCCTGTATCATCAAGGCCAAGCCTGCCCTACCCCCATCGGCCGTCGTGGGGATAGCCTTCAAATGCCGGAGCATCATCTCCAGGATTTGGCGGTTGGTGGCGTTGTCGTCCACCACCAAGATCGGCAGATTGTTTAGGATTTCGAGGGAAGCCCGAGGGGGGCGCTCCGCCGGGGTTGGCGCCAAATCCATGCAGGCGGTGAAATGGAACGTACTGCCTTTGTCGGGTTCACTTTCCACCCAGAGGCGCCCCCCCATCAGGGCCACCAGTTGGGTGGCAATGGCCAGCCCCAGCCCGGTGCCCCCGTAGCGGCGGGTGGTGGAAGCATCGGCTTGCACGAACGGCTCGAAGATCCCCTTCTGCTTCTCGGCGGGAATCCCAATGCCGGTGTCACTGACCGTGAAATGCAAACGGACGGGGTCTGCCGTTTGCCCTTCCACCGCCACCCGGACCACCACCTCGCCCTGCTCCGTGAATTTGATGGCGTTGCCTACCAAGTTCATGAGGACTTGGCGCAGACGTCCGGGATCACCCAGCGACCACTCCGGCACTTCGGGCTGGACGAAGTCGGCAATTTCCAAGCCCTTCTGGTGGGCGCGGAGGGCCAGCGCCTTCAAGGCGTCGTTGAGGGTGTCGCGCAGGTTGAAGTTGATGCGATCCAAGCTGAGCTGGCGGGCCTCTATCTTGGAGAAGTCCAGAATGTCGTTGACGACGGTGAGCAGCGAATCGGCCGAGGTCTGGACCATTGTGAGGTAGTCCCGTTGCTCCGGGGTGAGTTCCGTTTCCAGGGCGAGTTCGGTCATGCCCAGGATGCCGTTCATGGGGGTCCGGATTTCGTGGCTCATATTGGCCAGGAACTCACTCTTGGCCCGCGTGGCAGCTTCCGCCTGCCGCTTCGCCTCCCCGAGATCCTCCACGAGTTGGCGGAGCCTGGTCGCGTTTTCTTCCTGCACGGTCTTGGCGGCTTCCAGTTCTGCGGCATAACGGCGCAGCGCCTCCTCGGTTCGCTTGCGCTCGGTAATGTCGGTTACGGCGCCGATCCAACGACGAGGTTGACCCTGTTCGTCTCTGAGCACGGTGCCGCGCGCCCACCACCATCGCCACCCACCGCCCTTTTCCGCTAGGCGGAATTCAACGTTGTACGGCGCCGCGCCTTTGAGCTGCCTCTCAATGGCGAGCCACACGCGTTCCTTGTCTTCCGGGTGGAGCGTGGCTCCCCAGCCGTCGAGCGTCCTCGGAAAGCCTCCCGCCGGATACCCCATCAAGCTGTCTACGTCCCCGTACCAATCGACCTTGTCTTTGAGGTCCCACTCGTAGATCACGTCCGCGACACTCTGCGCGACGATCCGGGACCGTTGCTCGCTTGCCTGCAGCGCCTCCTCGATTCGCTTGCGAGCGGTGATGTCTTCATACACTCCCAACAGAGCAAATGGGCGTCCATGCACATCGCGCAGCGGCACCTTAGACGTGTCTATCAAAAGGCGCGTCCCATCAGCCTGTTGTAACGGCTCGATTATATGAAGCTTGGGGTGATTCTTTTCGATCACAGCCCTGTCATCGGCGCGGTAGGCTACGGCCTCCTCGCGCGGCCACGGCAGGTCAAAATCCGTCTTGCCGACGATCCGGGCGGGGTTGTCCAATCCAACGGTAACGGCGAATACCCGATTGCATCCGAGATAACGACCTTCGAGATCTTTCCAGAAAATGGACTGCGGCACCATATCCAGAATCAGGTTAAGGGTTGATCGGCTCTCCCGCAGCGCCTCTTCGGCTTGCTTCCGCTCGGTGATGTCCCGGGCAATGCCGCACAGGCCGATGATTTTGCCGGCGTGGTCGCGCATGGGTGCTTTGACGACGTGAAAGGTGCGCGGTCCGCCCTTGGCCGGTTTGGTATATTCTTCGGCGATCGTCTCTCCCGCCAGAACGCGCCGGTCCACTTCCTGAATGCGGTCCATACCCTCGGCGCCGAAAAGTTCGACTTCGGTCAGCCCAATCATTTCCAGCGCGCGCCGACCCAAAACGCGTTCCATGGCGGGATTCACGAGGGTATATCGCAGGGTTGTGTCCTTGATGAAAATGGAATCCTCGGCAGCCTGAAAGATGGCCCGGAACCGCTCCTCGCTTGCGCGGAGCGCCTCCTCGGCGCGCTTGCGCTTGGTGATGTCATCAATCGCCACGACCACGTGTTTGTGGCCATGGAGAAGGACCGGTTCTGCGCTCACTCGCAACCAAGGATGTTCCTCACGGCCACCGATGAGCAGGGTCGGCTGGATTTCCAAACCATGCACCCGCGTGCCGGAAGATAGAACCCCGTTGATGCTGTCCCGCAGTTGACATGCTGGGCAAGCCTGGGAATAGCCGCATCCCCTTTCGGTTTCGTGGCTGTGCTTACAGCCCAGCCCGGCCCCAACCCGCTGCTTGATTATTTCCGCAGGGTCGCGGAGAACCAGGGCCGCCACCTCGGCGTTGGCCTCCTCAATCACCGTCTCCTCATTGAGCAGGAGCATTCCGATGGGGGCCGAAGCGAAGATGGCGTTGAGATTGTCCCTTTCTATCTGGAGCGCCTCCTCGATTCGCTTGCGCTCGGTGATGTCTTCGGCGATTCCGACAAACCGGTAGAACTTACCCTCGGCGTCGCAAACGGGGAAGGCCCGGGCCCTGATGGAGCGGACCGACCCGTCCGGCCGCACCACCCGGAACTCCCCTTCGGCTCGCTCACCCTGCAGGGCCCGGGTGAAGAGGCTGATGGTCCGCTCGCGGTCCTCGGGATGGACGGTATCGAGCCAAGCGTCCGCCCGGTCGTAGACCTCCTGGCGGGGCCGGCGCCAGGTCTCTTCGTAAGCCGGGCTGAGGTAAGTCATTCGCGCCGGCTCCGCCGCGCAGACAAAAAAGACCTCGTGAATGTTCTCCGCCAACTGTCGGAACTGCTCTTCGCTGTCGCGCAGCGCTTCTTCGGCCTGCTTGCGAGCGGTAATGTCGGTGAAGAAACCGACAACGCAATCTTTTCCGTCGACCACCAGCCGGCTGGCATTGATGTCGGCATATATCGTCGTCCCGTCTTTGCGCCGACACGGAAGGGCTGGCGCCAACGTCTTTTCGCCGCGGGCCTGGGCCATGAACGCAGCCCCAACCATCTCCAAATCCTGGGGGGGATGAATATCACTTACGCCCAGGTGTGCCAGTTCTTCTTCCGTGTAGCCCAACATTCGGCACACAGCGGGATTGGCATACAGGAACTTCCTGGTCTCGATGGCCGAGACGATAATCCCCTCCGCCGTCCCTTGAAAGAGGCCACGGAACTTCTCTTCGCTCCCCCGCAGCGCCGCCTCGGATTGCATGCGGTCACTGATGTCCTGGCCGATACTTATCATCGACCCGTCCGAGAGGCGAACGCTTGCCCAACTGGTGTCCAGAATTCGGCCCGCGTGATTGCGAACTCTGAAATCGAGCCAGCCTCCGGACGCTTTATGCCAGTGGGAGGAAATGCGTTCGCGGAACTGCTCGTCAGGACAGCTATCGAGGAGCTGGCTGGCCTCATGGAACTCGTCGCGCGACCAACCGAGCACTTGCTCGAACTCCCGATTGACGCTTTGGGTCTTCCCGGTGGGCTCGTGGAGAGAGACCATGATCGGGATTTTGTCGAAGACCCCCTGGAGAATCTCCGTTTGCTTCCGTTCGGCTCCATGCGCCGCTTCAAGCTGGACGGTTCGCTCCATGACGCGCTTATCAAGGTTCGCGTTCAACTCGAGCAGCTCGTGAGCCTGTTGATCGAGTCGACGATTACTCTCCGCTAGCGCGTCGTGCCAGCGGCGCAGGACCCGGAGACCGAATAGCCAGCCGATCAGCAGAGTCGGCAGGGCTGCGACGACGAAGAGGCTGTTGAGAAGAGTCTCTCGCTGGACTGATTTGAGCATGTCGTCGGCTCGTTTATTGAGCCGAACCGTCACCATTGCCATGCCCTGCGAGTAGATTTGCTTCTGTGCTTCGTACTCCGCTGAGAAGAGAACCTCACGGGCCGCTTCAGCACGGCTCTGGCGCACGAGGTCAAAGGCGCGATGTTCCATTTCAACCAGCTTTATGTTCGCCGCGTCGGTCTCCGCCGCACCTTTTCCCGCGTAGGCGTCCGGTTCAAGGTGGATTATTTTCTTAATCGCACCGTCGAGAATCGGCTCAAAGTGAAGATACCGCTGCTCCCACGCCAGATCTCCTGTGGCCGCGGACATGCGGGCGGACATCGTCAGGACCTCGTCCAGATGCGTGATGACCCCCTGTAGTTCCTGGATTTGAAACAGACGCTCCCGGATCACTCTGGACATACGATAAGAACTGTAGATGTTCCACCCAAACCAAACGAGAACCGCGCATGTCAGAAGCGCGGAAGCGGTCAACAATCGCATCGGTGAGTGCCCGGGCGCCGATGGAGTCGGGTGTTCGATCATCTGGAATTCCTTTTCATTGCCGATTCATCTACGCTGGGGGCGCCATTGGTCTTCTTTTCGTCAGGCGGCGCATGCTGCGGAAACACATAAAGGACACCCATCCATTTAGGCACGCTCCTTAAGCTTGGCAAAGCCTTCTCGCTGAACTTGAATGGGAGCGTTCCCATCGCTATACTGCCCCTTTGTCTTATCGGCACCAGCCATGGGGTGCTTTAGAAAGGGATGTGACCGGCGACGGCCAGACCCATAGCCACACCGCTCCCGAGTTCCAGCTTTCCTCCTATGCAATGACACAGATCGTCGCGGCATCTTTCAGACTTTTCACTCGGATTTGTGCTTGCGCAAACCAGGCTGGCCAGTGAGCATAGACCGACCCCGCGAGTGCAGCTGTACAGTCCAACTGAATTTATGCAGCCATTTTTCTTGGTGTCTATTTGGTGTCTATTTCCGTAGGGCACCAGCGAGAAAGGCCCGGACTGGATAGAAGTAATAGAATGACGTGAAACTCAGTATTCATGCTGAGTTGAGAGAAGTGCATTGATATGCGGTGATTTAGGCGGGCAGGGCAGGTCGAATCCTCCCTTCCGCACCATACCTCAAATTCTCCTCAGATCTGGAACGACAATATGTCGACACACGATTTTTGCCCGACAAGTCGCCGATTGCAGGCGACGGAATTGGAGGCCTAGGCATCAGAAGACTTAGCCGTCCCAGCTTAAGGAGGGTCTATGTGTGCAGGCATGCACTCGTCTTATTTGCGGGCGCTGTTTTGCACGGCATTCCTTGTGGCAGCGGTGTTCACCGCTGCATCTGAAGCCCCCCAGGTCCCAATGTCAAGCGGCCATCGCGCCGCAGTTAGCGACAGGTACGGAAAGCTCCCGGTGAGCTTTGAGGCTAACAAAGGCCAGACGAATTCGGCGGTGAGATTTCTATCGCGCGGCAGGGGGTACACGCTGTTTCTGACCCGCAGCGAAGCGGTGTTGGCAGCTGATAGGGCGGACCTAACGTCTAGGTCCGCGGCTCGTCAAGCCTCAGTCCTGCGGATGAAGCTGGCGGGATTAAGCAGCAAACAGGAGCCGAGGGGTGAAGAGCAATTGCCAGGCACAGCCAATTACTTTATCGGCGGGGACCCCGCCGAATGGCGCGCGCGGGTTCCTACATACGCCAAGGTGCGCTACTCAAATATCTACTCCGGCATCGATCTGGTCTACTACGGCAACCAGCGGCAACTCGAATTCGATTTCGCGCTCGCACCCAACGCCGATCCGGGGTCCATTCGACTACGATTCGGCGAGCCGAACCGCTTGCATCTGGCGGCGAACGGAGATCTGGTGGTGACGACTGCGAACGGAGTGCTGGCTTTCCACAAGCCGTTGGTTTACCAGATGGTGGACGGGCATCGCCGTCCGGTGGCAGGAGACTTTGCGCTGCTGGGCAAGCACACCGTGGGATTCCGGTTGGGGAGCTACGACCGCGCAAAAGCGCTGGTGATCGATCCGGCTCTCGCGTTCTCGACCTTTCTGGGCGGCAGCGGCTTCGGTGGCGATTCGGCCAATGCGATTGCCGTGGATAGGGCAGGCAACGTTTATGTGACTGGCCAGACCTCCTCCATCGACTTTCCGGTGACGCAAGGGGCCTACCAGACGGTGAACCACGCTGCGGCCAATGGACGCACCGCCTTCGTCACCAAGCTGAACCCGACCGGCACAGCGCTGGTTTACTCCACTTACTTCGGCGGTAGCAGCGGCAGTGATACAGGCAGTGCGATTAGCGTAGATGCTGCCGGCAACGTGTACGTGGCTGGCCAGGCGTACTCCACTGACTTTCCGGTCACGCCAGGTGCCGTCCAGACAACGAATCGGGCCGCCGCCAATGATGATTCCAACGCGTTTGTCACGAAGTTGAATCCAACCGGCACGGCGCTGGTCTACTCGACCTACCTGGGTGGGAGCGGCCTCTCCGGGTACACTCCCTATTCCGGCGATAAAGGCAATGCCATCGCCGTGGATGCCGCCGGCGATGCGTATGTGGCGGGCCAATCGTACTCTCCGGACTTCCCGGTGACCCAAGGCGCCTCTCAGACCACCAACAACTGCGCCGTGAACGAATGCGCCAACGCCTTCGTCAGCAAGCTGAATCCAAGCGGCGCGGCGTTGGTCTACTCGACGTATTTGGGCGGGAGCGGCAATGCGGTTGGCGACAACGGGGATTTCGCCAATGCGATTGCCCTGGATGCCGCCGGCAACGCGTATGTGACCGGCGATGCGTTCTCCACCGACTTTCCTGTAACGCCGGGGGCCTTCCAATCAACGAATCCCGCTGCGCCGAGCGAGAGCCCCGACGCCTTCGTCACCAAGCTGAATGCAACCGGCACGGCGCTGGTCTATTCCACCTACCTGGGTGGGGGCGGCGCCTACGCCGGGAATCAAGGCGGCGCGATCGCCGTGGACGCCGCCGGCAACGCGTATGTGGCCGGGCGGACGACCTCCGCCGAATTTCCAGTGACGCAAGGGGCCTTCCAGACGACGTACCCTTCCTCCAACGATGGCGGCGCCGCTTTTGTTAGCAAGCTGAATCCGGCCGGCACGGGCTTGGTGTACTCCACCTACCTGGGTGGTAGCGGCGGCGTCGTCAACGTGACGCCTACCCTTGCCTTTTTAGGTGGTGACCAAGCGAGCGGCGTGGCGATCGACAGCTCTGGCAATGTCTATCTCACCGGCAGCACCGCCTCCGCCAACTTTCCTGTGACTCCGGGAGCCTTCCAGTCCACGAATCACGATCAAGCTCCATGTGGAGGTGGATGTATCGGCGGTTTCAACGCATTCATCACCGAGCTGAACTCCACCGGCAGCGCCCTGGCCTACTCCACCTACCTGGGCGGAGACGGCATCAACCCCGGCGACACGGTCGGTGTTCTAGTATACGGATCGGGCGACACGGCGAGAGCTTTGGCGCTCGACAATTCCGGCAATCTGTACGTGGCGGGGTCGGCCGTATCTTACGATTTTCCGGTGACTGGCGGGGCATTCCAGACTACGGTCAACTCCGAGTCAGGAAATGCATTTGTCACAAAACTGAACATGGGTGCGACCTCAACCGCCGTCACTCCCACGGTGACGGTGACCACGTCAGCATCGAGCATCACCTCAGCCCAACCGCTGACGGTGACGGTTACCGTCAGCGGTGGAAGCGGCAATCCGGTTCCGACCGGCGCCGTGACGCTCGCCAGCGGCGCCTACCACTCCGGGGCAGTCACGCTCAGTGATGGCAGCGCGCAATTCAACATTCCTGCCGGAGCGCTGCCGGGTGAGCCCCCTGGATATGCCTCCCCGGACGTGTTGATAGCGGATTATCTCCCCGACGCGGCGAGTTCCGCGACCTATAACTCTTCCTCCGGAAACGCATCGGTTTACGTGGTTGCGACCTTTATCACGGTGACGCCCACCTCGACGTCACTTACCTGGGCGCAGTCTCAATCGCAGGCCCTTGCTGTGGCTATGGTGGCCACTGGTGGAAGCGGCAATCCGACCCCAACCGGGACGGTGGCACTCAGTACCGGCAAATTCAGCTCTGCGGCGACCGCACTCTCTGCCGGCAGTGCCACGATCAGCATTCCCCCCGCAACTCTGACGACGGGCTTCAATATACTAAACGTGAGCTACTCCGGCGATAGCAACTACGCGGCCCTCCCCATCGCCGGCAGCGCCCTGGTTACTGTAGGCGTCGTCACAGTCTCGGTCGTGCCTTCCGCCTCGACAATCAATTCGACCCAGTCGCTGACGGTAACCATTACCGTCAACCCAGGTAGCGGCAGCCCGACGCCCACCGGCATGGTGACGCTGGTCAGCGGCAGCTACATCTCCACCATAACCCCACTCGCGAACGGCAGCGCAACCATCAACATACCGGCTGGATCGTTGCTCCCTGGCGTCGACATCCTGGAGGTCAGCTACGGCCATGGCAACTACGCCGGCGCCTCCGGGCAGGCTTCGGTGACCGTATCGGGCACAAGTCCCCCCGCTTTCACGGTCACCGGCACGCCGGTTACGGTGACCCCGGGCCCAATCGCGATATCTACGATTACGGTGACCCCGTCTGGAGGGTTCACGGGCAGTGTAGCGCTCACGGCCGCTCTCACCTCCAGCCCAGGTGGCGCACAGAGCGTGCCCACCCTGAGCTTCGGTGGGACCAGCCCTGTGAGCATTACCGGCGCCGCCGCTGGGACGGCTACTCTCACCATCGGCACCACGCCCGCCAACTGCGCTCCGGGTAATGTCATTGACCTCAGAGTTCGCTGGTACCCTCCAGGCGCCGCGGCTTTGGCCTGCCTCCTGCTCTTTAGCATCCTGAGACGGCGGCGCAATTGGCGGACGACCCTGGCCATGTTGGCTATCGTGGTGGCTCTCGCCGGCGGCATGCTGGCGTGCGGGGGCGGAGGCTCTGCTCGTAATTGCCCCCCCGCCACCACGGCGGGAACCTATACCGTGACCGTAACTGGCACTTCCGGCTCGACCACGGCCACGGGCACGGTCGCAATTACAGTGCAATAAGTGCACCTCCGTTCGCGTTCCCGCCCCGCAAGGACGGCGACGACGAATTTTCGGCCCATTAGTCACGAATCTCAAGGCCTGATTGGCGCGCCTACTTCCACTCGCCGCCAATCTTCCAATATTCCAGCGCCGGTCCCTTGAGGCCGCCGGGGCCGGCCGTTATCGCGAGTTTAGCCACAGCTTCCATTTCCTGCGGCGTGTAGGGTTTGTAGTTCTGCGCGATGCGCACGTCGTCGTCAAGCTGTCCCAGGGTGCTACAGCTCCTCCCGTTGCTGACGCGGCCCTCGTGGCCGCAGGGCGATCGAAGAGTATAACAATAGAGGAAGCACGAGTAAGGTACAATAACGTGGCTTGGTGGTCGCAGACCTACCCCTGGCTCGTCACTCGTCAGTGGCCTCGGAGGAAAAATGGCAATGAATCGTCGCGAGTTCATGTCGCTGCCTGCGGTGGCAATCGCCACCCGCCAACCCATAGTTCCCTCCGCAGCGAGGCGGGGCTCGGACCACTCCTTAGCAACCTCTTTCATGGGGACGGGACCAAGTGCTGGTCCGGATGTTCCCTGGCAGCGCAAGATTCGCCGCATTGGTCAATTGAATATGACCGAGCACGACCCGGTGACACTCGACATCGAGCAATGGGCTGATTACTGGGCCAGCCTGAAGGTGGATGCCGTCCTGGTGAGCGTCACGGGCATCCTGGCGTACTATCAAACCAAGGTGCCTTTTCATCGCAAGGGCAAATATCTCGGTGACCGCGATTTCTTCGGTGATTGCTGCCAAGCGGCGAAGAAACGCGGATTGCACGTGATCGCCCGCCTGAGCCCCGATCTCAATTGGGCAGACGCGGTCGCGGCGCATCCGGAATGGTTCGAGCAGGACGCGGATGGCCGTCCTCTGGTTCACGACGAGGACCACAGGCTGTTCCGCACGTGCATGTTTTCGAGCTACATGACCGTTTACATCCCAGCCATCATGCGAGAAATCAACTCGCTCTACGATGTGGACGGCTTATTCACGAACGCCTGGCCGCCGCTGGGAAGTCTGCCGGTATGCCATTGTGCGATCTGCCGCAAGCTGCCGCCGAGCGGGACGGTCGAATATTGGGACACGTTCAACGAGCGCACAATTTTCCTTTGGAAGCTCTACGATTCGATCGCCAAGGAGAAGCGTGCGGGGAATTTCTATTTCGCCAATCTGGGCGGCGGAATCCGCTGCTCGGCCAACCTGGTGGAACTGGGCGAACTCTGCGAGTGGTTCCAGGCCGACAACCAGGGTCGGGGCGGAGAAGATGCGCCGATTTGGGGATGCGCGATGCAGGGCCGTGTTTGCCGCGCCGTGCAGAAAGGCAAGATGGCGACTAATGTGACCGGAGCATGGTCAACGGGGCCGGTCCGTTGGCGGGGCGTGGCCAAATCGCGCGCCGAAGCCCGCATGTGGATGAACGAGACCGTGGCCAGCGGCATGGCGCCTTACCAACACATCGTGGGCGCCGAGAATGGACTGGGCGAAGACCGGCGCGCGCTTGAACCGGCGCGCGAATTCTTCAATTGGACCGCGCAGCACGACCAGCATTTCACCAACAAGCGGTCAATTGCCGCTATCGGCGTGGTGATAGGACAGCGCACTCAGTTGTTCTACCAACCTCCCCGGGGAGCTTCGGCCATGCAGTATATGGAGGGCCTGTACTTTGCGCTGCTCGAGGGGCGTTTTCTGTTCGATTTCGTGCACGAGGAGAAGCTCACGCTCCCGGAACTCGAAAAGTATACGGCCTTGCTGCTGCCGAACATTGCCCTGCTCAGCGACTCGCAACTTCGCCAGTTGCGCGAATATGCGGATGCGGGCGGCTCACTGCTGGCGACCTTTGAGACCGGTTTGTACACGGACAGGAACCGGAAGCGGGCGGACTTTGGTTTGGCGGACCTCTTTGGAATCCGCAAGGAGGGCGAGATCATCGGCACAACCGGCAATGCTTACTCAGCGCGAATCGAGAAGCAGCACGCCATCCTCGCCGGGTTCACCGGCACGAATTGGATTGCGGGCGCTGAGTACCGTGTGCCTGTCGCAGCCGTCGAAGGACCAATCATGACGGTCGTCCCTGGGTCGGTGGCTTATCCTCCCGAGCTTTCTTATCCCGATCCTTCGCACACACAAGAGCCCGCAGTGGTTCTCCGCCAAAAGGCCAAAAGCCGGCTGATCTATTTCCCTGGGGATGTCGACCGAACGCTGTGGCACTCCGGGCACACCGATCTCAGCCGGCTGCTGCGCAACTCCATTCGGTGGGTGGCGGGTCCGGAGCAGCCGATAACCATTGAGGGAGAGGGCCTGATCGAGCCCTTGGCGTGGGAAACTGAGGCCGGATTTGCCGTCCATGTGCTGAACTACACGAACCCGGCGGTGCACCGCGGCTGGATCCGGGAATTCTATCCCATCGGTGAGCAGCACGTCCGAATGCGACTGCCGGAAGGCCGTCGTGTGTCGCGGGTGGAATTGCTGCGGGCCGCGACGGAAATCCCATTCCAAATCGCAGATCGCGCCGTCACTTTCACCATACCCAAAGTCGTTGACTACGAAGTGGCGGCGGTATATTCCGTTTGAAATGCCAAACAAGGAGGTTTGACGCAATGCGACGCACGATCGGGCTGGGTATTTGCATTTTGGTTATATGCTTGAGTGCTGCTAGCGCGGAAGATGATGCAAAGCGTTTTGATGGGACCTGGGACACTACGGTTTCGTGCAGCAACACCGAGGGGGCGTTGGGCTACTCTTATCAATTCTCGTCAACGGTGAAGGACGGCGTGCTTCACGGTGAAAAAGGCGACAAAGGCAAGCCTGGCTGGTTCGAGCTGGATGGGAAAATACTCCCCGACGGAACGATGAAGATCTACGCCAAGGGACTGGTGGGAGCGCAGGAAGTTGCCGTCGGCCACCGTCCGCGGGGCAGCGCCTTTGGTTATCACGTTGAGGGAAAGTTCTCCGAGAAAGAAGGAAGCGGCAAACGGGTGGAGGGCCGCCCGTGCGAAGTCGAGTTCGCGAAGAAGTAGTCGCGCCGTCGGCGGGCGCGAGGGCCGCTGGCCATCGCGCGTGTTCACCGCGCGCTTTCCGTTGCCGGCGCGGAGTCAAGGAACTCGTAGCGATCTCGATGCTCCTCCAGCAGAGCCTGGCACTGAACATTGAGGTGCATTACCTCATGAGTCTTGCCGAACTGTGGCCAGTTTGCCAGTCCGGGACCGTCGGGATCGCCAGTCCTTATGAAGTTCGCCCAGTAAGCGTTCATCGTCTTGGCCACCGTGTAGTCGTCAGGCTGCCAGTCCGCCTTCTTTGAATCGAGCATGGTGAATACATACTCGAGCTCCGCGGCGTGCGGCGACCCGAAGGTCTTCAAACCACTTCCTTTTTCCGCCTCCGGAATCGGGACGGTTCGGTCGAATTGGTACCGGTAAACCGTGTTTCCGGCTTTTGCCTGCTCGTCGAGCCATTTCCATGTACCGAAGACAATGAACCGGTCGCTGGCCAGATCGCCGGCGGACCGTAGCGCCTCCTCGTCGGTGGATGCGCCGTACACCTTCAGGGCTTCGTCAGCGCGAGGCCCGTATTCCCGGCGCAACTGCTCGGCGAAAGTCTTAGCGTTAGGCTTCTCCTTTGCCATCAGCACTGCCATCCGGACCTCGTCCGCGTTCCACCCGGCCAGAAGCGGGACTTGGCTTTGTTTTCCCTGTGCAAAGATGGAGGGCACATCGGAGGGAAGGAAGTATCCATCCACGATGGGCCAAAAGCCGAATCCGTTGTTCCTTTTCGAGGCCTCACCGAGCAGATCCGCCGCTGGCATGGCCCGCAACTCGGCCAGGTGCTTGCCGCCTCCGATTTTCGCGGCAAACTGTGCGCCCTGCTTTTCGGCTTCCGCCAGGGATGTCTGGCCGCGCCCGCCCACCGGTCCGAAGAATGCTCCGCTTTCGCCAATCGCTTGCTGAAACAGACTGCGTGAGAGTGGGGAGGCCATGAGCGCGCTGACCGAAAGCGATCCGGCCGATTCTCCACCGATGGTCACCTTTTGCGGATCGCCGCCGAATGCCGCGATGTTTTGCCGCACCCATTCGAGCGCTGCAACCTGATCGAGCAATCCGTAGTTGCCGGACGCCTTGTGGGGAGATTCCTCGGTGAGTTCAGGGTGAGCGAAGAAGCCAAAGATGCCCAGCCGGTAATTCGCATTAACCACCACGATTCCATGCTTTGCAAAACTCTCTCCATCGTACCGGGCCTCGTCGTTGGCTCCGGCGGCGAACCCGCCCCCGTAAAACCAAAGGTATACCGGAAGCCTTTGGTTTTTGGAACGAGCGGGAGTCCAGATCGTCAGATTGAGGCAGTCCTCGCTCATCTCTTTGCTGCGAAATACGATGTCGCCAAAGACCCTGGCCTGCATGCAGCGCGGACCGAAGTCTACGGCTTTACGCACGCCGCTCCAGTGCTTGACCGGCTGCGGCGGTTGCCAGCGCAGATCGCCCACGGGAGGAGCCGCGAACGGAACACCCCTAAAAATCCGCAGCGAAGAGTCCGCGTTGACCGTGCCTTCCAGAATGCCGCTTGCGGTCTTCACCCGGTCAGCCGCCGATGCCGTGCTCGCCAGAATAGCGACGCTTATTAGAAAGCAGCTTACGATAATGCGGTTACAGTTGATCATGGGCTTCTCCGTTTAATCGCCGTCACGGCGCTCGCGTATAGCGTGCGATGTTCACCAGCTACCCGCGCCGCCAAAGGTTATCAAATCCCCCAGGGAATTGCGAGAGTGGAATCGCGGCGCAGGCGCGGCCCTTCCGCCGCACTGGGACTCCACTAGAGTTCCCTTACAACAACCTGGGCGGCGCGGTGTATACTGCTGTCGCTTAAATAACTATTGTCATCGGCAAGGGTCAGGAGCCCCCAATGTCCACCTTCGCTAAACTAGTTTTAGTCGGCTCGGCACTCTTACTTCTCGGCGCGTCGCCGAATGGCTCGCCAAAGCCGGTGCGAATAAGCAGCGGTTTGATTTCGGGAACAAGAGACAAAAACGCTGTCACGGCCTACCTGGGCATTCCCTTTGGTGCGCCGCCGGTTGGGGAACTGCGCTGGCGTCCTCCACAGCCCGCCAACCGCTGGGAGGGCGTGCGAGCGGCCGACCATTTCGGTGCGAGCTGCATGCAGAATGAGCCTGGTTCGAGGTTACCCTGGACGGAAGAATTCATGACCCAAGGAGCTGTGAGCGAGGATTGTCTGTTCTTGAATGTCTGGATGCCCGCGAAATCCACCAACGAGAAACACGCCGTCATGGTCTATTTTTATGGAGGCGGATTCAACGAAGGCTCGAGTTCGGTCGCAGTTTACAACGGAGCAGAGCTTGCCCGACAGGGCGTGATTGTGGTCACTTCCAACTATCGGGTCGGCCCGCTTGGCTTCCTTGTGCATCCCGACCTGACGAAAGAATCGCCACATCACTCTTCCGGGAACTATGGATTGCTGGACCAGATTGCAGCCCTCGACTGGGTGCAAAAGAACATTGCCGCTTTCGGCGGCGACCCCGGCCGGGTCACGATTTTTGGGCAGTCCGCAGGCGCCATCTCCGTTGCCGACCTGATGCGATCGCCGCTCGCCAAGGGCCTGTTTGCCAGGGCCATCGCTGAGAGCGGGCCCGGATTGTTCCCGGAGAACCTGCATGGCGGAGGAGAGACGCTCGAGCAGAGGGAGCAACAGGGCCTGAAATACGCGGCAGCCAGGGGCGCTCATTCACTGGCCGATCTTCGTGCCCTTCCAGCCGGAGAGTTCTGCAAAGCGGCCGCCGGTTCGCCGGGCGGCAATTTTCCCGTGACGGACGGATGGGTGCTCACCGCGGAACATCCGGCGCGCGAGGTCCCGCTTATCGTCGGGATGGTCGCAGGTGATGCTGCGTTCGCCAGCGGCTTCGGCCCACCCACGGCGCTCACCGCCGCCTCTTACACCACCGCCGTGCAGAAAACTTACGGCGACATGGCCCCAACTTTCTTGAAGCTTTACCCCGTCGAGAGGGATTCCGACGTGCCGGCCGCCAGGACGGCGAGCCAAACAGACCGGGCCCGAGTCTCCATCGATTTCTGGTGCGAGAGCCAGTTGAAGAGAAGTGGAAGGGTTTACACCTACTTCTTCGATCGCCCCATACCGTGGCCTGCGCATCCTGAATTCGGCGTGTTCCACACCTCGGAAGTTCCGTACATCTTCGAGACCCTCAAGCTGCTCGATCGTCCGTGGAAACCGGTGGACTTCAAGCTCTCGGAAATCATGGCGTCCTATTGGTCCAACTTTGCCAAAACAGGCGATCCTAATGGATCAGGCCTGCCGCGATGGCCAAGCTATGACCCCGCCAGCCACAATACGATGGAATTGGGAGAGCATGTTGGACCTATGCCTGAAGCTGAACCTGCGAAGGTTAAGTTCTTCCTCGGCTTCTTCAGGAAGTCATGACGCCTTGGCTGTGCGTGGTCCGTTGTCAGTTGTCCGTTGTCAGTTGCAGCTGCTCCGGCCCGCCCTTCGTGTGGCTTTGAGTGTAAGGAAGAATTCCTGCGCTCAGATTGACAGGACTGCAACGGGCAACTGACCACGGACTACGGACATCAGCCTGTGACCTGTTGCGTCTTCTTATCTCGAAAGGTCACGTTGGCGATCAGGGGTTTAGCCCAGAAGGCGACGCTGAGAACCCACCCAAAGGTTACATAGAGGAACATCATCCCCGTGCGGAGGCCAAAAGCGTCGCCGACTCGCCCGATAATCAGCGGCACGATAGCTCCCCCCATAATCCCGACACAGAGTATGCCCGCGAGCGGCCCATGGTATTCGGCCACGGAGTTCAGTCCCAACGAAATTATGATCGGCCACATCACCGACGCGCAAAAACCCATGGCAGGGAACGCCAGCTTTGAAGCAGGTCCCGGCCCAAATAAGGCCACCGTCAGGCAGGCGAGCGCGCCGAGGCTGAAACAGAACAGCACTTTGCGGCTGTCCAACAGCTTCAGCAGCAACATGCCCAGTGCGCAGCCCGCCGTCATCAATCCCCAGAACCAGGCTACCGCCGCAGCCCCCGTGGTGTGCGGATCGTAGCCGTGATAGTGCGCGAGAAATTCGGAGATCCAGTCGGCGGTTCCCTGCTCGGAGCCCACGTACATGAAGATGCTGGCAAAGAACAGGAGGACGACCGGCTTTTTCAGCAGATGCGCGTACATCTCGAGGGCGCCGGCCCTCTCCTCTTCAGTGCGCATCACCTGCGGGAAGCGGGACGTCCACAGCGCGATCAGCATCAGGGCAATAACCACCGTGAAGATCCAGTACATGGATACCCAAGGCAAACTTGCCGGAACAACTCGGCTCAAAGCTCTCAGCGGGAGGTTTTCCTTTGCCGGGGCCCCGAGGTGCAGGACCACGTAAGAGTAAACCTGCGGGCTGACAAACGATGCTGCCCCGAAGACCAACTGGGCGAACGCCTCGTTGAATGCGAAATGTTCTTCGCCGCCGGCGACGCGCAAAAGAGGGTTGATCGCCACCTGCAGCGCAGCCATGCTTCCGCCGATCAGAAAAAGGGAGATGAGTGAAACCTGATAGACCGGCAAAAGCGCGAAAAACAAGGCGCCGGCCAGCGCCACCGCAAACGAGGCCAGCATTACCTTCTTTTCTCCCCACGCCTCCACCAGGAATCCGGCGGGAATTGAAAGCACTCCATAGGCAATAAAGAACGAAAACGGCAGCAGGGCAGTGGCGGTGAGGCTGACGTGAAAGCTCTTGATAATATCCGGGATAATAGGACCTAGGATGTTGGTTAGAAACGAAATAACAAAGAAGGTGGTAAGGACCAAAGCCACCATGTACCTGCTGCGAGTCATAAGTGATAGCGGCTCCCTCGAAATGTAGGGATGGCCAGTGTGGCCCCCTCGAATTCCCCAATTGTTCTGCGACCTTCCTCGGACCCCCTCAACCGGCCCGCCCCGGCTGATGAAGGCGCCGGCTGCGGGCCACCCTCCCCGATTTCTGGGGTCCGATGGACCCCATCGGGGTCCCGAAATCGGACTCCCCCAAGTGGGAGAGGGCTCAGGTCCATGGAGACCAAGGCCTATTCGGCGGTCGTCACCTTAGAGCCCAAGGTGAAGCGGCCGGCCTCGCGGCCGGCTTGTGCGGCCAATGCCAGAGTGACCATCTCGACGGGCAGGATTTCGAGAATCGGCAACACACTCTGAGGCGCGTCCGGAATGCGCAGGGAAGAGAGTCCCGCATTCTGCCCGATCAATTCCGCTCTGCCGCCGGTCCGGCGGACGTCCTCGACCAGTCTTAGGTTCAAGGTCCTGGTCTTCTCGTCGCCTTCGAAAACCAGAACCACCGTCTCCTGACTGAGCATCTCGAATGGCCCATGCCGGAGCGCGGCGCTGCTCATTCCCTCGGAGTGGCGGTGGGTCGACTCTTTAATGATGAGTCCACCAGTCCCGGCAGCGGCGAGCGAGCCTCCCCGCCCGACCAGGAAGAGGTCTCGGGCGCCTTCCAGGCAAGCGGCTAATTCGACGACGTGATCGCGCCAGGATTCGAGATAGCCTCGAACCGCGGGAACCGCCGGCGCCAGTTCGGCGATGGTCTCCTGGGGATTCGCATCGGTCAGAAGAGATCCCAACTGATGCAGCGCCATCAAAGCCGTCACATAGGTTTTGCAGGAAACCGAGAATTCCTCTCCCGCATTCGTCAAAAAAGCACTATCGGAGTGCAAGGCCAGGGGGCTGTCGGCCGTGTTGGTGACGCCGATGATCGCGAAGCGGCGTCCGTTGTCGTTAAGAAGACGAACGGTCTCAGCGCTGCGCCCGGATTGAGAAACCGCGACGACCAGGCTCCGGTCGTCCAACAGGCTTGGGAAATAGTACAGCAACTCTGAAGTCTCGAGCATCACGGTGGAAAGGCCGGCGGCCGTAAGGCGCGCGTGCAGGGGGTGGAGGGCGTGGAAAGACGATCCCATCCCCGTCAGGACAATCCTCCGTACTTCTCCCTTTTCTAATCGCCCGAAAATCTGCGGGAAGCCTTCGGGCACGCTGAGACTACGGAGAGTCGTTTCCAGCGCCCGAGGCTGGTCCAGAATGTCGCGGACGTAGTCGTTTTCAATAATAGTGTAATTAGTATTAGCAGGCACGATGATCTCCAGAGGGTGTCTATATCGAAGTAACCTCTCACCCGTCGCGCTCCGGCGGATGAAAGCGCCGGAGCGCGACACCCTCTCTCCGGGGGGAGAGGGCTGCTCGTTAAACGCGAGGGCGCGATCGTGAGGGTCGGCCGCTACCTCGCGAAGCGATGGTGCCAGACCTGGGCCGCCCCAATCAGCGCCACGTCCTGGCCCAGGGACGCCAGTGAAATCTCCACACGTTCGAAGGGCACCAGGCGGCAATTCTCGCGAATGACCTGGCGAATGCAATCGAGAAACAAATCCGCGCTTTTCATCACGCCGCCGCCTAGCACGATGGCATCCGGGGTAAACACGCTGACGATATTGGCGAGTCCCACCCCCAAGTAGTAGCCCTCGCGCTCCACGGCGCGCCGGGCCCATTCATCACCCTCGGCGGCCCGCGCGCAGATGAGCTTGGCGCTCAACTCCTGGCCGCCGTAACTGCCCGAAGCGTTGGCCTTAACCCACTCCACCATGGCCGGGCCGCTGGCCAGGCTCTCCCAGCAACCCCGAGCGCCGCAAGAGCAAGGCGGACCCGAGGGTTCAACCACGTGGTGGCCGATCTCGGGATGGCAGCCGCCGGCCCCGCGATAGACCTTGCCTTCCAATATCACACTCGCGCCAATTCCGGTGCTGATGGTCACATAGACGAGGCGGATTTTTCCCTTGCCGGCTCCCCAGACCGCCTCTCCGAGGCCCGCCGCGTCCGCATCATTCTCCATCGCCGCCGTCACACCGAATTTCGCTGACAGCGTCTCAACCGGGTTGCCCCCCTCCCAACCCGGAAGCAGATTGACATTGCCCAACGCGCCCGAAACCGGGTCCACCGGCCCTGTGCACCCAATGCCGATTCCTTTAATCCCCGTTTGGCCGACGCATTGAGCGAGCATTTCGACCACACGTCGCATGGCATCGGCGAAGCCCCGGGGCACGTCGGTGGGGCACTCCGCCTTGGCCAAGACGCGTCCTTCCTCGTCCACGACCCCCGCGGCTATTTTGGTTCCTCCGATGTCAACCGCGCCGATCATTGCAACTCCCTTTGCTGCGCCGAACGACCCCCTCACCCGGCCCGCCTCCCGATGAAGTGCATCTGGACTGCGGGCCACCCTCCCCGATTTCTGGGGTCCGATGGACCCCATCGGGGTCCCGAAATCGGACTCCCCCAAGGGGGAGAGGGGTTCAATACCACGCAGGAGCGGCTACGAGGGCAGGCGGTAAATCACTTCCACGCAAACACCGCCGCGCCGTACGGCTGCAAATCCAATTCCCACTGCGAGCCCTGAAACGACACCGGCTGTTCTCCGTCGGGCGTCAGGCGCCGGACTGACTTCAATGGTTCCGCAGTAGCTACCGATCCATGCTCGGCCTTGCCGTGGTGATTGACGACAATAACATAACCGTGGTCCCGCGCGTCGAGCGACATTGCCTCTACGGAAGGCTGACTGGTACAGAAGCGGGGCTTGATTCCCGCCCAATCGCGAAACGCCTGATAAATCCGGTAGGAATTCTCCTCTTTGTCGAAAGCAGCGGGGACATTTGCCAAATAGGTTTCCAGCGGATAGGCGCAGACGAGCGTGAAGCCTTTGCCCAGGTGATTGGCGACGAGCGCCGGGCGCCCGTTCTGGTCGACAGCAATCGTGGTGCCGCCGCGCACGTTGAGTGTCGCCGCCCATTGCCGGGGCCCGCCGCCTCCGGAATAATGGAAAGTGTCACCACTCTTCAGGCCGCTCCAATCAGTCACGACTTTCAGCGTCACATCGCCAACGGGAGAATGATCCACCAGGCGGGCTCCGAAGAGGCTTTCCATCTCCGGAATCGCGGCGTCACCGCAAAGCGAAGCGTAAAGGGCTCCGCCGTTATCGACGTACCTGCGCGCCTTTTCCCAGAAGTCGGAGTGCACGTGAACGAGGAAATTGTCCGTGCTGGTCAAAGGCGAGGGCAGCAACAACAACGGTCGCGATTGCCAATCCGAATACTCGCGGGGAAAATCCGCCTTTAAGCCTGCTTGTCGCGCCAGGATGAACGCCGAGAGCCAACTCCCCGTCAACCACTCATTCTCCTCCGACCGATCGGGCAGCTTCTGCCCAGCCACCGCGCCACCTTCGTCAGTTGACGTATAGGGAACAATTGCAGGACCGGTCAGTCCGAAATGAGATTCGTCACCGTAGGGCTTCGACCATTCATCAGGAACGATGATGCCGGCTGTGGCGGACGCCGGCTCGACGCCGGCAAGGTCCAGCCTTCCTACGATCTTTTCGAAGTCTTCGAACATTTTCCCTGTGGCACGCTCTTTCCCATCCCAAGTCGTCAATCCGAATTGGGTTTCATGCGGCGAACGCAGATAAGGGACGAGGCGATACTGCCGGGGTGCGGCGTCGGTATAGCACCAAATCAGGAATCCGTCCGCTCCGGCCCCCAACGCGGAGTAGAGATTTGCCCGAAGGTACGCCGCGATCTGTTCCGGCTCGTACTGCGCCGCAGAAGCCCCGATCTCCTGCACCATGACCGGATGCCCGGCGCTTCCGGAAAGAGCCGTTTCGAGCGCCGCGGCATACGTTCCTCGCGTGGAAAGCATGGCATCGGGAAAAAGCTTCTGGGAGTAGATTGAGTAAGGGTGCACGCTGAAGAAATCGACCTCCTCGCGGAGGTTGTCAGGGCGGAAGGGACCACGCCCCACGTCCTCCATGCTGGTCCCCACCACGATCGGATGGAGAGAATCGTAACGTCGGATAGCCCCGCGCAGCAGACGCGTCCAGTTGATCGCCATGGAATCCGTCGTCTGATCAGAAATCCAGAAGGGAGGCTCGTCCGTCAGGTCCCAGGCCAGAATAGCGCTCTCCTTGCCATAGCGACGAGCAAACTCAGCGGCGAAGTCGGTTTCCAGTCGCAGCATGTACGGGTCAGACTGGGGATTACGACCCTGACGATACGGCACGTCCCAAAAGGCCTCCCCCACTTCGCCGCCGATCAAGAGCATGGGATGGAGGTAAATGTGATAGCGGTGAGCCAGGGAAACAAGGAAATCGAGCCCCTTGAAAGCCTCGGGGTTGAAATCACCAGGCCGCGGCTCGAACCATGCCCAGACCATATCGAGACGTATGGTGTTGAAACCCAGTTCGTGCATGCGCGCGAAATCCGCCTCCACCGACTTCGGATCCCACTCGTAAGGCCACTCCATGGCCGCTTGAGCGGGAACCCAGTTGGCGCCCACGGGAATGAAGCGGCGTCCTTCGCGCGAGAAGTAGTTGCCGTCCAGTCGAACGGCCGGCAGCGGAGCTTCGTTCATCCCCTGCTGCGAAGACTGCTCGCTCGCCGTGCCTTGTTGTCTCTGCGCTCCGCCTGTGGTTGGCGGCGCCCAGATCAGGCACACGACTACCAATCCGTAAAGGCGCCACGAGACACGATGATGGATTCGGCAGAGGTCGGTTGTCCGAAGCATGGGTAGCAGGTCTCCTCAGGGCGTTTTGTTGCGCAGAAATGGTACTCTTTTTCGTTTCGATACGCACCTTTTCTTGGCCAGAAGGAGTTCGTCTTGATTCGACGTAACTCGCTCGCTATGCCGAGCGAAGTAGTGGTAAAGTCTGAAGCTGCGACGTACTCCCGCCGGCGCGAAATCGCAGCCGGGCGGAGCGAAGCCGCTTCTATAATCTGGGAATGGCGGCGTAAAGCCGCCGACACATCAAGGAGGATTCATATGAATCGTCGAGAATTCATCGGGACCAGCGCAGGGGTTGCGGCGCTGGGATCGGCGGCGAAGACCACACTGCTCTCGCCGCGCCCGCTTCGTGCCGCGGCGCGCGCCGTTCCGCCCAGCGACCGAGTGCGCTTCGCTTCCATCGGGACGGGAGTGGAGGGCTGCACCATCTTGCAGGCAGCGCTGAACTGCCCGGGCACGGAGATTGTCGCTACCTGCGATCTTTATGACGGCCGTCTGATCGCTGCCAAAGAGTATTCCAAGAAAGAGATCTTCACGACCAAGGACTACCGCGCCATCCTGGACCGCAACGAAGTGGACGCCGTGTTGGTCGCCACGCCGGACCACTGGCACGCCAGAATAGTGCAGGACGCCTGCGCGGCGGGCAAAGACGTTTATTGCGAGAAGCCGATGTCCCACACTGTTGATCAGGCGTTCGCCATGGTCGACGCTATGCAGAAACACAACCGCATTGTGCAGGTGGGCAGCCAGTGCCGAAGTTCCATCGTCTTTGCGAAGGGAAAGGAGATCTTCGATAGCGGCGTCCTGGGGCAGGTGACTGCCGTTGAGGCTTGCCTGGATCGCAACGACGCGAGCGGCGCCTGGGTTTACCCCATTCCACCCGACGCCAACGAGCAGACCATTGATTGGAACCGTTTTCTGGGCGACGCGCCCAAACGGCCTTTCGATCCGATTCGCTTCTTCCGCTGGCGCTGCTTCCGGGATTACGGCGAAGGCTTGCCCGGAGATCTCTATGTGCATATGCTGACGGGAATCCACTTCATTGCCGGGATCACCGCGCCGCCGTTGCGCGCCGCCAGCATGGGAGGCATCCTCCGTTGGACCGATAACCGCGAGGCGCCGGATCTGATCTGGACGTTGTACGAGTATCCCAACTTCCGCCTTGCCATGCGCTGCAACCTGAATAACGAATCACCGTATGTGGTGCGTTACTTCGGCACCAAGGGGACGCTGGAACTCAAGAACGACGTCCTCACCGTCACGCCCCAGAACAAGGAGCCGCAACCGGAAGGTTATTCGATTCTGGGTTGGGCGGAAAAAACGCGCGCGCAATATCTGGAGGAGTGGCATAAGGACCATCCGGGGACCTTGCCCGGCAAGTACAAGCTTGTCCAATCCGCGGAAAGCTTCCAGGCTCCTCCCGATTACGACTACCAGGTCGATCACATGAACAACTTCATGGAGTCGGTGCGCACCCGGCAGCCTTCCGTTGAGGATGCGGTGTACGGCAAAAACACCGCGATCGCTTGCCATATGGCGAATCATTCTTATTTCAACAAGGCGCTGGCCGTGTGGGACGAAAGCGGACGGAAGATTCAGTCGGTGTGATGAAGTCCGGGCTGCGGAAGCTTTGGAGTGCGGCAGCTTGCTGCCGCTTTTGCCCGTCGCGAGCTTGCGCGGGGCGGGTGATGGTCGGCCCTTCCTGAGTTCGCTCACGACTTGCTACGTGTTGTGCGGAGACGCCGGCCAGCAGGCTGGCCTTTCAGAAATCGGCAGCAAGCTGCCGCACTCCAAAGCTTCGCGCTCAGGACGAATTCGAGGTCGATTCACGGGATGTCTAGCCGATTGTTCGGACGCCAACGGGCGCAGGCCTCACCCGGACCAGCGGGTGCCGCGCAGATCCTTCCAGGCGCTGCCTTCCTTGTAACGCTCAGGGTGCAGAATCTTCGATCGCGGATCCTCTGCGGTGTCGAGTTGAAGAACCATCCACTTCGGGTAGGGAATGCCCGGATCGGATGCGGCGTCCAGCAGGCGCACGTCATCCTCGGTGAGCTGAAGATCGACGGCGCGGATGTTGTCGTCAAGATGCTCGGGCTTGCGCGCTGCGATGATCACGCTGCTGATCGCGGGCCGGCCAAGCGTCCATGCGATCGCCGCACGCGCCGGGCTGACGCCATGGCGGGCGGCGACTTCCTTCAGTGCGTCCACCACGCGGTAGCCCATCTCTTTATCGAAAGGCACGAACTGGCCTGAGTCTCCGAAACGCGTGCCGCTGGGGGCGGGGTGGGCGCGAGTGTATTTGCCCGACAGGAATCCGCCGGCCAGAGCGCTCCAGACCAGGATGCCGATGTTGTAATACTCGGCGAACGATAGGAACTCGTGCTCGAGGCCCCGGCCGACAAGACTGTAGTACATCTGGGCGGTTACGTATTTCTCAAGTCCCAGCCGCTCCTGCAGCATTATGGCGGTGGCGGCTTGCCACGACAGGAGATTCGAGAGTCCGATATAGCGGACCTTCCCCTGGCGCACCACATCGTCGAGCGTCCGCACGGTTTCCTCGAGGGGCGTGTTGCTGTCCCATCCGTGCACCTGGTACAGATCGATGTAATCGGTCTGGAGCCGCCGAAGGCTGTCCTCGATTTCGCGGAGTATATTCACGCGGGTCGCTCCGCTGCGGTTGAAATTCGCGCCCATGGGAAGGCGGCATTTGGTGGCCAGCACGATCTCGCTGCGAAGGCCTTTCAAGGCGTTGCCCACCAGCGTCTCGCTCTCACCGAGGCTGTAGACATCCGCGGTATCGATGAAGTTGATTCCGCTCTCGAGAGCCTGCTTCACCATGCGCGTGGTCTCTTCCTGGCCCAGATTCCCTACGTTCATCTTGCTGCCGAACTGCATGGTTCCGAGCGCCACCTCGCTGACGATCAGTCCCGTGTTCCCGAGTTTCCGATACTTCATATTGTTATCTCCTAAGAATTACTTGAAGTTGCCGCGATCCCGGACCGCAGGCCGAACCGCATCGCTAGTAAGCTCACCCCTCCAAGGATTATAAACGATGCTATATTAACCTGCTCCCAAGCAGAGGCGGCAGCTCCGCTGCCGCACTCCAAAGCGAGGGTGCGAATCCCGGAGGTTCATAATGCAGCCGGAATACTTATTAATTCGCGCGAAAATTCGGATTGGCATGGCCGCCTTGGCCGTCTTCTATCTCAGCCTGGGGATTAGCGCTGCCCAGGCGCAGACGGCGGACTCTTCCGCCACTCCAGCCCTGCAAACCGTGCTTTACGGCGCAGCTTACTATCACGAGTACATGCCCTACGATCGGTTGGATAAGGATATCGCACTGATGAAAGAGGCCGGTCTTAATGTGGTGCGCATGGGGGAATCTACCTGGAGTTTGTGGGAGCCTGCCGACGGCCGTTTCGAGTACGCGTGGATGGACCGGGTTGTTGACGCCATGGGCAAAGTGGGAATCAAGGTCATCATGGGAACACCCACTTACTCGATTCCCACCTGGCTTTATCACCAGCACCCGGAAGTGCTAGCGCGGCCGCTGGGCGGGGCCAGGACTTTCTACGGCATGCGCCAAAACATGGACACGGATAGTCCCGTTTACCGCTTCTATTGCGAACGGGTGATTCGCAATATGGTGGAACACTACAAAGACAACCCTACGGTAATCGGGTGGCAACTCGACAACGAGACGTCGTCTTACGGCGCCTCGAATCGCGACGTTTTCCTGGGTTTCCTGAACCACCTGCGCGACAAGTTCGGCGATACCGCCAGCATGAACAAGGCATGGTTCCTCAACTATTGGGGCGAGGACGTCAACGCCTGGGAAGACCTGCCCACGCGCGACAGCGCTCAAAGCACCGGCTACAAACTCGAGTGGTCGCGCTGGTCGCAGATGCGGGTCACCGACTTTCTCGCCTGGCAAGCTGCCCTGGTCCGCCAATACCGCCGGCCCGGCCAATTCGTCACCACCGATTTTGCCGGCGCCTTGCATGCCGATGTGAACGAGCAGGCGATCGCGAACGTTCTGGATATCCCCGCCATCAACGTTTATCACGGCACTCAGGATCACTTCGACGGAACGGCTCAGTCCCTGAACGAAGACTTTGCCCGGTCCCTGAAGGGATCGAATTTCCTGATTACGGAAACCAACGCGCAAACCACGGATTGGACTTCGGCATTCCAATACCCACCCTATGACGGCCAGTTGCGGGAAGATGTTTACACGCATCTTGCCAATGGCGCGAATATGGTGGAGTACTGGCATTGGGCATCGATTCCCGCCAATCAGGAGACCTACTGGAAAGGGGTCCTGTCCCACGACTTGGAGCCGAACCGCGCTTATGCCGAAGTTTCGCGCACCGCGCATGAGCTCGAAAACATCGGTCCGCATCTTGTTGACCTGAAGATCTCGAACCCCGTTGCCATCTTGTGGAGTCGCGACTCTTTGAATGCGATTGAGTTCATGCCCTTCGCCGAGAGCGGACGGCATTGGGGGTCGTCCCCTTCCGAGGCGAACTATGTTTCACTCGTCCACCAAATCCACAAGGCGCTCTACGACCTGAATGTGGGCGTAGACTTTGTCTTCCCGGAGACCGCGGATTTCTCGCGTTACAAATTGCTGTTGGTTCCTGCCCTCTACATCGCCGATGATGCCCTGCTGAATCGCATCGCCGACTATGTGAAGAATGGCGGACACGTGGTCATGACTTTTAAAAGCGGTTTTTGCAATGAGAATTCTGCGGTACGCTGGGTGCGCGCGCCCGGACCGTTGCGAGAGGCGGCGGGTTTCAGCTACCAGGAATTTTCCAACCTCGAACAGCCTTTGGCGCTTAAAGGAGATCCTTTCCATGCCGGCGACGCCAACAGGGTCAGCTACTGGGCCGAGTTTCTCGTGCCGGAACACGCCCAGCCGCGTGCCTGGTACGACCATCCTTTCTTCGGGCGCTGGCCGGCTATCACCGAGAATCACTTCGGGTCGGGAACGCTGCTCTACGAAGGGACGTATCTTTCAGACGCGCTGCAGAAACGCGTGTTGCTCGATGTGCTGAAAGAGGTTGCCCTTGCCGGGCCCGATCAGCAATTGCCCACCGCGGTCTGGGTCAGGCACGGAGTGAACCGCCTCGGCAAGCGGCTCCATTACTATTTCAACTACTCCGGCGACGCCAAATCGTTTGCCTACTCCTACGCGGCGGGGAAAGATCTCCCGTCCGGCATTACGGTCGGCCATTCACAGTCGATTTCGCTCAAGCCTTGGGACGTGGCGATCGTGGAGGAACAATAGCAGGCCGGTTTCACGCAAAGACGCAAAGGCCGCAAAGGTCGCAAAGAAAGGGGAGGGTTTGAATGTCGCAGCGTGATGTGAAACGAACTGTCTTAGGCAAGACTTCGCGACGCGGGTTTCTTAAGGGTGCAGCGGCTCTAGGCGTTGCTGTCCCGGCGCTCGCCAAGGCGCAGCAAACCAAGCCGGGTTCAGGACGCCACAGGGTTTTCGCTTACGTCGGGAGTTACAGCCGCCCGCAGGGTCCCGACAATTCGATCGGGCGCGGGCAGGGAATCTACATCTTCGAAATGAATCCTGCGGATGGCGCTCTCGTTCAGCGCGAGATCATTCGGAGGGACACCAACCCGTCCTTCACGGCTCTTGACTCGTCGCGGAAACACTTGTATTCCGTGGACTGGATCGCGGATTACCAGGGCACGCACTCCGGTTCGGTGAGCGTTTATTCAGTTGATCGAGCGAGCGGTCACTTGACGCTGCTCAACACGGTGAGTTCCGAAGGCGCCAACCCTACGCACCTTAGCATCCATCCTAGCGGCAAGTTCGTGCTGGTGGCCAGCTACTTCGGAGGAACGGTGGCCGTGCTGCCCATTCACGAGAACGGCGAGCTGGGCCCAGCCACCGACGTCGTCCACGATCAAGGCACGGTTGGCCCTGCACGCGCCGCCAGCGCCCCCCCGGGTAGCTTTGCCATCAGCGGCCACGACCATCCTCACGCCCACATGGTCCTGCCCGATTCGGCAGGCCGCTTCGTTTTTGCGGCTGACCTGGGACTCGACTGCATCTTTGTCTGGAAGTTCGACGCCGAGAAAGGAAAGCTCATCCCCAACGATCCACCCTCCGTGGCATTGCCCGCGGGTGACGGACCGCGACACTTCGCGTTTCATCCCAGCGGCCGTTGGTTCTATTCGCTGCAGGAAGAGGGATCCACGGTGGTCGCTTTCGATTACGATCCGGTTCACGGCAGGCTGACAGCGAAACAGACGGTCTCCAGCCTTCCCAAGGGCTTCGCCGGCTCGAATTTCCCCGCCGAAGTCATGATCTCCTCCGACGGCAAATTCCTCTACGCTTCCAACCGCCTGCACGACAGCGTTGCCTGGTTTTCCATCGGTGCGACTGGAACGCTGGCCTGGCGCGGCGAAGAATGGACTCGCGGCGATCATCCGCGCGCCTTCAACTTTGATCCGACAGGGAATTTCTTCTACGTGTGCAACCAGTTCGCGGATGCCATCACTACTTTTCGCATCAACCGCACCACAGGGGCGCTCACCTTCACCGGGCAATACACTCCCGTGGGCAGCCCGGCATCGATTATTTTCCTTTCATAAGTGCGTTGTGGTGCGGGCGTCTCGCCCGCTGTCGCGCGGGCATCCTGCCCGCGCG
>JBEKMN010000071.1:0-3897 GCA_050008495.1 Terriglobia bacterium | reverse complement strand
CCCGCACCACAGACGATCCGTGTCTACAGTAAATTCAACTCGTAGTTCATGGGAATTACGATGTCGGTGGCGCCGGCGAATCGTTGCGCGCGCTCCACGGCGGCCGGCCCTTGCGGCTGCACCTTAGTGAGCAGTTCGGCGTAGTTGCTGAACCGTTGTTCGCAGTGATACGCCTGGCGGCGCCGTATGCCGAAGTGCTCCATCACGGCTGAGCTCCGCGCGACTTTGTCTTCCTCCGCGCCGCAATAGATCCATTCCGAGCCGGGCGAGTGGTCATACACCACAATGTCAGGCGCGAGTGATTTGGCATGCATCAGCGCCTTCTCGGGATCGGCCATCTCGTGAAGGCAGAACTCGAAATAGACCACATCGCCATGCAGCGCGACCTCTTCGAAGCTGGCGCCGACGACCTCCACGGAATCTTGCAAGCCTTGCGCAACGATGTTTTCCTCCAACTCCCGCAGAGCCTCGACGTCCTTGTCGATGGCGATCAGCTTTCTCACGGGCGCAGCCGGGTCGAGCAGTTGTCTGCCTCCCGCGCCGACGAACAGCACCACTTTGCCCGTAAAGTCATAAAAGCGGGAAAGATTCTCACTGAGTTTGGCGTAGTCGGTCGCCAAGTGACACTCCTTTCTGCGGCGCAGCTCAGGAGTTGGAGTGCGGCGGCCAAGCTGCCGCCGTTTTTTGCCAGAATTCCAAGGCGGCAGTTTGGCTGCCGCACTCCAGGGCACCGTCGGCACGGCCGTGCGCTAGTCGAGCGTTGTGCCAACCCTCAGGTCGCGCGAGGAGGCGCCGACGCTCACGGTGCGTTGGCTGGCTGCCGTGACCCACTTGCCTTCCGCTGTTGACCAGTATTGCAGTTGGCGCGGCGCCACGTTCAGCGTGACGGTTCTGCTCTGGCCTGCCGGAACGAAGACGCGGTCGAAAGCGGCCAGGATTCTCACCGGGAAGTGCACTCCGGCCGGCGCGTCACTGGGCGCGCCCAGGTACACCTGCGGCACTTCGTCGCTGTCCGCTTGGCCCGTGTTGCGGACCGTGACCTGCACGAGCAAGCTGCCATCGGACGTTTGAGTAACCTGGAGGCCGGAGTAAGCGAAGCTGGTGTAGCTCAAGCCGTAGCCGAAGGCGAAAAGCGGCTCGGTCGCTTGCCGGTCAAACCAGCGATAGCCCACGTCCACTCCCTCGCTGAATGTCGTCTTGTGGTCGACGCCTTTCTTTGACCGCTCGGGATGGCCGGGGCTGGTGGCGGCGTAGTCCTCCAAATGCCGCGCCCAGGTGACCGGCAGCCGCCCCGCGGGGCTGGCTTTGCCGAGCAGCAGATTGGCCGTCGCCCAACCGCCTTCGTCCCCCGGCCACCACATCTCGAGCACCCCTTTGACCTTGTCCAGCCAAGGCAGAGCCACAGGCTGGCTGGTGTTCAGCACCACCACCGTGTTGGGATTGACCGCCGCCACCTCCTCCACCAGTTCATTCTGCTTCCCCGGCACCCCAAACACGGGGCTGAGGCGCGTCCACACGAAGACCACCGCAACCTTGGCGTGGCGTGCCGCGGCGATCGCCGCCTCGTGATCGGCCTTGCGCTGTTGCGGCGTATACCAGTTGAGCCGTACCTGCACCGGAGCGCTCGAGGTGTCGGGGCTGATCTTCACCTGGATGGCGTGCGGCCCTTCCGCAAGGTCAATGTCCCGGCGGACGTTATCCAAGCCGTCGATGGTGGGCACGGCATCATCCTGATTAGCTTGCAGGATGTCACCATGCACGCCGCCCTGAAAAGCGCCCGTTGCTTCCAGCGGCTTTCCGTCGATGGATAGGCTGGCGTTCGTACCCAGGGCCTGAAGTAAGAGCCAGTAATTGCCCGCGTGCGGCACGGTCAGCGTGCCCTTCCAGGTCAGGGTCGAGTTGGGGGGCAGTGCATTGCCGCCTTTGTTTGTGAAGTTAAGCTGAGCATCGTTCTGAACTGCCGTGCCGGCCGCGTTCCTGCGTTCCAGCCCCGGCTTGCCATCGTGGCTAAGCGCGGCGGCAGGAACGGTGGCGCCGGTGAAGTCGTCGTCGACGGCCAAGGCAATCTTCGCATTGCCGGAAATCTTTCGCATCGCCTCGAGCGGCCCCACCTGCCGTTCGGGCAAGCCTACGGAGCGTTCCCCGCTTGTGCCGATGGCCATCACCTGCCGCGCACCGGGGCCGATCAGCGCAACCTGATCCAGGTCAGCGCCCTTCAGCGGCAGGATTCCGCCGTCGTTCTTAAGCAGCACTGCCGCGTCTTCGCCGGTCTTCTGGATGATCTTCGCGTTCGCGTCGATCGACTGCTCGGTGACCGCGTGCTTCGATTCTCCGGCGAGATAGCCGAACTTGGCGATCTCGTAGAGGACGTGCCCGGCGGCGCGGGTAATCGCAGCCTCGCTTACGGTGCCGTCCTTGAGCGCCTCGGGCATCTTCTTGGTATCGAGTTCCCTCCCGAAATCCGAAAAGTCAAAAGGCGGGGGAGGCGGCTCCTCAGGAAGGTGCCCTCCGAACATGAGTCCAACCACATCGCCAAAATCCTTGGGAGGAGGTGCAGGCGGCATCGAGTCAAAGAAAGACGGAATCGGAAACCCTCCCGGCGCCGGCGGACCCGGCATTTCCATATCCAGTCCGGCGTTGATGAAAGCCACACCGTGCGTGGCGCCCCAATCCGATGTGACGAAGCCCTTGAAGCCCACTTCGTCGCGCAGGATGCGGGTCAGAGATGAATCATTCCCGCAGGCAAAGGTCCCGTTCAGCCGGTTGTAAGAACACATCAGCGACGCGACCCCGGCCCGCACCGCCGCTGCGAAGGGCGCGACGTAGACTTCGTGCAGAGCCTGGTCGTCAACCCAGACATTGGTGGCATCGGTGTCGTAGCCAACGTAGTGCTTCACCTGGGCCATCACGTGCTGCGATTGGATGCCGCGGATTTCCGCCGCTCCCATCTCGCCGGTCAGGAAGGGATCCTCGCCGAACGTATTGTAGCCGCGCCCGAACTCCATGTCCCGGTCGATGTTCACGAACGGCTGCAAGGCCACGTCAATGCCCAGGGCGCGAGCTTCGCGGCCGATCACTACGCCGTTCAGTTCCGCATCCTTGACGCTGAAGGTGGCGGCCACGCCCATGGTTGCCGTCTCCGCCTGCGACGGGTGCCGAGTGAGCACGCCGGGTGGCCCGTCGGCAAAGCGCAGGCCGGGGACGCCTAGTCTCGGAATCCCTGCCAGGTAGCCGGCTTGGCCCTGATAAACCTTAGGGTCCTCCCACGTGCCGTGAATCAGCGTCAGTTTCTCCTCCAGAGTCATCTGGCTCAGAAGTTTGTCTACGCGTGCGTCGCCGGTCACCACCGGCGCCTGGTTTTGTGCCAACAGTAAACCCGCGCTCATCAGGATCGCCCCGAGCGCGGCGGAAAAGATAAATGCAATTCTCTGACTTGGTTTCATTCCGGCCTCCCGGACCGCGTGTCTTGCAGCCCGCTGTATAAGGTCCCTGGGACATGATGCCCCCAGAGTGAATCACCCCCGTGCCGGGCAGGATTATACCTCAATTTCCAGGACGGGACCGGCTCTGCCCCCCTTCAAATCACAGCCCTCTCCCCCCGTGATCCAACAGCCCTCTCCCTTGGGGAGAGGGTGTCCCGCTGTCCCGATGCACTTCATCGGGAAGCGGGACGGGTGAGGGGTCTCTTTCCCCGCCTCGCCACTAGCTCTGACTTGGCTATTGGCTACTTTGGTACTTGACAAATCAACCCCGTCCTGCTATCCTATAGTGGGTCCATGCTCTACCGGGGAGAGTCCTCTCCCCGGCACTATCCCCGTCCAGGAGAGGTTCTATCTCTATGCGGCAGCTCAGCCGTATTTGTCAGCGATGCTGGTTGTCGGAAGCGGAAGGGCGGGG
>JBEKMN010000070.1:0-31771 GCA_050008495.1 Terriglobia bacterium | reverse complement strand
AAGCGTGCAGGACTACACGGGCAGCGTCGAGCGCCCCGTAGCTACGCCGAGCGGGCTCGAAATCGACCGGGTGTTGTTGCCTGCCGATGAACACACCCGGATTTGAGGCCTCGATGACCATCAGGGAAGAGCCGCAGAGGAACGCAAACGGCGCGTACCTCTGCGCTACCTGCTGCTGGCGATGGACAGCGTGCCGTGAGAAGGGGGCGGGGGCCTTAGCGGCGCGAGGGGCGCATACATCCCGACAAAGTACGTCAGGACGTATGCGCCACCCGCGGGGGATTCTCGCTCCTCGAGATGATGATGGTAGTGACGGTGATTTTGATCTTGGCGGCCATCTCTACGCCGTTTTACAGAACCGCGATAATCCGGGCGCGGGAGGCCGTGCTGCACGAGCACCTTTTCACCCTGCGCAACCTTATGAACGAGTTCACCGGCGACAACGGCCGCGCTCCCTTGAGCCTCGACGAGATCGTGGAAAAAGGCTACCTGTAGCTGCTGCGCACCGACCCCTTCACCGGCTCGAACGAGAACTGGGTGGAGACCAAGGAAGACGCGCCGCTTTCGTCCAGCCAAAAGACGCTGGGGATTGTGGACGTACACAGCGGCTCGGAGGAGACTTCCCTCGAAGGCACCCCCTACAAGAGTTGGTGAGACTGGGATTCAGGAGTCGGGATTCATCAGGTAGCGCGGACTGCCGATTATGCGGGAGGGGGCATCATGCGAATAGGGCGGAACGAGATCATCGAGGAACTCACGGCGCACACGCGGAAATTGGGGGGAGAGCCGGGCGAATGGCAGGTGGGCGCGGCTGCCCCTAATGCCAAATTGCCGATTCAGAATTCAAGGGAAACGAACCTGCCAGACCTGGCTTGTCGCGAGGCCTTCACCACCTACGCCGCCGCCGAGGCGGTCGATTACCTGGTCAGCGCCTTCGGCCTGCACCCCGCCCACGGCTTGCCCTGCGGACCCGGCAACATCGTCTTCGTTTATCGCACCACGGAAACGAGGGGGTAGCGGTCAGCCAGCGCGGCAGGGCGAGATTCTCCGATTTCCGGAGTCCGACGGACTCCATCGGAGTCCAGAATTCGGACTTCGCTGCGCTCAGAATGACAGGGGGCGAGGGCCGGGCGCAACGGCAGCCCTGATTGTCGTGGCGTCTATTCCTGTCCAGACCATTCTCTTCAGCAAAGCAACGGCCTATGTCGGGATTCTAGCCCGCCTTCAGCGTTTCGGCCTTGGTCCGGGAACTGTAGGTCGCAGGCTTGCGGAATGTGAGTGCGTAGAATCGGTTCTTCCCGACGACGTTCAGAATCTCGAGGTGTGTCTCGAGCATCTCCGGCGGGACGAGGTCAACGGGGGCGGCCACCGGCTCCTTGCGGTTCTTGAAATAGCCACCGGTAATGGGGGCGCGCTCGAACGAGGCTTTCACGTGCTCTTCGGTCTCGTCGGCAATGAGAATTCGGCTGCCCGGCCTGGCCACCCGAATCATCTCGCGAATCGCTTTAGCGCGATCGTTGAAAAAGTTGATCCCGCCGACGTGAAAGACCACATCGAAGCTGGAATCGGCGAAGGGCAGGCTCTCGGCGTTGCTCAGAAAAAGGTCGGCTTGGAGATGCCAGCGGCGCAGGTTAGACTGGCAGTTGGCGAGCATCTCTCGAGCCAGATCAATGCCGCAAAGCCTGACGCCCGGCGGCAGATATTTGAAGTTAAGGCCCGTTCCCACCGAAGTCTCCAGCACCGAATCGCCTGGCTTGACTTCGAGCAAGCCCAGGTAGCTCATCACATACGCATCCCTGTCAATTCCGGTCAAGGCGCATCCGACCCGCTGCGTGTCGTCGTAGAAGCCACCAATGGTTTCGTAGAGGTGATTGTATTTCTGATTGAATCCGGTAAGGTCTTCGGGACAGCGCAGATCGGCAATGCCGGCACGGATCGGGAAACGCTCGCCTGAGGAACTGACCAGTACTTCTCCATCGCTCTGGCGAACAAGATGCAATGGCTCGCTGGTGGTTGGACTTCGCAGGATGCTCAAAGCCTCAGGCGAACATTTCCAGCCGCGATCCTTCCCGGACCGGAAAAACGCCCAACCGCTCAGCGCTACTGCTCCCACAACGCAGACCCAGGCAAATGCTGCGCCGACAGGTAGCGCTAAAGGCAGCGCGTCGCCCCTGAGCTGACGAAGCCATCCGAAACCGGCCGCCAGAGCGGCGGCGGCGAGGAAGACACTCGCCCCCGTGCGGATGGAGGCGGCGCGAAACTCATGATTCCACATCCAAACCGTCATCGCCGCGCACCAGTCGATGAGAAAGACCACCGCACTTACTCCAAAGACTGCGGCGAATTGGAGAAGTGCACGGTTGAGTCCCTGGGTATGGGATCCCGCGATGCCGGCCGGCAAACAGGCCCTTTCTATGGTCATGAACGCGACACCGAAGAGTGGGAGTGGAAAGGTGGAGAGGAATCCCGGCAGGTGTGGGCTGGTCATACGATAAAAAGTAAAAGGCAGAACGCTGAGCACGAGGGCAAGAAGCGCCCAGCACGCATAGACGGCCAGCGAACCGGGACCGGTATGCGGCAAGTGACGCCACAGGTGCGGTAACCCAAAAAGCACTGCAAATCCCAGCATCCACAGAAAACCGCGGCGAAGGCGCTGCGTACCGACGAACCACGCGCCGAGGATTGGGCCCGTCCACGTGCCGACAGGCGAATAAAAGAAACCCAGCAGGAAGATGCATACTACGATCCAAGCCACCACCTGCTTGGAACGCCGGGTTCTGACATTTAAGTTCATATTACGGTCCTCGCTTGATGCTATTACTCAGTGTGTGTAAACCGTCTGACGCCGACCCAGAGCGGCCAACGGAGCCGGCGAGTACTGCTGCCGAGCCTGCACATGGTGTCGGACATACGTGAGGAACAGTATGCCGACTTGGCCCCGGCTGTAAACGCAAAAGGTAATCTGTAACATTTCTTTAACATTTAACGCGTATGCTTGGCCACCTCGCAGTTCCTGCCAACTCGGCTGGAGGAAAGGGGAACTATGTCGACCTTGGTTCTAGTCGCGTATGCCACACGCCATGGCTCGACGCAGGAAGTTGCTGAGGCAGTCGCAGCGACGCTGCGCGAACGCGGGTTGGAGGTCGAGCTTCAGCCTGCGCGTGAAGTTCACAGCCTCGAACGATACCAAGCCATCGTGCTGGGCACGGCAATCTATATGTTTCGCTTCCACAAGGACGCCCGCCGCTTCTTGGCGCTACACCGGGAAACCCTCGCGGTGCGGCCGGTGGCGATTTTTGCACTCGGGCCATTTAATAATGAAGAGAAGGAATGGCAGGGTGTGCGCGCGCAGTTGGATAAGGAGCTGGCGAAGTTCCCCTGGCTTGCGCCCGTCGCTAAACAAGTCTTCGGAGGGAAGTTTGATCCTGCGAAGCTCCGCTTCCCCTATAATCTCGTGCCTGCCCTCAAACGATTGCCGGTCAGCGACATTCGTGACTGGGAGGCAATCCGTGATTGGGCGAGCGGCGTTGCCGAGAAGTTGCAGCCTACGTAGCGGATGGCTTGTCGGCGAGCGGCTCATCCTGCCTCCGGCGGAATTCGCGCCTCATTCGCGCACACCCTCTGCCGCCGGTCCTTTGTTTTCTATGACATTCTCGCTTTGTTCCGGCGATTTTGGTGTTTCGCCGGCGTTCTCCTCTGTCGGACTTTCTGTCCCAGCGTCGAGCCCCACGTCCTTACTCAGTTCCTCGGCCGCGCGGTCGTCCCGCTCATTGCCGGGAGGGCTGGCCTCCTGGGTAGGGGCACGCCATGGCGTGCCCGTACGGGCGGTTCGTGAGCCGCCCCTACATCAAATTGGACCGCTACTGCGGTTTCAGCAGCCAATGGAAACGCTCGGGCATCAGAACCCAGCCGATGAGCAGGCAGGTCGTCTTCCGGCGTACCCACCTTCTAAGGCGTTTGTCCAGCGGCCAAAGTGGTATAATGGTTATTCCCCGTGGAGGTTGATATGGAGTTTAATTCTTATCCTGATTTATCCCCCGAGTACTCGAAGGCTCATAAGATTGCTGCCAAGGCATTGGCTAAATACTGCCAGGAGTTCGACCGCTGGCGCACAACAGAGCGGCGCAGCGCAGGGCCGGCCCAGGATCCGCGAAGGCGCGGAATGCTGGCGCCGCACCAGGCGGTGAGGCCGGCTCCTCCTGAACGGCAACCAGCAGATTAGTGGCCCCCAAACAACCCTTCCCAGAGGCTGGGCTAAACCAGAAAACCCGGTGTGCGCCTACGGCAGATCCGTACATACGCTATTCCGGCAAGTCGATCTGGCCCTCAACGCGAAAGTGCCCGGTGACGCCCGGCGCTGCGGTATCAGGCTGGCCGCCGCCGATGCTGATAGTGTAATCACCGCCGGCGATGATCGGACGGCCGTCCTCGGTCACCATGCCGAGGTCCCGGTTCTTCAGCTCAAAATGCACCTTCTGACTTGCGCCGGCGTCGAGGTGAACGCGCTGGAACCCACGCAGAGCGATTCGCGGCGCCCCTTTCACTGAGGGGAATCTCAGATAGAGTTGCACTGCCTCATCCCCCGCCGCCTTTCCTGTATTGGTCACCGTTACCTCAGCACCAACCGGATCGCCCGCATTCACCTTTGTTTGCGGGAGGCTCAGATCGCTGTAACGGAAGTTCGTGTAACTCAGGCCATAGCCGAAGGGATAGAGCGGCTCTTCCCGGAAGTACCGGTAGGTGCGGCCTTCCATGGAGTAGTCTTCAAAATTGGGCAGTTGGCTGAGGTTTTTGTAGAAGGTAACCGGCAGACGGCCCGCAGGATTGTTCTTCCCGCTGAGCGTTTCGGCGATCGCCGCGCCGCCTTCCTCGCCGGAATACCACGCCTCGAGAATCGCATTGGCATGTTCACTGGCCCAGTTGACGGCCAGCGCGCTGCCATTCATCAGCACAATCACGAGGGGTTTGCCGCTCGCCGCGACGGCTTCGATGAGAGCTTCTTCCGGCTCGGGCAGATCGATGCTGGTGCGATCTCCGCCCAGAAAACCGGGCTCGTTCACCGGCATCTCTTCGCCTTCGAGTTCGCTGGTGATCCCGACGGCGGCAATCACCACATCGGCGTTTCTCGCCGCCGCAACGGCCTGGGGCGAAGGGGCGTTGTTCGCCTTCGCCCAGATCAGTTGCGCGCGAGGCTGGCCTCCACCCACACTCCCGCAGTTGACGGTCAGCGCGACCTTTCGGCCCTTGTCCAGGTGTACCCGCCCTAGTTTTGCTTCGACTTCCTGGGTTGTGAACTCGTCCGCGACTGCCTTGCCATCAACCGTGACGTTGGCAAAGCCGGAGGCGCGTATACCGATGAGGTAGTCGCCGGAATCCGGCGGCGTCAGAAAACCCGTCCATTGCACGCCCAGGGATTTCTTGCCCGCCGCCTCCGCCGGCAGATTGCTTTCGCTGAGGTCGACGTTCGGCTCGACCCGGCTCGTGAGCGGTACCGGCTTCGCTCCCGAATCGAAATCTATTCCCTCCCAGTTGCCATACTCCGCTTTGAGACCCGGTTTGCCCTCGGCGGTGGTCAGCAGATTGCCCGGCACCGGATTGCCATCGTTGCGCAGGAACTGGGTTCCCGGAACGAACGTGATCTTGGCTTGCGGGAACTCCGCTTTGAGTCCATCCAGCATGGAGACGCTATGCGTAGGCGTTCCGTTGTAATTCCCCAACAGGACCTTGGTCTGATCGGCGAGCGGGCTGACCACAGCGATCTTGGTGATTCCTGATTTGAGGGGCAGCGTGCCATCGTTCTTCAGCAGCACCATGGACTCATTGGCAAGCTTGCGGGCCAGCGCGCGGTGTTCGGGGCTGTCGAGTTCCTTCTCATCGATCTTCGCATACGGAACCATTTCCGGCGGATCAAACATGCCCAGCCTGATTCGCGCCGTGAAGAGGCGAATAAGCGCCGTGTCCATCGCATTCTCGCTGAGGTAGCCCTGCCGGACGGCTTCGATGTACGGCCTGTAATCATGGTCGTCCTTGACTTTCGCGAAGAAGTCGATGCATTCATTGTCCATGCCCCGTTCCAGAGAGATCGCCGTTGCCTGTGGCTGCGAGGGGCGGTAGCGGTGGCCGTCGAAGACATCGTGAACGGCGCCGCAATCCGAGACCACATAGCCCTGGAAGCCCCACTTTTCCCGTAGCTGATCTTGCAGCAGGAACTCGTTGGCGCAGGCCGGCTGTCCGTTGATGGCGTTGTAAGCGCACATCACGGAGCCCGCATGGCCCTCTACGACGGTGGCACGGAACGCCGGCTCGAAGGTGTCGAGCATGTCGTGCTTGCTCACATCCACGTCGGCAAAGTGTCGCGTCGGCTCCGGGCCGCTGTGCACGGCGTAGTGCTTGGGCGTCGAGATCACGCGGTAGTACTTCGGGTCATCGCCCTGCATGCCCGTTACAAAGGCCACGCCCATGCGCGCGGTCAGGAACGGGTCTTCGCCGTACGTCTCCTGCCCCCGTCCCCAACGGGGATCGCGAAAGATGTTGATGTTGGGCGCCCAGAAGTCTAATCCCTCGAAGATGTTGCTATGGCCGGCGCGCACGTCCTGGGCGTGCTTAATCCGCCCCTCGATACCGATGGCCACCGCCATCGCGTGGATCCCCGGAACGTCAAAAGTAGCGGCCAGGCCTATCGGTTCGGGATACTCGGTGGTCCCGTCCACGGAAACCCCATGCAGGGCCTCGCTCCACCAGTCGTAAGCCGGGACGTTCAACCGCGGAATCGCACGCGCCTGATTCACCAACTGCGAGGCCTTCTCTTCAAGCGTCATACGGTGGACCAGGTCCGCCGCCCGCTGCTCGACCGGCAGGGATGGATTGAGATAGGCTGGCGGCGCTCCTCCGGACGTCTCCTGGGCATAGAGCGTCCCAACAAAAGCACAGCCGGCCACCACGGCGATCACCAGCAGGAATGAGGCCTTGCGCATCAACCCTGGACTTCTCATGTTTGTAACCTCCTCTTAGGAAAACCCGGTCTCACGGCTGACAGGTGGCCCCCTTGGCATTGGAGCAGCCCTGGTTTGCCACATGACGCACTGAGCTTTGACCAACTGAAACCAAGCGCTCTTCCCCGCGGCTCAGAACGAGGAGAACACCAAGGCGTATCTCCTCGGCTGCCGCGCAGACTCATTGTTCTGGTGGCGGTTATATTACAACTTTCTCCCGCAAGGGAGAAGGGCAGCGCCCGGGAACCGTCTTGACCGCCATCAGGTGCGTCTCAAGCGGGAACTTCAACCCGAACCATACGGGTAACGATTGCGCTGTTCGCTCCACTAAAACCTGTGGCGCCAAACGGCCCTGATGTGTTACCAACTGTTATCGATAAACACCAGCCAGGACGGGAGGGACAGGAGAAATCATGTTGGATCGCATTCGTACGGGGCTAATTGTCTGTACATTCCTCAGCTTGGGAGAATTGGGTTTGGCCCAAGCCCCTTTCGATATTGCGCCTCGCGGGGAGCTCAATTTCTCCACCGGTTGGGTCTTCCTTGACCACGACGCGGCGGGGGCGAGCCAGCGGGACTTCGATGATCACGCGTTTCCGGTGGTGAGCGTGCCCCACGCCAACGTGCTCACCCCGCATGAAACCTTCGATCCGGACATGTTCCGTTTTGTTTCCTGGTATCGCAAGCACTTCCAGGCGGAGACAAGCCTGCGGGGCAAGCAAGTGTTCGCGGACTTTCAAGGTGTGATGACGGTGGCCGAGGTTTACCTGAATGGGCAACTCCTGGGCCGGCACAGTGGTGGCTACACCCGCTTTTCAGTGGAGCTGACGCCGGCGCTGAAGTGGGGTGAGGAGAATGTGCTGGCGGTACGCGTGGACTCGCGGGAACAGAAACAGGTGCCCCCGGAGGGAGCCGAGAAGATGTTCGGGTACTACTTGTTCGGGGGCATCCAGAGGGATGTGGAACTTCGGGTGGTCGATCGCCTGCACATCGAATGGGCGTACTACACTACCCTAGGGATCCAGCCCCAGCCGCAGGTGAAGGCTCAGGTTAGTTTGAGTAATGGGCGAGCGCAGGAAGCAAGCGGTGAGCTGCTGGTCCGCCTGCTGGCTCCCGACGGCAAAGAGATGAGCTCCGCCCAGGCCTCGTTCAGGATGGCGGCAGGAGGGAAGCAAGAGTTGGTCGTGCGTCTGGGTCCATTGCGGGGGGTGCAATTGTGGGACGTCGATCACCCTCAGCGCTACGTGGTGATGGCGGAAGTGCGGCAGGGGACGGCCTTAGTGGACCGCCATCGCACCTGGATCGGGATACGCAGGATTCACTGGGACGCGGAGACGGGCGAGTTCAGCCTAAATGGTCGGCCGCTGAAGCTGCGCGGGATGAGCCGGCATCAGACCTTTGCCTATGTAGGGGGAGCGGCCCCCAATCGTTTGCAGCGCCGCGACGCGCGCATCCTCAAGTATCAGATGGGGCTGAACATGATGCGCAGCTCCCATTACCCGCCCGATCCGGAATTTCTGGACGAGTGCGATCGGATTGGTTTGCTGGTGATGGATGAACTTCCCTCGTGGCAATTCATCGGGCAGAGCCGGGAATGGCAGGATAACGCCGTCCAGGCCGTGCGAGAGATGATCCTGCGGGACCGCAATCATCCGTCGATCATCGTGTGGGGCGTGAGGGGGAATGAAGCCTCACCGCGGGAAGAAGACGATCGCGGGCTCTACCAGCGGACTTACAACCTGGCGCGGGAACTGGACCCCTCGCGCCCGCCCGGGGGAGCGCGCCTGAGCGACGCCTGGCACGGCAAATTTGTGCCGGAAGAAGTCGAGACGGTCAACGATTATACGGATCCCTCGCACTGGCCGCAGCCGGTTACCACCAAGCCATGGCTCATCACGGAATACGGCGATCCGGAACAATTCCCGATTTGGGTTGGGCAAGGGGATTTGCTCCGCTTTACCTTCCACTGGATGAAATATCTCGATGGTCTGTACTCACACCCGGAAATCGCTGGGGGGATCGGCTGGGCGGCTTTTGACTACAATACTCCCGAATTCAATAACCCCGTCGCGGTTACCGCGCATCACTGCGTCGATGACATCTTCCGGCTTCCTAAGGGATTCGAATCCTATGCTCTGGCCAGCCAGGCTGATCCGGCTCTTTACGGGCCGATGGTGAAAATCATGAGCCGGGCGTCTCCGAACACCAGGGAGGTGTGGGTGGCCAGCAACGCCCAGGAAGTGGAGCTCTGGGTGAACGGCAATTCCCTGGGGCGCGCCAAGCCCACCGAATTTCCCCATGCCCCTCACCCTTTGTTTCATTTTAAGCTCGATGCATTTGAAGGGGGGATCATCGAGGCTCGGGCATGGATCGGGGAGAAGGAAGTAGCGCGAGACACAGTGCGTACACCCGGGCGGGCCAGGAAGCTGCAACTTCAGGCTGACGACAACCCACTGATTGCCGACGGAGCCGATATGACGAGGGTGGTGGTGAGCGCAGTGGACGAGCATGGAACGGTGGTCCCACGCGAAGACCGCCGGGTGTTTATCGACGTGGCGAACGGGGAGTTTGTGGGCGAGAATCCCATTCACCTGGAAGCGGGGCGCATCGCCTTTTACGTGCAAACCCGGGAGGGCCGCACGCTGCCCATCACGGTGCGGGTTTCCGCCGCCGGGCTGGAATCCCCCGAACCGCTTCGTCTGGAGGTGAAGTTGCCGGCCAATTCTCTGGTGCCACTCAGTGATTTCGATATGGAGGGACTCAGCACCCTCAACTGAATGGCCCCGAGCGCGACTCTGCTGCCTGCTGGCTTTCTGGATGGGGTGGCTGATGGCCTTCCTCGGCCAGGTTCAAATCCCAGGCGATTTCCGCGGGCACGCTGAGAGGTGACACAGCCTTCGTCTGCGCGGGGAATAGATTCCGCTTGGCCCGAATTCACGAAACAGCGTAGAATCCCGGCATGGAATTTCCCCGTTCTAGCGGCATACTCCTCCATCCAACCTCGCTGCCGGGCAGATTCGGCATTGGCGACCTCGGCCTTGGTGCTTATTGGTTCGCGGATTTCCTGGCCGGGGCGGGCCAGCAGATCTGGCAAGTGCTCCCGCTGGGGCCCACAGGTTACGGTGATTCCCCTTACCAGTGTTTCTCGGCGTTTGCCGGGAACCCGCTGTTGGTAAGCCTTGAGAAACTGGTCGCAGAGGGCGACCTCTCGCCGGACGACCTGGCCGACGATCTCCCGGCATTTTCGAATCACCAAGTGGACTTCGGCGGGGTGGTGCGCCACAGACTCCCGCTCCTCCGCAAGGCGGCACGGAATTTTCTTGCCGTCGCAACCGCAACGCGGCGCGAGGACTTCCAGGATTTCTGCCGGCAAAACGCCCCGTGGCTCGACAGCTTCGCACTGTTCATGGCCTTGAAAGAAGCGTACGGCGGGGAAGCGGTGTGGAACAAATGGGCGCGCGACATCGCGGCGCGCCGGCCGGAGGCGCTGGCGCGTTGGGGAGCAAGACTGTCGGAACCGATCGACACCCAGAAGTACGTCCAATACCAGTTCTTCAAGCAGTGGTCGGAGCTCAAGGCCTACTGTCACGAGCGAGGAATTCAGATGATGGGCGACATCCCGATCTTCGCCGCCCACGACAGTGCGGATGTGTGGGCCCACCCGGAACTGTTCCACCTTGACGGGGACGGAAACCCTACGGTACAGGCCGGGGTTCCGCCCGACTACTTCAGCGCCACCGGACAACTGTGGGGCAACCCGCTTTATCGCTGGGAGGCGATAGCCGAGGCGGGCTATGCGTGGTGGATCGAGCGCTTTCGATCAATGCTGAGGTTGGTCGACATCGTGCGGCTCGACCACTTCCGAGGATTTGAAGCCTACTGGGAAGTTCCCGGCAACGAGAAGACCGCGATCAACGGACGGTGGGTGAAGGCGCCGGGCGGCGAGATGCTCGAGGCCGTGAAGAAAACCCTGGGCGAGTTGCCCATCGTTGCCGAGACCCTGGGCGTCATCACGCCTGAGGTCGAAGCCTTGCGCGACCAATTCGGTTTTCCGGGCATGGGAATTCTCCAGTTCGCTTTCGGCTCGGATCCTCAGGCGCCCGAGTTCAGACCGCACAACTTCCGCCCTCACTTTGTGGTCTACACCGGCACGCATGATAATGACACGACGATCGGCTGGTGGACATCGAGCGGCGTCGGCGACAGTACTCGGACGGCGGAGAACATCCGGGCAGAAAGAGAGTTCGCGCTCAACTACCTGGGCACGGACGGCCGGGAAATGAACTGGGTGTTCATCCGCACTCTCCTGGCTTCAGTGGCCGATGTGGCGATCATTCCTCTCCAGGATCTCCTGGGCTTGGACGGCCGGGCACGGATGAACCTGCCAGGCACCTCGAGCGGCAATTGGCGTTGGCGGTTTACAGCAGACCAACTAACACCCGAAACTGGGGAGCGCTTGCGCGAATTGACCGCGATCTATGACCGGGCCCGGAAGCAGTGACTAGTGGCTAGTGGTTAGTGGCTGGTGGAGGGTGGTCATTATTGGTGGTTGGGTCCCCGCATCTTTCTCCACTAACCACCGATCACTGATTCGACTACCAGGCACTAGCCACTGGCCACTGCCTTTCGCAGGTAATTTCTATGGAATAACCTCGTCTAAGTTTCTGGCAGATTTGGAACATGAGCTTCGGATTCCTCGGCATTCAGTTTGGCTGGGGGCTGCAAATGGCGAACATGAGTGCCATCTACGAATATCTTGGCGCTCGCGCGGACCAGATACCCATCCTTTGGCTGGCCGCGCCTCTGACTGGCTTGATCGTGCAGCCCATCATCGGCCATATGAGCGACCGCACCTGGAACCGGCTGGGCCGGAGGCGCCCCTACTTTCTGACGGGCACTTTGCTGGCTTCGGCGGCACTGGTCCTCATGCCGAAATCCTCCACGCTTTGGAGGGCGGCTGGACTGCTGTGGATTATGGACGCCTCTCAACGTCAGTATGGAGCCCTTTCGCGCCTTCGTGGCGGACCTCCTGCCCGAGGAGCAGCGTACGCGGGGTTTCGCCATGCAGAGCCTGTTTATCGGGCTCGGCGCCGTCGTCGCTTCGGCGCTCCCTTGGATGATGACGAATTTTTTCCACGTTCAAAACGCCCTTGCAACGGGCCATGCTATTCCGCTCACCGTACGATTTTCTTTCTACGTAGGAGCAGTTGCCTTCCTCAGCGCGGTGATCTGGACGATCGTGAGCACCAAGGAGTATCCGCCTGACGATCTCGAGGCTTTTGCCAAAATGAAGCGGCAGAAGTCGGGCGTGTTGGATAACGCCAGAGAAATCTCCAGGTCGATTGGAAACATGCCGCCGACTATGAAGCAACTGGCGTGGGTTCAACTCTTCACCTGGCTGGGACTCTTCTGCATGTGGCTCTATTTCCCCGTTGCGGTGGCCCACAACGTCTTTGGCGCTGCCGACCAGGCTTCGCCCGTTTATGCCCGGGGCGTGGAGTGGGCGGGCATCTGTTTTGGGCTCCACTCCGCCGTCTGCTTCGTTTTCTCCTTCGTATTGCCGGCCCTGGCGGGGGCGCTCGACCGCTCGATCGACCGCAAGGTCAAGATTATCCTGACCATGCGCAAAGAACACGCCCAACTGCTCAAGCAGGCAGCCAACCCTCCCGGCGAAAGCGCGGCGGCGGAAGACGGCGGCGAAACATCAAAATCGCCGGAACAAAGCGAGAATGTCTATGAAAACAAAGAACCGGCCGCAGAAGGGGTGCGCAGATGAGGCGTGGTGCAGGCGCCTCGCCCGCTGTCGGGGGCGTTCCTTCACTCCGCTCCGCCTGTCTGCCGCGCCGGCGGAGGAAGACCTGTCGATTCCGGGTTGCGAATCTGCGACTTTGGCCTCCGGCCGCCCTTGGGACACGTTGAACAAGGCAATCGAGCGAGCCATCGACCACCGGTTCGTCTCGATGTGACCGGAGTTCTTCCAGTCGCCCACGCAAGGCGCCGCTTATATTGCAAAGGAAGGCATTCCCAACGTGCATTTCGCCCGTGCAAGAGTGGAGGCGCTTCCATTCCAAGACGGCCTTCTCGACGCCACCCTCTGTTGTGGCTCACTTCATCTCTTTACAGATACGGTGACTGCTCTGCGCGAGATGGCTCGCGTCATGAAACCAGGAGCAACACTTGCGGTCTTCACTCTCACTGCGGGCCGCGGAGGCATACTTAAGTATCGGCGCTTGCGTGAATGGAGCCGCCGCGAGCAAGGTCTTCATGTATTCGAACTTTCTGAAATGAAGCAGGACCCGACCGTTTCAGGATTTGAGGACTTCCAGCCGGAAGTGGCGGACTCCGTTCTGACCGTCAGCGCTCGCAAGCAACCGCTCTGACGGCAGAGCTCATCGTGCGCGGGCCCGAATGAAAGCAGGCGGCTACGGGGCTTCCCAGTTTAGGGCGTAAATCTCCTGGGTGCCCGTGTCGCGAAGCAGAAGAGGTGCATCGTCGGGAGCCATGCCGAGCCAGAAACTCCAACGGCCGGTTTGCCGGAAGTTTTTCAGATCGGCCACTCGCTCGAGCTTCCGGTCGCGAATGCGCACTCGCATCACGGACGGCTGGTCCTCGCCATGCAAGAAGTAAACATACTCCCCGGTTCTCGACCAATTGGGGAAATCCACTGTTACCTTGGCAAGTTCCTCCCACCTTTGGGCCGCGAAATCGAATAGCATAAGGCCACGGGCATCGAAAGGCATGGCGACGACATAGCGCCCATCCGGCGACCAGCGGGGGGAGAAAAGGCCTTTTGAGCCAGGCAGAGTCGAAATTTGATGAGTCTTAACGTCGAGGATCCGGATGGTGCTGTTGGGATCAGATGGAGTGCCACTGAAGACAATTCTTGTTCCGTCGGGCGACCAGTAGGGGTCCCATTCGCCCTGGACGTCTTCGGGTATGATTTCGTGCGGCGTTCCCCCATCGGCCGATACCATATACAACTTCGGCTTCTGGCTGGGCGAGAAGGCGTAGAAAACGATCTGCTTGCCATCGGGCGACCAGCGAGGCAACACGGCATAGAGCGGCGGGTAGCTGAGCTGGAGTCGCTGGCTGCCATCCAATTTGCTTGTCCAGAGCGTTCCCTCCGGGAAGCTGACATAGACCACCCACTGCCCATCTTTGGAAAAGCTGACGCCCTCCGCCGAAATTCCGGGAAGGAATGGAACGAAGTCTGCGGACTTCGCATCATAGCGAGAGAACTCCCCGCGGTCCAGTGCTCCCACCACGAACAGCTTCTTGCCATCCTTGCTGGGCAGAGGCGAAGAGAAAGTCATCGGCCCGGAGGTCAATTGCACGGGTTGAGCGTTGGCTTTTCCAAGTAACCCCCCCTTTTCAGCAAGGGCCCAAATATTACCTTGTGACTGGAAAACGAAATACCTCCCGTCGGGAGTCCATTTGCCGCAACATTCGTCGGGAGGAGTGTGCCAAGCGGGAAACAGGCGATGCAGACCCGTCCCATTGATCGAAACCTGCCAAAGCGAGCCTTGAGTATGCGCACTAGCTCCGACGCTGAATCGAATCAGCGTGCCGTCCGGCGACCAAGCGGGATGCGAAGCGACGTCGGGCGCGGAGACAAGCTTGTGGGGTTCGACGCCATCGCGCTTCGCCAGGAATAAGTCGTCGCCGTTGGCGTAAACGATCAATTGGCCGTCGGGAGACCAGGCGGCCGCCCCTCCAACGGCTTCTCCCAGTTTGCGACGTGATCCGCCGAGCACAGGCACTGTCCAAAGCTGTGCATTACCCACCTCGTCCAAAACCACCGGGTCCGCAATGAGCAGTCTTGCCCCGTCGGGGGAAACGGCGAGCAGGGACATGCTCGGGGCGGGAACCGGGATGCGCGCCGCCTCTCCACCAGAGCTAGACACCTGCCAGAGGCCCGAATTCGCAGAAAGGGATTCATTAAAGTAAAGTCGTGCCCCATCCGTCCCGACGAGGTCTTTGGGATTAGCGTCGTGAGTGATCGGGACGTAGCCCGATACTTTCGGTGGGGGGAGGGGACGCGATTGAAAATAGATTAGCAACGCGATGACGACAAGACCCAAGCCGCCGACAGCCACTGCCCACCCTTTCCATCCAGGCCGCCCGGGTTTGGAGACGACCGCCGCAGCCGCAAGGCCGCCTGTCCCCGCCGCTGATGAAAGTTCAGCACTCCCCGCAGATATTCTGGCGGCGGACCGTCCCGAATCCGCGTCGCGCTTCAGCCGCTTGAGGTCGGCACGAATTTCGGACGCCACTTGGTAGCGGACATCACGGTCTTTTTCGAGCGCCTTGTCAATGATGCGTTCTAACTCCGCCGGACATTCGGGATTCAACCGCACCGGCGAGGTCGGGGCTTCGTGCAGAATGGCACCAAAAACGGCCGCCGAAGTATTGCCGGGAAAGGGCATACGGCCCGTCGCCATCTCGTACAGCACCGCGCCGAAGCTGAACAGGTCCGTCCGTGCGTCGAGTTCTTCGCCTCGCGCCTGCTCCGGCGACATGTAGGCCGCCGTCCCCACCGTTGATCCGGGGATCGTCGGATCTTCGCGGTCGAGTGAAACAGTAGGAGTGTCGTGAGGGGGTACCCCTTCACCCGCCTCGTTAGGCTCGATACACTCTCCCTCGGGGGGGCGAGGGCTGCTCTCTGCGGATGGATGCTTTCCCGACCCCTGCCACTTCGCCAGCCCGAAGTCCAGGACCTTGGCTTCCCCACGCTTCGTCACGAAGATGTTCGCCGGCTTGATATCGCGATGGACGATGCCCTCAGCGTGCGCGGCCTCGAGCGCCTCGGCGATCTCCATGCCCAGCTCGAGAAGGTTTCCCACCGGCAGAGGCTTGCCATTGATGAGGTGCTTGAGGGTCTTGCCCTCCATCAACTCCATCGCCAGGAAGGGTTGCCCCGCCACCTCATCGACCTCATAGACCGTGCAGATGTGGGGATGATTGAGCGCCGAGGCGGCACGTGCCTCCCGCTGGAATCGCGCCAGCGCGGCGGCATTATTGGCCAGCCCCGTCGGCAGGAATTTCAGCGCCACCTTGCGGCCCAAGCGGATGTCCTCCGCCTTGTACACGATTCCCATGCCGCCCCCACCCAGCCGCTCCAGAATGCGGTAGTGGGATACGGTCCGGCCAATCAGATCGGAACGGGTGAAGTCGGCGGCGGCCTCGGGAGCGGCTTGCGCTTCCGGCTTGACCGGCTCGACTACGGGGGCAGCCACCGGGGGCGGCGCTACAACCTCCACCGGGGCAATAAACCGGTAGCCGCGTCGGGGCAGCGTCTCGACGAAGCGAGGCACGTCGGCGTCGTCGCCCAGGGCCTGGCGAAGCTTTTTGACTGCAGTCTTGACGCTGTGTTCGTACTCAACAATCGTGCCATGGGGCCATAGCCGGTGGATAATCTCATCATGCGTGACCACGTCGCCGGGACGCTCCAGCAGAAGTCGCAGAATCTGGAAAGGCTGCTCCTGCAACTTGATCCGGACGCCGCTGCGGCGCAGGTCTCCCGCCTTGAGATCCAGTTCAAAGACCCCGAATCGCACCGCCTGCCGCTTTGGAGTGGGTTCATCCGCTGGCGTGTGTGCCCCCTATGCTTGTGGAAGCTGTTAAGCGAGATAGTCGCGCGGTACCTCCTCCATTCTAAGACACCCCGGTAATAATTCAAGCAGCAAACGAAATCAGACCTGATATTTAGGGACCCGGAAAGCATGTGCTCGGAGGTATCGGTGTTTGTCCAGTGCGGAAGTCCGCCGCCCGGCCAACGTTCATCGTGAATCAGCTTCCGGGTTTTCAGCTACCGCCGGTTCACCCCCTCGCATAAGTCCCCTGTCCTCCATTACATGACAGTTCACCGAGGGTTTCCGCAGGGTTCACCCGCAGTGCATTTATAGGCCTTCTGAACTGATTCACAGTCGCCCTCACCACGCAGCCCGTAGAGGAGGACGACATGAAGGTAGCAAGCAAAAGGAAGGGAAAAGCAGGCCGCCGTGCCGGGGTGGGTCTCGGTTTTTGTCTGGCTCTGGCGATGTTCCCGTTCACTCTCGCTTTTGCGGGGGCGCAACCAGATGCGAAGATCACGGTGAGAGTGTACAACTACGCGCACGTCCCTAGCGGGGCGCTGGCTGGCGCCGAAACCGAAGCTCGGCGGATCCTCACCGCTGCGGGCGTCGACTCGCTCTGGCTGGATTGCTTCGGACCTCGCGGTCAATTCCGGTCAGAGGCCAACGAGGGTTGTGCCGGGCTATTGGGTGGGAGGGTCCTTGCGGTACGGATTCTACCCGGCACTACCCTGGCCAAGGCTGCTTTCCACGACACCGTCTTTGGCTTTGCCGAGGGCACCGCTGTGGCCAGCGTCTTCTATGGGCGCATCACCGACTTCGCTTACGGTGTGGATGGGCAGGACTGGGAAATTCCGCTGATCCTTGGAGATGCCATGACGCACGAATTGGGCCACCTGCTGCTAGGATCAGGCTCCCATTCGCCCACCGGCATCATGTGCGGCCAGTGGGACAGGGACTACCTGCGCCTGGCCCTGATGGGGCGTCAGCTCTTCACTCCGCAGCAGTCCGCCCTGTTGCAAGTCAACGTGCTCCTCAGGAATGGAGAATGAAAGGGATCTCGCGAGCCATGCCCCAGCCCGCGGTGACACCTAGCGCCCCCGCTGGGCAAGCGTGGGCACAATGCTGGCACAGGATGTAGTCACGCAGGTGATCACGCCGGCAGCGGCCAGGAGCGCCTTGTTCGGTTTCTCAGTCTTCACAGCAGTCGCTCCACGCCGGCAGGGGCGGCCCTGACGGCGAATTGTTCGGGCGAATGCTCTCGCGAATATCGGACCATCGCGTGCAAATTCTCGGGCGGGGTCGCAGGCGGCACCTCGCAGCCCGTACCGACAATGTGCGCCTTCCCGGCGATTTCATGGCATCGGCGGGATGCCTGATAAACTTGATCGGGACTTCCTTCCAACATATCCGTGATGGTTGAGACGTTGCCCAGAATTACGGCCTCCGGTCCCAAGCAGGAGCGTGCCGCAGCCAGGTTCGTGGGCGAATCGAGTTCGAAGATTTGCACCGGGAGTTGCTTCATCCGGGGAATCAAAGGATCGGTGTTTCCACACATGTGCAGCCGAACGATGACCTCCGGATGGGCCCGGCGAATGGATTCCACGACGCGCAGTTGGCGCGGAAACAGAAACTCGCGGTAGTGCCGCGGCCCCATCATGCTGGCCGCGGCGTCACTCATACCGATCGTGTCAGCGCCGGCCTGAATCTGCGCCTCCGCATAATGCACGGCCACTTCCGCCGTGAAATCGAGCAAGTCCTTCATGAAAGCGGGGTCGTCCAGGAAATCCAACATGGCACGAGTCAAGCCGCGCAACTCCGCGGCGAGCGCCAGCGGACCTTCTACCCAGCCCACGATCGAGACGTCGCCGCCGAACTCCTGGTGCATGATCTCAATGGCCTTGATCCGATCGTGCATCCGGCCCCCGCCCAGCGGGTCGGGAATGCGAAAGCTTCTTAACCTCGACTTTTCCAGCAGCGCGGCCCGTGCTTCGCAAATCGCCGGGCCCTGATCCTGGTACCAGTTGATGCTGCCCTCCCCGGCGATGTCGATCACCTCGCGTGCCGGGTCGGAGCAGGTCAGCAGGCAATCGATGCCAAAGTCATGAACGAGCTTGCTCTGCGCGGCGGCCATTTGCCGCCCGTCGCGAGTGTAATCGATGAAGGGAATGCCCATGTGCTGCGCTGCGAACATCATAATGACCGGCTGGACAGGAAGATGATCAACGGGCTGGCCCGCGATGAGCCCTCGGACTCTCTCAAGAGAACGCATGAAAAACCTCCGGGTAATTCTTGAATACACCTAAGCCGGGTATCGCACCTTGTACTCCATGGCCGCCTCTTGCACTACCTCGTCAATGGCCGCTTCCTGATCAGGCGTTAAAACGGGAGCGCGTTCTGCGGCCAGTGCCTGCTGCACTTTCGCGGCGGCGCGCTTCTCGAACCGCTCCCGATCCAGACTGTCTCCCATGCCCCATGGGCAAAGGTCAAAGAAGGGTGAGAGCATCTGTAGCTTGCGGAAATTGCGAACCGTGTGTGGGTGGTCAAACGCCTGGCCGCCGTGGCCTAACTCCTGGATCACCTCGAGCGCGAGCGTTTCCTCATTGACCTCGAAGCCCCGTATGGAGTAGCGCACGTAGCGGGCCATCTCATTGTCGATCGCGAGTTGCAGCGGTGAGAAGGTGATCATATTCTCCAGTTGGCCCACCGTGCCGAAGCCAATGGCCCCTGCCATCACGGCCACATACATCGAAATGGATTTCTCCACCGCCGCTTGGATGCCCGGCACGCACGCGTCGGACTTCCCGGCATGCGCGCCGGAGGGACAGCCGTAATACTCGGAGATAAGCTGCACCCGCGCCGCCAGCAGCGGCATGCGCTCCCCGCCCGCGCAGCGGAATTGCATGGCGCGCATGTCGCAGTAACCGGGGGTCACATCCACGGTCATCGTAGCATTGGGGTCGACGGCGTACCCTAACACCAACCCGCCGAGAGTTTCCGCAACCCCCAGTGCCAGTACTGCCGGCGGACTCACGGGCGCGGTGGCCCCGCCGTTGGGCATGGTGTCGAGACTCTGGGGCAAGCCAAGTTCCAAGTGCGCCAGCATCACGTCGGCCATCACGGCGTCGATGCACAGGGGCGTGCGCGCCTCGGCATAACCCACCAGGATCGGATTTCGCCAATGCGCCTCGCGGCCCCCGGCGACAATCTCGCCGATGCGGGTGACATAACCCACGTCCTTGCGCTGGAAGGTCTCGATCCCACCGTACTTGCGTGTGGCCTTCACCAATTCGGCCGCCATCACCACGGGCCGGATCTCCACGGGAACATCCTGGGCGGAGCAGGGAAGCCCGGTATAGGCAATCTGGTCCAGTTGGTCGGCAAGCTTCAACGATAGGCGAACATCCTCGAGCGTGGCGTAACGCCGCTCGCCCGCCATATCCCAGATGAAACAGCAGAAGCCGCCTCCGCTCACGGTGAAGTCTTCGTGAATCTGGAAAGGCTGAGCATCAAAACGCACTTGAGAATAGCGAACCGAGAGGCGTTTGGGCCACCGGCCGGGATCCTGAAAATTGCGGCGCATGCGGGCCAGGGCGGCTTCCACCTGTTCAGGAGGAAACTTCACGATCCGGGAATCCATGTCGACCCGGCAACCGGCCGCGCGAAGGTATTCCAAGGCCTGGATGTGGTCGATCCACATTCCGGTGCGCTCGAGGATTTGCAGCGCAGCCTGATGGATCGCGTTCATTTCATCCTGACGGAGATATCGAAGAGGTTCGAGAGCAGAGGTTTTCATGAAGGCCATCCTCGGCCATTTCAACCGCAGGCCGGCGATCGAGAGGACCTATCTTACTCCCACGCCGCCGCAGCCGACACTTCTTTTGGCAGTCCGTCCAGCGAGCCGGTGGCCGGGTCCATGGCAAGCAAGGTATTTAACAATTACTGGGAAGTAGATTGGCCACACGCAGGGCCAAGAAGGGAGCGGCCGGAGACTGAGGATCTTGCACGAATTCGCAAGGTCTATGCCGACGCCCGCGCGGAATTGCACCGCCGCATGCACCAGCACGGCGTACCCCATGAGCGCGGGCGCAGCAATCCTCATCGGCTGGGAGAGCGTGGAACTCGCCAGGCGGATGGTCGAAAGGTTCGAAGCCGAGCGAAGTCCAACGTTGAATGACCCGCCTGGCAATGCCACTGAGGAGGCAGCTCCAATCGACGGTCTTAGTCAACGAACCTGGACTTCGGTGTCAGCGCATGGGCAGCGCGTACATGAGCCCGCCTTCGGTCCAAAGCGCATTCAAGCCCCGATCCAGATGGTACGGTCCACCCGTCGTACGCTCGAAGATCTCGCCATAATTGCCAGTCGCAGCGATAACCTTGGCGGCCCAATCATGCGCCAAACCCAGCGCCTGAGCAGTCGCGAAGTCGTGCCCGAGCAACTGCTCGGCCCGCATGTCTTCGCGTCTCGCCGCCGCTGCCACGTTGCCCTGCGTGATCCCCAAAGCTTCTGCCTCGATCAGCGCGCTGACCACCCAGTCGATCACCAGCCCAAACTTCTGATCGCCGTAGCGATACGCGGGGACAACCGGGTAGAGCCCGAACCGCACCGGCAGGAATACGAAATCGCTGGTCCTCGCATGAAAGTTAGCGCGCGACTGGGCGAGCCGCGACTCCATGGCGGTGCCCGCCTCACATCGGCGAACCGCTACGGCCGCGTCCATTTCGCCCTGTTCGGAGTGAGACATTAGTGCGTAAGGAATGCCTCGCGCGGTCATTTCGTCGCGCAGCACTCGCTCGGGCGGGCTCATGTCAAGCGCGCAGATCAGCTTGCCGCGCAGGCCCGCCAGTTCGGTGATGCCGCTTCGTTTCGAGACCATCAAACGCTGGGAGTCGTAAAAGATAGGCGGTCCGAACCCAATGCCGAAATGCGTTGCGGTCGATGCCGAAGGCGAGATGCCGGTCGCAAGCTGGATCCTGTCCGCCTTCAGCGCACTCAACACTTCCGGCTCGGCTGGAAACGCGCGGATCGTTAGGCTGCCTGCGTCACCGAAGATAGCGACGGCGACGGCACGGCAAACCTCGGCTTCCAGGGCTGAGAGATTGCCGTGGACGTCCTCTCCATTCCAGTCGTCCATGCTTAGGACCGTCCCGCATTCCATGTGGTGAGCAGCGCGGACGGAGTCTAAAGTCTGAGCGCGCACAACACTGGCGTGCGCCAACAAACTGCCGAGGAGGAGGCTCAAAAGTAAGCGTGGCATCTATAAACCCGACCTAAGCGGAAATAGAAGGGGATGGAGGTCGAGACCTCCATCCCCCTCGCGGACGCTCTCCAGCCGGCAGGCTATGCCTCAAGCCGAGAGAACGGACTAAGGTGTCCAGCTTCCGGAAGTAGGCGTGCCGAGCGATTGCGTCGGACGCGGATTCACGTCAACCGGATACGGGTCGATCGGCTCACCCGCTTTGTAGGTTTCCCAAGAGGTGAAGTCGGTCGGCAAAATGCCGATTGCCTGGCATGCACCATTAGTATAGCCGTTTGGCGAAAAGTCTGCCGTCGCCAAATGAGGCAGCGATTGCCACACGTCCGTCGGGATCGCTGCCCGCGAAGCGGGGACTGGCGGCTTAAACCCCAGCAAGATTTCCCAATCGAATGCTTCCGTCAGGTCGCCGACGTTGTTGTCCGGATCATCGGAGGGGCCGAGGTTTGGCTGTCCCAGTTCCTCGAGGCCTAACTTACGCGCAAGCCTCTCATCCGGAAGCGAGGCGAGCGGCACGAGGCCGAATAGCTCGTTGATAAATTTGATCACCGAGCCGTGCTCGCTGTAGCGATGTGAGATGTTGCCGGACGCGGCATAGGGCGAGATCAGGATGGTGGGAATACGCGGGCCGGCCGCAAGCTGCGAGCCGTCGGCAAACGTGCTGCGCCACTCCGGTGAAACATGGTCGTAGTACCCGTCCGTCTCGTCGTAGGTGATGATGATCACGCTTTCCGGCCAGTAAGGACTGTTAACAATGTCGTCGATTGCTCTCGCGGCAAACGCCTCGGAGATCTGTTGATCCGAGTAGGCAGGATGATCATCGTTGCCGATAAACGCATGCTGGATGGCGGCCGTTGGATCGACCGGCACCAGGCCATCATTGTTGTCGTAGCCGCCGCGCAGATAGAACACGCCGCCGTCGCGGGGCAGCGTTCTGCCTTCAACCGCGGCGAAGAAGTCAGCGGCGCCGTGCAGGTTGTTGTTCAGCACCTCCGTATTGTCGGCGAGATAGCCGAAATACTGCGGGGCGTTGTGATGCAATACATAACCGGTGTACAGGTCGCCTGGACACGAATTGAAACCGCTGACCGTGGCGAACTCGTACGGGTCACACGCATCGTTGCCATTGAAGCCCTGCTGATACCAACCCCAGTTGACCGCCGGATCGCGGGACGTAATGATTTTAATGTCGTCTTGGACGTCCAGTAGGTCCGCGGTGGGATTTTGGTCGTTCTTAATGATGTTCTCGAGGTTGCGACCCATGAACGATAGCGGCTGGCTGGCGAAGGTCAGGTTCAGGGCCGGGTTGGTTGCACTCTCGTCGGGGTTATACGGGGGCTTGACGGCATTAAGGTCAAGGTTTGAGCCTGGAAACGGACCCGGATCAGCAACAATCGGCACGAACGCATTGGTGTCGCCCGGGCCCGGCAGCGGGGACAGCGAGGAGCTGTAGCTCGCACCAATCACGTTCGGGAAGCTTGGGTCCGCATAAGTCACGGTCGCGCCTTGATCGGGGTGAAGTGCCCATTGCGTCTCACCGGACTGGCCGGCGATCAGCGCGATCGCATTCGGGGTCGACGGTCCGACGATGGTCTGATGGAAGTTATCAAACAGCACGAAGTTCTTCGCCCAATTCCACATGAAGGGGATGGTGTCGCAATCGATGTGGCCGATATCGGTCATTGCTTTCTGCTTTTGCGCCAGTGTGATTGAGGTCGGCGCCACGTCCAACTTGGTTACGATGTTGCCGGACGCGTCGGTGGTCAGGCCCTCTTGATTCATCGCGTAACGGTCATTCGCCGCGATGTGGGTCGTCGGGTTGACATCCATGCCGTTATCCATGCCCTGGTGGCTGTGATCGACCGAAATCTCGTCGGCGGGATAGATCGGCACAATAGTCCCTCCCGACCCATAGCCCCCCGTCTGGACGGCTTGCGGCATCAGGAAGGGGGAGATTGTCACAGCATTGAGCGAGGTATCGAGGTACTTTTGCGTGAAGCTGGGCGTCTGGTTGGCGGGTGTGACGCCACTCGGCGCGCTGTAGAGGCCATTGGCGCCCGGGAAGGTGCCGAAATAGTGGTCGAACGATTCGTTCTCGTGAAAAATCACGAACACATACTTCACTCTGCTGCGCAGAAGGGCGATTTTCAGATCTTGCGTGAGGAGATTCAGGGGCCCTTGCTGGCCACCCTGGTTGTTGTTGTTGTTGTTTGCGGATTGGGCCAAAACGGCGAGTGGCTGGAGTATCAGTCCAGCAATCATTACCAAGGCGCAGATGGCCTTCGGCAATTCTCTTCTGTGCATAATTGTTCCTCCTGTCGTTTAAGTTTTCTAAAGATGCGCTTCACGCCAACGCTCACGGCATCCCTCGAGCGAGGCCCTTCAGCGCCCGATTGTTGTGGTTCGGCGAAGTCCCAGAGCAAGACACGCGGTGCGATTCCTGATACTGCCCCGTGTCCATAATCGTTCTACTCTGCTTGCGTAAACGGGATGTTAAGGTCTGTTCAAGACTGCGTGAATTTGAATTCGGACGTCATAATGTTCGTCTCATGCGGAAAACCATCGGCGTGCGATCGACTCCAGTGTAAGAAAAACTCTCGTCCTCACCTCGTCGCAAGCGGGGATCCATTGTCGGTTACGAAGCCGTTAAATTATTGTTGCTGTTCTGCGAAGGACAAGCTTAGTGGGATTGACTAGGCGGGTTTTCAGCAGAGACGCATCTTGCTTCGGCGCATTAGAATGTGAATCGAGCCGAGAACTGCAACACGCGTGGAAGTCCGTTGGGGCTAATCTCCTGTAGCGTTCCGAAATTGCCGGGACCTGAGTTGGGCACCAGATAGCACATCTGGTTCAAGGTTGCGCCGTCACCGCAGTCGGTACCAATCGGGTTGTATTGCAGTTGGTTGATGCCGTCACCGTTCTGGACATAGTAGTTAGCGTGATTGAATAAGTTGAACGCCTCGGCTCGAAATTGCAGTTCCTTCCCTTCCCCGATCGAAAAACTGCGGGCCAGTCCTAGATCGACTCTCTCGAGCCACGGACCGTAAAACGAATTCAGGCCAATTCCCGGAGTGGAACCATCTCCGTTGATGGCCGCCGCGGGGCTCTCCGAGATGCTGCCGCAGCTCACGCAGGATCTTGGCTTCCCGCTCAGCCGTTGCCAGGGGCCAGGGGCGGAAGGCTGGAAACTGTGAAATAGCAGCGCGTCGTCCGGACCGCACCGCGTGCGCGAACCGCAGGCCGCCTACCGTCAGTGTCGCTGCCCCGGCCCAGCTTCCGAATGGGGCGTCATCCAAGAGTTGACTGGCGGTCAGGTGTACGATAAACCGACATAACCGGCCAAATTGAATTGTGGCAGGTCTACACTACGCCGTTAGGCGGGACCGAAAGCCTTGGGTGCGCCGGAGAGTCGTCGCTGCGAGCCGGTTCCGGGACAAACTTCCGAGTACCAGTGATCCGGGCACAATCGCCAAGGTGACGTGGCTGCAATGTCTCCGGTTAGCCAATGTTCTAGACAGTGGCCTAGATCGAATTGAGCGACAGGCATGATGTTCGTCAGGCATTTCGGCTGCCATCGGTCACTTGTGCTCTGAATCGCTGGTCTAAAATGAATGGCAGGCGACCATGCGCTGCCTTACTGCTGTGTTTGAATTTCTCCCCGAGAGACCTTATCTTGCCATTGCGTGGCACTCTCGGCCTCGCGGTTCATACGAGCCGCGGTGTACTCCGAAGCAGCGCGCCCAAGCATGGCCACGGCCGCGTCCCGCTGGCCAAGGACTGCGAGAGTATAGCCGTCGAAGTAATCCGTTTGAGCCTTACCCGGCAGGTCGTTGACTTGTTCAAAAAGAAAACGAGCTTTGGATAAATAATCGTGAGCTGCGTCGAAGTGCATCTGGTCAATTTCGATGCGGCCAAGGCCGAGGTTGGTAGCTCCTTTTCCCAAGGGATCATTCTCATGTTCAAAGAGCTGCTGGGCCTCAAGATAGTGTCCGCGAGCCAGGTCAATGTTATTTCGCGCGAGCTCCAGATCACCCATGCCGCGCAAAACGTTGGCCTCGCCCACGCGGTTGGGAACTTGCTGGTAAAGACCGCGAGCCTCGCCATACGCTTCGAGGGCCGGCGTCGCATGGCCAACTCTGGACTCCAATTCAGCCAATTCATAAAGTGCGTGCGCTTGGCCCACTAGATTCCCGACATTACGATAGAGCTCGCTGGCGTGGACAATATCCTTTCGGGCGTCGTCGGTCTCGTTCGCGAGCCGCTCCGATTCCGAGAGAAATACGAGAACGCTTGCTTCGCCTTCTAAGTTCCCGTGTTGCCGAAAGAAATCACGAGCAGCGGAGTAATATTGGCGCGCAATGGCAGTGTTCCCCTGTCGATTTTCTAATATGCCAAGGCCAAGCTGAGCTTCCGCTTCGCCTGTGAAGTCGTGTTGTTCTTCAAAAATTGAGATGGCGTCCGCATAATATTTGCGAGCAAGATCGATCTGTCCTCGAAAGGAAGCTGATTGTGCGAGGCCGTCACGAGCGAATCCCTCCATCCTTCGGTCTCGCAGTTCAACCGTGAGCGACAAACAGGAGTGCCAGGACACGTCTGCGGCGCCCCGCTGGCTCGCGAGGGATTCGTAATGGGCCAGGCGACACAGGGGTTCCAGTTCGGCATTTCGATCACCGGCTCTTTGGGCCACAGAAACGGCCTCCGCTTGTTTTTGAACCGCCTCGGCATACAATCCTCTTTGCACGTACTGTCCCGCCAACGCAGCAAGCCGTGAAACCTCACGTTGTGGCGCGCCCAGATAGCGAACAAGTCCAACAGTCCAGGCCGCAGAACCCGCGAAAGCGAATACCGGAAGCACAATCACAATTGGCCGAACAAGACGCGTCCGATAGACAAGCCAGAAATACCAAGATGCGGCACAAATCCAAATACCGACGGCCAAAATTTCCGGGTAGCTGGTGGTACGAGAAATCAAGAATGTGGTGACGCTAGCACCGAGCAAGACTGAGAGAATTTCCAGGGTGGGCCGCCAGCCTATCCGCTCCTGAAGAATTTTCAGAATTTGGTCGAGAAGCTCTTTCACGAAACCTCCCACTCTTATTGCCCGTCCGCGCCGTTGAGCCGTATTATACTGCAATAAAGACGGCCTTGTATTCCGAAGTCCCTCTTTGACGACCCGAAAAGCGGCATTATCAGACGCAGCCGTCGGCCCTTCAAAGATTCTTACCATACTCGGCATTCCGATCGAAGCCTCCACGCCATAACTCCAGGATGGCGACTCGGAACTTGGTCGACCCTTTCGCGGATTACTCCTCGCTAGTCGGCTACTGTTTACCAATCGCAAGAGGCACAACACGCCGACCAGTCTGACGATAAACGGCGAACTAGCCCTTTTGGCTCGGCAACGATGCTTCCCAAAGCTACGGAGCGCTATGGCGACTATGCATTCATGGGGATCGCTTTCCGGATAGCCGCCCGCCTGTGCTGTTGCCCTCGACGCCGTCGCGGACCCGTCTCGGCGTGCCGTGTCTTGCCCCCGTAACGCGCGTACGTGATCGCGCCCAAGCTGATGACGTTCCGGTGGTGATTTCTGCCAAGGATGCGGCCTCACAGGCTGCATCACTTGGGCTAGCGCTTGCGAGCGAGCATGCGGACAAGCCGAAGCTGCCGGTACTCCTGGCGGGGGACGGCGGTCTGCTGCCAGTCGCCCACGCCGGGGGTGTCTTCGTAGTGGACGATCTGGAGGTCTGACCAAGCCTTTAGCCAGGCGTTGGCTTTGTCGGCCTCGGTGTCGGGCCATTGGGGCTCGGGATGATCCAGCGAGCGATAAGGCCGGTCCATGAGCAGCAGGCCGCCGGTCTTGAGGCCGTCGCGCACCCGGGCGACGAAGTGTGGATCCATCACCGGGGCATCGGTGTAGATGAAGCAGATGAGGTCCCACTGTTCGTGACCGAAGTCGAAATCGTCCCAGCCCGCCTGCACCGTCTTGATGGCGAGGCCGGCTTTGGCGGCGTTCGCCTGGGCGGCTTTCAAACCTTCCTCGGCGATATCGAAGCCGGTGACATCCCAGCCTTTGGAGGCCAGGTAGAGCACGTTGCGGCCCTGCCCCATGGCCACGTCGAGGGCCCTGCCGGGCTTGAGGTCTTTGGTCATGGCGACCAGGAAGGCGCTGGGGTCCGTGGTAAAGCGGGTCTGGTTGGGATCGAGGTAGAGGTGATTAAAGCCGATGGCCTGGATCTGCTGCTGGAAAGCCGGGTAGGTGTCGTAGAGCTTGTGCAGCAAGGCCAAGCGCTCGTCGGCCTGGGCTTCGGTCATTCCGCCCTGAATCAGGCGTTGGCGGCGGTTGGCGTCGTTGATGAGCTGAGACGGGTCGGACTGGCAGGCCGCGACGAAGTCCTGCCAGATTTTCCGCTCCTCGGCGGTCTGAGCCGGAGCGAGCGGGGTAAGAAGGAGAACAAGAACAGCCAGGCGAGCAACGGATTTAAGCATAGGTTATTCTCCTAGACGGCAGCAGGCTGGGGTCGGCTGCGTGAAATAGCCGGCCAGGGTCGGATCTTCGTGGAATCATAATCAGTTTGATTGGAGTACTCCCAGCGTCACAGTTTTTTCACGGCAGTCACCCACCAGTTGTGAGGAAAGTTGGGAGTCTTAGTCGGAAATACAGGGAGTTTCCAGCGTCCGTGGTTGGCTTCAGGCTGACCGGCTTGCGTCAGTGCGGCTGTCCAGCCGCGCGAAGATAGGAAAGACTCGGGGTCGTCCATGGTCCCGATCCAGGGAGCTCCCGATTGCGCCTGCATTTCCACCCACGCCTTTGTGTAGGGTGAAGTCAGCATTTCGCTGTTCATGACGTCGAATCCCAACCGGGTCCCGGGCGCGGAAAGCCGCGTGACCGAATCGATAATCTCCCTCGCCGTTTCGTTTGAGACGTAGAACAGAAAACCTTCCAGCAGAAAGCACGACGGCCGGGCTGGGTCGAACCCAGTTTCCACGAGGGCTTCTTTCCAGCTTCCCGTGAGGTCCTTTCGAATGATCCGGCGTTCGCAGACTGCCGTTGCGCCAAGCGACTGCAGGACAGTCTCTTTGTAATCCACAACCGAAGGCTGATCCATCTCGAAAACGCAAACCCCAGCCGGCCATTTGAGCCGGAACGCCCGTGTGTCAAGTCCGGCAGCGAGGAATACAAACTGGCGGATTTTATCAAGGCTGGAGATTTGTTCCAGGAAATCATCAAAGTAGCGGGTGCGCAGTGCCATTGTAATTGTGCTGTCTTCGGGACGCTGTGCTATCCAAGACGCTCCCTCCTTGCCCGCCAGTGCTTCCGCCCATGGATCGTGGAACAAACGATTCTCCCGACGGCTCTCCCTGGCGCGTACCGCGGCGGTCCAGCAGGCAGTGGCTGCCAACGCTGAGTTTGAGCCTTCGCATTCAGCCATTGTCGTCAGGACTCCACGCCACAACATTCCAGGAGTAACCCGCTTGCTGTTCGTTCGTACGCTCAACAGACCGACTGTGAATCTGCCTCTCGCAACAATTCCCAAATCGTAATGCGAAAACGGGGTTCAGAAAAGGTAATCTCCAAACGAAAACCCAGGCAACGAACTGCTGTGGAGACGCAACGGCTCCAGCTACCATGCCCTTGCGGCGCTCGATACCTGGGTCGTAAGGGAAGGCCGTAGCGGCGTGGTGAGTTCGGAACGTTTGACCGACCTAGGCACACCCCGTCGCCATGGTATGAGTTGCGGCACGCCATCAAACGGGAAGGTGCCGATCTCGGGAAGACAGAAAGGTCTCGAGCTCGCTATAAAAGTACTTGTCGGCCAAGTGGAAAGCGACAGCCCAGAATTGTATGACTCCCCTCACATCCACCAGATAAGCCGATACTGAACGCCATTTACCTACAATAGGCCTGTTCCGGGACACCCGCTCGGCAAAACTGCGCCTAACCATCAACTTTCAACGGCTTCACCAGCACCTTCGAATTCCTCCCGCTTTGATCGTATTTTGCCCGGCGGGCAGGCGGGAGGTTATCCGCAGCGCCTTCCGAGAAGCCGCCTTTCGACTGGAAGTAGGTAAAGGCCTGCGTCGAGAGTACGATCAGTTCATTCAACCCAGCTTCGCGCGCTTTGTTTTCGATGAATTGAATCAGCTTTCGTCCGATGCCCTGGTTTTCGTGTGCGGGACTCACAAAAAGGCTGGCAAGTTCGCCTTGTTTTTGCTCGGGATATATGTGCAGAGCCACGCAGCCCACGGGGTTCTTGTCGATTTCAAAGATAAAGTAGTCCCCCAAGTTCTTCTCCATTTCGACGCGGGTTCGCCGCATCAGTTCTTCCGCTTCCACCGCCTTCTTCGTCAGCCTCTGGATGGCCCGGATGTCTTTCTTCTTGGCAGGCCGGATCTGCTCGTATTCGTTTGCGTAAATGAGCGTGCCAATGCCCTCGTTGGAGAACACTTCGGCCAGCAGTCCTTCATCCTCCCGGCCGCTGGCGATGTGGACGCGCTCCACTCCCGCCAAGCACGCGGCAGCCGCATGCTGAGCCTTCGAAAGCATTCCCGGTGCGAATCCGCCGGGGGCGACTTGTATGAGTTCTTGCAGGTCCCTCACCGGCATTGTGCGAATCAGTTGACCGTTGTGCCGCAGCCCATCCTGCGCCGTGAAATAAATCAGCTTTATTGCCTTTAAACTCTCAGCCACAGCAACGGCGACGCTGTCGGAGTTCGTCCTGTAAGTCTTGCCGTCACCATCAAAGCCCAGGGGCGGAAGGACAGGAATGATTCCCCGATCCAACAATGTTTGGAGAAGCTCTGTGTCGATACGTTGCACCTTACCTGTGAATTGGTGGTCGATGCCCTGGATGATTCCCATAGGGTGGGCAATGATCGCATTGGTGGAGGCGGCGCGCAGGTCATGGGCTGCAAGGCCTTCCAGAATCTCGTGCGTGAGACGGTTGGCGGCGTTCAGGGCCATCTGCAGTGTCGGAGCATCCGTCACGCCCGTGCCATCGAGGTCGGAGGCCTGTATGCCTTGTTTCTCAGCGGCAGCCTTAATTTGTGCTGCCACCCCATGCGCAAGCACCACGCGGATGTTGAGGGAGCGCAATACCGCGACGTCCAAAAGAATGTTCGGGAAGTTTTCGTCCGTGACGATGTCGCCGTCTACGGCAATAACGAAGGTCTTGTCCCGGAATTGTGGGACGTATTGAAGAATACCGCGCAGGTCGGTGAGTTTCATGGGGAGACCCGATTGCCTGAATTGTGGCCTGACCGCCGTCTTGCATTTGAAAACCGTTCCACTTTACACCCAAAAAGAAAATCTGTCGTTCTCGAGGACCAACCCAGAATGCACTCCTGAAGCTCCTATAGACGTATTTCAATTCGGAATCCGTCGGCTTACGTTATCGTCCGCGGATCACCTGAGCTGAATCCGTACGCGATGGGTAGGTGCGGTGTTGATGCGGAGTGGGGGATTGTTCTGTTCTTCCTGGCCAAGGATCTAGGCGGCGTACAACGACTGACGGGACCACAGTTTCTTGAGCCGCTTGGAGGGCTAGTTTCCGCCAATCGCTGACCCTTTCCTGTTAACTCACTTCGAGCTTTACTTTCCTACGGCTCGACGCGATTCGTCACCCGCCGCACCGCACACTTTGACGATGAACGGCCTACCCGCTCTGTGGGTCCGTAATCACCATCGCGTTCGCCGCTTATAGTCGGCTCTGGGGTTGAATCAGAAGAGTAGACGGATAAGTTCGCGCAAAATCAGCAAAGCGGAGAAGATCAGGGCCACCAGGGCAATCCAGAAGATCTTATCTACACGTGCGGCGAGGTGTTGTAATTGGTTCCAGAGGGCCTGATCTTGATCGGCCATCTTCGCGATGAGTTCGGCCTGTTTGGCCTCGCCAGCTTCAACCCTCTCCATTCTCGCGCGCATTTCCGCAAGCGCGGCCGCCGCTTGATTGCC
>JBEKMN010000007.1:0-80431 GCA_050008495.1 Terriglobia bacterium | reverse complement strand
AATGCGTGTCAGGAACATGTGAAAAAATTGAATTTGGACCCCTTATCGATCATGTAACTTACTGAAAATGCGTAGCGCTGAAATCGGTAAAACCAATTTTTTCACATGTTCCAGGTACCTTTTGCCGAGGAAAACCGGGACACCATATTTCCGATTTACCGGCATCATGGCTTACGCCGCCCCCCACTAGGGATTAGGGATTGGGAATTAGGGCCCTGTAACCACCCCCTGGCGGGAAGCCACCGACCCCTCCGGAATTTTGTAACCACCCCCCGGCGCGAACGCGCCGTCACCCTTCCTTCACTGCGTTCAGGAGAAGCTCTGAATCAGGAGGGGAGTCCGTCCGCCCTGGCAGCCTGTGGCGCGGAGCGTTCGCCGGTTTTCCTCTGTGCCTCCGTGCCTCCGTGGTGAAGGCTGGTCTGTGGGATTGGGTAGGTCGCCCCTTCAGAGCTCGGGGGTTGATGCGGGTCTTCGTTGCCCAGGCATTCAGCCTGGGCTTTGTTAGGTCGTCCCCCTGCGGTTCAAAGGCCACGGCGGACTTGGCTCGGCTGGGCTTCGCCAGCCCGACGCTTCGTTTCCTATTGAAACGCGGCACGAAGGCCGTCGCAGCCCGGAGCGAAACAATCCACTTGGCCGCTTCGAGGAAGTTACCGTCCCTGCTCGCGATCACCTGGACATACAGTCGAAACCATAGTCGTGACCTCGGGGGGACTACTGGCGCTCACGCGGAGAGGCAGGTTCTCATTTTCCGGCAACGGGCGTGGCGCGAAACGACAATTCGTCGCAAACAACCTTCCTGGCGTGGTCTGGCTGGGTAGGGCGAAGGAATTCGGGAAAGTCCGCCCGCTTTTTTTGCATTTTCCGCTTGACAATCGGCTGCACCGATGATAGCCTATCATGATGGTCTGTTTGTGGACACATTGTCGTAGGCGAGCGCCGGGATGGCCCAATCGGGAAGGAAGAGCGGGACGGTTCTGGGACACTCGAGAAGGAGTGGCTTCACAAGAACAAAAAATAATACGAACGAAGCCAGTATGTTATTGAAAACAAACGAGGCATTTCGAAAACGAACTCAAAACGAACTCGGAAATGATTGTACAATGCGCGCATTTAACACAGAATTCGAGCTTCTTGACGCCACACGCGTTCCGGCTGGGGTCTGGGGTGCGGGAACGCGACCAGGTTGGAGATTGCCCGACTGGCGGAGATCCGGAGGCGCGCGAGAAACTACAAAAACAGTGGGAACGAAGCTAAGAAGTACTTGAAAACAAAGGATATCACTTTTTTGAATGCTGCAAATTATGCACGTTTTGCGCGCAAATTAGCGCAAATTGGACGGTAAAAGGAGCAAAAACAGCGCAATTTGCGAAAACGAAGTCAGGCTTCAGAGCTGGAAGGCGAAGCCCTGAAAGTGACAAAAAGTCGGCTACACGACCTCTGGGATTGCGTGCCCTCGGCCGGCCGACGCCCGGGGAATCTCAATTGAATCCCGCCACCAGGTGCGGAACGTACGGTTCCTCGAGCGCCGCAATCTCCTGCGGCGTAAGGCGCAGCGAGAGCGCTGCCACGGCCTCGGTCAGGTGGTTCGGCTGGGTGGCGCCGACGATGGGCGCGGTGATCCCCGGCTTACTGAGCATCCACGCCAGCGCCAGTTGAGCGTGTGAAACACCCCGCTCCTCCGCCATCCGAGTCAATCGATCCACAACCGGGCGGTCGATTTCTTCCGTTTTCGAATACAGGCTCTTGCCGAATCCGTCGGTCTCGAAGCGCTTGGTCTTTTCGACTTGCCAAGGGCGCGCCAGGCGGCCGCGAGCCAGCGGGCTCCATGGAATCACCCCGATGCCCTCGGCCCGGCAAAGGGGCAGCATCTCACGCTCCTCTTCACGATAGAGCAGGTTGTAATGGTTCTGCATGGAAACGAAACGGGTCCACCCATGCAGGTCGGCGAGATAGAGCGCTTGGGTGAACTGCCACGCGAACATGGAGGACGCGCCGATATAACGCACTTTGCCGGACTTCACCGCGTCGTGCAGCGCCTCGAGTGTTTCCTCGATGGGCGTTTCGTAGTCCCAGCGGTGAATCTGGTAGAGATCGATGTAGTCGGTCTCGAGGCGCCGCAGGCTCTGCTCGAGCTCGTAAAGGATGGCCTTGCGCGACAGGCCGCGCCCGTTGGGTTCATCGCGCATAACCCCGTACACCTTGGTCGCGACGACCATCGTGTCCCGCATAGTATGGGCCTTCAGGAACCGCCCCAGAACCTTTTCGCTCACGCCGCCCGAATACACATTGGCCGTGTCGAAGAAGTTGATGCCCAGATCGAGCGCCTGGCGGAAGTAGGGTTGGCTCTCTTCCTCGTTGAGAACCCAGGCGTGCCTGCCGGCTGTCAACTCGCCCGTGGCCGGCGCTCCGTAGCTCATACAGCCGAGGCAGATCCGCGAGACGCGCAGCCCCGTCTTGCCAAGATTAACGTACTCCATAGTCACCTCGATTCGTGCGAGCCCAATCGATTCGCCACCGCCCGCCCCGCAGCGGCATCCAGACAAGCTGCTTCATGGGAGTTCCGCGCGCGTGGTGATAAAGGACTGCCGTGCGGGCATAGAAGCCGCGCGTGTGGGGCGTGTCTCCAAATCCCAGGCGCTGAACGTCCAGATGGTGGCAGAACTCGTGGCAAAGCGTGCTCAGAAATGTCCCCAGCGAAGTCACTCGCTTGCGCATCGCAGTCCGCATCCACACGCGGATTTCCTGTTTTCGAAGGTCGTAGTCTCCAAAAAGCTCCGACGCCCCGCCCTCGAAGACGCGAACCGGGCGGGCCGCCAGCACTCGCACCTGCGGTTGGGACACGCCGTAGAATTCAGCCGCCACGCGCAGAAATTCCGCGCACACTTCCCCCACCGGCGCGCTTTGGCCGCTCTTCATAGCCACGTCGAGAGCACTCGCCGACCCCCGCAAGCGACCGTCCGGCGGTATTTCGAGGTCGCAGAGTTTGTCGCTGGCGAGGAACTGTGCCCGCAGCGTCGCCTTGCGCGGTTGGCTGTCCGTAAGCATCGTAACCCCACATTAGCGCATACCGTGTCCAGATTCCAGCCCTGCAAGAGTCCTTGCACCGCGAAGATTCTGTGAACTGTGGCAGGGGCATTCCTTCGCTGCGCTCAGGACAGGCACTGCCCGTGCGCACGGCCGTGCCACGTTTTGGTTGCGGCTCCGCCGCCCTGTGGTAAGATTTGCGCGGGGAGTAATCCGCATCTCCCGCAGAAATGCTGTAATCCAGGGTGTCGTTCTGCCCCGAAGGGGCTTAGCTTGGCATGGCTGGCAACCAGAACCATGAGCAACCCAATGAACAAAACCTGCGGACTTCTGAAGCATAGGTTCTCGCCGCTTCTTTACCTTGCGCTTATCCCCGCCTGGTCTCTCCCGGCTCGACTTCCTGCCGCGACAGCTTCGCTCCTCCACGCAGGCGGATATTCGGTACTTCCTCACCCGCAGCGCGTAACGCTGCACGGGAATGACTTCGAGCTGACTCCGGACTGGCGGTGGGAATCGGGAACGGGGGTTGCGCCCAATGACATCGCTATCGAGTTGCTGGTAGACGGCTTGCAGGAACGATTTCATTTGGTCCTGGGACAATCCAAAAAGCAATTCGCTAGCGGTTCAATCAAGTTGGCGGTCGTTCCCGGCGCGGTTGCGGTAGGCGAAACGGCTGACCGCGAGAAGACTGCACTGGCCGAACAGGCTTACAAACTCGAGTTGTCGGCAGATCAGGTATCAATCATCGGCAACACGCCAACCGGCTTGTTCTATGGCGTTACGACGCTTCTTCAACTCATCAAGCCGCAGGGGGGAAAGCTGTGGCTGCCGGAAGGAAAGATCGAAGACTGGCCGGACCTCGAGTTGCGGGTGATCTACTGGGACGACGCGCACCATCTTGAGCATCCGGAGGTGTTGAAGACGGCCTTACGCCAAGCAGCGTTTTATAAGGTCAATGCCTTTGCCATCAAACTGGAAGGACATTTCCAGTACAAACATGCCCCGGCGATCGTGGAGCCCTACGCGCTGTCGCCCGCAGAACTTCAGGAGCTGACGGACTACGGCCGGAAGTACCACGTCGAACTGATTCCCTACTTGGACGGCCCGGCGCACGACGCCTTCATTCTGAAACATCCGGAATATGCAGGGTTAAGGGAGTATCCGCAAAGCAATTATGAGTTCTGCGCGACCAACCCGGTAACCTACACGATGTTTCAAGGTATGTTCGATGATCTGCTCGAGGCCACGAAAGGCAGCGAGCACTTCTTCCTCTCCACCGACGAGCCCTACTACGTCGGGCTGGCGAATAACCCGCGGTGCAATGAGGCGGAGAGAGCAAGAGAGCTGGGCAGCGTGGGAAAACTCCTGGCGGAATTCTTGACCAAGACTGCGGGCTACCTGCACGACCACGGGCGCAAAGTGCTGTTCTGGGGGGAGTTTCCACTCCAGCCCGGGGATATCGCCTCGCTGCCTTCTTACCTCATCAACGGCGAGGTCTACGGCCCGCAGTTCGATCCCGTGTTCAAGGCGCGCGGAATCCGGCAGTTGCTTTTCACATCGACAGAAGGCGAAGAACCGCTTTTCCCCAATTACTATCTTCTATCGCCCGAGAGACTCCTGCACCCTCGCCCGCTGCGTCCCGGGCGTGTGGCGGAGATGCACGACCTGATTTCCCTCGGCTCATCGACCGGCCAGTCCTCCGCGCAACCGAACTCCCCATTACCGCGCCAGGCAGACTTGATGGGGGCATTCATTGCGGGTTGGGCCGACAATGGATTGCATCCCGAGACGTTTTGGCTTGGTTATGCAACCGGGCCTGCCGTGGCCTGGAATCGCACGTCCTCCGACCCCCAGGAATTGATGAACTCGTTCTATCGCCTCTTTTACGGGCCGAGCGCCGAGGAGATGGGACGCGTCTACCAGGGCATGAGCCAGCAAGCGGAGTTCTGGCAGGATAGCTGGGAGACGATAGCCTCCAGCGCCCGCACGCCTATCTTCGGTGAGTCGTACGGCGTCTTGAATCCTCCTCGCCCCGCTCATGACCAATCTCTCCCGCTTCTGCCCGTCCCCGAGCCCCAACTTCTGCGCTTGAACCACGACTGGGGGCAGGAAAACCAACGGCGACTCGAGTTAGCCGCCCAGTACCTGGTCCAGAACGATTCTCTGCTTGATCTGCTGCACACGAACCTGCAACGAGTGGAATTCAACCGCTACAACCTGGAGGTCTTTCTCTCCATCGTCGGCCTTTGCCGCCAGAGTCTGGAGATGGTTTTGGATTTGGGCCGTATCGGCTCGAATCTGAAATCGGCCGAAACTGCGGCGGCGCGCGCGGATGCGGCGCGGGCGCTTGCCGACGTCGACCGGGCGCTCGACATTGCGGAGAACATTCGCCAGCAACGCAACGCAGTCTTGCAGAACGCGGCGACGACGTGGCAAAAAGCCTGGCTGCCACGCGTTGCCGAGGCCAGCGGGCGCCGTTACCTCGATCAGGTCGACGATGTGAAGGACCACCTTCCGATGAGAACCGTGGACATGACCTACCTTGTGTACAGAGAGCTGCAATATCCGCTGGGGGAGTGGGCCGCCCAGACTCTCGAGGCGAGAAACCAGTACGCGCAGGCTCATCAACTACCCCCGCGCCCAATGCGTTTCGATTGGCGAGACACATCAACCCTCGTCTCAACGCCGCGGGCGGGAGATGACGAGGAGTAGCAGAATGGCAGGGAAAGTCTGGCCTATGGCCCTGTCGCGCACGGAAAAGATCGACCCGCGATTCTGTTGTTTCCGCTTGCGCGTCGGCCAGTCGAAAATCCACGGCCGAGGCGTCTACGCTGACCAGGATATCCCGCCCAACCGCAAGGTAATCGAGTACAGGGGGGAAAAGATCACCATGAAGGAGGGCCGGAAGCGCCGCCATACTCCTTATCTCTTCGTTCTCGACAAGCGCTGGATGCTCGACGGCGCCGTCAATGGCTCAGGCGCCGAGTTGGTCAACCACTCCTGCGCGCCCAACTTAGTCACCCGCATTTTTAAGGGGCACATTATCTATATGAGCCTGCGCAGGATTCGCAAGGGCGAAGAGTTGACCGTCGATTACAACTACGACGACACCGATGAGACCATGCGCTGCATCTGCGGCGCCAGCGGTTGCCGGGGCATAATCAACACAAAGTAGCAGGTAGCGGTAGCCCGGGCAAGGAACACGGCTATGGCAGCGCGATCGATTCTGGTCACGGTGCTCACTTTGACAGCCCTCGCACAAGAAGCCTCGGCACAGGTATCGGCCGTCCAAGTGCTGGCCAGGGTGAGCCGTACCTACCGGGAGTTGACTAACCCCGAATAGTATCTTCGCACTCAAAAGCGCCGTCGGAGACACTCTCTCACTGCAAAGATTCACTCTTCGTCAGCCGTGGCTTCTTCTCCGTTTCCGCCCGCATCGCAAGCAGAGCCGGCTTCAACCGCGCCAACTCTCGCTCCAGGCTCTCGAGCGCATTACCCGCCTCCGCCCAGTCCCCGGCGTGCGCGAGTCCTTCGAGCTTGAAGGCGGCTTCCGAGGCTAGTTTGGCGGCAAGGTTACTGGTGCAGCCTTTCAGGCTATGCGCGCCTCTTTGCAGGGCCCGGGGATCTTTCCTTTCCAGCGCGGCCCGGATTTCATCCAGCAGGCGCGGGTAGTCGCCGAGATACAGATCAACGAGGTCTTGCAGTAATTGCAGGTCATTATCCACACGCGACATCAACATCGCCTCATCCAGAACCTCCGCCGGGGGTTTCTCGGATGGCGCGGGGGCAGGAATGTCGGGCATTCCGCTGACCAGCCGTTGGATGGTTTCAAGTAGATCTTGATATCGAATGGGCTTCGACAAGTAGCTGTCCATGCCTGCCGCCAGGCACCGCTCGCGATCGCCTTTCATCGCGTAGGCGGTCAAGGCGACGATCGGCATGTGTTTGCCGCTGGACTTCTCCTTCTCGCGAATAATGGCGGTGGCGTGAAAGCCATCCATGTCGGGCATCTCCACGTCCATCAGCACGAGGTCACAATTCGACCCCTCCCGGTCCAACAGTTCGACAGCCTCCTTACCGGTAGCCGCCGCCATCACGGTGTGTCCGTTTTTCTGAAGCAGGCGCGTCACCAGTTCCCGGTTGATTGCGTTGTCTTCCGCCACGAGAATACGGAGTTGGCGCCGGGTTTCTCGAATCGTGTGACGGGTCACGAGCTGGGGGTGATCCCGCTTCTGGTTCGGCTGGCCCAGCACGAGCAGGATGGCCGCCAGGAGCTCAGAACGCCGGATGGGCTTGCCAAGGTATGCCGAGATGCCGAGTTCACAGCAACGGGCGGCGTCGCCTCGCTGCCCACCCGAGGTCAACATCATGATCGCGCTTCCTGCCAGGCTTGGATCCTGCCTGAACTCCTCGACCACCATGAAGCCGTCCATGTCCGGCATATGGGCGTCAAGCACAATCAGAGGGAAGGGCTTGCCCATGTCTCTTGCACGTCGCATCGCGAGCAGTCCCTCCTGCCCCCTCTCCGCCAATGTGGGCTGCATCGACCAACCCTCGAGCATGGCCTCCAAGATGCGCCGGTTCGTGGCATTGTCGTCAATGATGAGAGCCGGGACACCTTGTAGCGAGACTTTCGCCGCAAGCGCGGGTTGTGGTTGCCGGTCTTTCACGTGGCCAAACCTCGCCGTGAAGTGGAACCTGCTCCCTTTGTCGACTTCGCTCTCCACCCAAATTCGTCCTCCCATCAGTTTTACCAGCCGGGTGGAGATAGCCAAGCCTAGACCCGTTCCGGCGTATTTTCGCGTGGTCGAGCTATCGGCTTGTATGAAGGCTTCAAAGATCCACTCTTGCTTTTCCCGCGCGATACCGATGCCCGTATCGCTGACGCAGAAATGAAGCACAATCCAATCTTCCCCCTGCGAGTCGATCTCAACTCGCAGATTCACCTCCCCGCGCTCAGTGAACTTGATGGCATTCCCTATAAGATTGACGATGATCTGGCGCAGGCGGCCAGGGTCTCCGACCACGCGGGCGGGAAAGTCGGAGGGCGTCTCCCATGTCAACTCAAGCCCCTTTTCGTCGCCTCGAATGGAAAGCGCCCGCATGGTGTTGCCGATCGTATCTTGCGGATCGAACTCACAGGGTTCGAGCGAGAGCTTCCCGGCCTCAATCTTGGAGAAATCCAAGATGTCATCAATCAAGGTCAAGAGGGTGTCAGCGGACTCCTTCACACTATTGAGGTATTCTCGCTGTTCACAGGAAAGGGAGGTGTCAAGGGCCAATTCCGTCATGCCAATAATGCCATACATGGGCGTGCGGATCTCGTGACTCATCATGGCCAGAAAATCGCTCTTGGCCCCACTGGCCGCTTCCGCCGCCTCCTTGGCGTCCCGCAGTTCCTGCTCTGCGCGCTTGCGATCCGTAATGTCGATGTAGCTTTCGAGAAGGTGCTTTCGACCGTCCAGCACCACGCTAACAGCCGTTTTAAGAACTTCCCGCTTCTCCCCGCTCGCCGTCAGCAGGGTGCGTTCGGAATGGTCCACGGTCTGCCTGAGGTCCGTCACCGGGCAGGCCCCCTTTTCGGCAGGGCATATGAACTTGTGGCACTCCGCGCCGATCGCCTGGTCGCGGCCCACACCGATGGTTTCGAGCGCCACGGGGTTGGCGTCCACAATCCGATGCGTTTCCGGATCGATGATGAAGATACCCGTCTGGACACAATTGAAGATGACTTGCAGACGGGCCTCACTTTCTCGCAACGCCTCCTGCCCCCGCTTCCCCCGGGCGTTGTCATTAACTGTCCCCTTGAACGGGTCAACCTTCTTGCTCGAGCGCCATGATAAGTTCATACGGCTCCTTGCACACCTCTCCCGTCAGGCGCGAGGTCCTAAATCCTCTTATCGGACGGACCGTCTTGGGGGTTTAAGGGTGTTTTGAGAAACTAAATGGGTTGTTGTATGATGTGACCCTCGTCCGTAGCGCCATTCTCAGGAGGTCTTCGATGCTTGACTTCACCCGTCGTGAGTTCCTTCGTACCACGGTTGGCATGAGCGTCATCTCCCGTTTTGCATTCGCCAAAGAAACCAGGCTGCGGATTGGAGTGACGGACTGGAACCTGGAGAAGGGAGCCGATCCGGATGCGGTGCCGCTGGCCGCACGCCTCGGGTTTGACGGCGTACAAGTGTCGTTTGGACGAAAGATCGTGGATGACAGGATGCCGCTCGACTACCCGGAGATCCTGGTGCGCTATCTCAACCTGTCCAGGCAGTACAAGATTCCGATCGACGGCACGTGCGTGGACCGGCTGCACGATAACGGCCTGAAAAACGATAAGCTGGCCGTAAAGTGGGTGCAGGATTCCATTCGCTTAACCAAGGCCCTGAACTCGAAGGTACTTCTGCTTCCCTTCTTCGGCCAGCGAGCCCTGCAAACCCGCGACGAAATGGACTACGTCGGCGATGTCTTGCGTGATCTCGGACCGGATGCGGATAAGGCGGGTGTGGTGCTGGGGCTGGAGGACACTATCTCCGCCGAGGACAACGTCCGAATCATGGAACGCTCGCGCTCGAAGAGCGTCCTTGTCTATTACGACGTGGGGAATTCCACCAAGGCAGGTTTTGACGTGGTGAAGGAAATCCGCTGGCTTGGAAAAGACCGGATTTGCCAGTTCCATTTGAAGGATAATCCGCACTACCTGGGCGAAGGCAGCATTCAGTTTCCACCCATTATGCAAGCAATTCGCGATATCGGATTTACCGGCTACGCCAACTTGGAGACCGATGCGCACCCGAACCAGGTCGAAGCGGATATGCGCAAGAACTTGGAGTACATCCGGAAGATAATGGGAAGTTGAGGGTTTGAGAAGTCGAGAATCCGACATGATTCACCCCATCAGACGGGGGACAAGGCAGGAATTACGGGAAACATGAGCCTCGCGCTCGTTGTTCTTATGATCGGACTCCAGTCCCAACCACAGCCGGATACGTCAGAGGTCAAAGAACTAATGAGGCTCGAGTCGGTCTGGAACGAGGCTCACGAAAAGGGCGACGTAAGCGCTCTCGAAAAGCTTTGGGCCGACGATCTTGAGGTCACCGTGCCCAGGATGCCTGTGATGGCAAAGCCGGATGTTCTGGGATTCGCTCGCTCCGGACGGATGAAATTCCAGCGTTATCAGACTTCTGACCTCAAGGTGCGCGTTTACGGCGACGCCGCAGTCGTGTCCGGCCGGCTGCAGCGAACGCGCACGCTGAACGGTAAAACGGTGGACGACGATTGGCGGTTCACCAAGTTATACATCCGCCGTGAAGGGCGCTGGCAGGTAGTTGCTTTCCACGCTTCCGAAGCAGCGCAGCCTTGAATGCGTACGCCGATTTCGGCATAGCAACCTCTTCCGACTCTCGACTTGCGGAGGTAAGACATGGAACAAGATGAAGCCACCACTTACACTCGTCGATCTTTTCTCAGCCGGTCGTTAGGCGCCGGGGCGGCGGCGACCGCGTTTACCTTCATCAAGCCCGAACTGGTGCGTGGCGCGGGAAAGGAGCGCCTGCGCGCGGGCTTGGTCGGCTGCGGCGGACGCGGCACGGAAGCAGCCGTAGACCTCCTCACCGCTGACCCAAGTGTGGAACTCGTCGCCATGGGAGATATCTTCGAGGACAAGCTCCAGAAGTCTCTGGCCAACTTGCGCGATCCGAATTTCTTGATGGACACCAGTCCCAAGAAGGCGTCCCAATTCACGGGCCAGCCCTTGGCGGAACTCGTGGATTCGATTCGCAGGCGAGTCAGCGTCGATCCCGAACATTGCTTCTGCAGCTTCGACGCCTATAAGAAGGTCCTCGCCTCCGACATTGACGTGGTGCTGCTGTGCACTCCCCCGGGCCATCGCCCCGTGCAGTTCGAGGCTGCGGTCGAGGCCGGGAAGCATATCTTCACGGAAAAACCCATCGCGACCGATCCGGCTGGAGTGCGACGCTTTATCGCTGCCTTGAAAAAAGCGGAGGAATCGAAGCTGACGGTGGTCGCGGGCACCCAGCGGCGTTCCCAGAAGGACTATATCGAGACGGTCCAGAAAATCCACGATGGCGCCCTGGGCGAGGTGGTTAGCCTCAGCGCGACTTACTTGAGTGGACCCGTCTTGCACGTGGACCATCGCGACCCGTCATGGGGCGATATGGAGTGGCAGCATCGCGACTGGTATTCGTTCGTCTGGATTTGCGGGGACCAGATGGTGGAGCAGCACATTCACACCATCGATTTCTGCAACTGGGTGATGGGCGCCCATCCGGTCAGAGTCGTCGGGTCGGGCGGAGTGGCGTGGCGTCCGCGGGAAGAGCTCTACGGCAATATCTACGACCATCTGACGGCAGATTTCGTTTATCCCAACGGCGTTCACCTCTACAGCGCTTGCCGGCAATATCCCAAGGGCGCGTATCGCAAAGTGTGGAACACCATAGTGGGTGCGAAGGGGCAGACCGATGGCCTCGACATGGGCACGCCGGGCCTCGACCCCTACGTTCAGGAGCACGTCCGCCTGGTTAAGAGCATTCGCGGCGACATTCCCTATACCAACGACGGGATGACCGTAGCCGAAAGCACCCTGACCTGCATTATGGCCCGGGAAGCTGCTTACTCCGGCGTGGAAATCACCTGGGAAACGATCATGGCCTCAAAGCAGGACCTGCAGCCCAAGACCCTGGACTATAAACTGGCCATGAGCGTGCCGCCCGTGCCGGTGCCGGGTCAATATGAATTCGTGTGACGGTCGAGTAGTGGCAAGCTAATTGGGGGCTTGGGTTCGGGAGTCCGGCTTACGTCGGTACAAGTCCAGAAGAACTTTCCGCGTGTTGGCGAGCGCGTCGGAAAGTCTTTCTCCGCTAACCAGCCACGGCGTATTCGACGGAGCGGGGATTGGAGACTCGTTTGGAGTCTTCCAGGATTTCCAGGCCCACGATGTTGCCATCCTTGTCGTAGTCGAGGATCACCCCAGGCTTATCTTCATCGGATTCTTCGATGGGCGCATTGCTCAGCAAGATTCGCAACACGTCCACCTCGGGATCATAGATTATTCTCAAGGTCTCCTCGCCGTCTGCGCTGCTCGTCGCTGCACCGCTTCGTAACCGGGCACGCCGGTTGAGCCACCTACCGCCTCGATACAGAATGCCGCGCAGGCATTTCCCAGACGCGCCGCGGTGACGACGTCTTCGCCGCCCGCCAATCCCGCAATAAATCCTGCATCCCAACAATCGCCCGCGCCCGTTGTATCAACGATGTTGGCAGGCAGGGCTGGAACGCGTATGCGGTCGCTTCCCTGGGCGATCAGACAGCCGTCCCGTCCCATTTTCAAAACCGCGGCGCGAGCGCCTGATTCAAGGAGTTGGCCGGCCATCTCTTCCGGCGTAGCGTCCGGATAGATTGCCAGCAAGTCATCGAAGCTCGGAATCACGTAATCGCAGTAAGGGAGCATGGCGACGAGGGGCTCGAGCTTAGGTCCATAACCAAAATCCTCGTCCAGAAAGGTTACGACGCCTCGCCGCTGAGCCTCTGCCAACAAGCTTGCCGCGGGTTCGCCATCCAGTTTCGGCAGGACGTTCAAATCATGATAGAGGAGAAAATCGGTGGCCAACACTCGGTCGAAATCCAGGTCGCTGAGTGTGAAATTCAGGTTAGCGCCTGGTGTGTGGATGAACGTACGATCCCCGTCGGCACGCACTCCCACAAAGGTGAAGGGAGTGGCTTCGCCTGGCGAAACTCGAATGCCCGTCGTGTCAACGCCTAACTTAGAAAGTTCCCGGACAATGAACTCGCCGTTAATGTCATCGCCCACCTTGGCGAAGGAACCGGCAGGCAGTCCCATGCGCGCTATCGCCGACGGCATGTTCGCGGCGCCGCCTCCCGGCATCATGCGAATCCATTCCGCGGTCACCTGGCTCTGAAGGCGCGGCACAGGATACTGCTGGATGGGCCCGTTCAACAGGTCCATCACCACCACTCCGACGCAGTGAATTCGGTTCATCCGCAGGGTACAGGTGCGGCTCTGGTGGCGGCCCGCGCACAACCAGAAGGGGCACCCCTACATGCTTTGCCGGGCCGCCGCCGGCCGCATGCCCAGGAGGTCATAGGCAGTATCGTAGAGGATTGCCCGCGCTACGGCCAGAGCGTCGTTGTGCGTGTACTGGCCGTACTCGATCTTCGTGGCCAGGACCACCGACAGTTGGTTGAGGATCATCTTCGCCTTGGCATAGGTCCATTCCAGGCAGTACGCGTCAGAAAAGAACCCGACCTGTTTATTTACCGGCACCATGTCCAACCGCTCTTCCATCACCTGCCGCATGATCGAGGGGAAGAAGTTATGCCACCAGATGCCACAGAGCGAAAAGTTGGGCAACTCGCGGCACATCGTGCACATCGATTGATTGGCGTGGCGGCTGGCCAGATGGCACTGGAATCGAATCTTCGGGTAGCGCGCGATCATCGCCGCCACCTGCCCGATGGTGCGCTGCGAAAGCCGGCTGCCCGTCTCGAAGGGCAGCGGCTCAGCCGCAATGCTGAACTGGAAGACGATCTTGTCCGCGTGGGGTTCCAGTGCCTTCAGATAAGCCTCGTTCACGTAAGACGCGTACACATCGCGTTCGTGCGGACCGGCGTTCGCCCGACGCGCCAGGGCCTCCGTCATCTCCTGGTCGCTCACGACGCGCAAGTCGAGATCCGTCGAGATGCCCGTAGCCACGGAAAGAATCTCGTCGTAAGGGATGTTCGCGACGTAGTGATCGATCGCAGCGTGCACGTCGTCCAGGGTCCTGATCACCCGTTCTGTCGGGGGACGCGTTCCGCCGATAGGGCTGGGACTCTCCGGTTTCCTATCCCAGCATCGCTCCAGTTCGTACAGCGCTGTGTCAAACTCGCCCCATTGGGAGCGCGTGAAGAAGGCCCACTCGAGCGAGTATTGAAGAATGTCACGGTCGCGGCCGCTTTCGCGCCGCGCGTACTCCGTGCAATAGCGCTGTATATTGGCCCGGCGCATGATTTCCCGTTGCCATGCCTTGTCGTCGGCCCGCTCCCGGATCAGCGCGTCCAGCCGTGGCCAGTTCTCCGCATTCAGCGGCTCGTTCCAGCCGTACAGATCCCCGAGAATAAGCCGGATGCCCCAGGAGATGCTGGTGTTGCGCACGTGTTTCAAGTACGGCAAGGCTTCGATGATGCGTTCATGTGCCTCATGCTGCGACGGCCAGCCGGGGAATTGCGTCAGCCGCGCGCCACTCGGGCACCCCGCCGCATAGAGATCGCTCACGCCCATGTGATAGAGAAGCACATCGTGCAGGCCGCGCGCTCCCAGCTTCCCGTCCACAAGATGCGTGTGAACGTCCAGTAACGGCATGCTACACAATTCGTCGAATAGCTCCACCTGCAGGCTGTGATTGGTCATGAGCGTTTCTCCTTTGGGTCCTTCGGGCAGGATGCTGAGCAGGCCACCAGGCTTGTCATCCCGTCAAGCATGGCCGACGGCCATAGTCAGGTGAAACCATTTTGCCACGACCTTCGCCATGGCCTCCATCGCCACCGCCTGCGCCATCGGGACCCAGAGATTCTTTCCTGCACCCCACTGCTCGAGCAGCGATTGCCGCAGGGCGGTGATGGCTTCCGTCGCAACATTCACCTTGGCAATTCCCAGTGATATGGCGCGGCGCAAATCGGCCTCGGGCGTTCCTGAGCCGCCGTGCAGGACGAGTGGAATGCGGGTGGCTTCTTGGAGCTTTGCCAGTCGCTCGAAGTCGAGTTGCGGCAGCTTCGTGTAGAGGCCGTGGGCATTGCCGATGGACACCGCCAGGGCGTCAATGCCGGTCTTTTTTACAAAGTCAGCGGCCATATCCGGGTCAGTGAGGGTGGATTGCTTGCCGCCTTCCACGCTGACTTGATCGGCCTGGCCGACCACGCCCAACTCGCCCTCCACCGTCACCCCTTGGGGATGGGCGAGCGCTACGACGCGGCGCAGAGCTTCGATATTCTCTTGCCACGGCCGGGTGGAATAGTCCAGCATCACCGAAGTGTACTTTGCGGCAAGGCAGTCTTCGACCATGGCGATCGAATTGCCGTGATCCAGGTGCAGCGCCGCGGTCACTCCAAACCGTTCCGCCAAAGCGTGCGCCACTGCGCCCAAGTCGCGCGGGGCAAGGAGATCGAACTCTCCGGGGCCGTTCATCAGAATCACGGGCGCCTTAAGTTCCGCCGCCACGCGCAGCACCACTTCGATGCTTTCGGCGTTCCACACACAGAACGATGGAACACCGTACCCTTCCGACACTGCCCGCTGCAACAATTGCAGCATGGGAACGAATTTCATGCCTTTTTCCCTTGTGCCAACAGCGCCTCGACCTCCGCACGCCTAGGCAGGGAAGGTTGGGCGCCCAATTTACTGGCTGCCAAAGCGCCGGCGCAATTGGCGAAGCGGATGGCATATTCGAAGTCAAAGCCGGCGGCCAGTTCCACGGCCAGCGCGGCGGTAAATGCATCGCCCGCGGCCGTGGGATCAATCGCGGCGACCTTACAGGCAGGAAAGTGTTTTGCCTTCTTTGCAGTCACCAGCATCGAGCCGTCGCTGCCCAGCTTTAGAACTACCGTTTTTACACCCATGGCAAGAAGTTTTTCGGCCGCTTCGCGCGCCGAGACTCGTCCCCGAACTTCCTCCCCAGTCAGTTGCGCGAGTTCCGTTTCATTGGGTGAGACGACATCCGCGAGGGTTAGAATCTCCACGGGGCAGTAACGAGGCGGACCGGCATCGAGCACCGTCAATTTTCCGGCTTTCCGAGCCAGACGCAAGGCTGCTTCGACTGCCTCGAGGGGGATCTCGAGTACCGTCAATAACACATCTGCGCGCTCGATGACGTCCTTGGCCCGCTCGATGTCGGCGGGAGTCAAGCTGAAATTCGCCGCGGGGTCAACCGCAATGCAGTTGTTCCCGTTGGGGAAAAGCATTATAAAGGCGCTGCCCGTGGCGCGGGCGGAGTCCCTCCGCACCCAGGAAGTGTCGATCTTCTCCGCCATTAGCCCCTGAAGCAGGAAGTCTCCGATGATATCGGTGCCCACAGCGCCCACCATCGACGTGGGGGCGCCCATTCGCGCCGCGGCTACCGCCTGGTTCGCGCCCTTGCCCCCCGGGAAAAACCTGAGATTTGACACTAGCAAGGACTCGCCTTCTTTAGGCAGCCGCTCTGACTTGACTACCATGTCGAAATTCGTGCTGCCCACCACCACAACCTGAAGATCTTCCACACGACGCGCCATAAGACCCCCTTCGGGCGCTCCATCCGATGACCACAATTCACCCCAGGTCCTGGTAGCGTCTTATTCTGACAGGTACGGCCCCGACTCGTCAGGGGCATTCGCGGACCCTTCGCTGTGCTCAGGGCAGGCTCTAAAGGACCGCGCTACGCTCAAATTCGAACACCACCCGGACTCTCCTTTACAAGCTGAACGGGAAGAAGTATTTTATCATCACTCAGTCACAATTCAGGGAGGCGATTTTACCATGCCCAAAGCAAAACAGATCACCGCTTGGTTAGAAAGCAAGCCCGGAGAACTCGGCCGAATCACCGAAGCTCTGGGAAAAGCGAAGGTCAACATCACCGCATTCTCCGCCTGGAGCATTACCGGCGAGAGTCCCCTTCATCTGCTCGTCAGCAGTCCGGCAAAAGCGAAAAAGGTCCTGGCAAACCTCGGCATCCGTAGCACAGAGGAGGAGGTTTTGTGCGTCACGCTTGCCAACGAGGCGGGGACTTTAGGGGAGGTCGGAACGCGTCTGGGCGCAGCGAACATCAACGTGGATTACGGCTACGGCAGCGTTACGGAAAACGGCAAGAAGGCGGATATCGTACTCGCCGTCTCCGATCTCGCAGGCGCCGCAAAAGCCCTGAAAGGATTGTAGTTTCAGGCGAACGGGTAGCGATTCAGCTCCAGCGCACGGTCCGCGATTTGCCGCCGCAACGCGATGGTATCGGGGGGCGTGCGCCGCAAGAAACGCCTCAGCACGGCGAGTTGGGTGCGAAGTGTGTCTCCTTCGGCGATGCGCGCCAGCGCGCGGCGCGCCTCAACCTCCATGCGATCGCAGGCATCATAGGTGAACACTCGAGTGGCGGCGATCTCCGCCGCGCAAGCTTCGGACGGCCTCGCGGAGAGCTTCTTCAAGGTCCGAAGCAGCGCGCTTTCCATGGCGTAAACGTCCATCACCAGGTTACTGAGTATGCCGATTACCTCCTGCTCTTTTTCCAGTCCCATCAGGAAGCGCTGAACAGCGCTTCCGGCCACCAGCAGGACCACCTTCTTGGCGCCTTCAACCAGCCTTGTCTCTTCGCCGAGCGGTTGATCGTGCGGCAACTCGTCCCCAGGCCCCATTCCCAAGATTTCGTCGAGGAGTTTCTGGGCCGCGGGAATTAACGCAAGCTGGCCCTTCATCGACCGTTTCATGAGCATGTCCGTGATCAACAGCCGGTTGATTTCATTGGTGCCTTCGAAGATGCGGTTCACACGCTGGTCTCGGTAGGTCCGTTCCACTTCATAGTCGCTCGAGAAGCCGTAGCCACCGTAGATCTGTACAGTCTCGTCGGTGACATAGTCCAACGTCTCTGTCCCCATCACCTTCAAGATCGAGCATTCGACCGCGTACTCCTGCAAAGCTTCCATGATGTGCTTGGGCGCAGTGGGATCTCCTCGGTCGAATCCTTCCAGCCGCGCATCCACCAATCCTGTGGTGCGATAGGAAACGCTTTCGCCGGCAAAAGTGCGCGCTACCATTTCGCCCAACTTCTCCTTGATGAGGCCGAAGTCTGCGATTCTGCGGCCGAACGCCTCGCGCTCCTTGGCCCACTGGAGCGCGTCGGAGACAAGGTATTTGCAGCCTCCCACGCAACCCGCGCCGAGTTTCAGCCGTCCCACGTTCAAAATGTTAAAGGCGATCAAGTGCCCCTTCCCGATCTCGCCCAAGACGTTCTCCACAGGCACTGGGACGCTTTCGAGATTCAGCGGCGTCGTGGAAGAACCGCGAATGCCCATCTTGTGCTCTTCCGCACCCGCCGAAACCCCCGGGAACCCCCGCTCCACAATGAACGCCGTGAACTTTTCCCCGTCCACCTTCGCAAACACCACGTACACGTCGGCAATGCCGCCGTTGGTTACCCACATCTTCGTGCCGTTCAAGATGTAGTGTTTCGCATCGGAGCTGAGGACCGCTTTGGCCTTGATGCTCATGGCGTCCGAGCCCGAGCTTGCTTCGCTTAAGGAATAGGCTCCCACCCATTCGGCGCTGGCGAGTTTGGGAAGATACTTAGCCTTCTGCTCCTCGGTGCCGAAGAAAGCAATGGGCAGAATTCCTATCCCCGCCTGCGCCCCCACGGTCGCCGCCCACGATCCGTTGCGCGCCATCTTTTCGGCTACGATCACGGAAGAAATCCTGTCCAGTTCCAAGCCGCCAAACTTCTGGGGGATGTCCGTCGCGGACAGACCGACTTCAGCAGCCTTTTTCAAAAGCTCCCGCATCAATCCCGGCTTCTTGTCTTCCATCTCTTGCGCGCGAGGCACAATCTCTTGCGTGACGAACTCCCGGGCGGTTTGGGCGATCAGCTTGTGCTGGTCGGTCATGTCTTCCGGAGTGAACACCTCGCCGGGCGACCGAGCCTCGATTAAGAAACTCCCGCCTTTCGGATTTTGGATTTTAGATTCTGGATTTTGGATTGGCATTTATGATTTCCACACGACCCATTTTCTGATTTTTAGTTTCTGCTTTATTATTGCAGATTCTCAAAAATCCCGGCCGCTCCCATCCCGCCGCCCACACACATCGTGACCATGCCGTACTTGGCGTTGCGCCGTTTCAATTCCCCGAGCAGGGTAGCCGTGAGCTTGGCTCCCGTGCAACCCAGAGGATGGCCCAGAGCGATGGCTCCGCCGTTGACGTTCACTCGCTCCGGGTCGAGTTCCGCCAAGTCGATCACTGAAAGAGCCTGGGCAGCGAAAGCTTCATTCAATTCAATGACCGCGATGTTGGAGAGATTCAGGCCCGCCAACTTCAGCGCTTTGGGGACCGCGTAGATCGGGCCGATGCCCATCTCCTCCGGTAAGCACCCCGCCGTGGCGAAGCTCACGAACCGGGCGAGCGGTTTGAGTCCCAGAGTCCTGGCTTTCTCCGCCGACATCAACAGGGCGGCAGCGGCGCCGTCGCTCATCTGCGAGGCGTTTCCCGCAGTGACCGTGCCGTGGGCATGGAAGGCAGGCTTCAACTTGGCCAGTGCATCCAAGGACGTGTCGCCGCGCGGTCCCTCGTCGGTGTCGAAGCGGAGCTGGCGCGTCTGCGGTTTGTCCTTGCCGTTCGGGCTGACCTCGACCACTTCGAGCGGAACGATCTCATCTTTAAATCGGCCTTCCGCAATCGCTGCCAACGCCCGCTGGTGACTCCGTAGGGCAAACTCATCCTGCCGCTGGCGCGTAATCTTGTACTTTCGCGCCAGGTTTTCAGCCGTCAAGCCCATGTTGAGATAGGAATCAGGATAATGCTCGATCAGGTAGGGATTGGGCGCAAAATGATACCCGCCCATGGGAATCATGCTCATGGTTTCCGTGCCGCCCGCTACCACAACCTCGGCGAAGCCGGCCATGATCCGCTCGGAAGCGACGGCGATGGCCTGAAGGCCTGACGAGCAGAATCGGTTGATCGTCATCGCCGAACAGCTCACCGGCAAACCGGCGCGCAGTGACGCGACCCGCGCCACGTTGTTCCCCTGTTCAGCTTCCGGCATCGCGCAGCCGAGGATCACGTCCTCGACCTCGCTCGAGTCGAGCCCCGGCGCCCGCCGCAACACCTCACGTATGGCCGCCGCGGCCATCTCGTCCGGCCGCGTGTTGCGGAGCGTCCCGCGCGGCGCTTTGCCCACCGCCGTCCGGGCGATCGAGACGATCACGGCTTCTTTCATTTGTGATTTGTGATTTGTGATTTCTGATTGGCTCATCGTGACCTCGCGGTTGTCCGCGTTGATTGAAAGATTCGTACTAATTCGTCCGCCACTACCATCAAACTTTCCAGCTTCGATTTCTTGATGATGCCAGCATCAACGATCAGCTCTAGCCAGAAACCTGTTTCGTCGGCCTCTTCAACCGTAATTCCTATTTTGGAGATAAAGTCAGCGCGCGACCTGGCCCGGCATGCGCTTCGATAATTGGCCGCTACCGCTGTTCCCGAGCGCAGAACCTGCCGACCTAAGACTCGCGCTTCTTCTGTCTTTGGCAACGCGCGAAACAACTTAATAACTCTTAACGCAAACGCTTTAGTCCTGCGCCTCAGGTCCTCCGGACTGGAAACCGCCTGCGGTTTGTTGTCAATCACAAATCACCAATCACATATCACAAATCAATTCCGTAGCGGCTTCCCCCGTTTCAGCATATATTGAATGCGCTCCACGGTCTGCTTCTGGCCGCAGAGACTCAGAAAGGCCTCCCGCTCCAAATCCAGCAGGTACTGCTCTGAAACGAGTTGTGGCGAGGTGAACTCGCCGCCGCCGCACAAGACCTTGGCCAAGTGCGTCGCGACGACCACGTCATAATCCGAGATGTACTCAGCGCGACGCATCAAGTGCAATCCCAGCTTCATTTTGACGAAAGCCGCCTGCCCGAGGACTCGAATGTCCTCGCGGGGCTTCCCGGGTCGATACCCCAAACGCGTAAGATCGAGTGCTAACTCTTTGGCGTCTGCAATCTGCCGTTCGCGGTTCATGCTGATGGAATCCTTCGCGGAAAGGTAACCCAGTTTGCGGGCTTCTTCGGCGCTGGTTGAAACTTTGCCCATGGCGATATTCATGAAAACTTCCTTGACGAATGCGAAGGGGTCGGCGTCAGGGTCCGCGGGCGCCTTGTCCATGGTGCGCACCAGCATCTCTTTAGTCCCGCCTCCCGCCGGGATCAGGCCCACGCCCGCTTCCACCAGGCCCATATAAGTCTCCGCCGCCGCACGTACTCGCGCGGCGTGGAGAATCATCTCCGTTCCACCTCCCAGAGTCAGACCGAAAGGGGCGGCCACCACAGGCTGGGGAGCATATTTGAGGGCCATGTTGGCGTTTTGAAAGGCGCGCACGGCGCTCGAAAGGTCCTCCCATTCGCCTTCCTGAATAGTCGTCAGGACCAACATCAAGTTCGCGCCCACGCAGAAATTCGCCGCCTGGTTCCCGATCACCATGGCTTCAAAGCCCTCGTTGAGGCTTTTCAGCCCGGCATGAACCATCTGCACGGCGTCCGCGCCGATCGTGTTCATCTTGGAATGGAATTCCAGGCAGATCACTCCGTCGCCGAGGTCGATCAGGCTGGCGCCGGCATTCCGCTTGATTTCCTTCTGGCGGGCTCTGAGTGAGGGCAGCAGAAGGACTCCGGGCCTCTCAGGAATCTCATGATATGTGGCGCTCGGAAAATCGAAATAGCTTGGAGCGCCGTCGCATGACGCATAAAAGCTCTTCTTCCCCGAGGCAAGAAGTTTCTCGACTAGAAGCGGTGTCGACAGACCGGCCTTCTTCCAGGCCTCAGTCGCCTTCTCGATCCCCACCGCATCGCAGAGCTCAAAGACGCCGCACTCCCAGTTGAACCCCCACTTCATGGCATTATCAATGGAGATGATGTCGTCCGAAATCTCCGGCACGCGCATCGCCGCGTAGTGGAATGTGTCGAAAAGTAGTTTTTGGTAGAACTGTCCCGCGCGGTCGGGCGATTGGCAGAGCATCCCCACCCGTTCGCGGACATCTTCGAGATTCCGCGCCATCTCGAGCGAAGCGAAACCGGGCTTCTGGCGCGCCCGATACTCAAAGGTGTTGAAATCGAGCGTGAGAATTTCGCTCTCGTCCCCGCCGTCCTTCCCCTTCAGCTTCTTATAAAAGCCTTGCCCGGTCTTATCGCCTAGCAGGCGGCGCTCCATCATCTGTTGCATAAAGCCCGGAAGCTGGAAAAGGTCGCGCCGTTCATCCTGGGGCAAGGCCTCCCTGAGGTTCTTGACGACGTGCCCCATGACGTCGAGGCCCACGATATCCAGAGTCCGGAAAGTGGCGGATTTGGGCAAGCCCATGGCGGGGCCGGTGAGGGTATCGATTTCCTCGATCGTGTAGCCGCCCTCCTGCATGACTTGGAGAACTCTCAGGGTTGTAAACGTGCCGATGCGGTTGGCAATGAAATTGGGCGTGTCCTTTGCGATGACGATCCCTTTGCCCAGCACCGCATCGCCGAAGCGCGTGATCGCTTCCACAACTCCCGGGAGGGTCTCTTGGGTGGGAATAATCTCCAGCAACTTCAGGTAGCGTGGAGGATTGAAGAAGTGAGTGCCCAGAAAATGTTGCCGCATTTCCTCGCCGAAACCTTCGACGACACTGCCGATGCTGATGCCCGAGGTGTTGGAACTGACCACCGTCCCCGGCGCACGGACTGCCAGCACCCGTTCGAGCAACCCACGCTTGACGCTGAGGTCCTCCGTCACCGCCTCGATGATCCAGTCGCACTCCCTGAGCAAGGCCAAGTTGTCCTCAAAGTTGCCGAGCGTGATCATTCTCGCCGCTTCTGGAACGAAGAACGCCGCCGGACGAGACTTAAGCGCTGCGTCGAGCCCGGCCCGCGCTAAGCGATTGCGGGTCCTGGTGTGGCTGAGCGTCAGACCTTGAGCCTGTTCCTCCGGTGTAAGCTCGCGGGGAACGATGTCGAGAAGAACCGACGGAACGGAAGCATTGGCAAGATGGGCGGCGATACGAGCCCCCATCGTGCCGGCCCCCAGCACTCCCACTTTGCGGATGTCGCGCACGATTGGCCCCCTGGACTTTGGCAAGAAGCTTAAAATCCATTATGAATGGTGAAAAGTGAATAGTAAATTGTGAATTGCCTAAGCTCTAGTGATGTGTTACCGAAGAAAGTGAAGCAGCCGATGGTCTGTCACCCTGAGCGTAGCGAAGGGTCTCTGCAGTTGTTTTCTCCGCGAAACTGCGGGGATGCTTCGCTTCGCTCAGCATGACAGCATACGGCCGGCGTGTTTCACCTATTTGCGTAACGCGGCACTAGGAGCGACTCGTGAAGATACTGTACTGGACCGATATCTGCATCTTTGTTGCTTTCGGTGCGTATGTGGGCATCCATAAACCGTGGAGCACTCAGTACCTCATCGGCCTGGGGATAGCACTTGCCGGTTTTGCCCTGTCCATCGTTGCGCGAGTTCAGCTCGGGCGGTCCTTCAGCATCCGGGCGCGGGCCACGAGGCTGGTGACCACAGGCCTCTATTCTAAATTCCGGAATCCCATCTATCTCTTCCGCGGAATAGCCTTCCTCGGTCTGTTTATCGCCTGGGGCAGACTCATTCCGTTAATATGCTTTCTTCTTATCTACCCTTTGCAAATCCTGCGCGCAAAAAAGGAAGGCAAGGTTCTGGAGGAAGCGTTCGGCGACGAATATCGCCGCTACAAGGCCAGCACCTGGTTTTGAAACGATATCGTCATGAGAGGGCTTGTTCCTGGCTGGGGCAGAAACGTGTCAGGGGAAGCAGCGGCCACCAGCCTACGCCCTCCTTGCTTTTACACAGACAAATTTACGCCACGCTTCGTTGGTTTTGCATTTTTCACTTGACAAACCCAGGGGCATATGGTAGCCTATAATTGTGGTCATTTTGCGGACACATTGTCGTGGACGGGCTTCGGACCGCGAGGAAAAACGCAATAGTCCCGGCACTCGGGAAGAACGGGGTCCGGAAAAAACAAAAAATAATACGAACGAAGCCAGTATGTTATTGAAAACACAGTAAGGCATATGCAAAACGAACTAAAACGAACTCAAAATGAGCCGCAGTTGAATGCTGGAATGGGCGCATCGTGCGTAGAATTCGAGCTCTCTGACACCTCACACGTTTTGGCGAAGGCCGCGAACCGGAAGCGCGTCCGGGGGCGAAACCGGCCCGGAGGGGGAATCCAGGGGACTGCGAGAAAATACGAAAATCGCGGGAACGAAACTAAGAACTACTTGAAAACAAAGGACATCACTTTTTTCAATGCTGCAAATTATGCGCGTTTTGTGCTCGAATTCGCATCAATCTGACTCCAAAAGGAGCAAAGCACGGCACATTTTGCGAATAGGAACTCAGGACTTGCAACTCCCGGAGCGATGCCGTGAAAGTGACAAATAGTCGGCTAGACAAACTCGGGACCTGCATCGGCGCCGGGTTAATCTCCGGCCGGGCCGCTGCACGTTAACCACGGATTGGCGTGATTCACTCGGGATTGCCAGTTCCTGGCTGTATAATGCGGGAGACGAGAAACCAGCGGAGATGGCGCGAGTCGAACTGCTTTCCCGCATCACAATGAGCCCCAGAGTATCGTGAGGTGCATGATGTTTGATGTTGTGACTTTTGGCGAAGCGATGATTCGCCTCTCGCCGCCGCATTTCGAAAGATTCGAGCAGGCCAATTCTCTGGACGTGCGCGTGGGTGGCGGCGAACTGAACGTGGCTGTAGGTGTAAGCCGATTGGGTCTGCGAAGCACCTGGGTTTCGCGCCTCCCCAAGAACCCGCTGGGAAAGCTGATGGAAAACAGGGCCCGGCAAGCCGGGGTGGACACTTCCAACCTGGTTTGGAGCGCGGACGGAAGGATGGGGCTTTACTTCCTCGAGTTCGGCGCGGCGCCTCGTGCCAGTTCGGTTCTCTACGATCGGGCGCAGTCCGCCATCAGCTTGGTGAAGCCGGGCGAGATCAATTGGGAGAAAGTGTTTCAGGGTGCGAAGTGGTTTCACACCAGCGGCATCACGCCGGCACTAAGCGATTCGGCGGCCGCAGTCACCCTCGAGGCCTTGAAAGCAGCCAAGCGCGCTGGCGCCACCGTGAGCTACGACTTGAATTATCGTGGGAAGCTCTGGACGCCCGACAAGGCTCAAGCTAGCCAAGAGCCGATGATGGAGTATGTGGACGTACTGATGACCACGGAGGAAGACACCAAGGTCGTCTTCAAGATTACCGCCTCCGGCGACGCTGATGACAAGGGCTTCGCGCAGGTTTCCCGCGAAACCTACAAGGATGTAGCTCGGCGGCTCCAGGAGAAATTCAAGTTCAAGGCTGTGGCCATTACCTTGCGGGAAAACCCGCTGGTGTGGCGTAACACTTGGACGGCTGTAGCCTACGCCGACGGCCAGTACTTTGACGACGTCAAGTACGAACTGGAAATCGTGGACCGCTTGGGCGGAGGCGACTCTTTCAGCGCCGGTTTCATTTACGGCTGCCTGACGAAAAAATCTTACGCCGATGCGGTCCGTTACGGAAATGCTTTCAGCGCCCTCAAGCATTCCATACCCGGCGATTTCAACTGGGCTACACTTCAGGAAGTGGAGAATCTGCTGAAGGGAGCGAGCTTGAGGGTGGCGCGGTAGAACTTTGGGGCTGCGGTCCAGCGATTGGGGAGTACGAGCCTGAATAGTGAATGGTGAATAGTGAATAGTCATTCACAATTCACTATTCACCATTCTTCACTTGGTGGCTCGTTCCAATTCCCTAGCACCCGGCCCCTAAACCTGAGAGGTTTACATGTCTTGGACTCGAGAGAAAACTCTAACGCTGATTCGTGACGTCGGTCTGGTTCCCATCGTTCGCGCGCCCTCGCCCGAAGACGCTCTGCGCGCTGCCGAGGCCATTATCGAGGGCGGGATCGGCATCGCCGAGATTACCATGACAGTTCCCAATGCCCTCCATGTGATGGAACGCGTGGCGGAGAAGTTCGGGGACAAGGTACTCCTCGGCGCGGGAACGATCCTCGATTCCGAAAGCTGCCGGGCGGCACTGCTGGCGGGGGCGGAGTTCATCGTCACCCCGTCTCTCAATCTCCAGGTCATCGAAGTGGCGCGCCGGTACAGCAAGGCGTGTTTTCCTGGCGCGCTCACACCCACTGAAGTCGTTGCCGCGTGGCAGGCGGGCGCCGACATGGTGAAGATCTTTCCCTGCGGACCCGTGGGTGGCCCGGCGTACATCAAGGCTCTGAAGGGCCCCTTCCCACAAATCGACTTTGTTCCCACGGGCGGAGTCAATCTCGAGACCACGCCGGAGTTCATTAAGGCCGGAGCGGCGGCAGTGGCAGTTGGGGGAGAGCTGGTGAATGTGAAAGTCCTCCGAGAGGGCAAACTGGACGCCGTGGTTGCGAATGCCCGTAAGTTCATCGAGGCTGTCCGCTCCGCAAGGGGAGTGACGAGTGACAAGTGACGAGTGACGAGCCGCGAGAACTATGACCAGTGATGAGAGAGTCGCCAGAATCTAGCTCTCAGACACAGGTAGCCGTGCGACTTGCTGAGAGCTGATGGCTTGTCCGGCTCGTCACTCGTCACTTGTCACTCGTCACTGCTTTTGTATGACTTCCACGCTGCTCAACGTCGCCCTCGCCGCCGCTATTCTCGGAGGCGCGTGGGTGCTTACACATCTCTTCGCGCGCGCCATGTACGTCGTTTGTCCAGCCTGCCGCACTCTGAACGCGCGGCGGCGTGAACGCTGCCGAAAGTGCGGGGAGATCATCCGCCCGCCTCAGGATCGGTAACGGAATGACCAGAGAAGAACGGCTTGCGGCTATTCGGTTCCAGCCGGAGGTTTCGGTACTCATCGTGGGCGGCGGAATTAACGGCGCTGGTTTGCTTCGTGAATTGGCGCTGGAAAATGTGGATGTGCTTCTGGTGGAGAAATCCGATTTCTGCTCCGGCGCCAGTTCCGCCTCCACGCGTATCATTCACGGCGGGCTCCGATATCTCGAGAACGGCGAATTCCGGCTGGTCAGGGAATCCCTCCGCGAGCGAAATCGGCTGCTCGTTAACGCCCCGCATTATGTGAGACCTCTCCCCACTACCATTCCCATCTTCAGTTGGACCGAGGGCCTGATTTCAGCCCCCGCGAGGTTTCTGGGTCTTAAGGTGCGGCCAAGGGGCAGGGGCGCGTTGCTTTGCAGAATCGGACTGTCTTTATACGACCTCCTGGCAGGAGAGCACCCGGTTCTACCCGCTCACCAGTTCAAGTCCCGAGATGCCGCCCTGGCCGAGCGTCCCCAGTTTCACCGTGACCTCGTCTGCACGGCAACTTACTACGACGCCTGGATCAGTTACCCCGAACGCCTCTGCCTGGAACTGGTCTTGGACGCCGAGAAGCTAAGCTCAACCGCGCGCGCCCTGAATTACGTATGCCTCGAGGGAGCCAACGGGAATAAGGTCGTCTTGCAGGATGAGATTTCGGGCGAGAGATTGGAAGTCAAGCCCAGGATCGTAGTCAATGCGACCGCGGCCTGGATCGATTTCACCAATCGATGTCTTGGGCAGCGGACTCAATACATCGGTGGCACCAAGGGCTCGCACCTGGTGCTCGATCATCCCGATTTGCTGGCGGCAACCCGGGGCCAGATGCTCTATTTTGCCAATGCAGACGGGCGTATTTGCATTTTCTACCCTGTCTACGGGAAGGTTATCGCGGGCTCGACCGATATCCCTGTTTCGGACCCCGAGAACGCCTTTTGCGAGGAAGATGAGGTGGACTACATCCTGGAATCCGTTCGCCAGGTTTTCCCCACCCTGTCCCCCCCGCTGGACCGGTCCCACATCGTCTATCGATTCTGCGGGGTACGTCCGCTGCCTCGCAGTGATTCCTTCACTCCTGGCGAAATCAGTCGCGATCATAGCTGCGAAGTTCTCCCGGCGGGGAATGGGATCGACTTTCCCGTATATTCTTTGATTGGCGGGAAGTGGACCACCTTCCGCGCGTTTGGCGAGCAAGTGGCGGACAAGATACTGAAACAACTGGCAAGACCACGATCGGCAAGTTCAGTCGGCTTACCCATCGGCGGCGGCAAGAACTACCCAACCACGGCAGCGCAAAAGAGTGCATGGCTGTCCGCTGTTGCAGAAAGGACCCACTTGCCTGCGGAGCGTTTGGCGGCATTACTGGATCGGTATGGGAATCGCGCGGAAGATGTCGCGCATTACACGCTAGCGGCGCCTGACCCGCCGTTGCGTTGGCTGCCTGAATTCAGCCGGCGGGAAATTCAATTCCTGGCTTCCCAGGAGCGCATTGTGCATCTGGATGACCTCATCCTCAGACGAACAATCATGGCGCTATTAGGCCAGTTGAGCCTTGCCCTCTTAGAGGAACTGGCGGAGGTGATGGCTTCCGAACTCCTATGGTCGCAGGAACGAACCGATGAAGAAGTTGCGCGGTCGGTAAAGCTCCTCGCCGAGGTCCACGGGGTGAGACTGAAGTGAGGTTCTCGGTCATTGTAACCAAAGCAACCCCTCACCCGTTTCCCCAAGGGAGATGGCCATTTTTCAATTCGGAATGAGTCAATGACTCAATGAATCAATCACTCAATTCCCTCACCCCATCACCAATCCGCCGTTCACGTTGAGGACCGCGCCGGTGATATAACTGGCACCTTCCGAGGCCAGGAAGGCGATGGCGGCTGCCACTTCCTCGGGCTGCCCAAAACGCCGCATGGGGGTCTGGCTCATCCATTCCTGTTCTCGCCCGGCCATCCGCTCCAGCAGCAGATCCGTGACGATACGCCCCGGGGCCACCACGTTCGCCGTGATTCCGAAAGGCCCCAGCTCTTTCGTTAAAGAAAAGGTGAATCCCAGGAGCCCCGATTTGGCGGCGGCGTAGTGGGCGTGATTGTTCGACCCGGTATAAACCACCTGCGACGACACATTGATGATTCGCCCCCAGCGTCGTTCCTTCATGGAGGGAATGCACTCGCGCACATAGCGGAAGGCTGAGGTTAAGTTGATGGCCAGAGACTTTTCCCAATCTTCATCTTTCATCTCGAGCACAGAGAAATCAGTCATCTCGCCGGCGTTGTTCACCAGAATGTCAACGTTTCCCAGCCTGGCGGCAGCTTCTCTGGCCGAACGCTTGATCGCTTCCGGATCGAGCACGTCGGCCTCGATCGCCAGGCCGCGGCCCGTTGCCGATTCGATCTGCTCGACCACTTGTTGAGCATCCTTGATGCGCCTTCGGCAGAGGACCGCCACCGCCGCGCCTTGCCGAGCTAACTCGATGCACGTGGCGCGTCCGATACCTCGCGATCCTCCCGTCACTAAGGCCACTCGCCCTGCCAAGTTTCCCTTCGATGGTGCCTTGCCCGATGGTTCCATGTGCATCGCTCCTTCACCGCCGCCCTGTCCCCGCGTCTCCAGCCGACCCGCACCGGCAGGTTTGAGTATTGTATCTGGAGTTAGGTGTATAATCACGCGCTGAAACTGAGCTCATCGAGTGAAAGGAGCAATGATCAATGGACTCACATGATCGTGCAAACGCGGCCAAGCTCGGCTCAATCCCGATAACCCGCCGCAGCGTTCTGAGCGGGCTGGCAGCGTCGGCATTTACGATTCTCCCGCGACACGTTTTGGGAGGAAGCGGTCGCGTCGCGCCCAGCGACAAGGTGAACATCGCCTGTATTGGAACCGGATCGCAGGGGATGCGCGTGATGCTGGAATTCTTGGCGGAGGAGGACGTGCACGTCACTGCGGTCTGCGACCCGAACCTACGCAGCGCTGACTACCCCGAATGGAGCCGCCACGAATTCCGCAATTCCGTCGGAAAGTTGCTCGGTCCCCGCTATGCAGATTGGGCGTCATGGCTGAGCACCGAACGGGAGATTCGTCTTACCCGCACGACCCTCACTTGGGGAGGCGTTTGCGGGCGCGAGCCCGCGCAAAAGGTGGTGGAAGCCTACTACGCGACCCGGCAGAAGTCCGCAGCGTATCGCGGTTGCGCGGCCTATAACGACTTTCGCGAGCTGCTCGAGAAGGAAAATGATATCGACGGCGTAGTGGTTTGTACGCCTGACCATTGGCATGCCCACATCTCCGTGGCCGCGATGAAGAAGCACAAACACGTATTCTGTCAGAAGCCCATGACTCACGCCGTCTTCGAAGCGCGACGCATGGCCGAGGTGGCGCGAGAAGCAGGCGTCGCCACGCAGGTGGCGGTGGTTAACCAGGCTACGGAAGATACACGCGTCCTGTGCGAGTGGGTTTGGGGCGGCGCCATCGGAGACGTGCGGGAGGTGATCAACTGGTCCAATCGTCCGGTGTGGCCGCAAGCGCTCGACCGACCGCAGGGAGAAGTCCCTGTGCCCAAGGGTTTCGACTGGGATCTCTGGGTCGGCCCCTCGCCCGCGCGTCCGTATCATCCTGCATACTGCCCTGTCATTTGGCGCGGGTGGCATGACTTCGGCAACGGAGCCATCGGCGATATGGGCTGCTACAGCTTTGACACAATCTTCCGCGTGTTGAAACTGGAGGCCCCGGAGACCGTCGAGGCCACGTCCACGGAGATGTACGAAGAAACCTACCCCCAGGCTTCGATCCTCCACTGGAACTTCCCCGCACGCGGCGTGATGCCCCCCGTGCACCTCACCTGGTACGACGGCGCGTTGAAGCCGGAGCGGCCGCCGGAACTCGAAGAGGAACGGCAACTCGAGAGAGAAGGCCTGATGTTTGTCGGCGAGAGGGGAACCATCTTGTGCGGATTCATGGGCGAGCGTCCCCGGCTCATTCCGGCGTCCAAGATGAATGGCTTTACGCCGCCACCGAAGACGCTGCCTCGCTCGCCGGGCCACAATCGAGAATGGCTGGACGCCTGTAAAGGCGGCAAAACCGTTCCGGGCGCGAATTTTGAGTTCGAGGCCAAAGTGACGGAAACCATCCTGCTCGGCAACGTCGCGCAACGCGTCGGCCGAAAACTGGTGTGGGACGCTGCGGGACTGCGGGCTTCGAACGTTCCCTCGGCTGACAAACTCATTCAGCCGGAGTATCGGACTGGGTGGCAATGGTAGGTGTAGGGCTTGCCCAACCACCGCGATGGCCGGTGAGGGGACGGCAAGCCGTCCCCCCTACAGGGTTGTCGCCCGTGTGACGGCCGCAGGGTGAGTCCACACCTCCGGCTTGATCTCCATTCCGAAACCCGGCAATTCGGGGACGCGCACAGCGCCATCCTTGGGGACCAGCGGATTACTGAGCATGGCGGGCCAGGTGGATTCGTAAAACACCTGGCAACTTTCCTGGATGGCCAGGTTGGTGAGCGCGGTTGCGAGGTGCGTCGAGGCGTAAAAGAGGAGCGGCCCGCCCGCGGTGTGCGGGGCCACCGGTAACTCGAAGGCTTCGGCCATGTTGGCAATCTTCCTCGCCTCGCTTAGCCCGCCGCACCAGGTCACATCGAACATCACGTATCTGGCCGCGCGCGATTCGAGCAGTCGCAGGAATTGCATGCGCCCCGCCAGGCGTTCGCTGATGGTGAGTGGAATCGACGTGGCCTCGGCCAATTGCCGGTACTGCTCGAAATTGCCGGGCAGCAGCATGTCCTCAAGCCACATCGGCCGGTAGGGTTCGAGCGCCTTGGCGATCCGGATTGCCGAAGTCAGGTCCCAGCCGGAGTGGAACTCCATGAGGATTTCAATCTCGTTCGCGAATTTGTCGCGCAACAGGCGGACCGGGTAGAGGCCTTCTTCGAGGTCAGCGCCGGTGATGTATTCATGCTGATTGCCGTGCGCGGCCCGATCGAACGGCCAGATCTTGATCGCCTTGATCCCGTAGCGGTCGATCAGCTCGCGCATGATTTTGTCCGGCTCTTTAGTGAAGTCGTACTTATGCGGAAAACAAGTGTTATAGAGGCGCACCTCGGGGTTTGACTTGCCGCCCAGCAGGCGATAAACAGGCTGGCCGAGGGCCTTTCCCAGCAGGTCCCATAGAGCCAAATCGATGGCGCTCAGGGCCCGCATCTCGGCGCCGCCCGTAACCTGAAAGTCGAAGGTGCGGTACAAATCAGCCCAGATGCGCTCGATGTCGCGCGGGTCGCGCCCCAACAAAAGACCCGCGATAGTGGAGTGCACCACGCTTGCCTCTACTTCGTTCCGCGGGTAGGTTTCACCCAGACCGACCAACCCCGAATCGGTATGGACACGCACCCAAACCCAGTTCGGTTTCCAGGGCAGATCACTTCCGGAGCGCCAATAGGTGGTTTCGATGCGAGTGATTTTCATGGTGGGAGTATAGCTCGAAAGGGCTGCCACCCGCTCGAAAGACGCGGCAAGCGCCGGCGTCACAAGGTATGGAAGAAAGGTTCTTCGGTTCATAGGCGTAGGAACTCATTGACTTGCAAGTGACTGCGCATTATAAACACGCTTCGATTGGATTGTATAGACGTAGGGGCGGCTATTGTAGCCGTCCTGGGGCAACCACAACGTTTGCCCCGACAGGGAGGAATGATGTCACACCCGCTTGTCGCAAGAACGCGTTGGTTATTCTCTGTAATTCTAGTGACGCTTGCCGCGCCACTCTTGGGAGCGGAAGGGAATGTCGCAATATTCAACGTGAAGGACTACGGCGCCACGGGCAGGAAAGCGGACTACGCCCAACAGGCCATTCAGAAAGCGGTGGATGCCTGCGCCAAAGCCGGGGGAGGAACGGTTTATCTGCCGCCCGGCGAGTACACGTCCGGAACCATTCACCTGCGCAGCCATGTCAGATTTTATGTTGAAAGCGGCGCTACGCTGTTTGCGGCCCAATACGACGCCGCCTTTGACAAGAGCACGCTGCTTTACGGCGAGGACCTGGAGAACATCTCCATCGAGGGCCGGGGAACCATTGACGGCCAAGCGGAGTACGAGTGGCGGTTGAATGATTTCAATGACGCCTACATCCGCGATAACCAACTCCTGGCGGAGAAGCTGGGCAAGCCCCTGATGCGCTCTTTTCCGAAGGACCTTCACACGCGCAAGGTGTACCCGCACATGGTTCTGCTCCTGCGCTGCAAAGACGTGAGAATTGCCGGGCTGTCGTTTCTCGATTCGCCGAGTTGGACCATCAATCCTTACGCCTGCGAACGTCTGACCATCGACGGGGTATACATCCATACCAGCCTGAAGTATGGCGTGTGGGCCGACGGCATCGACCCGGACGGCTGCAAGGACGTGCGCATCGCCAATAGCACCATCGAGACCGGCGACGACGGCATCGTTTTCTATTCCTCGAACGAGTGGGGACCACCGCTGCCATGCGAAAACATCACCATCACCAATTGCCGCCTCTCCTCGGCCTCCAGCGCCCTGAAATTCTGCGACGGCAACATGAATAGCGTGCGCAATGTGACGGTGGACAATTGCGTGATTACAGGCTCGAATCGCGGCATTGCCTTCATGGTGTACGACGGAGGTTATGTGGACAACGTGGTGCTGTCGAATCTGGTTGTCAACACGCAGCGTTTCGACTGGTTCTGGTGGGGCAATGGAGATCCCCTCTACTTCACCATCCAGCGCCGCAGCGAGAGCCAGGGTCTGCCGCCGAAGCCCGATGAGCCACCCGCGGGGTCGATTCGGAACGTCATCGTCCGCAACGTCATCGCGCACGGCAAAGGCTCTTGCCTGATCCTCGGCCATCCCCAGAGCTGGCTCCAGAACATCAGCCTGGAGAACATCAAGCTATTTCTCTCCACCGATCCGGAGGCTGCCTATGACCGAACAGTGAACGCCATGCAATTCCGATTCGCCCGGGATCTCAAAGTGAGGGACCTTCAGGTGACGTGGGAGAAGCCCGAATTGAACCAGTGGCAGAGCGCGCTTTCCTTCCAGGATGTGCAGGGACTGAACCTGGATGGCTTTGTGGGCGGACCGGCGAAGTTGCAGACGGATATTCCAGCCGTGGTGTTTGAACGGGTTGAGGATGCCTCGATCCGCAACTCTACGGCGCGTCCCGGAACCCAGGTTTTCCTCAAAGTGAAAGGCCCACAGAACCGCCATGTTTACCTCATCAACAACGAATTGCACGAGGTTCACTCGCACTATCTGGTCGATGCAGACGTGAAAGAGGGAACTGTGAAAGAGAGCGGCAATTGGTAGCACGGAATAGCATGTGTAAAAGGACTGCGTCGTAGGGTTGGCCCTTTTGGCCGCCCCTTCAGTCCGTCCCGCCGCACCGAAATAAACTGAAGAAACCAACCTGACAATTAATCCGTCTATAGAAGTGTAGGGGTACGGAACAGGGCGATACGTGCGAGTTTAGCAAGGTTAACTGAGCATCTTCCTCCAGGCTTCGTGTGCTGGGGCTGCGACCTTTCTTCAAAGGGCTGACCGTAATGCCCGTTTTAGCCAAGATGATGAGCAGCGGTTCGAATCGACCTGTTCGCGGGTTTACCCCGCCATATCCCCAAGAATTCAAAGAGTCAGGGCAGCATAAAACCGCACCTAAGGTGCTGCAAGACAAGGAGCATGAATGAAATCTCTGGCAGTTCGTAGGCTCATACTCATCTGCGCGATGCTGTTACCAATGCTGACTGTACGCGCGCAGGCTCAAACTGCCACCGGCACGATTCGCGGGCAGGTGACAGATCCCTCGGGGGCTGTCGTCCCGGACGTCTCCGTGATGGCGACTCCGGCCCCGGGCCAGCCGGGCCAGGCCAAAGCCGCTACGGTGGGCAAAGACGGCACGTACCAGATCAACGGTTTCATGCCTGGAACGTACTCGGTGAGCGCGGTGGCGCAGGGCTTTGCGCCGTTCGAACAAACCAGCGTCGAGGTGAAGGCCGGCCAAGTTCTACAACTGGACATCAAGCTCGAAATTGAGCAGGAGAAGGAAGAAGTGAACGTCACCGGCCAAGCGCAGACGCTCAGCGTGGCGCCCGAGAATAATGCCAGCGCAACCATAATCAGCGGTAAGGACCTCGAGGCACTCTCGGACGACCCGGACGAACTGCAGACCGAACTCGAGGCTCTGGCCGGGCCGTCAGCCGGACCCAATGGCGGCCAGATTTACATCGACGGTTTCACCGGCGGACAGCTTCCACCCAAGGATGCGATCCTGGAAATCCGCGTGAACCAGAACCCGTTTTCGGCGGAGTATGACAAGCTCGGCTATGGGCGAATCGAGATCACCACCAAGCCTGGCTTCAGCCAGTTCCATGGCAACTTTTTCGCGGACGGGAACGACAGCGCCTTCAATGCCCGAAGCCCATTCGCCGTCACCCAGCCTCCTTACCACACGGAGTTTTTCAACGGCACTATCGGCGGGCCGATCACCAAGAAAGCCTCCTTCTTTCTCGATGCTTTTCGCCGCGACATTCAAAACAGCGAAGTGATCAGCGCTGTGACGGTGGGCCCCGCGCCTGATTACGCCCAAGTGCCTGTCAACCAGGCAGTGATCAACCCTCTCACGCGCACTACCATCGCCCCGCGGGTCGATCTTCAGCTCAGCTCGAACAACGTCCTGACCATGCGCTACCAGTGGTGGGAAGACATTGAAGATAACGACGGGATCGTGTCTTTTTCGCTTCCGGAGCAAGCGTACGACCAGCGGGAGGTCGAACATACGGTTCAGATCAGTGACACGCAAGTGATCAGCTCGAGAACGGTCAACCAAACTCGTTTCCAGTTTCTGCGCGACGATACTACCCAGACTCCCTTCAGCACCACTCCTGCCGTGAATGTGCTGGGAGCGTTCACAGCGGGCGGCAACGCCACGCAGACGCAGCTTGATACCGAAAACCATTACGAACTGCAGAACCTCACCACCATGACCTTTGGCAAGCACCAGTTGGCTTTCGGAGGCCGGCTGCGTGACTATGACGTCCTCCTGAACTCCACAACCCAGGGATACAACGGCGCGTTCACATTTGGCACCATCAATGAGTACATCGCGGCCGAAAAGGCTCTCGGCAGTTGCCCCGCTCCCTGCACCGCCGGAGTGCCGGGTGCAACCCAGTTCAGTTTGACAGCCGGGATTCCGGAGGCCCGCATCAACTATTTCGACGCCGGGCTTTATAGTGAGGACTCGTGGCGGCCCCGGCAAAACATTTCGCTGAGCCTGGGCCTGCGATTCGAATCTCAGAACTATATCAACGACCACGCCGACTTCGCTCCGCGCGTGGGCTTCGCGTGGGGCATCGGTGGGCAAGGGAAGAGAACTCCCAAAGCTGTGCTGCGGGCAGGCTTCGGCATTTTCTACGACCGCTTTCAGGAACAGCAGATCCTCTCTGCCGAGCATTTGAACGGCATCAATCAGCAGCAATACCTGGTGAACTCGCCAAGTTTCTACCCGAATATTCCTCTCCTGGGTAGCCTGGCAAGCTTGTCCAGTTCCCTTTCCACGAGAGACCTGATCGACCCCCATCTCCACGCGCCCTACACCGTTCAATCAGCGATCGGGCTCGAGCACCAGTTTACGAAGGCGCTCACCACGTCCGTCACGTACATCAATTCCCACGGAGTGCATCAGCTTCTCGCAAACAACATCAATGCCCCACGAGATTTCAGTTTCTGCCCACCCTCGGCTCCCGCCGACACAACAACCTGCGGTCCCCTCTCCGGCACATTTCCCTACGGAAAGGAAACGGGATATTTGAACCAGTTCGAATCGGTCGGCCTGTTTAATGAAAACCAGTTGGTGGCGAATTTCAGCCTGCGCGGCAAGCGCGCAACGGCTTTCGGGTTCTACACACTCAGTTATGCGAAGAGCGATACAAGCGGTCCCACCTATCAGCCAATGAATCCCTACGATATCGCGGAAGACTACGGACCTGCGTCGTTTGTCGCGCGCAACCAGGCCTTCGTGGGCGGGTCGATCCAGATGCCGAAGGGATTCCGCCTCAGCCCCTTCATGATTGCGAGCACCGGCAGGCCCTTCAACATCACGCTCGGCCAGGACGTTTATGGCACCGGCGTGTTCAGCGCCCGGCCCTCGCTGGCGCCCGTGGGCGCACCCGGGTCTGTGGAGACAAAATACGGATCGTTTTATACCTACCCCGTCGAGGGCGCGTCGGTCATCCCTCCCTATGAATTCTTCGGGCCCGATCTATTTTCGCTCAACCTGAGATTGGCGAAGACCTTCGGTTTCGGAGAGAAGAAGGGTTCATCGAACAACGCGAATGGAGGCGCAGGGCGTGGAGGCTACGGCGGCGGCGGTGGCGGCAGAGGCGGCCCCCAAGGCCTGGGCGGCCGCGGACTCGGTGGAGGAGGGGGCGGTCAGGGCATGTTCGGCGGCGGGGGAGCGGAGAACTCGAGATACTCGCTTGAATTCAGCGTCAACGTGCGAAACGTGTTTAACATTATCAATCTCGGCCCGCCGGTGGGCAATATCGGGTCACCTCTCTTCGGCCAATCCAACACCGCTAACGGCTTTATGGGCTACCGGCACCTCGATCTGCAAGTCAGGTTCAACTTCTAAGCAGGCCCACGTAGCGGCAGCCCTGCTGGTCGCCCGAAGGCGGCTACGAGAGCCGCCCCGACGGCGGTGAGGTATGCCGCTCTTTGAACGCAAATATGATCGTGTTTTTGTCCTCTTCGATTTTTTCGTCAAGCGAGGAGTCGATGCGGCCGGTGTCCGAGGTGGTGCGCAGCAGGATTGGCAGACCGAAGTTAGCGGCCGCTTGCAGAGCGGCGGTCGGGAGGGCATAACAGGGGAATGACGTCGCGTTTGTTCCTTCGATAAACACGGAAGTCGCCTTCGTCAACGGTGATGATGAGGTGATGGGGATAGATTTCGCTCATCCTTATAATGCAAAGGTCCGCCAAGGCCGGCCGCCTGTCCTCGTAGCGCCTGGCAAGGTCCGCTAAGGCCTCGAGATGGCGCGCGCAGTCGAAGGCCACTCGAAGCATTTCGTTCTGCACCAAAGCTAAGACGTAGGCAGCGGAACCCAGGTGAAACGCGGATTCCGCCAGCACGGCTTCGCAGGTGAGGAGCGGTTCAGTGATTCGTTTTGCAACGTCCAGCGCCCAGTCGTGGTGGAAATCGGTCCGGTTCCCGAAGGCCACGACGAATCCTGTGTCGGCGATCCCCTTCATTGACGCGCGAAGCCTTTCCGCGAAGAGAGATTGCCGGGCCCGATGATTTTTCCGGCTAACCGCAAGAATCTCTGGCTCCCCGCCTCAGCCTTCGCCCGCTCCAGTTGCTCGCGAATTATCCTTCCGGCGGGGACGCCCGTCCGGCGGGCTGTCTCAGCCAGCCAAGCGGCCAACTCTTCGGGAAGACGAACTGTGATTGTATTACCCATATGCCATAAGTGTATTGCATCGACCGCTGGCAGGTCAACAAGGCCGCTTACCATTCATAGAGCCAGACATAACTCGTGGCTCGGCTCTGCTGCGGCGAACCGTAGGGTTTGCCATCCTTTTCTTCGCCGTTTCGCCAGGCCAGGCGAAACCCCTTTTGGAAGATAATGGGATCGTCCTCATGAAAACGGTAAGCTGAAAAACGGCAGGTCCCATCAGTATCCTGCTCCTTGTGAGTCAGTCCGGCGAGAGGAAGGTGGTACATTCCGCGGTTGAAGTAATAGGTCCCGAGGAAGTAGTCCTCCGTCCCCGAGGAGAGCAGGAGCGGCTCTTTCGCACCGTCCATAAAGGCCCTCAAGACGGCTTCAAGGAAATTGAAGTTCTTGCTGGCTACGGATAAGGTCACCTGGTAAAGCGCCCCTGCGCCCGGGGCTTGGCAGATTTCGAACATCTGAAGGGGCTCGAGTTCCACATTTTCTCGCACTTGGAGGCGCAGACGCGCGTTCCCGGGCAGGCGAAGATTCCCGAGGAACACCGGAAGGTTCTCGACTCCCCGGATTATCCACCAGAACACTTGCGGTTTCTCCACGCCCGCGCCCAGTTGCCCGGTAACCCGGATACTTTTCCCAAAAGGAATCCGGTAAGTGTTATAAAGGCCGCTGGGATGGCCGGTCTTCCCCAGGCGCGCCGAACCCCAGGGAGCCGAGGCATCTCCCCAACCGATCCCGTGGCCAAGAAAAAGCTCCATATCAATCGAGGCTTTGGCCTCGCCGTCGACGTAGAAGCGAATTCGCGTCCGGTCGTAGCCGGGCCAGTCGCCGCCAAACCACATCTGCGTAAGGCATCCGGCGCCCTCGCGCTGGAGGAGCACGGTCTCACGGTCGGCGAAGAGCGTCCCTTCCTTCCCGGCGGTTCCGAAGGTTTCGAGGTTTGCGACAGACACGGTGCTCTCGGGGTTATCAGGCGGGATTTCGGAGGCTGCCGATGGGCAAACGAGAGAGGCGACTGTGGCTACGACCGCGATCACCCAGAAGCAGAACAGTGGCGTCCGGGTCTTCGGTTCTGCAGATGTTGCATCGGCCATGGTCAACTCCTTCCGGGATGGGCTAAGCGCTACCTCTCTAACTTGCAGGGGGACGGCTTGCCGTTCTCAGGCCCACCGCGCAACGAAACCTCATTCGGAACGCCAAGGTAGGGGCGGATCGCGAACCGCCCCTACGGGCTTTTGGGACCAACCCGCCTCAGCGAAGCAAGGTTGAGACGAAGTGATAGGTCCCTGACCCGATCTCGAAGACCGCCGCGCCCGCTTCCATGCGAACATACTTGATGCCCGGCGTTTGGGCTGCCGGCTGGTCACCTTCTTTGATGGATGCCGCATCGCTCGCCGGGACGTACAGCGTGGCCGTGGTGTTAACGGGAATGGAAACATTCCAGGTAAAGCGGCCCCCGTCACGCCTCCAGTCGCTCGCGATTTCGCCATAGGGAGACTTGTGCGAAGCCTTTACATAAGTCAGGTCACCCACTGGTGTGGGGTGCATGATGATGTGCTTGAAACCGGGTTGCGCCGGATCGGGCCGGATGCCGGCCAGGTTTTCATAGAACCAGGTGATCAGGTCCCCAACCAACATCAAATGGTTGCCCGAGTTCATGGCCGGATTGGCCGTATCACCGTTCCAAAGTTCCCAGATTGTGGTGGCTCCCTGGCCGGCCATGTACCCCCAGCTTGGATACGATTTCTGAGAGGCGATTTCATAAGCGACCTCCGGGTGTCCGTTGGCCGAGAGCACTTGCATGAGCCACTGGCCACCGATCAGCCCGGTTCCGGTGTGCCCCTGGCTCTGGTCCTGGATCTTTCTCACCAGCGCTTCAGACACTTTCTGCCGGTCTTGTTCCGCGACCATTCCAAAGGCCAAAGGAAGAACGCTGGAGGTTTGTGAGCCGTTGCTGTATCGGCCAGTCGTCTCGTGAAAGTAAGTCTTGTTAAAAGCGACGACCAGCCTGTCGGCGAGTTCGTTGAAGCCTTTCGCGTCATTCGGCTTGTCGAGCAGCGTCGCGAAGCGCGCCATCAGGCGCAGCAGGTGGTAAAAGTAAGTCGTGCCCAGTACCGGTCCCTCCGTCCTGCGGGCCGGGTCTTTCGAGTGGATCAATTCGGGAGATTCCGGCGGCACGCACCAATCGCCGTAAACATCGCGAGGCATGAGATCGTCTTTCAGGAACGTCTGCATATGCGCGATCCACTTCTTCATGCCCTCGTAGTGTTTTGCAATCACCTGCAGATCGCCGTACTGATCGTAAAGATGGTCGGGGATGATGATAAAGCTGGACGGCCACGTGACGTTTTCATTGCGGAAGGGCCAGTAGGCCGGAGAGACGTCGCTCACCCTGCCTTTCTCATCCTGCGAGTCTGCCATGTCGTCCACCCACTTGGCATAAAGCGCGGCGACGTCAAACATGTAAGGTTCGCCCCGGCTCTCGGCGGACCGGTCGCCCAACCAGCCTTGACGCTCGTCGCGCTGCGGGCAATCGGTGGGCATGCTGCGGTAGTTGTCCTTGGTTCCCCAAACCACGTTTTTGTAAATCTGGTTCAGCAGCGGGTTGGAGGAAGCAAAGTCGGTGTGCTGCTCGACAGCGTCATGCACTTCGCGTCCTTCGAGTGAAGCCAAAGTGGGCTCGCCCGGATATCCCTTTATCTCAACATAGCGGAAACCATGGTAGGTGAACCGTGGCTCATACACTTCGGTGCCCTCACCCTTGAGCGTGTAAACATCGGTCACCAGAGCGGAGCGCAGATTGTCCAGATAGAGCGTGCCGTCGGGCCTCAGCCTTTCGGCATGGCGCAGTGAGACTTGGGTTCCCTTCGGCCCTGAAACCGTCAGACGGCACCAGCCCACCATGTTTTGGCCCATGTCGAATATGTAGACGCCGGGGCTGACCTGATTCATTGCCATCGGCTTGAGAGTTTCCGTAACTCGGATGGGTTCGATCATCTGCGAGCTGAGGACCCCGGCTGGACCTTTGACAGCCTGCGCTTTTTGCCAGCCGCTATCGTCGAAGCCCGGGCGGCTCCAGCCCTCCATCTCGCGCCGCGCATCATAGATTTCGCCGTCATATTCGTTGTTGGCGCGGATCGGTCCTTCGGTGGTCAGCTTCCAACTCGAGTCGCTGACCACGCGCTCTGCTTTTCCGTCGCTGTATTGGATTTCAAGCTGCAACAGCAGCTTGGGATAGCCAAACGTCCGCATGAACGTGGGAACCTTGTGCCGGGGCGCGAAGTAGCGCCCGTTGGCGAGGATTACGCCCAGCGCATTGGCGCCGGTGGCGAGGCGAGGCGTGACATCATAGGTCAAGTAATAGACCCGCTTATCGTAATCGCTGAGCGCGGGAACGAGCACGTCGTCGCCAACCTTGCTGCCGTTCAGACAAGCTTCGGACAGGCCAAGGCCGGAAATGTAGAGCGTCGCGCGCTTCACCTCGCCTGCAACGTTGAAGTCCTTGCGCAGCATCCGGGCAGGCAACACGGTTCGTTCCGCCCATCCTACCTCGCCCCAGGGCACCATGCCGTAGGGGCCCAGGACTTTGGCGGGCACCCAGGGAGAGTTGTGATCAGGATGGGCAGAAAAGTCGGTCTGGGTCTGATAGATTGAAAAGGGGACCGCTTGCCACGTACCGTCAGTGTAGATGGCCACGGTATCTCCGTGCGCCAGTTCGATCTCGAGTGCGCCAATCAGCCCAGAAGGGGCGCCGTCGGAAGCGTTCACGTTTACGGCCAGGACGTTGGTCCCTGGGTGCAGTGACTGAGTAACGTCAACCGAGATGGGGTCATTCAGCCCCCTTCCCATTGCCGCCTCCTTCCCATTGATGTAGAGCGTGGAACTACCGGAGGCGACTAGATACACAAGCGCGTCGGAGACCGGATTGTCTTTAGGAATCTCGAAGGTGCGACGGAAGGGTCTGGTGCCCCCACTGGGTTCCGTCCAGATCCACTGAGCTTTTTTCAACTGCTCTGGCTTCCCCTCGCCGCCATCGAGCCCGATCCACTTCCCCTTCCATTCTTCGGTTTTGAGCAGCCCCATGGACCAGGAGGCGGGCTCACTCCAGGAGGAGGGCTTGCCGGCGGCGTCCCATACCCGCACTTTCCACCAAACCGGCGTGCCCGACGCCAGCGGCTTGCCGCCGTAAGGCACTTGAATAGACTTGTCGGATTCCACTCGTCCCGTGTCCCAGAAATCCCCCTGGTCTCGGCGCAGACGCTCCTCGCTGCTCGCCGCCAGGATTTGGTAAGCCCCCTGCCTCTGACCTCGAGCCTTTGGATCCGCTGCCTCCAGTCTCCAACTCAAGCGCGGCTTCAACGCATCGATCCCAAGCGGATTCTTGCGGTACTCGCACCGCAAATCGGTGGGAGGCAGAAGCCCCTCCGCCGCTTCGAGAGGAAACCATGAAATCGCGACCAGCAACAACGTTAACGCGAAACCCCATTTAGACATTTCGATAGCTCCTCGTGACATGATCCGACATAAGATACTTCAGAAACACGATCTATACGATTGCACAATTTTCTCAACTTAGCTAATATAGATTAGCTAAGGGGGGAAGCCATGGCATCCGTAAAAGTCCACGAGGCGAAGACCAACCTGTCGAAATTGATCGAGCAGGCGTGCCGCGGTGAAGAGATCATCATCGCACGCGGCACCATTCCGGTTGTTCGTCTCGTTCCGGTAGGAAAGGTTCGTGGACGGCGGCAGCCAGGAGCGTTGCGTGGCAAGCTCCACGTAGGGCCGGAATTCTTTGAGCCGCTTCCGGCTGAAGAGCTTTCCGCGTGGGGGTAGCCAGGGTGCGACTGTTGATTGATACTCATGCTTTGCTCTGGTGGCTCAACGACGAGCCATCTCTTTCCCCTGCGGCGCGGAAAGCCATGGCGGAAAGCTCGAACGTGCTCCTGGTGAGCGCGGCGTCGGCGTGGGAGATTGCCACCAAAGTGAGGTTGGGAAAACTGCCGACCGCTGAGGAATTGGCTGCTGACTTTCAGGGATTCATGCTGCGCGAAGGATTCACGATACTCGACATCACTGCCAACCACGCCATTCGCGCCGGACTCCTGCCCGGCCCTCATAAAGACCCGTTTGACCGCATGCTGATTTCCCAGGCTCAAGCCGAGAGTGTCCCCATCGTCACGAACGAGCGGATATTCGAAGCTTACGGGGTACGCCGAATTTGGTGAAAGCTGAATCGAGAATCTAAAATCCAAAATCTAAAACCGCAAATCCGCAACGTCGCCATTATCGCCCATGTTGACCACGGCAAGACCACGCTGGTCGACGGGATGCTATGGCAGAGCGGGATCTTCAAAGCCAATCAGGAGGTCGTGGAGCGCGTTCTGGACTCAAACGAGCTCGAGCGCGAGCGCGGCATCACCATATTGGCGAAGAACACCGCCATTTTCTACCGCGGAGTCAAAATAAACATCGTGGACACCCCTGGCCACAGCGATTTCGGCGGCGAGGTGGAGCGCGCGCTGACGATGGTGGACGGCGTCCTGCTGCTGGTGGATGCAAGCGAAGGACCGCTGCCTCAAACTCGTTACGTGTTGCGCAAGGCGCTTGAGGCCAAGCTGCCGCCCCTTGTGGTGATCAACAAAATCGACCGCGGCGATGCGCGACCACAGGAAGTGCTGAACGAGATCTACGATCTGTTTATCGAGCTCGACGCCACGGAAGAGCAGCTCGAGTTCCCCATTCTCTATGCCAACGCCCGGCGAGGCACCTCAACTCGCTCGCTCGACCAGCCATCCGAAAGCTTGGGGCCGCTGTTCGAGGCCATTCTCGAGCACATCCCTCCTCCAGCCGGCGACGCCGCAGACGTCTTGCAGTTGCTGGTGGCCAATCTGGACTACAGTGACTATCACGGACGCATTGCCATCGGGCGCATCTTCTCGGGCACGCTCAATCGAGGCGACGACGTAGCCATCGTCAAGCTCGATGGCGCCGTCCAGAAGACGCGCATTACCAAGCTCTACGGTTTCGAAGGCCTGGAGCGCACGGACATTGAACGCGCCGCGGCCGGTGAGATCGTGGCCATCGCCGGCGTCGAGGGCATCACCATCGGCGAGACAGTGACCAGCGTCGAGACGCCGCGCACCCTCCTGCACGTGCCGGTGGATGAGCCGACGATTTCGATGATCTTCACCGTGAATACCTCGCCCTTTTCCGGACGTGAGGGTGCCTACGTCACGTCGCGCAACCTTCGAGAGCGGTTGGAAAAAGAGCTGCTCACCAACGTCGCCTTAAAGGTGGAGGAAACCGAGAGCCCCGACTCGTTTAAGGTGATGGGCAGGGGCGAATTGCAGCTTGCGATTCTCATCGAAACCATGCGCCGCGAAGGGTTCGAACTAGCCGTGGGCAAGCCGGAGATCATTACGCATCAGGTTGGTGATAAAGTGCAAGAACCCATGGAACAGCTCGTCGTCGATTGCCCGGCAGAGTTCGTGGGCGTGCTGATGCAGAAGCTGGGCGCCCGCAAAGGGATCAATACCAAGATGGCCGGTCAGGGAAGGCCGGGGGCGCGCGTGCGCCTGGAATTCCTGATTCCCTCGCGCGGCCTGATCGGGATGCGCGGCGAGATCCTGAAGGACACGCGCGGCACGGCCGTGATGAACACACTGTTTGACGGTTTCGCCGACTGGCAGGGCGACATCGACCGCCGGCTCACCGGTTCGCTGGTGGCCGACCGGGCGGGCCGCACCACCGGGTACGCGTTGTGGAACCTGCAGGAGCGCGGCGAACTCTTCGTGGGGCCGGGAGTCGAGGTCTATGAAGGCATGGTGATAGGCGAAAACGCGCGCTGGGACGATATGGATGTAAACGCCGTGAAGGAGAAGAAGCAAACCAATATGCGCGCTTCCGTCGCCGATGAGGCGATCCGGCTTGTGCCGCCCACGCTTCTCAACCTCGAGCTTGCCATGGAGTTCATCGCCGACGATGAGTGGGTGGAAGTGACGCCGCAGGCAATCCGCGTTCGGAAGAAGATCCTGCCGGCCAACCAGCGTCCCCGCCGCCACCGGCCGGAGGGATCAGGCTAAAATGCAAATTCGGTGAGCGATTCTAGCTTGCGCCGAGACTTCTTGTGTGCGATTCTGCTTGTGTCGACGAGAGTGTAGCATGGCAAACACCTACAGAGCCGTTCTTAAGGGGAATTGTCTGGAGTGGCTTGAGGCCCCGCCAACGAATCTCGATTCGGACAAGCCCGTAACAATAACCATAACTTTAGCGGACGACGCGAATCCGTTAATTCACCCGGCGACGCGCGGGGAAAAGATGGTCGCTGCCCTCGAGAAGCTCGCCGCGTTGAACGCCGTCCCGGACATTACCGACCCGGTGGAGTGGCAGCACGAGACCCGTCGAGAACGAATCCTACCCGATAGAAACACCTGATGCTACTCGATAGCGCCATTATCCTCTACGCTGCACAGCCAAAGTACGATGAACTCAGGCGATTTATTCGTGAGCGATCGCCAGCGGTATCGGCCGTCAGCTATGTTGAAGTTCTCGGATATCACCGACTAACTGAACAGGAACGCGGGTACTTCGAGCTGTTCTTCTCTGCGGCCTCAATTTTGCCAATTTCAGACGCGGTGCTAAAGCAAGCCGTGAGATTACGCCAGACAAGAAAAATGTCACTTGGCGATGCACTTCAGGCGGGAACGGCTTTGGCACATGGATTGACCCTGGTCACGAGAAACACAAAAGACTTCGAATGGATTGACGGTCTCGCATTGCTTGATCCGTTTAATATGACTGCTTCGTGATGGGGTTGCGGTACCGACCTGTCAGTTCTGCGGAAGGTTGTCACCCAGCGCCGATTCGTGCCAACCCGCTGATCAATCCACGACCAACTCCCATCCAAACCCCGGCCGATCCGGGGGCCGCATGGAGATGCCCTCGGGCCCGCGCGTAATGTTATTCTCCTCCTCGAACTGCCGGTAGACTTCCGGCGGCCCACCCGGCGGCGGCATGAACATTTCACACCATGGGCTATTAGTGGTGGCGAGAATATAGTGGGCGCAACCGTGGCTCCATCCGGCGTGGGGGATGACGGGGATATTGTAAGCGGCGGCCAGCGCGCCGATGTGGCGCATTTCGCTCAGACCGCCGCACCAAGTGAGGTCCGGTTGCCAGATGGCAGCTCCTTTGTATTCCAGCAACAACCTGAAGCCATAGCGCGTGTACTCGTGTTCGCCAGTGGCCATCTGGGTGGACTTGATCGCGGCGCTCAGTCTTCCGAATCCCTCGTAGTCGTCGGGCGGAAGACACTCTTCCATCCAATAAACACGGTAGGGCTCCAGCATTTCAGCCAGTTCGATGGTGTAGCGTTCCGTAAGCGCCATCCAGCAATCCAGCATGAGGTCGCCCTCCGGTCCCAGCAGTTCGCGAGTGCGCTTGACGAGCGCGAGGTTCTTCTTCATGCCATCACGTCCGTCCGCCGGACCGTAAGGAAGTGCCAGCTTCAATCTTTTGTAGCCAAAGTCGACGTGCTGCTCGACGTCATTTCCAGTGCAGTAGGCAGGGATTTTTGATTTGGTTTCCCCGCCCAACAACTTGTAAACAGGCAGGCCCAAGGCGTTGCCAATAATATCCCAAAGGGCTATATCGACCGCACTGATGGCGTGCACGACGAGCCCCTTGCGCCCGTAGTACAAAGTGGATCGCCACATGATGTCCCAGAGTTTTTCGACATCGAAGGGGTCCTCGCCCAGGAGCAGTTTGGTGAGGTGCCTCTCGATCACAAAACTACATCCCGGTCCGCCGAAGCCGATGCCAGTAACGCCTTTATCGGTCGAGATCTCCACGGCGTCCGGCCCCAGGTCGTTCGCCATGAACAATTCCCGGCGCGGCTTGTACTTGGGGTAGATGGACATGGGGTTTGCCACTTCGGAACCGCCCGTTGACCACGAACCCGGCGCCGGTTCGTAGCTGGGCGACGGCTTCTTCGGCTTGGGTCGGACCATCCTGATGCCGGTAATCTTCAGCTTGCTCTTCTCCTCTGGAAAGGGAAGCGGCGGAGGAGACGGGAAGGGCGCCGAACTGCTGCTTTCGGGCAACGCGGAGGTGGTCAACGCGCCCACGGATAGTGCCGTGCCTGCGCCGAGGAAGCTTCTGCGGTTCATTCTTAGACACTCCAGCGGATAAGGGTTTGAAAGCGAGAGCGCACGCGCCTACTTTCCAACGTATTTCTCCGGATCCTGATCGAATTTCGCTTTGCAACCCTTGGCGCAGAAGTATATCGTTTGCCCCTTGTATTCGCTGGTGGCCGCCGCCTTTTCGGAATCGAGGGTCATTTTGCAGACCGGATCAAAAACCTTCATGACTTCACCTCGAGATCTGGAGTTTTCAGACGGAGGGCGGGGCCTCGCCGAGTTCCAGGTCGATTTCGCCAACCCCGCCCTCAACCCGCACATTCACGGTGACCGGCGACTTCCCATAGACTTCGTTGACGTAGGCATCGCCATCCTTCTTCAGGCCCTGAACGTGAACGGCTCCGATACCGCCTTGTGCGCTGGCCCGCACGCCAACATCACTGGGGAGCCGGATGGTTGCCTTGCCCACTCCGCCCTGAATGTTGGCAGTGAGGTCATTTTTCCAGTCGCCAGTCAGGTCCACGGTAGTCTCGCCCGCTCCGATGTGGAGGTCCAGTCTGCTAAGCGCAAGGCCTCCCAGCGTGAGATTGGCCCGCCCTGCGCCTTGGTTCACTTCGAGTTGCATGGGCACCTTATTATTGAGGTGCAGATCCCACCTGTTGTGACCGCCTCCGTGGCCGTGGGATGATTCCGACTGCCGGATCGACAGCCGGCCCTGACCCTCGCTTACGTTGTATTCCACCGAAGGTTTTGCGTACCGGCTGTTGTAGGTGAAGTCGGCCTCGAGCAGTTCCTGTGCGCCGGGGCCAACGCTCAGCTCGCCGGCGGGCATCTCGATTTCCACTCGCGCTGACTTCGCTTCGCCCAGCTTAACGTTGCGGGATTCCGTCTGAGGCGGGCCGGCATCCCAATCCCCGGTATTGCAGGCGGTTACGGCAAGGAGCGGAAGAAGGACCAGAAAAAAGGCTAGCCTGGTTGCGGGTTTTTCCATCTTGGTTTCCTCCTGCAGGTTCTTAGGAGCGGGATAATTCGAACACGGATATTTCAGGAGGAGCATCGAACCGAATAGGCACGCCGATGGTTCCGATGCCTCGATTAACATAGAGTTGGCCCCCGGGTTTCTCGAACCATCCCCGAACGTAGGATGTGATGAGGCGGCTGGGCGAAAGCTCGGGGCTGATGAACTCAAGCGTGACCTGGCCTCCGTGAGTGTGCCCGGCCAGGCTGAGGTCGATTCCATACTGGGCCGCGCGGTCGAAGGTGTTGGGGTTGTGGCTGAGCAGAATGTTGGCCGTGCCGGGAGCCATCAGACGGTCCACGCCCAGAAGGTATTCGCGCACAAGGCGCTGGTTGCTTGGTCCCATGCGGGCGTTCGACTCGTAATCCACTCCCAGCAGGTTGATGAATTCACTCCCGGACGTGATTAAAGCCCGCTCGCGCCGCAGGATACGAATTCCCCGCAGGGCGAAAAGGTGCGTGATGGAATCCTCCACTTTCGCCCACATCTCATGATTGCCGAGACAGCCATACGCGCCGAAGGGAGCCTTGATCCCCGCCAGCACATCCACAACTGCGGATTGAGTGGACGGGTCCCAAGTGACAAAGTCGCCGGTGAGTGCAGCCAAGTCCGGCTTGAGGCCGTTGGCGATCCCCACGTAGCGTCGAATCTCATCAGCGGGCATGAACGCGCCGATGTGAATATCTGAGAGTTGGACGATCCGGAAACCCTCGAAGGCTCGCGGTAATCGCGGAATTTTGATTCGCCGATGAGAGATTTCGAGGTTCAGGCGTTCGTAGAACATTCCATAAGCGCCCGCCACAAAGGGGGCCGTACTCATCGCCACGGCCGTTCTCTCGAGGAAGCGGCGCCGAGCCAGCGATACTGGACTGGGGAGCGGCACGGCACGGCCCGCCCTCGCGACCCTCCGGTACAGCCAGCGCGCGCCCAAGGCGATTCGGTCCCCCAACCCCAAAACGACGGCGATTAAAAACCCCAATAAGGAGCAAAAAATCCACCATTCGAAGGGCGCCTGGAGCAGGGCGGCGCGCAAGGTAAGATGCGTGGGTTCGGCGCTTCGCGCAGCACCACGGATCCAACCCCAAAAATGCGCCTGGTGCAGAGCCCCGCGCACCGTCAGATCCGTCGCCCCTGTGCTTCGGCCCCCCCCGCCCATCATCGAAATCCTGTTGAGAATGAATATGATCCAGGATGGCAGGAGGTTATAGGATAACAACAGGACATAAGCCACCAAAGCCGCCACGACGACACGGCGGCGCCAAAGCGAGCTGGGAATAAAGGAAGTCGCCCAACTTCGAAACTGCTTGACCCAAAAAATCTGGCTGGCAACGAGAATCAAGACACCAGCGCTGCCGATCAGAAAACCCTGCCACATATGAACTCGGACCCACGTCCCTTCCCCTTTAGTATACATTGCTTTCCCCCTGGAATTGTGGAGTTTGAAGGGGTGGTCGATACCCACCTGAATTAGACCCCTGGCGCTGGACTTTAAATGCTGCGGAATGAACGTCTTAGGCTGTGGTCCGGGGTGCGCAGGGGAGGGAGGATCGCTGCAGATCATTGAAATCACAACTGCCAAGACTACCCGATTTCCGGAGCCCGAAGGTCCGATCTCAATCGGACCCGAAATCGGTCCTCGTTTTGCTCAGAGTGAGAGCGTGCGGGCGTTTTTCCGCACCCTGGTTAGGCTGGCGCTTGCCGAGTCCGGCGTGAGGTCGGCACGACTACGTGACATATTGTAGCCTGGAAGGGGATGGCTATTGACTTTCTAGTACGAGAGAGCTAGTCTATAGGGTTGGCTCTTGCATTCTTTCGAATTACAATCGAGGGAAATCATGTCTTTTGAGATAGGCGATAAGGTTGTCTATCCGAACCAAGGGGTGGGTATCGTCGAGCAAATTTCCACCCGCAACCTGACGGGGCAGCCCGAAATGTTTTATCTTCTGCGGCTTGCGTCGGGCAGTATGCGGGTGATTGTTCCGATCAGCAGCGTGGTCAACGTGGGCCTGCGCAGGGTGACCAGGACCAGTGAAATCAGCAGCATCGTTGATTACTTGCAGAAGGGACAGAGTAAGGCAGCTCAAGACTGGAAGGGCCGCTTCAAGGAGAATTCCGAAAAGATGCGAAATGGCTCGCTCCAACAAGTGGCCGAAGTCCTAAAGACTCTCATCATCCTAAACCAGGTCAAGCCTCTGTCTTTTCGCGAGAAAAAGATGATGGATCGCGCCTGGCAACTTCTTGTGGATGAGATTGCGGTGGTGCGAGGGACCTCGAAGGAGACCGTGGAAGGCCAACTCGTGCGCGCCCTCAATAAGTCGAATCTGAGAGCACCTCTTCCGAGCTAAGGCTGTCTGGCTGCTTCTTTCCGGATGTCCTTATAACCTCTTCCCTGAACTGGCTCGAAGTGTCCCCCGTTTAGTCCGTAGCCTGCAATCAGCCTGTGGCAGCGCCTTGACTGCGACACGCTCGCGCGAGGCGGAAAACTAGCCGCTGACACGATAGCTGCCAGAAACGCTTCAGCCTGTCACCTACAGTTGCTTGCGAATCAGCCACACTTCGGCGACCTGGCAGCCCCGGCCATTGCCGCCCAAGCCGGGTTCACGGTTCCAGATCAGGCTCAACTCGCCGCTCGAGGTGGCTTCGGCGGGAATGTCGAACTCGAGCGGGCGAGGCGGCCAGGGCTTGTGCAGGAAAGGATGAATCTCCCGGTTTTCATTGCAACTCATGCGGATGACCGCCGCGCGTTCGTCGCCTGAGTACACCACTCGGACTTTGTATCGCCCGCGCGGATCGAGGCCGGTGTAGCGAAGCTCCAATGGTGTATCAAACAGCGACTCCGCCCATCGCTTCGAGGAAACGGGCACCTGATCTCCAAACTCATCGGGGTAATCAAACCCGACGAGCGACGAGGCGCGAAACTCCGGGTCTTCGACCCCACCCGGGCCACGCACCAAGTGCGGCTGGCGTGTGAGATCGCCCAAGTCGTCGTAGAACCCTCCCGGACCCGGATTCGACCAATTCAGGATTTCCTCAATGGCCGTCATTTGCGCTTGTTCAGACGCGAGCACGCGAATCTGCTTGATCTTCCACCGCAGCCAGGGGAGGTTGCTGATGGGCGCATCGAGCGTGTCGAGATTGGCGCCCCGCGAGACAGCCTCCGCCTGGTATCGCTCCACCGATAGCTGCATGCGGATGCTCTGAAAGAGGGCCGCTCCCAGCTCCAGAATCCTGGTTCTCAAATCCTCGGCCGGCGAATTGGACAACCCCGTTTCGACGATACCTTCCGCTTCCAACAGGATGGCAGAAACATCGTGTTCACTCGTGCGGCGACTGGGTTCTCCGGGGTCGATATCGAGAGGAGCGGGGCGAATGCCAAGGCGCCGAATTTCTTCCAGTTTGCTGGTAACCCGGTTTTCGAGCTCGGTTTCATGCAGCAACCGCCGCCTGGCGTACGCATCGTAGTACGTCCGGTAGAGCGCTTGCTGGAATCGCCAATTCAACAGGTCCTGAGGCGAGGCAGAGTCCTCCATCGTCTGAAACTGCCGCAAGGTGGCGTCAACATCCTGGTTCGTGAGCAAGGGTCCCTGCCAATTCCGCTCCAGGCTGAGCAAGCCCTGCGCAAAGCCCTCGGCACACTTCTCGCCAACGAAATAGCGGCTATACTCACGCAACACATCGACAACTTTTGCTTCCGGATCCCAGGCCAGGGCGCTCCAAACGATCTTGTTGACGTCGTCGTTGCAGCCCTCGGAGTAACTGAGAAAACCGATGGAATAGGGGGCATAGCGGCGCAGAATGTTCGCCGAGCCCTCGGGCCGGGGGTTGATGACCTCGCGGCCCTCCGTGTAAGCATACGCCGTGTCCCAGTCCGGAACGGGAAACTGGCACTCGACGCTATGGGTAATGTCCGGATAGAGCCGGATGGGGTATTGCCGCGGAATCTGCTTGCGCAACGCCGGCAGGTCATCGCAGTTCTGCGGTCCGTACACGACTCCTCCGAGCCAGGAGGGCTGGTCTCTCTCGAGGATCTGGTAAAACTCGTTCGTCCATTCTCGATTAAACGACTGAGGAGAAATCCAGACTTTTCCCTTGGGATGATATCGGTGCAGGTTTTCTGCTTGTTTCTGCAAGAGCGCCAGCAAGTATTTGGGCCGCGTGTGGCCCGGGTCGCCACCTGGGACGAATACCGCGTCGATGCGCGGCAGCGCGCGGAAGACCTGCCCCCATTCGTTCAGCGCAAACTCGACGGTTTTTGGATCAGCGTAGTTCGCGTCCATAGCGGGATACCAGATCCAGACGTCCAACCCGTACTCGTCCGCAAGGCGGGACATCTCGATCATCATCGGCATGGGCGGGAGAGGGAAATGAGGACTGTCAGGCGCGTCGTCGGAGCGCGGAGGAATCAACTCGATGGCGTTTGTCCCGAAGACGGCCAGGTCGCGAATGTATTGGTCCCACACGGAAACGGTCCAGCCGTCGTAGGAATTGGTCTTGGGCCGGTACCCCAACTGGTGCCCGCGCAGCGGATATTTCGGGCTGGTGGCAACGTTCAACGGGCTCGGGATCGTGACCTTCCCCTTTGCCATGCGCAGCGCGCGCAGCAGACCCCCCACGCCGAACAGCACGCCGCGCTCATCGGCGCCCAAAACGGCCACGCCCGGCACGCCGGCCTCGGCCTGAGCCCGCAGCGCAAAACCCTCGGCGCGCAAGGCCGGCGGATGCGGAAAGAGGCTTTCGAAAAACTGCGGCTGAAGGCTTTGAAGAGCACCGGCTTGTCCAACCATGATGGCAGGGGCGGAGCCCGGCCAGGAGTTGACGACCTGCCATTCGATCCCGGTTCGTTTCCCGACCTCTTCGATGAGTACTGAGACCGCTTTTTGTTCGCGACGAGAAAGGCCTGGAGGTTGGACGATGACCGCGCGGCTCAAGTCCAGCGCTGTTTCGCGGCCGCCTGCTGCCGCTCCAGCCCCCTGGCTTACCGCGTGATCGAACGGACCAGTCCTGGGAAGGTGAAGCCCGCTTGCGAAGCAGGCTGATGCTCCGCTGCGTTTAAGAAAGCCCCGGCGGTCCATTAAGTCCTTGCCTTGACCCTCGGCTACGGACATAGCTAGTGCCCGGCGGCGGTCATCGCGCCGTCTACTACAAGGACGGATCCTGATATGAAGGAGGCCGCGTCTGAAGCGAGAAACAGCGCTGCATCGGCCACGTCGCGAGGCGTACCAATGCGGCCCAGAGGATGAACACCGAGAATCTGCCGCATGGCTGCAGCAGTGTCGGGTTGGGCGTGACCTGGGGAGATCAGCATGGGGGTGTCGATATACCCGGGGCAGATGGCGTTGACGCGGATTCCCTCCCGGCCGTGGTCGAGGGCCATTGCACGCGTTAATCCCAACATACCGGCCTTCGAAGCGTCGTAGGCCGCGGTCCCCTCGTACGATGCGAAGGCGTGCACGGAGGAGATATTCACGATTGACCCTTGACGCCCGCGCAGGTGGGGAATCGCATACTTCGAAAACAGGAAAACACCTTTCAGATTCACGTTGAGCTGACGGTCCCAGTCGTTCGAGGTCATTTCAACGACTGTGCCCGGCAGCTCAATGCCTGCGTTGTTGACCAGAATATCAAGGCCCCCGAAGCTGCGCACCGCCTGCTCGACCGCGCCCTTGACGTCCTCCTCGCGGCTAACATCCCCCGTGATCGCGAGGGCCTGCCCGGTCTGGCGAAGCTTGCGCTCCATGCCGAGCACCCCTTCGCCGTTGATGTCAAATAGGGCCACCGCCGCGCCCGCCTCAGAGAACCGCCCGGCGATCCCGGCTCCAATGCCTGAAGCGGCGCCGGTGACGATCGCGACTTTGTGGTCTAAGCGGATCAATTGCCCTCGTCAGGAGAGAGCTTCGCGCACCATCTGAGTGGTCTCCGCCACTTGGTTCGAGTACCGCGGGTAGAGCCCGATGATCGTGGCGTCGACCGGCTTGATGTTTTGGTATGCCCAGGCAATTGCCTTGCGCTTCTGGTCCTCGGAGTTGCACTTGCGGCCTGCGCTCAGGACCTTATAGACCAACGCCGGCTTATCGACTTGGCGGACGGCGGCGGCCATCTTCGGCGGGTCGGAAGCAATCCAACCCTCATCCACGGGAACCGTGCCGATCTCCGCGGTCCAGTCCTCGGGATGGCGGCTGAGGTAATGCAGCCCCGCCATGTAGAACTCGTTGCCAAATCCCTTTTCATGAAGCGTAGCGAGGATTTTAGGATTGTGGGTGGAAATTCCGGCGGCGGCGCCCAGGTCGTGAACTTTGTCGACGTAGGTCTTGAGCAGGTCGATCTTGCCGGCGCGAAAGAGAAGGTCCGTGGCATGGCCGTGGAAGGCAATGCCGATGGGCTTGAATTCCATGGCGGCCTGCGCGCATTGGATGGTGCCATCCAAAACTTCTTGCGGCGTGCGGCCCATCTTTTCGTCGTAGTGCCAGGAGGCCGCGAGGCAGATGAATTGGATATTGCATCCCGCGCCACGAAGTTTCGGAAAAATCCGTTTCATGTCCCAATTGAAGCTGGCCTGCCAGGTGTTGATGCCTGCTTTCTCGCAGTCCTGGAGGAGCGCGACGATGCGCTCGTCGGTGAACCACTCCCGCATATGCATGTCGTATTGCCGGTTGACGTGCGAGTAGCCGAACATGGGGTTGCTTCCCACAATCAGCCTCGACACGCGGTGCGATCCCAGGCTCACCAGGGGCAGCAGGTCCGCGGGTCCGGCGCGCAGCGCGGCCGGAGCCATCAGGCTGACGGCTACTGTTGTAGCCCCTTTGAGGAAATCCCGGCGGCTGGTTTCGGATTTCAAGGTGTTCGCCGTCTCCGGCGGACCGGAGGATTCATTCTGGGCCATAAGTATTCTCCTTCGCGCGTTTCGTCTCTCGCTGACTCGCCAGACAATACAATCTCGCCCCCCATAAGTCAATGGCCGTTATTCATACCGCAAGGCGACCATAGGGTCCAGGCGGCTGGCGCGCCGGGCAGGGAGGTACCCGGCCGCGCAAGCGACCAGCGCGAGTGCAGCCACAGCCAAGGCCAGCGTGGAGGGGTCGTGCGCCGACAGGCCGTAGAGTTGAGTGGCCACCACCCGCGACAGCGCGATGGCCGCGGGCACACCGATCGCGATTCCAACCGCCACGAGCAGCAGCACGTCGCGCATCACCATCCAAACCACCGTCACGGGCTCCGCGCCCAGCGCCATGCGAATGCCGATCTCACGTTTTCGCTGGGCGACCGAGTAGGCCATCACGCCATACAGCCCGAGAGCTGCCAGCAGGGTCGCAAGCGCGCCGAAGACGGAAGACAGGCTGGCGATCATCCGTTCGGTAGCAAGCGAGTTGCTGATCTGCGCTTCCGTGGTGCGCATATCGTAAATCGGCAGGTTCGCGTCGAGTTCGCGGACTTTGGCGCGCACGGCCGGCATCACCCGTTTAGGGTCGGAGGCAGTTCGCAGGTAGACCGTCATGCTACCGAGGAAGTGGCTGCCGAGGTACGGAACGTAGGCCTGGGCCGGGATTTCGTCGCGCAGGCTGGTGTACTTGATGTCCTTCACCACCCCGATAACCTCCATGTCGGTGTGCGTCCCGGGATCGTCCCCGAAGCCCATATGCCGGCCGATGGGATTCTGCCCCTGGAAATAGAGCCGCGCGAACTTCTCGTTGATCATTACGGCCGTCTGAGTCCAGTCATCTGGCTGGGGACCGTTCTTGACCTCGCGGTTGTCATTGACGGTGAAGTCCCTTCCTAACACGATGGGCACCCCGAGGGTAGCGAAATAGTTCGGGCTGATCGCGTTCATGTAAGGTTCGGGGCGATCTTTGGGCGTCGCGGGATTATAGCCCTCCACCGTCACGCTGCTGTCCCACTCGCCACCCTGGAGAATACGCATCGCCGCCAGCCCCACGGATTGGACGCCGGGAATGGACCCAAGGCTAGCCGTCAATTGCTGATAGAAGATTTTGGCTCGCTCGGGTGTGTAGCCGCTCAGCGAGGGGTCGATTTGAAACCCCACCAGCCGTTCCGCCGGGAAGCCCGGACCGAGGCTGCTGAGATTGTTCAACGTCCGCAGAAACAGTCCGGCGCCGATCAGCAGCAACAAGGAGAGCGAGACTTGCGCCACCACCAGCGCGTTGCGCAGTTTGCCGTGTCCCCCGCCTACCACCGCCCCGCCTTCGTCTTTCAGCGTTCGTGCAATGTCCGGGCGGGTGGTCCTGAGCGCCGGCGCCAGCCCAAACATAATTCCCGTCAGAAGCGTGACCGCCAGCGTGAAGACGAGTATGCGAAGATCGGGCGCAGCAGAAATACTCAGGCCTGCCGAATCGGACGGTAAATAGATAGCCATCAAAGCCTTGTCGGCCGCAAAAGCCAGCGCCAGCCCGGCAACGGCTCCCAGCAAGGAAAGGCAGATCGTCTCCGCTAAAAGCTGCCGGACGATTCGAGCCCGGCCGGCGCCGATCGCCAGTCTTACCGCGATTTCCCTTTGCCGGCCGCTGGCACGCGCCAGCAGGAGGTTGGCAAGATTGGCGCAAGTGATCAGCAATACCGCCCCCGTAATCGCCATCAGCACCCAGAGCGGGGTGGAGAGTCCGGGCCGGATGTATGACCTCCCTTGTGACCCGGGTAGCACGTCGATGTAGCATTTGAGGAATTGCTCGCGATCATAAGCCGAGGCGTGTGCGAACGCCGCTTCGCGAACCTCATTCTCGAGCATCGAATGCATGAAGGGCTGGAGCGACGCCTTCGCCTGCGTCTCGGTCACACCGGGCTTCAAGCGTCCGAAGGCGTTCACCCAGCGGCTGCGGCGATCGGTGAGAAAGTCGTTGGGGACAATCACCACTTCGTGCTGCATCATCACCGGGATGAAAAGTTTGGGCAAGTATCCGAGCTCGACGCCGTCAAAGCCGGATTCTGCTACGCCGATGACCGTCATGTCGTGCTTGTTCACCGTGAGCTTTTTTCCCAGGATCCCGGGATCGCCTCCGAACCGCTGCTTCCAGTAGCTGTAGTTCAGAATTACCAGGGGAGCGCCATCGGGCGTACGATCCTCTTCCGGTGTGAACGGGCGGCCCAGGGCCATACGCACGCCGAGAACGCTGAAGTAAGTTCCTGAGACCAGTTCCGCGTCCACGCGCTCCGCTCGCTCCCGCGCAGTCAGGCTGACCGATGTCGGAAAGCGGCAGAACATGCCCGAAAAGACCTCGTTGTGGGATTGGAAGTCCCGGTACATCGGGTAAGAAATCGCGTTGCCACCCCAGTTGTTGCCGTAATGCTGGCCCCGCATGGTCAGCAGCACCAACTGTTGCGGATTCTTTACAGGCAACAGGCGAAGCAGGACCTGATCGAGCAGCGTGAATATGGCGGTATTGGCCCCGATGCCCAGCGCCAGGGTTAGTACTGCGACCGCGGCAAACACCGGATTCTTCACCAGCACGCGCGCGGCATAGCGGATGTCTCCGACCAAAGCACCCATAGGTAGCACCCCCCACAGAGTTGGTTATTCTCCAATTAGACGTAGGAGGACGGAGGGCGTTAGTCCCGTTTTTTCAATCTTGCTGGTCTCTGTCGACACTTGAGAAAATCCTGCTCCCTTTGTTTTCAATGACATTCTCGCTTTGTTCCGGCAAAAATGAGCTTTCAGCAGTCAGCCCTCAGCTTTCAGCCAAACCGTTCACACCCGGAGACGACTCGGGCCCAGAGGTTGCTTGCCACCGTGGGACCCGACCTGCCATGCCCACCAGCGGCATGCGACTTTTCCATAGCGGTCCTTTGTTTTCATAGACATTCTCGCTTTGTTCCGGCAATTCTTGAAGCGCCGACCTTCAGGTCGGCACTCTGGCCGAGTTCTTCCGCCATGCTGACCTGAGGGTCAGCGCGACGCGCGCACCAGAGGTTTTCCATAGCCGTCCTTTGTTTTCAATAACATTCCCGGTTCGTTCGTATTATTCTTATGTTTTTCTCGAGATCCTCCGGGCTTTCGAGAGCGGATCGCTTCTGTGCAATTCGGCATTTCGAGGCGCAACCCCCCCGCTCGGTCGCGTGGTGCGCTGGAGAGCTTGCTATTTGGGTTCAACCTGTGCATTTGGCGCTCAAAGTTGAGTTCGTTTTGGGTTCGTTTTCCAAACCATCCCTGTGTTTTCAATAACATACTGGCTTCGTTCGTATTATTTTTGTGTTTTTCGGAGTCGTGCCTCCCTGGCTCGCTCGCTAAGTTCCGCAGCCGGGAAATCGACGAGTCGGGAAGTCCAGGAATGGCCGACCGTCTCCCCAAGCTGCGACCCGAAAGATGGGGTCGCCGGTTGGCTTCCCAACTCCTCGACTCTTTGACTCCTCGACCTCTCGACGGCACTTGGAGGCAGAAACCACAGGTAGGGACTACGGACGGAAACAAAAGAGGACTTTCTGGCATAACCTGGCTGACAGGGCCTGACCCCCTGCCCAACCCCACAAAAGAAGTCTAGCCTATGTCGTCCCGTTTGTCAAGAGAAAAATCGCCAGAGACAAGAAGTCCTTCCCAAGAGAGGGGAATCGCGCACTCTCATAGTCCACGACTGCGCTAGCTCGGGAAGCGGTAGGGAGGACGGTATTCGTAGCGGAGATACTTGTTCGCCGCCGAGTTATTCGTGAAACACTCCTCCCTCGCATCCCATTCCAAATACGATTTGGATTTAAGCGCGACGTCCGCAATCAGGGTTGCGCAAGTGCTGCGATGGCCGGTTTCGATATCACAATGGCACGCCTGCCGGCTGCGCACGCAGTCGAGAAAGTTGCGCGCGTGGAGGGGTGTGCCGTCCTTGCCCTCCACTTTTGTGGCTTTGATCATGGTATGCCGGCGCTTCATCCACGGGTCGTCCACCGTCCGATCGAGCGGCGTCGAGGCAGGGAAGTCCACTTCGCACACCGCTTCAGGTATTACTTCGTAGCCGTTCCAATCGAGAAACATCGTCCCTTCGGTGCCGCGCACTTCGATGGTGCTGCCGCGGCGGTCGGCGGGGGATGCGTTGGTGTTGTATTGCGAGAAGATCACAAGCGTGCCCCCTGGATAGGTCCAGATCACCTCCGCGGTGTCGGGAATTTCGCGATTGTCGTGGACCGCCAACTTTCCGCCCATCGCGGTCACAGCCAGCGGCGCATCGGCGCCGAGAGCCCAGTGGCTGAAGTCAAGATAGTGCGCGCCGAAGTTGGTGATTTGTCCTCCCGAGTAGTCATAAAACCAGCGAAAGCGGTAGAAGGCGCGGTTGCGATTGTAGGGAACTTTGGGCGCCGGTCCCAGCCATGCGTCCCAATCCAAGCCCGCCGGCGGCTCTGAGTCCGGGGGATTCCCGATGCCGTTCGGCCACTCATTCTGGATGTGGAAGGAACGGATGGCCGTGATCTTCCCGATCCCGCCACCGCGCAGGAGGTTGACGGCCTCCTTCATGACGGGGCTCGAGCGGCGCATCAGTCCCACCTGCGTCACTCGCTGGTGGCGGCGCGCAGCTTCCACGATCTTGCGCCCTTCCCCAACTACCAGGGAAAGCGGTTTCTCGACGTAAATATCTTTTCCAGCTTCGCAGGCCTGAATACTCATCAGGGTGTGCCAGTGGTCGGGCGCGCAGATCGCCACCGCATCGATATCCTTCACTTCAAGCAGGCGGCGATAGTCCTTGAACTGCCTTGGGTTGCCTCCGATTTTCCGGGACGCGAAATCCAGGTAGGGTTGGTGCAGATCGCAAATCGCCACCACTTCCGCGTCTCGGTGCTCGAGGAATCCGTCGAGTACCTGGTCCCCGCGATTTCCGAGACCGATAAAGCCCACGCGGATGCGATCGTTCGCGCCCTGAACTCGCGTGGCGCCGAGCGCCGTAGCAAGGCCCGCCGCAATTGCCTGCTTGCCGAACTCTCTCCGCGATAATTCACTCATAAAATCACCCTTTCTAGGTTCCGGAAGGGCGGGGCTTTAGCCCCGCTTTGGAGTGCGGCAGCTTGCTGCCGCTTTCCCCGAGCGCGAACTTGCTCGCGCTCATTAGGTGTCCCAATCCCGGCCAGCAAGCTGGCCTGAGCAAAAGCGGCAGCAAGCTGCCGCACTCCAAAGCGGCGCCAGCCGACGGCATCCTCAATCAACTGGCTACATACGCTTGGTGCAGGATCGTTTTCAGAGCGTCAAGGTTGCGTTGTGCGGCGGCCATCAGGGCGTCGTCTGTGGATCGCGAGCAGAGATCCTTCGCTGCGCTCGGGATGACAGCAGTTGATTCTTCTGCGTGTCCCGGCCCTAAACCGCCCCGATTCCAAGGCCATTCAAGTGCGAAGTGTCCATGGTGCCGTCGGTGATGTGAAAAACGCCGGGAAAGCGCTTTTCCCAGCCTTGGTTGGCGGCAGGCACGAACTGCCGCGAATTGGCCTCAATGGCTTTGACGCCGGGAACGTGCGCAGCCAAACTCGCGGATTGAATCAGCGAAGCGCCGGGGCAGGTGAGGTCCTGCACGCAGAGGAACATCCTGTTCTTTTCCATGTAGGGAGCGAGGATCATCATGTTGCTCTGGCCTTTGCAGGCCTTGAGCGCGGCGCCCGTGTAACCCATCTCGCGGGAGAGTTTCAGCGCGTGGAGGTCCGTCAGAGATTCATCGATGACGACCGGTTTCAGCTTGGCGGCCTCAAACACCACGTTCTGGCGATGCGTGTCGAGATCGCGCGCGGTGGGCTGCTCAACGTACTGAATCCGCGCAAAGCCTCCCGGCGACTTGTCCTTAACCCGATGCAGAAAATCGACGAGATATTGCACGTTAGGGCAGCGCTCGTTGAAGTCCAGCGAGTAAACCCAGTCCGTAACCCGGCGCTTTTGCTCGGTCTCCGTAACCACCCGATCCACGCCCAGCACCCGCTCGGAATCCCATTTCAAATCGTCGCCGTCCAATTTGATTTTGAAATGGGTCAGCCCGTTGTAATTGATCCACTCGGGCAGCGTCTCCGGCAGGCCGTCGTTCACACGCTGCTTGATATCCGAGTCCACCAGGGGATCGATCGCCGAAACCAGGTGGTACATCGGCATGCGGGGCTTGGGTTCTTTCAAAACATACTTTTCCGGGTATTCTCCTTTGTAATCCTCGCCTAGATAATACGAAAGATCACGATTCATGAACTCGGGGCCGTAGGTATGGTAGCAGTTCAGCCCGTGCAGTTTGCCGTACGCATCGTGGACCGCCGCGTCGAAGGCGCTCGCCGTCACCAGGGTGCAAAGCTTGGGAATGGGTTCGGCCAGCTTCTGCTCCTCTGTGACTGCCTCGGCAGCCTTCAAGTATTGGGGCTCGAGCGACCAGTTGAGCTCGATGGGATGGCCGTACTCTTTGAAGTCACCGGTAAGCTTGGAAATGCGTCCCGCCAGGGTATTCATCGCGTTCTGCGTAGCGCTGAAAGGAAGAACGCGGGAAGGAAACGCCCAGGTGTTCGCGAGCGGCATCGAACCGAAGCCTTGGGAACTCTTGCCGCCCCGCGATCGCACCGCACAGTTCACATTCAAGAGAACGACGTGCGTTGAAACGACGCCCCCAAACTTGATGGGAACGCGATACTGGTACTCCTTGAATTCAATACCGACGGTTTCAATTTGGATGTCGGTGCTGCGAGGTGCGCTTGCCTTCAAGATCGCGGGAGCGCACGCCAACCCCGCGGCGGCGGTTTTCAGAAATGCGCGGCGTCTGATGTGCTGCATGTTGAACACGTCTGCACACGGTTGCCTAAGGCAAAGCTAGATGATAGCGGATTTTGTGGTTGTGCGTGCAACAAGTAATGAGATGGCGCAGCGGCTTTAGATTCTGGTATTCTTCAGTGACCTATCTTAAACTCGCGGGGGATTTTTTCCCGCGACGGTGAGGGGTGGGAAGTACTTGGCCGAGGGAATCATCCCAGTTTGCGGACGCCACCCGGAGGCAGGACAGGCAGATGAATGAAACAGAGAGTTTCCCGCTTGCGACGACCTTTAGCGCCAAAGTGCGTGGCAAGACCGCGCACGTTGGCGTCATCGGATTAGGGTACGTCGGATTGCCTCTCGGACTGCTCTTTGCCCGTAACGGCTTGCCGACCACAGGCTTCGATATCGACCCGGCTAAAGTGGAGAAGCTCTCGAAAGGTGAAAGCTATATCCGTCACATCCCGGCCTCCGCCATTACCGAGGCTGTTAGGAAAGGAGGGTTCGGCGCCACCACCGACTTCGCCCGCCTGGAAGCAATGGACGCCATCTTAATTTGCGTCCCTACCCCCCTCGACGCGCATCGCGAGCCGGACCTCTCCTTCGTGCGCCACACGGCTGAATCCGTCACGCCGCATTTGCGCCGCGGCCAATTGGTGGTCCTGGAAAGCACCACTTATCCCGGTACCACGGAGGAGGTGGTCTTACCCATCCTCGAGAAGTCCGGGCTGAGTTGCCCCATCCTGCCTTACTCGACCGACGGCTCTCGGATTTCCACGCCCCCGCAGCCCTCCGGCGACTTCCTGGTGGCATTTTCTCCGGAGCGGGAAGATCCCGGAAACAGGCAGTTCCAGACCCACCAGGTCCCCAAAGTCGTCGGGGGCATAAATGCCGCAAGCGCGCTGGCGGCGCAGGCTCTCTATGACCAGGTCTTCGAGAAGACCATCGTGGTCAGTTCCACGCAGACGGCGGAGATGACCAAAATCCTCGAGAACACTTATCGTTGCGTCAACATCGCGCTGGTGAATGAATTAAAGCTGCTTTGCCTGCGCATGGGGATAGACATCTGGGAAGTCATCGAGGCGGCCAGGACCAAACCCTTCGGTTTTACGCCTTTCTTCCCCGGACCGGGACTGGGCGGGCACTGCATCCCGATCGACCCCTTCTATTTGACGTGGAAGGCCCGCGAATACGACTTCCCAACCCGCTTCATTGAACTAGCGGGCCAGATCAACAGTTCCATGCCTGAGCACGTTGTCGACTCCTTGCGAGATGCCCTCAACCAGCGGAAACAATGCTTGCAGGACGCCCGCGTCCTGGTTCTGGGGATTGCGTATAAGAAGGACATCGACGATTCGCGCGAATCACCGAGTCTGCGGATCATCGAGCTGCTCAAAGACAGCGGCGCTCACGTCGATTACCACGATCCCTATTTTCCAAGCCTGCACCGAACCCGGAAATATGATTTTCGACTGAGCGCCGTCGAACCCACCGCCGAAGCTCTCGCTTCCTACGACGCGGTCCTCATCGCCACGGACCATTCCAGCTACGACTACGCGGCCATCGTGCGCAACTCGCGCTTGGTGGTGGACACGCGGAATGCGACGAAGCAAGTCAAAGAACACCGCGAAAAGATTGTGTTGTGTTGAAGAACCGGAATGCAAACCACCGAGACGCAGAGTGAGCTTTTTCTGTCTTTGTGCCTCGGCGCCTCTGTGGTGCTAAGGATCTAGGGGATGACAAACATCGATCGAGCCAATCGCCCGATCTGGCTTGTGTCGATAGGCTGAAAACCGATCGTCGCGGCCGGCGAACCGGGTTTGAGAGTGAAGTCGCCGTGTGCGGGGTCGGCGAAAAGGGGGTCCGCCACCAACGCATGCGCGTCCTGCCCGCGCTGTTGCCATTCCGCCAGGGAGTCTCTTCCGAATTGAACCGGCTGCCCGCCGGCCTGCCAGTAAAGGTTGTGGTCGAACAGGAACTGGCCGTTGCTCCACGCACCGTCAAGGAGTTTGCCTTTTTCCCAATACACGATGTTGCGTTCGAAGGTGAAGCTGCGGTGAGCTTCTTCCCGCGTGCGCCGGAGCTGCGCCTCTTCGCCGAGAGCGAAGATGTTATTGCGGACAATGTTCACGCGCCCATAGTGCTGATGGAAGCCACCGTCCTGGGTGCGGTAAACAATGTTGTTCTCAATAAGGATTTGACTGCTGCCTTCGTCGGTATAGAGTCCCCAACCGCCGTACTCATAGCGCGTCACGTCGTGGCACAGGTTATTCCGCTCCACCGTGCCGGGCTGGACGCCCAGTGAGTAGATGCAACCCATGTCGCTCAACAGGCCGCGCCCGAGGTTGTGGAGGTCGTTCAACTCGATCCGGTTGTGGTGCGCCGCGGTCGGCCCGTAGCCCCACGTCCAGCCGAGCGAAATAGCCGTGTAGTAGGTGTCGGCAATTTCGTTGTGCGTCACCGTGTTGCCGCTGCTTTGGCCGATCCACACCCCGACCGCCGCCGGATAAACAATCCCGATGTTATGAATGTAGTTTTCGGAAACCACAATGCCGCTCGTGGTTTGCGCCGCTCCCTTGGGGATTTCGGGATCGCCAATCTTTACGCCTCCCGCGCCGAGGTCCGTCATTTCACTTTCGAGAACTTCAACGTCCTTTGAGCCTTGATGAATCTCCAGCGCGTATTGGCCGAGATGCGTGAAAGTGCAACGGTCGATGCGGCAGTGCCGGGCGCAGCGGAGTTCCACAGCGGCAGGAATGTCAAAGGCGGCCTGCATGTCCGTATACCCTTTCGCCGGGAGTTGCCAATCGGCGTACGCAAAAGTGAAGTCGCGAAGAATAATGTCGTGCACCGGATCGTTGCTTCCCTCATTGCCTTCCATGCGAACCAACTGCGGAAGAAAAGACGCGGTGAACTGAGCGCGGCTCATGTCTTCACCGGGCATGGCGAGATAGGAGAGCGTGCCGGCGCGCCGGTCGAGCCGCCACTCACCCGGAGCGTCCAGAGCATCGGCGGCGTTCTCCACCCAGTAACGCGCATCCTTGTCATCACCGAACTCCTGGCGCGCGGCAGCAAGCGTGGCGGTGCTCGTGGCAGCGTCAACCGCCGTGAGCGGCAGGCGGAATTCCGCCCATTTCTCCAGGCCCACCACTTCCACGTCGCCCTCCTCGGCCCAGGCGGCGTGAATATCGCCCGGGCGGAACTTGAAACGGGAAGGGTTGCCGGGCAGGAATTGCCCGTCTGCGCGATAGAAGCCTGAGTGGGGCGCGCGCGCCCGCTGGCGGCGCTCTCCGTTCACAAAAAGCTGGTGGAAGTACCAGTCGCCTTCTTTGACGCCGGGAACTTCCGCAGTCCAGAGTTCCGGGCGGCTGTTCTGGCCGGCCGCAGGCGAAGGCGCCTTCTTCCATCCCGTGATCACGCGACCCCCGCTTAGGATCACCTTCTCGCCCGGATAGGAGGCGTAGGTGATGGGAGCCTCCGGAGTTCCGGAATCCTCCGGCAGGAGAACGAGCGGCGCGCTCAGGGCGTAAACCCCGCCGCGCACGTAGATGCCGACCGGTGTGCGAGGCGCCGTGCCCGCGCGCGTCGACCGGATGGCGTCGCGGGCGCGCTCGAGCGTCGCAAAGGGGCCGTCGGTCTTCGCGGCATTGGGTTCAGGCAGCCGTCCCGACCAGGCGTCGTTGCCTTGCACCGAAACGTATAAAACCTCTTCCTTCGCTTGCGCGACGCCAGCCGCGGAAAGACCGCCGCGCAGCGTCGCCATTTCGCGAGACAAGCAAACAATCTGGAAGCAGCCGCCGAAGAGCAGCGCGCCGACGGCAATTCGAGCCAAAACAGAAGGGCGCTTCGTATTTGAGTTTTTCATGTAGGAGTCCGCCGACTTCCTTTGAATTCCGGGCACTCGTGGCACGTTTCGAATCTGCGGCCCATTACTCGGGAGGGTAGCATAACACAGGCACGCGGCTGGAACTGCGGCACCCTCGGCAACGCGAGACGACGGAGAACCACCTGTTTTCCTGCTACAATAATCGTCTTCGTTATCCTTGGTCGCAATTCCCGCGTGATTCGTGCTCCAAGCGCCGGCTAGTAAAAGGAGATCAGGATGCCAGTTCACTCACCGACCTATGCTGACAATTCGAAACGCAGAATCGTGGCGGGACTCTGCATCCTCGCCTTGGCCTCCATGGCGTGGGCGTGGCTACCGGCTCGCAGCGGCAAAGATTTGACGGCCGCCCCCGCCCCGACTCCGTTGCACGGCCCCTTCAGCACCACGTTCCGTCACGCCGAAAATCCACTTTCCGAAGGAGGCATGTGGGTGAACGGCCATGCGGACGGCCTAGATTGGGCGGATGTCCAGACTACTCCGGGCCTGGCCTTTGGCGCCGAAATCGGCGGCAGCAGGCCGGCGCCGCAGAAATACGACGACTCGACGGCCCTGCTGAAAGGGACTTGGGGGCCAAACCAAACGGTTCAGGCCACAGTCTACTCGGTGCATCCCAACCAGGACGACAAGGTCTGGGAGGAAGTCGAATTGCGCCTGCGAAGTTCCATCACTCCCCACAGTTGCACGGGCTACGAAGTCATGTTCCGCTGCTCGAAAATTCCCCAGGCTTATTGCAATGTGGCGCGCTGGGAGGGGCCGCTGGGGAAATTCACTTTCCTCAAACAAACGGGAGGTTCGAAATACGGAGTCAAAACCGGCGACGTGGTGAAGGCCAGCATGATCGGGAACACCCTTACGGTCTACATCAACGGCGAGCAGATCTTCCAGCTCACCGACGACAAATTTCCCAGCGGCAATCCGGGCATGGGATTCTTTCTTGACGGCGCCACGGGCGTGAATCGCGACTTCGGCTTTTCAAGTTTCATGGCTTCGGACGAATGAATGCAGCGCGGCGGAGCCACAATTCAAAAAGGGTTGTCCCAACGGTGTGCCGCCACGAGCCGATTTGTCCACACTTTCGGAGGACTGGCATTTCATTCATCATGAAATCTGCGCTGGCATTAATGCTCCTCATTTCGAGCACCGCTTTCGCACAGCGCTCGCCCGCTTCCGCGGATGCCGAGTGGCGGAATTACGGCCACGATCCCGGCGGTATGCGCTTCTCTCCCCTGAACCAAATCGACACCTCGAACGTTCAGCTCCTGCAAAGGGCTTGGACGTACGTGATCCCGCCAACTCCCAACAGCGGAATTGCGGCGTTCGAGGCCACACCGATAATGGTGCACGGCGTCCTTTACTTTACAACCTCCACCAGTCAAGCCATGGCGGTGGACGCCGAAACCGGAAAGCAGATTTGGGTGTTCGATCCCGATCCCAAGGAGAGCGGCACCAGGCGGCCGAACCCCAGCCGCGGCGCCGCCTATTGGGAGGGGCAGTCGGGCGTTTCCTGCGGGCCGGAACAATCCGAACTTGAGAAGCGTCTTTTCTACATCACCGAGGACGCGCGCTTGTTTGCTCTCGATTCCCAATCTGGCCGGCCCTGCACGGGCTTCGGTGATGCAGGGTCGATCAACCTGCGTGTCGGTGTGGCGGACAAATTCCCGCGCGCTCAGTACAACTCGACATCGCCGCCGACGATTTACAAGGATCTGGTCATCACGGGATCGCAGGTCCAGGAATACCCCGCAAAGGGGCCGAGCGGTGATGTTCGAGCGTTTGACGTCCGCACCGGAAAGTTGGTGTGGCGCTTCCACACGGTTCCTCGAGTTGGCGAGGTGGGGCACGAGACGTGGGCCGACGAATCCTGGCAAGACCGCTCCGGCACGAATGTCTGGTCCGTCATGAGCGTCGACACCGAGCGCGGAATGGTGTTCTTGCCCATTGGCTCGCCCTCTTACGATTTCTACGGCGCGGACCGCAAGGGGGCGGGCCTGTTTGGCAACTCACTGGTGGCGCTTGACGCCGCAACCGGAGAGCTTCGCTGGCACTTTCAGATGGTGCACCACGACATCTGGGATTACGATGCCTGCGCGCCCCCGAGCTTGGTCACCGTGCACCGCGATGGCAAGGAGATTCCGGCCGTAGCGGAGATCACCAAAATGGGATTTGTTTTTGTGCTCGACCGGCTGACCGGCAAGCCGCTCTTCCCTGTCGAGGAGCGTCGTGTTGCGCAATCCCAAGTGCCGGGAGAAGCGGCGTGGCCGACACAGCCATTTCCGATTGAGTCCATGCAACTGGCCCGCACCTCCGTCACGCTGAACGATATTACGAACGTCACGCCGGAGTCTCGAAAGTATTGCCTTGACAACTTTGCGAAGTCGCTACCCGGCGGGATCTTTAATCCCTGGGGACTCGAAACGCTGACGGTTGAAATCCCCGGGACACTTGGGGGAGGCAACTGGTCCGGCGTCTCCTTCGACCCCACGCTCGATTACCTGTTTGTGAACGTCAGCGAAGTGGGGGCCGTCGGATTCATGCAGCCACAGCCGCCGGGTTCGCCGGAGGCCTACCTCCGCAGCAGCAAGTGGGGAAACTACGCGCGCTTTTGGGACGATCATCATTACCCCTGCCAGAAACCACCTTGGGGTGCCCTGAATGCCATCGACCTTGCGACCGGCAAACTGGCCTGGAAAGTTCCGCTGGGGTTGATGGATGATCTCGAGGCGCGCGGTGTACCCAAAACGGGAACTTACAACCTCGGAGGATCCATTGCCACGGCGGGCGGACTGATCTTCATTGGCGCGACCGTTGATCACCGTTTCCGGGCGTTTGACGCGAAGACCGGCAAGGAAATCTGGGTGGATCAGCTTGAATCGAACGCGCACGCCACGCCTATGACCTATATGGGTGAGAAATCCGGAAAGCAATTTGTGGTGGTTGCGGTGGGTCCGGGTGGTTATTTCAATCCCGACAATTCTGCGCCAACCGTGCTGGCCGCGTACGCGCTCTACCCCAAAGGCCAAGGGCCGGCGCGGCTGCGGGCCGACGCCTACCCGCGAACGCTCTCTGCCAGTCCTTCGCGTGAGCCGCAGGAGCTTCCTGCGCCAGCGAGTCCTATTGTCCAACCGATTCCGTTCAGTCACCGCAGGCATGTTCAGGCAGGATTCCAATGCGATACGTGCCACCAACCCCGGGGAACCAGCGGTAAGATGCAGGTTCCCGAGGCCGCCGAGTGCATGACCTGCCACGCGACAATCAAGCGCGAAAGCCCGGCAGTCCAGAGACTGATCGAGCTCCGGGCCGACGACCGCCTGCTCGCCTGGAAGCCAATATACAAGCTTCCTGACTTTGTCTATTTCAGCCACTCGAAACACCTCGACGCGCATCTCGAATGCGCAGTGTGCCACGGCGAAGTCAAGGAGCGCGATCAACTTTGGCAGGAGAAAGAAGTGTCTATGGTGAGTTGCGTGAATTGCCACAAGCTGCGCAACGCGCCGGTGAATTGCGATTTGTGCCACAATATCGGACACTGACGCCGGGCCCGCGTTCGGGGAGGCGGAGGAGGAGTAGGTAGAAAGCGGAAGGCTTCGCGATTTTGAGAATATCCTGTCATTTCGAGCGAAGCGAGGAATCGGGCCTGGATGAGGCATCGCAAAAGGCCATCTGCGTGGAGAACGCGCGCCGGCTGATGGCCTCTGCGTAGCGCGGGCGTCCCGCCCGCTGTCGCGGGAGCGTCCCGCTCCCGCGCGCAGGCAGGATGCCTGCGCGACCGCGGGCGAGACGCCCGCGCCACATCGTTGGCAGGGCGGCATCGCGCCCGTGGTAATCGAATTATGAGACCAAACAAACTCGTACTCCTCTTTGCATTTCTCCTGACTCCCTACGTTCTGTTCGCGCAGGAAGCCATTCACGACCCTCTGCTGCGCTGGATGAATCACCTTGCCCAGGAGCAACTTCAGCAGCGGCAGCGGGAGATCGACCAGATCCACACGGTGGCCGAAGCGGAGCAGCGGAAACACATGGTGCACGAGAAGCTGCTGAAACTTTTGGGTGGCCTGCCGGATTACAGCGGCCCGCTGAATGCCAAAATCACGGGCGAAATCAAGGCAGATGGATACACGATTGAGAAAGTCCTGTTCCAGAGTCTGCCCAATTTCTATGTGACGGGCGACCTTTACCGGCCCAACCAGCCTGGCCGCTACCCTGCCATTCTCTATCAATCCGGCCACACGCAAGAAGGAAAGCCTGAGCCGCAGCGCGCGGCCGCGAACCTGGCCTTGAAAGGCTTCGTCGTATTCGCCACCGATCCCATCGGCCAGGGCGAGCGGGAACAAACTTACGATCCGCACCTTTCGGGAGCGCTCGCGGGCTGGTCAGTTCCCGAGCACCTTCAGTCCGGCGCGCAGTGCATCCTGATCGGCGAGAGCGCCGCACGCTTTTTCATCTGGGATGCGAAGCGCGCCATCGATTACCTCGTCAGCCGCCCGGATGTGGACGCCGCGCGGCTGGGCGCGGCAGGCTGTTCCGGAGGCGGCGCGCTGACCGCCATGATCGGCGCGCTCGACCCGAGGCTTAAGGCGGTCGTGCCCGCCTGTTATCCAAATTCGTACCAATTGCTCTTTGCGGGCCCGGACCCCGATACGGAAATGTCTTTCCCCGAGTTTCTGGTGAACGGCCTGGATGTGGCGGATTTTGTGGAGGTGACCGCGCCCACGCCCTGGCTGATTCAGGAAACACAGGATGACTATTTCACGCCCGCGGGCGCTCGCATGGTTTACGAGGAAGCGCGGCATTGGTACAGCATTTATGGGGCCGAGGACAAAGTGGGATTCTTCGTCGGGCCGGGCCCTCACGGGACTCCCTTGGTGAGCAGGGAAGCGGTTTACCAATGGATGATCCGCTGGCTCAAAGACGGCACGGGAGATTTTCACGAGCAACCCGTCAGGATGTTCAACAACTTCGAACTGCTGGTCACGCCCACGGGCCACGTGAACGACCTTTCCGGCAGCCGCAGAGTCTATCAACTGATTCTCGACGATTTTCACGCCAAACTACAGCCGCAAGGCATTCCCGAACTTGAGGCGGAATTGCGGCGGTTGGGAGTTCCTACCAGCGGCGCTTCGCCGCAATCGACCGTACTCGATGAATCGAATGCCGGACAAGCCCGCCGGCAGCACATCCGGTTCGAAACCGAGCCTGGAATCGAGATCGAAGGCCACCTCTACGTTCCTTCTACCCCTGATGGTCGGAAGCCGGCGGTGCTGATGCTTGAGGATAGCGGGCCGTATTTCCAAGCCGCCTCGATTGATTCCTGGGCGAACAGGATGGCGGCGAAGGGGCGGGTGGTCCTGACGCTCGAGCCGCGGGACTCTCCCGGAGAAAACAGACACGAGCCCTTCATTGGAAACTTCATCACCAATTCACGCGCTAACCAGATTGGGCTGAATTTGCCGGCGATGCGGGCACACGATATTCTGGCCGGAGTTGATCTTCTGGCGGCGCGCAGTGACGTGGACCCGGCATCGATTCGCGCCGTGGGGCGCGGCGTCAAAGGAATTTGGCTCTTGCTGGCTGCGGCGGCGGACCCCAGAATCAAGAAGGTCTGGCTCGATCGCACCCCCACCAGTCTGCGCGCCGCTCTCGAAAACACTCTGAATATGGATTTGTTCGATGCGGTCATTCCCGGCTTTGCGCTCCATTGGGATCTTGACGATCTGGTGAAGGCTATGGGGAATCGTCCCGTGATGTGGACCGACCCCGCGAATTGGATGAACCGGATTGCCGACCTGCGCGGACCCTACCTGTACCGGTACATTCTCGGTGATACCACCGAACTCGCCGACGCCCAAGACGACGCTTACATCGAGCAGTTTCTGAAGTAGACGTTGTCGCCCCCGCGAAAGCGGGGAGCCCAGGCTGGCCGAGAGGCCGATGAAGCTGGGAGGGATCAACGGCTGTCATCCTGAGCGAAGCGAAGGATCTCTGCAGTTGTTCTTAAACGGTGAGCAAAAAGAGAAACTGCGGAGATCCTTCGCTTCGCTCAGGATGACAGACTTCGCGTGACATTCGACGGAAGTGCCTGAAAACGCGCTACGACGCCGAAATTGGAGAGATGGTGTAGAATCGTGCACGACCGGATTGCCGCCTGAATGCTTAGAGTGTTGGGAATCCGTGTGAGGTGGTGAGTAATACACAGGAGTGACTATGGCAGAGGAAACACGCAGGCAGTTTGTGAAGCAAATAGGCATGGCGTCCGCCTTGGCGGCGGGTGGGTTTTTGAACTTGAACTCGCGCGCCTTGGGCGCTAACGACAAGGTGATCCTCGGTCTCCTTGGGGGCCGGAACCAAGGGCGTGGAGACGCTCTGCGGGCCATCGGCGCCGGAGCCGAGCTAAAGACTTTCTGCGACATCGACCAGGCAATCCTCGATAAAGTCAACCCGGAGTTCGAGAAGGCGCAGGGCAAGGCGCCCGGCACCACCCGGGAGTTCCGACAGGTTCTGGATGACAAAGAAATTGATGGCGTTATTATTGCCGTGCCGGACCATTGGCACGCCCGGATCGGCATTCTGGCCTGCCAGGCGGGAAAAGACATCTACATCGAAAAGCCGCTGACCCAGACGATCCACGATGGCCATTTGGTTCGCGATGCGGTGCGAAAATACAAGCGCATCGGCCAGGTGGGCACCCAGAATCGAAGCGCACCGCACTTCCAAAGCGCCATCGAATACCTGAAGACGGGCAAACTGGGCAAACTCTGCGAAATCAATACGTGGGAGTGCCAGTTGCGTCCCAGCATCGGTAATCCGCCTGACAGCGATCCACCCTCGACGGTAGACTATGATGTCTGGCTGGGTCCGGCGCCGAAGCGGCCGTTCAATGTCAATCGCTTCCATTACAACTGGCGGTTCTTCTGGGACTATGGGAACAGCGAACTGGGCAACCAGGGCGTGCACATGCTCGACGTGGCGCTCTGGGGAATCGAGGCGCTGCGCGGCGGCCTGGACAACGCGCTGCCCACCCGGGTGAGCGGCAATTCCGGAATCTACTGGCTCAAGAATGCGAAGGAAGTCCCCGACACCCAAATGCTGACCTATGAATACGGCGACTTCATGCTGACCTGGGAACTTCGCAGTTTTGCCAAGCAACACCCTGTTTACGGACACCGCGAAGGCATAGCGTTCATTGGCAGCGACGCAACGCTGGTGGTCGCACACGACGGCTGGGAGGTGTTCTTCCCGGATGGCGGCCCCGGGCCTAGCGAAAAGGCCGACGACGAACGGGAGAGCGGCTTGCACGAGAAGAACTTTCTGGACTGTGTGCGCAGCCGCCAAACGCCGAACGCCGATGTTGAGATCGGGAGAATCTCCACCACGGTCTGCCACCTGGGAAATATCGTGACGCACCTGCGGCGGGACGTGACGTTCGATCCCAAGACGGAAACGTTTGGGCACGATAAGCAAGCCAACGCGTTTCTGACCCGCGAGCACCGCAAGCCGTATGAGACGCCGAAAGTTTGATCCTGTACTCTGACACTTCATGCACTCCCAAATCTGTGCCACTCGATTGACTGCCCTGCCGGGCTGAAAGGACTTGAGTCATGAACAGATTCTGCCGCCGCGAATTGTTGAAGAATTCTCTTGGAGCCTCCGCCGCTCTGCTGGGGGGAATTAGTTATGAGCGTCGTGCGCTCATGGCCCATGTGAGCGCTCCGGCGCAGGAATCGACGCCGAAGGAGCCTGTAAAGGGGTTGCCGCGCGGGAAATTCGGCAAGTACGAAGTTTCCCGGCTGATCATTGGCGGGGACCCGGTCTCGGGAATTGCCCACGCGGGCGAACTTGTCTATCAAGCTGACTTCATGAAACAGTATTTCAATACTCAGAAAATCCTGGAAACATTGAGGCTCGCGGAGCAGAATGGCATTAACACTCTGCTGATGCGTGCCGACGATCGTATTATCAGCCATTACAATATGTATAAGAAAGAACGGGGCGGCACGCTGCAGTGGATTGCCACCTCTGCGCCGGAGCAGGGCGATCCGGTTGAGAACGCCAAGCGCGCTCGCGACAACGGCGCCATTGCCGTTTACCTGCATGGCGGAGTCGCGGACGATCTGGTGAAACATGGGAAGGCCGGCGAAGTGGGCGAGATCGTCGAGGGCTTCAAGAAACTTGGACTCATGGCGGGTGTCGGCGCTCACCAACTCGACACCGCGCGCGCCTGCGTTCAGTCGAGAATCGACCCGGACTTCTACATGGTCGCCATCAACCGCGTGAATTACTATTGCAGCGAAGCCGCTGAAGTCGGGATCTTCATGCGCTCGATCAAGAAGCCGTGGATTGCCTTTAAGGTGTTGGGCGCGGGCCGCGTGAAACCCCAGGAAGGCTTTCGCATGGCGTTCGAGCATGGAGGAGATTTCCTCGCTGTCGGCATGTTCGATTGGCAGATTCGCGACGACGTTGCGCATGTACAGGGTATGCTCGAGAGTGGTATCGCCCGCGACCGCGATTGGGCTTAACCCCGTTTCAGTAATCTCCAGATCCATTGCGCGGGCCGGCAGGGTTCGCGGATCTGCATTCTCGCGGCGCTGGAGATGGCCGGCCCCGGGGACCGCGACGATGCGGCACGAACCGGTTTCACGCAACGGCGCAAAGCACGCAAAGATCGCAAAGAAGAACTGTTGAGTCCACTTTGAGTTTCTTTGCGACTTGGCGTCTTGGGTTACCAAACCGCACCTTCGCCTCCATCCCCTTTCCCGCACCTGCGTCACCCATGACCCGAAGGCTGAGCGGGCCTCGTAGAACAAATCGCTTGAATCGGAAAATCGCCTGACGTAAGATGCCCGTCTTCGCGAGACAGCCAGCACTGGCGAGGGAGCGGCGCAGAGCGACACGGGAGGAGTGCGTCATGGCGAAATGGGCGGACAGGGTCTTAAGGGCAACAGGGAAGTGGGTGCTGGTGGCATTGGTGCTCGGCATGGCGCTTCGCGCCGGGGCGGAAGAGCCACGCTACTTCGCCATTCGCCATGCGCGCATCGTGCCGGTTTCCGGGCCTGAGATCAAGAACGGAACGGTGGTGATCGCCAACGGCCTGATCGTGGCGGTGGGCGAGAACGTGAGCATTCCGCCGGAAGCCTGGGTCATTGAAGGCAAGGGCCTGAGGGTTTACCCCGGCTTCATCAATGCGCTGAGCGACCTGGGACTGGGCCCGCCTGCCCCGGCGGGACCCGGAGGAGGTGGCGGAGGCGCCGGCAGGGGTCAACCGCAGCAGGCGCAGCAAGTCTCACGCGGCCCCGAGGATCGCCCGGCGAGCACGCCCTGGACAGACGCCGCGGACGAACTCAAGGTGGAGGACAAGCGGATTGAAACCTGGCGCGATGGCGGCTTCACTTCCGCCCTGGCCGCGCCAATGACCGGGATATTCCCGGGCCAAGGCGCGGTGATCAACCTTGCAGGGGATCGGCCGAGCGCAATGGTGGTGTCCGCTCCCAGCGCTCTTCTGATTACCCTCCAGCCGGCGCGAGGCTTCGCAAATTTCCCCGACTCCTTGATGGGCGTGATCGCCTACGTCCGCCAGGTCTTTCTGGATGCCAACTGGTACAACCAGGCGGAGCCTGTCTACCGCTCGCACCCGCAAGGTCTGGAGCGGCCCACCTATGACCGCACGGAAATCGTGGTGAACGATACGCTGGTCTCCGGCCGGCCGGTCCTGTTGCCGGGGAACACGGCGCAGGAAATGCACCGGGCGCTTTTGATAGCGGATCGGCTTACCGCACATACCATCATTTACGGCGGCCAGCAAGCCTACGAGTATGCCGATGAACTGGCGGCCGCGAAGGTCCCGGTGCTGGTGAACCTGAAGTGGCCGGAGAGGGAGAGAGACGCCGACCCGGAGGCGGAGGAACCACTGCGCGTGCTCCGCCTCCGGGATCGCGCGCCTTCCGCCCCAGCCGCGCTCCAGAAGGCTGGCGTGAAGTTCGCCTTCTATCTCGAAGGGACCGGGGTTCCCAAGGACGCGCTTAAGAACGCGAAGAAGGCGATCGACGCGGGTCTCCCCGCCGATGCAGCCCTGCGCGCCTTCACCCTGAGTGCGGCGGAGATTCTGGGTGTGGGCGACCGTTTGGGTTCCATCGAGCCCGGCAAGATCGCCAACCTGGTGGTGACGGATGGGGATGCGTTCAACGAAAAGACCAAGGTGAAAATGACCTTCGTGGACGGCCGCCGCTACGAAGTGCACGAGCCTGGACGACCGACGGCGCCGCCGACCGTTAAACTCACCGGGAAATGGAAAATCAGCCTGACGAGCCCGCAGGGGCCGGAGGAAGCCACGGCAGACCTCAGCATGGCAACCGACGGCACGCTGAGCGGGTCGCTCACCGGCGTCTCCGGTTCGACGCTCGGCTCCGTGGGCACGGTTTCAATCAGCGAGGGCTGGGTAAGCGGCAACCAGTTCAGCTTTACGTTAAGCCTCACTCTGGAAGGCAGCCCCACCGACGTCACCTTTAGCGGGACGCTCGAGGGCGAGCAGATGAAAGGGACAGCCAGCGGGGGCGGCATGTCGGTGGACTTTACGGGCACGCGTGCCGGCGGCACGGCTCCGGCTGGAAGCGCCGGCCAGGAGGTTGAATAGATGAAACGCGCATCTGGTTTGATCAGCGTGCTGTGCCTCCTGGCGGTTTGCGCCCCCGGCGCCCAAGCTGCGGAGGTTACCTTAATCAAATCCGGCACCATCCTTACCGTCACCCAGGGGACGATTGAAAACGGCGACGTCCTGATCCGCGACGGCAAGATCGCGGAAGTGGGAAAGGGCCTGAAGGCGCCGGAAGGGGCGAAGGTGATCGATGCCACAGGCCTGTTTGTGATGCCGGGCATCATCGATTGCCATTCGCACATCGCGGTGGCGGGCAGCGTCAATGAAGGCAGCGTCAGCGTCTCCTCCATGGTGAATATCGCGGACGTCCTGAACCCCGAAGACATCGATATCTACCGGGACCTCGCGGGCGGCGTGACCACTGCCAACATCCTGCACGGCAGCGCCAACCCGATCGGGGGACAAACCCTGGTGATCAAGCTGCGCTGGGGAAAGCCGGCCAAAGACCTTCCCTTCGAAGGCGCGCTGCCGGGGATCAAGTGGGCCCTGGGAGAGAACGTCAAGCGCTCCGGCTTTTCGCTTCCCGGCACATCGCAGCGCTATCCAGCCTCGCGCATGGGCGTGGTGGACGTTTTCCGCGAGGCTTTCTCAGAGGCGTTGGATTACAAGAAAGCCTGGGACGACTATAACCGCAGGAAGGCCGCCGGCGAAGCAAACTTGATTCCGCCTCGGCGCGACCTGAAACTCGAGCCGCTGTTGGAGGTGCTCGAAGGCAAACGATTGGTGCATATGCACTGCTACCGCGCGGATGAGATCTTACAGTTGATCCGCGTGGCCGAGGAGTTTCACTTCAAGATCGCCACTTTCCAGCACGTGCTCGAGGGTTACAAAGTGGCGGACGAAATCGCCAAGAGCGGCTCAGGCGCTTCCACGTTCTCCGACTGGTGGGCTTACAAAGTGGAGGCCTACGACGCCATCCCGTACAATGCCGCCCTCATGACCGAACGCGGCATTGTGGTATCGATCAACTCCGACAGCGGCGAGGAAGCCCGGCACCTCAACCAGGAAGCGGCCAAGAGCATGAAATGGGGCGGGCTCTCACGCGATGAGGCGTTGAAGCTGGTGACCATCAACCCGGCCATCCAATTGCACATCGCGGACCGCGTGGGCTCGATCGAAGCCGGCAAGGATGCGGACCTTGCCATTTACAACAAAGACCCGCTCAGCGTCTACGCCGTGGCTCAGAAGGTCTTGATCGACGGCCAGGTTTACTTCGACCGCCAGCAGGACCTTACCCGTCGCGCAGCCCTGGAGAAAGAAAAGAAAGCACTACTCGAAAAGGAGTCGAAAGCGGCCGAGGCCCGCAGAAGGCCGGGGCGGCCAGGCGCAGGCCCCAATGCCGCTCCGAAGTCCGGGGCGCCGCCTGCGGGAACGCCGAAAGCTCCTCGAGCGCCCGGCGAGTTGAGTAGCAACACCTAGTTCATCTGTCATCCTGAGCGAAGCGAAGGATCTCTGTATTCATGCGGTTTCTTGAGCACAACGCGAACTGCGGTGATCCTTCGCTACGCTCAGGATGACAACGAACCTCTGAGGTCACAGAAGGAGAGCGACGCAGATGAGTCATCGACGAATACTGCTGGCCTTCGCGGCCACCCTGATGGCCGTGCCTCTTGTCACGTCGTGGCTGTGCACTAACGCTATGCCTGAGCCCGCGGAGGCCTCGCACGTCTATGCCGTGCGCGACGCGAAGGTTTACACGCTGGCCGGCCCGCCGCTCGAGAACGCCACAGTGGTGATTCGCGACGGCAAGATCGCTGCCGTAGGCCGCAGCGTGGAGGTTCCCGGCGATGCCGAGGTGATTGATGCCAAGGGGTTGGAAGTTTACCCCGGCATCTTCGACTCCGCAACCACTCTCGGCCTGCGGGAGATCGAAGCCGTGGCTGCCTCGGTGGACACCAGCGACGTGGGGACGTACAACCCGCAGTTAGTGGCCATGACGGCAGTTCTTCCGGCCAGCGAACTGATCCCGGTGGCGCGCGCCAACGGCATCACGCACGCTCTGGCCACGCCCCTGGGCGGAGGCGGATTCCGCGGCGGTGGAGGCTCGGTGATAACCGGCCAGGCTTCGGCCATCAACCTGGCGGGCTGGACAGTCGAGGAGATGCTCATTCGCCGCTCCGTCGCCATGGTGGTGGATTGGCCAACCATGCAGACCCGGTCTTTTGACGTCAGTACGTTCAGCGTCCGAGAGCGTCCGTTCACGGAAGCGAAGCAGGAATACGACAAGCGGATCTTCGAACTGACCGACTTGCTGGAGCGAGCGCGCCATTACGCCCAAGCCATGGAGAAGGGCTCCGGACAGAACTTCGATCGTGACCTCAAGCTCGAAGCGCTCGTGCCTGTCGTGCAGGGCAAGCTGCCGGTGCTGGTGGTGGCCGAACAGAAGCGCGCCATTCACGATGCGGTCGAGTTCTGCGAGAAGCAAAAGCTCAAGATGATTTTGGGCGGCGGATCAGAATCCTACAAGGTCAAGGAGTTGCTGGCCTCCAAGCACGTGCCGGTGATTCTGGGGCCCACGCAGGCTCTGCCCGAAGACGAAGACGCACCCTACGACCAGTCCTACGCCACGCCCGGCCAACTGCACGCTGCGGGCATCAAGATCGCCTTTGCGACTTTTAACGACTCTTCGTTTTCGCGCCGCCTGCCTTACCAGGCCGCCAATGCGGTGGCGTATGGACTTCCCTACGACGAGGCCTTGAGAGCCGTCACGCTCTACCCGGCTCAGATCCTTGGCCTCGCGGACGAGTTGGGCACAATCGAGACCGGCAAGATAGCGGACCTTATCGTCACCGATGGCGACCCGCTCGCTATCCCGACGCAAGTTCGCTATCTCTTCATCAATGGCCAGTTGACTTCAACGGATAACAAACATCTGAGGCTGTACGAACAATACCGCAAAAGGCCCAGACAGTAATTTCCGCAGTGAGAGCCAAGCGAATCGCGCCGTTAGCGCATGATGCGAAGAAAGTGCTGAAGAGATCTGTGGCTGAGAGGCCTAAGGGTTAGTTCTTCCTGGTGCGCGGACCGAAGACAAAACACAAGCAACCGCCTGGACGAGTCATTAACAATGACTTCCCACACGACCCATTCACGATATATACTTTTGGGTGCGATTATGTCGCGCCCGGCGCTCACATGCGGCACGAAGGATTGACGCCGGAGGAGGATGAGTAGGGTAATCCAATCTACGCGAGTGAAGCCGGGTTCCCGAAAAATCCTCAAGTAAGGCCGCAGTTCAAAGCCTGGCCACTTTCGGCAAGTCGTTTAGCGGTAATGACGTGCGCCCGTAGCTCAGATGGATAGAGCGGTTGCCTCCGGAGCAACAGGCCGCAGGTTCGAATCCTGCCGGGCGTACCAACTATCCCCTTTGGAATCAATATCTTTTTCTTTCCCATTATCCCCTCAAATGTCTGAAACGTACCAAAACTCCCTCAATTCGATGTCGCCGTACCAGAATTCGAAGGACGTTCATTCCCAACACGGTCTAGCTTGGCCAAGGCTTCTCTCATCATGGTTACTTTTCGGCTCCTAGAGCAGGCGACGGTAGAGGAGTGGGCTTGAAAGCTTAATTACCGTCCGGGGGAGGAGCGGGCTTCCGCTCGACGTCCTCCTTGATGGTGCACAGGGCATGGTTCCACACGATGGCCTCAGTTCCCTGATGGCAGACGAAGCTTATCCGGTCACCGCGGAGACGCTCAGCGCAAGTTAGGTGGGTTTCATTCAGCGTCTGGAGTTTCTGCAGTTCATGCGCGCCAACCCCGACGTAGCGATCCGCGTGGCCAAGCATCTCAGCATGGAGCTGGGCAGGGCGTGGCAGCAGACGCGGATGCTCGCCCTCGCGCCGGATACTTACGCCAAGCTCACCCAATTCCTCTTGCAGTGGGCACAGAAACACGGGCAGCAGTCACCTGACGGTCTGCGCATTGCGCTTTTCATGACTCACGAAGAGATTGCCCAAAACATCGGCTCCTCTCGCGAAAGCGTGAGCCGCATTCTCAGCGACTGGAAACA
>JBEKMN010000069.1:0-46474 GCA_050008495.1 Terriglobia bacterium | reverse complement strand
CGCCCTACGGGCTCCTCCAGTTAGCCGCCAAAGAACGAAAAGCGGAACTTTCTACTTTGCTAAGAACAGGACATTTCTACTTTGCTGGGATTAGGACATTTCTACTTTGCCTTGACATCTGTAGGGGCGGCCCTGTAGGGGCGGCCCCTGTGGCCGCCCTGCCGGGCAACCACAAGGGTTGCCCCTACGTCCCGGGAACAATCCGCTTGCGTTGGCGTCAGAGAGGCATGTAATCTGAGAGGGTGACTAGATGTCTGTTATTCGGCAGGAGGCTTTGTTATGGCTGCTACAGAAACCATGGTTCGAGCGCCGGAGCGTGTTGGAAACACCGCCCGGGTGAAGGAAATCCTAAGCTGGTACGAAAGTGACAATCCGGGGACTAAGACGAATCTCGCGCGCATACTGAACTCCGGCCGGTTGGCAGGAACGGGCAAGTTCGTAATTCTACCTGTGGACCAGGGCTTCGAGCACGGTCCCGCCCGGAGCTTTGCGGTCAACCCGCCGGCTTACGATCCCAATTATCACTTTGAACTAGCCCTGGCGGCGGGTTGCAATGCCTATGCCGCACCGCTGGGATTCATCGAAGCCGGCGCGAGCCGGCACGCGGGTGAAATCCCGCTCATTCTGAAAATGAACAACCATGACCTGCTGCATGACGAAAAAGATCCAATGCCCTCCGTGACCGCGAGTGTTAACGATGCCCTGCGCCTGGGCTGCGTGGCCATCGGGTTCACCATTTACCCGGGCTCGGCGGCCGCACAAGCCATGTACCAGCAACTGCGCGAAGCGGCGGAGGAAGCGAAGGCCAACGGGCTGGCCGTGGTGGTTTGGTCGTACCCGCGCGGCTCGAGTCTGAGTAAGGAAGGCGAGACCGCCATCGACGTGTCAGCTTACGCGGCGCAGATTGCGGCGCAATTGGGCGCGCATATCATCAAAGTGAAACTGCCCAGCGCGCACCTGGAACAGCCGGAAGCAAAGAAGGTTTACGAAAAGGTGGGCATCCCGATCGGGACGCAGGCCGAGCGCGTCCGCCACGTCGTTCAGAGCGCCTTTGACGGGCGCCGGATTGTGATCTTCTCCGGCGGGGCAAAAAAGGATGATGACGAAGCTTTCTACAACGAGGTTCGCGCCATCCGCGACGGGGGCGGCTTCGGTTCCATCATCGGCCGCAACTCTTTCCAGCGCCCGAGGGAACAAGCCCTCCGATTTCTCCAGACCATTATGAAGATTTACGCTGGGGAGATAAGTTAGGCGGCCAGACTCCCCTCCTCTCGCAGCGGAGGGGAGCCGCTCTCACTCCATCGAAATCTTCTCGCCACCGTGAAGCGAATACTTGGTCAACGCAGCGTCCAGCGCGTGGGCTGCGGCGGGGGCTGTGACGGTATCCTTGAACAAGATGTCTTTCGGATCCACTTTCCGGCCATAAAGGCGTTGATTGGCTTCGTTGTCCTGCTTCACAATCTGCCCTTCGAGCGACAGGCCGGCGAAGAGCCCCCGCGAGCGTGAGTAGGTGAGGATTTCCGCCTGTAATTGAATGTCGGTGGCGCCTTCCGCAGTTCGGCCCACCGGGCCGCCCGCGGCGGAAGCGTCCGCGCCCAGCTTTGCTTTGCTCTGCAACAGTTTTTCCGCGCCTTTCGCGTTCATGACGACCAGAACGAAGTCGGTGGCCTGTCCTCCCAGTTGGAAGCCGAAATTTGCGCCCCCCACCGTAAACATCGAAGGCGCGCCCCAGTCGCCGGTTCCTCCCTGACGACAGACTAAGGCTCCCCGGCCGAAGCTGCCGCCCACACCGAGGGCGACCTTCTTTTCCGACGGAATCACGCCCACACAAACGGCCTTTTTGAGCAAGTCCCTCGGAATTCCCTTCTCCGGGGTTCCCATGACCTCGTTGATGACTTCTGCGGCCCTTGCCAGCCGCTCGGCTTCCCGCCCGGCTTCCGCAGCCAGGGCCGAAGCACTTAAGCCCAGGCACAGTAAGATCAGTGCGAGTTTTCGCATCGCAACCTCCAGACCGTTCGCTTTAACCTCATCCCTAGAATGGGACCTCCTTAGGCTCCTTCGGCTTACGTCGCGACGCCGCCTTGTGCGGAGCCTTTCTGGCAGCGCGTTTCGCACCATGCGCTTTGCGCGGCTTCTTCTCGGGACCCGCTTCCGCAGGTTCGGCAGGCGGTTCGGCGGCGGGTGGCGCAGCCTCGGGTGGCTCGAGCACGATAATCTCGTCCGGACTCTCCACGGCCTCCCAGAGGACGTCCGTCTCCGGCGGGGCGGGTTCAGCCTCGGGAACGACCGCCGGCTCGGGAAATGCCTCGGGGAATGTTTCCGTAAACGGTTCTGCAAACGCCTCGGAAGGAGTTTCGGGAACGGCTTCCGGCGCCACCGGCGCAGGGGCGGTCTCCGCCGTGGTGGCGAAGATTCTCCAGATACCTTTACGGTCCCGGTGCAGCCGCAGCCAGCCTTCGCGTTGCGCCTGGTGGAGCAGGTCGAGCAGCCCGCGAAATCCGGCTTGCCGCTCATCAAAACGCGGATCCGCGCTGCGCATGGCTTGGCGCACCTGCCGCAGATAAATAGGACGAGAAGGCGCCTTCTCCTTAAGCGTTGCAAGGGCTCGCTTCAGTAGAGCAAAGATCTCGTTGGCGGTCAGGCCCGGTTCGGGGGCGGCTTCCGGCAGGGGTGGCGGAGTTACTTCCGCCGGCGCCGCCGGCTCCTGAGCAAGCTCGCCGGCGGGTTCGACGGCCTCGGCGGGGGCTTCCTTCGTGCCGTCTGCCTCAATCATTTCCACCAGGTAGCCGCGGTCCGTCCGGCGCGCCTGGAACAGATTTTCCTTCTCCAGTTTGCGAATGAAGTCCAGGAACGATCCCGCGCCATAATCCCGCTCGGTGAATGTGGCGTCCAATTGGAGCATGGTGCTCTTGAGCAGGCCAAGCTGCGGGGCCACTTCTCGTTCCGCGAGGATCTTGAGCGCGCGCTGGATGTTGGGAACGGCGCTCGAAAGCGGCTTGATTTCGCTCGCGCCCCGCCCCGTGCTCCGTGCCGCGCGTGCGGCGCGTGAACCGTCGGCTCCCGTCGAGGCCTCGAGCAGATTCTCGTAGGCAATGAACTCGTGACAGTTGCGTTGCAAAATTCCGCTGGTGAATTGGCGGCCGCCTACCACGAACACGCGCTTATCGTACTGCTTAAGCTTCTCGACCAGGGCGATGAAGTCGCTATCGCCGCCCACAATGGCGAACGCGCTGATGTGATCTCGGGTAAAGGCCATCTCCAGGGCGTCGAGAGCCAGGTTGATGTCCGCTCCGTTCTTGTCGCCGCGCGGGGTGACGTTGCGTTGCACCATCTGCACCGCATGCTGCGTCAACTGGCGGCCGAAATCGCCGGCGCGAGACCAGTCTCCGTATGCCGTCTTGCTCACAACTTCGCCGCGTTCCTTCAGTGCTTCGAGCACGACGGAGACATCGAATTCCTTTCCCAAGGTGTCTTTGACCCCAATCTGAATATTGTCAAAGTCGATAAAAACGGCGAGCTTCAATCTCTCTTCTGCCATAATTCCTTCTTTCGGCGGGCGTGATACTGCGAGCGAGGAGCTCTCAGTATTTTAACCAAATCAGCTTCCCCCTTTTGATATGATACTCCCTGGTTACTCAGCGTCAAGCGGGCGAAGGAGTATTGCATGTCGGAACCAATTCGAATTGGCATTGCAGGAGCGCGTTTTGCGGCCCGTTTTCACTGGGACGGGTATCAGCGCGTGTACGGAACACGCGTTCAAGTTGTGGGCGTAACTTCCCACTCCTCCGAGTCTCGGGAGGAGTTTGCCCGCCAGCATGGGTTGAAGGCCTTTGCTTCGTTCGAGGAGATGTGCGAGGCGGTGGATGTCGTTGATCTTTGTACCCCGGGCTCGACCCACGAACCGTTGGCGATCGCCGCCCTGCTGCGCGGCAAACACGTGATCATCGAAAAGCCGTTTACCGGATATTACGGTCCGGGGACGCCGGACTTTCGAGGAAACGCGTTCAGCAAGGAGGTGATGCTGCGGGAGGCGATGGCCAGTTGCGATCGCATCCTGAATGCCGCGCGAGAAGCCGGAAAGCGCATCTGCTACGCGGAGAACTGGGTGTATGCTCCTGCCGTCCAGAAAGAGCGTGAAATTCTGGAGAAGAGTGGCGGCCAAATCCTCTGGGTCATCGGCGACGAGTCCCACAGCGGCTCCCACTCACCCTACTATGGCATCTGGAAGTTTTCCGGCGGCGGGGCGCTGGTGGGGAAGGGATGCCACCCTCTTACGGCGATCCTCTACCTGAAGCGTGTGGAGGGCGAGGCGCGGGACCGCAAGCCCATTCGTCCAGCTACCGTCTCCGCTCGCACCCACGAAATCACGCGCCTGAAGAGTTTCCGTGATGCCGGTTTCCTGCGCACCGATTACGAGGACATCGAAGATTACTGCCAGGTGCATATTACCTTCGAGGATGGCACCGTGGCCGACGTCTTCTCTTCCGAACTCGTGATGGGCGGGGTACACAATTGGCTGGAGGTTTTTGCCAACAATCACCGCACGCGCTGCAACCTGAATCCCGTAAATGCGCTCGAGACCTACAATCCCAAGGAAGAGCTTTTCAAGGACATTTACGTGGCGGAAAAGATCGGGACAAAGCAAGGGTGGAACCATCCCGCTCCGGACGAGGACTGGCAGCACGGGTACCACCACGAGTTTGAAGACTTCGCACAGTGCCTTGCTTCCAACCGGGAACCGCTTTGCGGAGGGCCGTTGGCGCGGGATACAATCGCCGTCCTCTACAGCGCCTATGTCTCCGCCGAGCGGCGGGGCAGGGAGGTTGAGATACCGCTGGGCGTGGCCTAGAGACTCTTCGAGTGCGGCAGCGCAACTGCCGCCTTGAAACCTGGGCAGAAAGGCGGCAGCCGCGCTGCCGCACTCCACACTGACAAATTTTGTCCATCGCGGACACGTTGCGCGTCCCGCTTGCGCAGACTTCTGGGCTGCAAGGTTTCTAAGTCCTTCAATTACAACATCTGAACTCGGCAAGATGGCTTTGCGTCCCGGCATGAAACGTGCTGTCAATAAGCGCTGGCGGGTGAAGTGCCGTAAAACGCATGGTTTTCCCTTGCTGGAGGGAAGGAAAAGAGTTCATGTCTGGGCGTGAAGACGCATTCAGCTTAATCGAACTCATGATTGTGGTAGCTATCATCTTAGTTATTGCTGCTATAGCTATTCCCAGCCTTTTGCGGAGCAAGATAGCAGCAAACCAAGCCTCAGCCATCGAAAGCCTGCGGGTGATCGGGACTTCCGAGGTCACTTATGCGGCGACCTACGGCGACGGCTACTCCACCACTCTTGCCTCGATCGGCCCCATCCGGTCCGGGGCTGTGCCTACCGCTTCCGCAGCCGGGCTGATTGACGACCTCCTGGCGAGTGGGTCCAAGAGCGGCTACACCTTTACTTACACCCCTACCCTGCTCGATTCCACCGGCCGGTACAACGGGTACGCGGTCCTGGCCAACCCGATCGTTGCGGGCACAACGGGCGTCGACTACTACTACGAGGATGAAACACACCTCATCCGCATGAATGCCACCGCCCCGGCCGGGTCTACGGACAGTTGCGTGGCGGAGTAGGCGGCGAGGCGCAGTCGAGAAGTCAAGAAGTTGAGCGTCAAACCTCAAACCCCTCAAGCTTGGCTTTTCGGTTCTCGACCCCTTGATTTCCGGTCCGCCTGAGCCGCTTTCTTGCCTCCTCAACTTCTTGACTTCTCAACTCCTCAAGTCAGTTCTGGTACTATAAGCATGTCCGGGCGTGACAGGACACGAGGGACTAGCGAATGTTTTCCCGCCATAACCGCATCATCGGCGTCTTTTACTTGTGCGCCGACATGTTGCTGGCGTTACTCAGTTTCTGGTTGGCGTGGGAGATCCGCTCTTATCTCATAACTCCCCGGCCGTTATATTCGGTTTCCAACTATCCCTGGGTCGTTCCCCTTTCCGTGGGGATATGGATACTGGTGGGCCTGCTGGCCGGAGTTTACCGCGACATCAAGGAAGAGGAGTTGCGCCGGGCTTTCACGGACCCTCTGAAAGTCGGGCTGGGAGCGATGGTCCTGCTCTTCGCAGCCACTTATGCCATCAAATTCCAATATCTCAGCCGCTTGCTGCTGGTTCTCTACGCGGCGACGGACCTCGTGGCGGCGACGCTTTTCCGCCTGGTGGCCCGGCAGTTTGCGGGGCCTTTGCGGCGAAGTCTGGCCGGGCTGCGCAGTTTCCTCCTGGTCGGGGGCGGGCCGGAGGTGATTGACATTGCGCGCACCATCGAAACTCATGAAGCTCACGGCATGCGCCTGGTGGGATTTATTCGCACCGGCGCTTCTCTGTCAACCTTGCTCGAACAGGCTCCGTTGCGCGGTTCGTACTCCGTTTTCGACTTGGCCCAGCTTCCGGAGCTTCTCCGCCAGCAGGTCATTGATGAGGTGATTTTCGCGATTACCAAAGACGACCTGGAAAGACTCGGGGAGTCGTTTCGGGCCTGTGAAGTGGAAGGCGTGAAGAGCCGTGTCCTGCTCACCTTTTTCCCGCACGAGATTTCGAAGGTTTACTTGGAGCATCTCGGCGAGAAGCCGCTGCTTACCTTCGCCACGACGCCCGAGAACGAATACCTGCTGCTCTTAAAACGCGTCCTGGATTTCGTCCTGGCGCTTCTTCTGCTCGTGTTTTTGTCTCCGCTGATGGCCCTCCTGGCGTTACTCATCCGCCTGACCTCCGGAAGTCCGGTGCTTTTCCGGCAGACGCGCTGCGGGCTGAGCGGTAGAAAGTTCACCCTATATAAATTCCGTTCCATGCGTCCGGATGCCGACCTGGGCCGCGAGGAACTGGAAGCGCTGAATGAAGTGGATGGGCCGGTCTTCAAAATCAGCCGCGACCCGCGCTGCACGCCCATAGGACGCTTCATGCGCAAGTTCAGCCTCGATGAGCTTCCTCAGTTGCTCAACATCCTCAAAGGAGATATGTCGTTCGTCGGTCCGCGGCCGCCTCTTCCGGAGGAAGTCGTTAAGTACGAGAGTTGGCAGCGTCGCCGCCTGCGCATGCTGCCGGGCCTGACTTGCCTTTGGGCGCTCGAAGGGCGCAGCCGCTTGAGCTTCCGCCGCTGGATGGAGCTCGACCTCGATTATATCGACCATTGGTCGCTGGCCCTGGATTGTAAGATCCTGCTTAAGACGGTTCCCATAGTCCTGCTGGGGCGGGGCGCAAGCTAAAAAGGCAGGAGTCAGGAGTCAGAAGTCAGGAGACAGCAGTTGATCGCCCTCTCCCAGGGGCGAGGGCGGAACGCCGAACATCGAGGCCCTCTCCCTTGGGGAGAGGGTGTCGCGCTCCGGCGCTTTCATCAGCCGGAGCGTGACGGGTGAGGGGTCAATTACGAGTTGAGGGCTTAACACCACGGGAGCGACATGCGACTGTCCTTCAACGCGGCAACAGTTCTGCTTCTCTTGCCGTTGGGCGCGTTGGCGCAAGAGATACCGAACTTCTCTGGCGCCTGGGTACTGGCCTGGCCGGAGCCGGAAGTAAGTCACGGCAGGAAACTGAGCCCCGCCGAACTCAGAGTCGTGCAGAAGGAACACACCCTTCAAGCCACTTTCCTCGAGCATGGGAAGGCTCGAACCTGCACTTACTATCTGGACGGGACCGAATCGAAGAACCTGGCGGCGGGCGGAGCGCCCAGCAAAGATACGGCCACCGTGCAATACGCGACACTGCTGATCAAATCTACCGTCGAGGTCCCCAAAGCTACACTTCAGATAGAACAGAAGTGGCAGGTGTCGGCCGATTCCCGGCACCTCATCGTCCAAATCACGGCGAACGCGAGTTCTGCGGCCGTGGCGGGCTTTCCCCTCGGGTCGTGGGAGAATGTCTATAACCGCAAGGCGCCAGCAGAAATCAAAAGTCAGAACCCAGCCGTCAAAAGAACTCGCCCCTCTTCCCGTTGAAGAGCAGTAAGTGCTAACCCTCTATGTGGTCGGAGCGTCAAAAGAAGGTACATCTATGAGGCAGTAGTGTGCTGATAGCCCACGCCTGAAAGCTGAAGACCAATTTGTTTCGTGGGACCATTGCGTTAGAATAGACGCCACTGAACAATTGGGAACTCCGCAGGTTGGAGGTTCGCATGAAAACTCGGAAAGCTCCCCCCGCCCGTCGCTGGATGGTTCCGCTGTGTTTCCTGATGCTGCTGATGGGTTTCGCGGCCTGCCACGGCTGGGCGCAGTCGGGAGCCGTGTGTGGCCCCGCGCCGGACGTCAAGCTGGCCATCGATGCTCTACCCGAGCAATCCCCCGCGCAAACCGACCGGCAGTATCACGAGCAGCGCGCCGCCGCCATTCAGGCCTTGCTGCACAAATACTCCAGCGACGTCTTCGTCGAGAAGGCTTACATCAACTCAATGTCCGGCAGGTCGGACAGGGAGAAAGTGGTTGCCGAATACAAAGCGCGCCACGAGCAGAACCCCGACGATGCCAAGTTGGCGTACCTTTACGGATTGACCTTGGTGGGCCGGCAGTCGCCCGAGGCCATTAAACTGTTCACTGACGCCCTCAAGCAAGATCCGAACTTCGCTCCGCCGCATCTTCAGCTAGTTTCCATCTATAGCTCACCGGTGTTCATCGACAAGGAACAACGCCTTGCGCACCTGAAGGCCTACCTTGAGGTCTGCCCTTCCAGCTTTGACGGTTACGAGTCGCTGACGCGGGTTGACGACAAGGACCTTCAGCGCACCTATGCCGCAAAATTGCGTCCCTTAATTGCCAACCGCACCGACCCCGATGCTGTCGGCGCCTACACAACGCTCTGGTCGCTCGAATTCAAGCTGCACCCACCGTCAGAATATGAGCCGCTCCGCAAACAAGTGGGCGAGGACCTCGAGCGCATCCGTCAGCTCAAGCTCGAGGACAAGCGCCAGTGGTACTCGGCGCTCGAAGAGGGTTATAAGCTGGTGAACGATCAGAAGCAATCCGACTTGGTAGCGGATCAGGAGCAAGCACGCTTCCCATCGCCTTGGTCGCCGCCGGGGGCGGCAAAGTGGTGGAAGGAGCACAAGTATCCAAGCGAGGATGCTCCCCCGGACAAATTACGGGCGTACTACCGAGACGTCTTGCAGCAGTCCGCCCAGTGGGTGAAGGATCGCCCTAATGCGACTTACATGTGGATGAATCGCCTGGATGCGATGGAGCATCTCGAAGATGTGCCCTTGGCAGATGTGAAATTGGCGGTAGATCAGGCTGTCAAAGTCATGATAAGCAATGCCGGGCCTGAGGGACCGGACACCCCTTATGACTACGATAGCGTGGCGGAGGTGCTCTCCAAGAAGCACCTCGAGCCCGAACTTGAAGTCGAGATGGCACAGAAGGCGCTCAGCCAGTGGGAAATCGCGTCCAAAGAGCCGTACTATGATCTCTACGCCACCAAGGAGAACCTCGACCAGAACAAATTCAATCAGGCCTACGATCACCTTCTTGACCAGGGTTATGAGACGGACGGGTATCTGCAACTTAAGCAGCCGGACAAAGCCCAGCTCCTGCTTACCCAGATGGACGAGCGGCTCGATGACTTGAAAGCCCAAGTTGGCGACAACCAGCGCCACAAGAAGAGCTACGGCCGCCGCCTCGCCGACTATTGGGGGCTGATGGCCCGGGAGGCGGAACTCCGTGGCCGCAAGCTCGACGCCATGGCGTTCTATGAAAATGCCTTGCTCGCGCGGCTCGATGCCGAGCAGAAGCCCGAGACCGGAATGAAAGACGAACTCGCCGACAATGCCCGCCAGCTTTGGACCGGCCTCGGCGGCTCGGATGAAGGCTGGAAATTGTGGTATGGGCGGCGCGCCGACGCCTTGGCCAACCAAGCCACACTGACCTGGGAGGACGCCAATCAACCTCTGCCCACCTTTGAACTGGCCGACCTGAGCGGCAAGACCTGGAACTTGGCTGCGCTCAAGGGCAAGGTGACGTTTCTCAACTTCTGGGCGTCCTGGTGAGGGGGATGCCGCGAGGAGTTGCCTCGCTTACAAAAACTCATCGAACAGTACAAGAATCGCTCTGACGTTCAGTTCATCACGATGAACATGGATGAAAACCCCGGGGTTATCGAGCCCTACCTCAAGGAGCATCAGCTCTCCTTCACCGTGGTCCCCGCGTACAACTACGTGTGGCAGACGCTCCAGGTGACTGGAATCCCGGCAAATTGGATTGTGGATTCGGGCGGCGTGGTGCGCCTGAAAGGTCTTGGTTACGACGCGACGGAAAAGTGGGTCACGGGCATGCGGGACGCCATCGAGAAAGTGAAGCCCGCTGCGTCTGCGCCCTCTTCCGGCGCATCGAAGTAGCACCCTAATTGAGAAGCCCTCTCCCTTGGGGAGAGGGTGGGCCGCGACGGCGTTTTCATCAGCCGTCGCGGGCCGGGTGAGGGGTCTCTGCATGACATAAACGGCTAAGTCGTTTATGTCATGCAACTTATGGGTGGCCTGACTTTCGGCCATAGACGCTCAGGATGACAAGCCAACTCATTTTATTCCCGCCTGCGCCAGCATCGCCAGGAACTGCCCCCGCGTGCGCATGTCGATCGCTTCTGCCACCAGCTTGCCGTCGCGGCCGTAAACGAAACTTTTCGGGATTCCTTCGACCACGAACAACTTGTGCACTTTGCTTCCCGGATCGAGCAGGATGGGATACGTATAGTGATGCTCGGCAATGAACGGTTGTACTTTGCTTATCTCTTCATCAGAAATAGCAAGGATTAAAAGGCCCTGATCTTTGAATTCCTGGTAAAGCTTATCCAGGTCGGGCATCTCCTTGCGGCAGGGCGGGCACCAGGTGGCCCAAAAGTTCACCAGCACGACCTTGCCGTGCAGAGCCTGTAAGCTCCAGGACTTTCCTTCGACATCCGTCAACGTGAAATCCGCGTGCTCACGGTTCCGGTCGTCGGCAGCAAGCTTGGACATCGCCGCCGCGAATTGGGGAGAGTCCGAAGCGGCTTGCACGTGCTCGTAGCGCACGAGCGTGGCCAGTTCGACATACGGATCTGCGGGCTCGTTGCCGTTCGCCGGAGGAGGCTGCTCGCCGAGCGCCGTGGCCAGAGTCGTGGCGACTTCCTGTAGAGTGTCGTGGCCGAAGTCGCCTTCGGTGGAGAGATTGGCGAGGCCCTTCGCCAACGTCAGCTTGTTGGACGCCGCTGGCAACTTGCGGATCTCGAGCGCCAGGTCCTTCGTGACCTGCCCCCGCTTCTCATCCGGCACCTGGCGAAGCCCGCGCAACTGCTGCATGATCGGCTTCTCCTGCGCACTCCAAACAATCTGTTGTTTCTGGGCGCTCGAGGGATGAGCAAAAAACACTACCGCCGCAAAGGCGAAGAAGGCTGCGGCGAAGAGCCTGGTTCTGACCGGTGTCGGGTGAATGGGACCATCTACCATCATGAGCGTACCGCCTTTCTTCTTTGTGTCCTCTGTGTCCATGCAAAGATGAAACACAGAGAGCACTGAGAACTTCCGTGACCTCTGTGTTGATGCTTTGGGGGCACTGAGTGCACGGAGACTTACGTTACTTCCACGGGGGCCGCCCGACTCTCATGCCACGGGCAAGCGGAGAATCGTCCGAAGGCGCTCCGGCGGCACGCGTCGAGGGTCGGAGAGGTAGATCTCGTGATGCAGGCCGTGGCAGGACAAGCCCTTTTCCGCTGCCCAGGCGATCATCTTCGAGATCGTTTCGCACTCATTCCCGTAAGGCCCCACGTGCAGCATCTGCACGCACTGGCCTTCAGCCAGGGTTTCCAACTTCACGTCCGCGGTCTCCGGAGGTTTGCCCTTTTCTTTCAGCGCCGCGATAGTGTCTTTCAAATCCTTCGCATGGATGAAGTCCGGCACGCGGATGAGGAGCTTCCAGTTCCAGGTGTCGGGCGGCTGCAAGGCAAAATTCTCGGCTTCTTTCGCTCCCCACCAAAGGCCCTCGAGGTTGCAGACTTTGTAATCCTTCCCGGCGAATTTCTTGGCCATCTTGAGGGTGTAGGCGACGTTGTAGAGCGCGCCGACGGCTTTCTGGAAGGCTTCTCCAGCCGGCGCCCCGCGGCCGGTGAACACCAGGTACTTTGCGCGCTTGGTTTGAATCAGCACGGGTTCTTTGGGCGTGACGTATTCGGCTTTGTGGACTTTGTAGAGATCGAGTTTGGGTGTAGCAGGCATCGGAATGATTCCTTTCGGGAATTTGAAGTGGAACCTCTCAACGGCCGGTGTTCGCTTTACTTTACCGTATTTACAATTTGTGCGACGAGGCTTTGGTCCGCCACTTGAAATTGATCTTCGGGTGGATAGAGCGCCCCGCCAAAGGTCACAGAGGGCCTCCCGCGCACAGAAAGATCGAGCTGAGTCTTGAAAGCCGTGAGGTGTATCTGTTTGCAGCCCGTCGCTTCGACCACTTGGCGGAGACTATAGAGCTTTATTCCTCCACCCGGCAGTATCTCGATTCGATCGCCGGCATATTCGATCAGCCGCTTGATGAGCGGCACGCCCTCCGGCACGGTATCTTCCTGGCCGCTGGTGAGCAGGCGGGTGAAACCCATATCAACAAGTTGATCCAGAGCCCGGAAAGGATCGGGCGTTACGTCGAATGCGCGATGGAAGACCGCCTGGCGATCCCCGATCAGTTTCCGAATGCGCCGGCACCTTGCCTCGTCGATGCTACCGTCGGCGTTCAGTATTCCAAACACAATTCCGTCCGCGCCGTGCTCTCGAGCCACCACGGTATCGCGCTCCATGACCGCCATTTCAACGTCGGTATAGCAGAAGCCTCCGCCGCGCGGCCGCACCATGGCCACGAAAGGAATCTTCAGCCGCGCCTTGGCTTCGACGATCGTTCCCATCGAGGGCGTCAGGCCTCCCAGGAAAAGCGCCGAGCAGAGTTCAACGCGGTCCGCGCCTCCCTTTTCCGCCTCGATTGCATCCTCCAGCGATCCACAGCAAATCTCCACTAGAATTTTATTTTCTGCCATCGAATTCCCCCTGTATTGGAGACTCATCATTATAGCCAACAGACGCCGCAGAGCAACTGTAGAACGGTAGGGGCACGCCATGGCGTGCCCCTAGCCGCGATGTTCGGTGGGCTGCAAAAATGGGATGCAAAAGAGATGGTTGGGTGTATTCTTTCAGGGGTCCGGTTTCCAAGATCGAGATCCGGGCTGAATCCTGCTTGGGAGGTTCCCGCGATGCGGTTGCGAGTTATATGCCCATTCTTTTTGTTGATCATCTGTGTGGCGCCTGCGAGCGCCCTGGACAATGGCCTGGCCAAGACGCCGCCCATGGGTTGGAACAGTTGGAACAAGTTCGCCTGCAACGTCTCCGACCGGCTCATCCGTGAGACGGCCGACGCCATGGTGTCCAGCGGCATGAAGGATGCCGGTTACCAATACGTAGTCATTGACGACTGCTGGCAGGTGAAGCGCAACCCGGACGGCACGATCGTTGCCGATCCCGGGCGTTTCCCCAACGGCATCAAGGCGCTGGCCGACTACGTTCATTCCAAGGGGCTGCAGTTCGGCATCTACTCGGACGCCGGCCGGCAGACCTGCGAGGGCCGTCCCGGGGCGCATGGGCACGAGTTCCAGGATGCGTTTACCTACGCTTCCTGGGGCGTGGATTACCTCAAGCTAGACTGGTGCCATGCCGAGGGCCAGAACTCCCTCGAGTCTTATTCCCTCATGCGCGACGCGCTCAAAGCCGCCGGCCGCCCCATCGTTTTTTCACTCTGTGAGTGGGGCTCCACAAAGCCCTGGCAGTGGGCCAAGGATGTCGGCAACCTGTGGCGCGCTACGGAAGATATTGTGAATTGCTGGGACTGCAAGGAGAAGTGGGGCGGGCTGGGGGTCGTTTACATCCTGGACCTCGTCGATGGCATCGAGTACGCCGCCGGGCCCGGGCACTGGAACGATCCGGACATGCTGGAAGTGGGCAACGGCAAGCTTACCCCGGATGAGGCGCGCGCCCACTTCGGCATGTGGTGCATGCTTGCCGCGCCCCTGATCTCCGGCAACGACCTGCGCCAGATGGATGCGGATACGGTCGCCATCCTGACCAACAAAGAGGTCATCGCCATCGATCAGGACCCGCTCGGCAAACAGGCTAGCCGCGTGCGCAAAGAGGGCGACAAAGAAGTCTGGGCGCGCGAACTCGAGGGCGGGAACCGCGCCGCGGCCCTGCTGAACCGCGCCGCCACGCCGCAGGAGATTACCGTAAAGTGGGAAGACATCGGATACCCAGCGCACCTTTCCGCCGCCTTGCACGATGTGTGGCGGCATAAAGACCTGGGCACGATGACGGGTTCCTTCACGGCCACCGTCGCGCCCCACGCCGCGGTGATCGTGACCGTAAAGCCCTAGTGATCGGGAGATCGGTTGAACGGAATTTCCGTGGAGGTTGCCAACCCCATCGCGGAGCTCAGATTTCAGCTTGCAGATCTCCGTCGTGTGTCATTCTGAACGAATTCGTGTGTCATTCTGAGCGCAGCGAAGAATCTCTGTAGTTACTCTTTGGGTTCCGGTGTGTGCCGCGAACTGCCGGGATTCTTCGCTCAGAATGACACCCATCTGCAATCTGAAATCTGAAATCTGAGATCCACGGCTTGGCTTAACGCTTCGACAAGGCCCCGTTCCCCCCATTCATACGGCAACCTTCTTGCAACAAGAAACGTCTGTATGTATGGAAAGTAGGTTATAATTCCCCCCAGGAGGCCGACCGTGAGATACGATCAGTTACGACGTGTACTCGTGGTTTTGGTCGCGGGGTTGCTCCTGCCGGCAACTCTCTTTACTCAACAAAAGCCCTCGGCCAGCGGGGCGCGTCTGAGCTCGTTCACGGGAAGTGTGACGGTGAAGGGCCCAGGCGCTGCCGAAGCAGTTCCAGCTCAGGTGAATATGCCGATTGAGGCAGGCTCTGAGGTGTCGACCTCGACGGCGAGTTCAGCGAGCCTGCAACTGGAAGACCGTTCGAGAATAGACTTCAGCGAACTCACCCGAGCCGACTTTGCGCAAACGCAAGCGGGGCAGGACGGCACACGACAGAATGTCGTCACCTTGCAGCAGGGTGCGGCCCGTTTCCATTTCTTTCCAAACAAACGGGATGATTACAGGCTCCAGATTGCGGATGCCACCATCTCTACGAGATTCCGGGCCGACTTCGAAGCGGGTTTCAGCCAAGGGAAAATGGGATTGCGGGTGTTGGAGGGTTCGTTGGTCGTCTCCGCCCATTCCGGCTCGCAGACATTAGGGAAGGGGAAGTTCTTGGAGTATTACCCTTCCGCTGGGCCGATGGCGGCCGCATCGCACGCGCGCGTGGTCCGGCTCAGTTACCTGAGCGGTACAGTCATGCTCAAGCGGCCTGGCTCGACGGAAGAGGGAAAGGCGCTGCTGAACACGCCCATCCAGGAGGGCTTCGAGCTCTCAACTGGCAGCGCCAGCTATGCGGAAGTGGAGTTCGAAAACGGCTCCACCGCCCGCGTTGGCGAACGGTCCAGATTGCTCTTCGATCAACTGGCGCTAGACGCCAACGGCAACAAGCTGAACGGCATTACCTTTGAGGAAGGATACGGGACGTTCAACTTTGTTCCTGAACGGCGGCCCGCGAACCAACACGGGCGCGGTGGTCCCGTCAGCTTTCAGTCCGCCGACCACGACGTCTATCAGGTCAAGCTTGCTAACGCTACCTTGAACGCCGACGACAAGTGCGAGTTCCGCACTGACTTGGCCGAGGGCAGCTACCGGGTGGAGGTGTTCAAGGGTTCGGTCGAGGTGGCCACGAACGATCATCCGCTGAAGCTCGGCGAAGGCAAGGTCCTGATACAGGAAAACGGCACCACCGATTTGACGGCTGACAAGATTACCAAGGACGATTGGGACCAGTGGACGGAGGCCCGCGATCGCCAGGCACAGCTTACCGGCAAGGATGAGTCTGTCCACCCCGTTGGACCGGCCTACGGCTGGAGCGATCTCAACACCTATGGCGAGTGGGTTACGCTTCCCGGCAATCGTTTCGGCTGGTCGCCCTACGCGCCGGCGGGTTGGTCGCCCTACACCTATGGCATGTGGAATTGGTACGGCGGCGGCATGGGCTGGACATGGATTTCCGCCGACCCCTGGGGTTGGGTGACTGACCACTGCGGTATGTGGGACTTCGACCCGACCTTCGGATGGTATTGGATGAACCCGATGTTTGGTTGCGGCCTCTGGTACCCCTCGCTTGTAAATTGGTTCGGCGGACCGGGCTGGTACGGCTGGGCGCCAATTCAACCTGTCCACCCCAGGATTCCCCCCGGACGTCCTCGTCTTCCCGGGCCAGGTCCTGTCGCAGGACATCGTGGGACACTGATTGTCAAGGTCCCGGCCAGCGTGATTCAGAAGGGACAGATGGTGACAGCCCAGGTGGTGACGCGCGTTCCGGCGACGGGCGCGAACAAGATTGAGCAGCCGCCTGCCGAAGCAAGTCCGCGGACCATGTCTGCCAGCGATGCAAGTGCGGCGATGCCTGGTCGGCCCGCTCCGCAAGCGGCGAAGCCGGGTTTTGCCCACGCTAGCGCGCCGGCGACTGTTCTTATGGGTGGAGATGCAGAGAGGGAAGGCTCGCTGCTTCACCATGGCCTTTTTGGCGCCCGCGCACCATTGCGCGCCGCTCACGGCACAACCTTGGGTGGAAGTCATCCGGTGTACGGAGCATCTGGTGAGTTTCGTAGCAGCGCTTCCACCGGCGGCGGATGGCACGGCCATTTTGGCAACGCCGGCGGTCATGGGGGTGGCCCTGTTATTTCCGGCCGGTCCGGTGGGTCCGGGGTTGTCGTGGCTTCGCACGGATCAAGTGGCGGCGGTGCGAGCGGTGGCGGTGGCAGAGGCTCGACCTCCAGCGGCGGCGGGGGTGGCTTCTCGGGTGCCGGAGGCAGCGTTTCCGCCAGCGCAGGGGGACACTCGGGTGGCGGATCGGTCTCCTCAGGTGGCGGAGCCAGCGCGGGCGGTGGCGGCGGGCACCACTAACCATTGACGATTGTTGATCGACGATTGCCGATTGCCGGGGCGGCCGTCGGGGCCGCCTTGAGTCCAACCCAAATCACATCTTCACCGCAGAGACGCAGGGGTGCCGAGAGAGGTCTTTTATTCCCGCTCCTGCGCGCCTCTGTGCCTCAGTGCCTCAGCGGTTCCAGCAGCAGCCCTGCTCAGATCATGATCAAACCATGGCGTATGCCCAGCGTGACGGCCTCCGTGCGGCTGCCTGCGCCGAGTTTACCCATGATAGACGCCACGTGAAACTTCACTGTATGTTCGGAGATTTCCAGGCGCGCGGCCACCTCTTTATTGCCAAGGCCTGCTGCCACGAGCTCCAGAACTTCGAGTTCGCGTTCTGTGAGCGGTTCCACGAGAGTGCCGGAAGTCCCCTTCACAGGCCTGCTCGGAGCACGCAGTACGAGATCCAGGCTGGTCGACTCGAGCACCGTCAGCCCCAAGGCCGCCGCCTCAATTGCCGCCCTGATTTCCGGCCCGTCGAGGTCGCTCGGTAGCACTGCTTTGAGGCCCGCTCGCAGTGCTTCCGCCACGGGCTCGGCAGCGGGATTGCGAATCAGCAGAACCGCCGCTGCGCCCGCGCCGGCCCAATCCAGAGCCTCGCGCGCCCCGGGGTCGGACAACGTGTCCGCTTCGACCAGCAGAACATCCGCCGGGAACTCGGACTCGACTTCCCGAGCGTGCTTGCTGAGATCCTCGACCAGCCGCAAGTCAGAATACGGGCGGAGCAGGCTTTCCAGGCCCGCCTTAGCTATGGGCGACGAAGCTTTCACAAGTACATTAATCATACAAGTAGCACAGGCACTCTTGCCTGTGCCTATCGAGGCGCCAGTCGCAATAGTTCGCGCGCCGCAGTCGTGCTTCGTGTTCTCTGTGGCCAGGAAAAGATGAAACACAGAAATCACTGAGATTCTCCGTGTTCTCTGTGTTGAGTCTTTAGAGCCACGAGGACACGGAGAGACTTATTAAGCCCAGCGTCGTCCTTACTTTCCCGGCCTTTCACCCACCGTGATGCTCAGTTCCACGATCGCGCCCGCGCGAATCACGCGCGCCTTCACCTGTTTGCCGATTATCCCAGAGTCCGAAACTGATTGCAGATCCTCGAACTCTTCCAGTGTTGCGTCACCGAGGCTCACCAGGATGTCGCCCAGGAGGACTCCCGCCCTGTCCGCGGGCCCGCCGGCTTCGACCTTCACCACCATGATCCCACTTTTGGCGGTCAATGGGAGACTGGCGCGCCATGCGTCCGGGATTCCAACCGGTTGAGCCCCAATGCCCAGGTAGCCGCGCGAGACGTGGCCTTTGGTCACCAGGGCGTCCAGAACCCGGTTAACCGAACTTGCCGGAATCGCCAGCCCGGCAATCCGTGACAGGGCGGAGGTGGCGACGCCGAGCAAACGCCCTCGCACATCCACCACCGCTCCGCCGGAGGAGTTGGGGAAGATCGTGGCGTCGAGACGGATGTAGTTGTCCAACCGCCCGCCCCGCCAGGTTCGCCAAGGACCGGAAACTGCGCTGATGACGCCCAGGCTGGCGTTCGGCCCGCTATCGGGGGATCGCCCGAGCACCAGCGCCAGTTCACCGGCTTTTACCGGATCCCCTCCGCCCGTCTGTGGGGCAGGGCTTCCCAAGCCCTCCACCTTCAGGGCAGCGAGATCCGTTCCCGGATCTCGCCCCGCCAGAACGGCGTCCGCACGCTTCCCGTCGGGAAGCGTGACTTGGATGTCTTCATCCCGTCGAACCGTGTGATCGGCCGTTACTATGATACCGGACCGCCAGTGAACTCCGCTTGATGGATAGTGACCACGGGCGTGCACCGCCACAATGTAGGGCTGAAACTCTTCCACAAGCTTCGCCAGCTCGCTCGAAAGACTTGCCAATGTGCTTTGCATGTTTGACCTCCAATAGCATCTTCGCAGCCATCGCAGTATGTCTGCATCCGCCAGTTGGGTAGGAAGAACCCGGAAAATTGGCGGGGGGAGGAGACACGATAAGGGGATGGGACTGGATAAGGGGAGGGGACAGGATACTGGCGCGCCGCGCCCTTTTGCCTGTCATTCTGAGCGCAGCGAAGAATCTCCGCAGTTTCCGATCGCATGGACCGAAGCGGAAACTCGAGTGGCCGCCGCAGGGTCGAGCCCACGGCTATCTAGCCGACTATTTGTCATTCTCATGCCAGCGCGCCACAGTCGCAAGCCTTGGTTCGTTCTCGCAAAATACGCTGTTTTTGCTCCATTCAGCGCACAATTCGTGCTAATTTGCGTGCAAAACGTGCAACATTTGCAGCACTGAAAAAAGCGATGTCCTTTGTTTTCAAGTAGTTCTTAGCTTCGTTCCCACTATTTTTCATTTTTTGTAGTTCCCTACATTCCCCCATAGACGGGACCCTTCCGCTCTCCCTTGCGCCGCGCCGCTCAGCGGCGTCAGGCTACGACAGAATGTCCTCAATCCGACCATGTTTATAGGCTACCATAATCCGGTCGGCTTGTCAAGCGAAAAATGCAAAACACGGCTTTCACACCCCGATGACAGGGTTTACACCGGCTCCCGAATGCCGCACACTATATACCGACTTTGGCAAACGCCATGGACTCTCTCGCGAGGTTTTCGACATGAAGCATTCTCTGCTTGTGGTTCTTGCATTGTTCGGTGTTCCGGTGCTTGTGGCTTATGCTCAAAGCTCCGGCATTCCGCACCTGGAGAAACACGGCACCGCCACGCAGTTGGTGGTGGATGGAAAGCCCTTCCTCGTGCTTGGGGCGGAATTATTCAATTCCAGTTCCTCCAGTCTCGATTATATGCGGCCCATCTGGCCGCGTCTTGCCGCGATCCCGCTCAACACGGTCCTCACCCCGGTTTCGTGGGAATTGATCGAGCCCCGGGAAGGGCAGTTTGACTTTGCCCTGCCGGACGGCCTGATTCAGGACGCACGGCGAAACAACCTGCACCTGGTGTTTCTGTGGCTTGCCAGTTGGAAGAATGGCATGTCGAGCTACGCTCCGCTCTGGGTGAAGCAGGATACGCATCGGTTCCCGCGGGTGATTGAAAAGGACGGCGCCCCGGTGGAAATCCTGAGCACATTGGGCAAGGAATCGATGCAAGCCGATGCGCGCGCCTTCGCCGCCTTGATGCGCCACCTCCGCGAAGTGGATGGTGAAGCTCACACTGTCCTCATGATGCAGGTGGAAAACGAGGTCGGGGTGTTGGGCGATTCCCGCGACCGCTCGCCCGCAGCCGACCAGGCATTTGACGGGCAAGTCCCCAGGCAATTGTTGAGCTATCTTGAGCAGCACCGAGACACGCTTCTCCCTGAGTTTAGGCGGGTCTGGGAAGCGACGGGGGCAAAGAACGCCGGCACTTGGCGAGAGGTCTTCGGCCCCGGGCCGCCAACCGACGAGATTTTCATGGCTTGGAACTACGCGCGTTATGTTCAGTACGTGGCGGCGGCAGGAAAGCCCGAATATCCTCTTCCCATGTACGTGAACACCTGGCTCGCCAGCCCCCAATCTTCGCCTGGGGAGTTTCCCAGCGGCGGCCCCTTGCCGGAGGTTATGGACGTCTGGAAGGCTGCGGGAACCGCCATCGACTTATACGCCCCGGACATCTACGCGTCTAACTTCGCCGAATGGTGCGACCGCTATAATCGCGGCGGCAACCCCCTCTTCATCCCCGAGACCCGCGGGGGAACCGCAGGTGAAGCCAACGTTTTCTACGCCGTGGGCCAGCGCGAAACCATCGGCTTTTCTCCTTTCGCGATCGATTCTTTCGAAGGCCCGGAACGGCCGGCGCTGACAGACCCGAACGGCGAACTGGGGAAGAGTTATCAAGCGTTGTTGCAGCTTGCACCCTTCATTCTCGAGCATGAGGGCGAGGGAAAAATGGCAGGATTCACACTGAATCGCGATCATCCCAAGGCCGCACTGGAATTAAACGGCTACCGTCTCGACGTTAGCCTCGACGAAATTTTCGGCACGGAGGCGGAGACCGGATTCGGGTTGGTCATCGCCACGGGGCCGGCCGAGTTTCTTGGCGCGGGCAGCGGGTTCCGGGTTTCGTTTCAGCTCAAGGACGGCGGTCCCGCACATGTCGGGATCGGCTCGGTCGAGGAAGGGACTTTCTCTGATAACGCCTGGATTCCAGGACGGCGGCTGAACGGCGACGAGAATGATCAGGGCAAGGGCTGGAGATTCGCTCCCAATCGAATCCGCATCGAGAAGGTTGTCCTGTATCGATATTAAAAGCGTGATATTTCGCCAACGGTCTGCGCATCCAGAAGAAGAAGGAGCGCCACTAACAAGTCCACGGCGCGATCTAGGTCGCGGCGCTCAATCATGCTGCTGTGGTTGTGCAGGCAACGCGTGGGCACAGCAAAGTTAATCCTGGAAAGGGTACGTGACACCCTTTGTTCCCCCAAGACCGCAGAGCTTCGCTTTGCACCAGCCGCGGTAATTAGACCCTCATAACTGTTCGTCTCGGGCTGGGAGGCCACCCCACTCATGTCACCTGCCGGCCCCGAACCGCCGATATGTGTAGTATGATAAGCGCAGGATTGCATTGATGGACTGCCCGAGCGTTGCAAAAGTCGCCAGCATTGAGACGCCGTCCAGAACGGCATCGACACTGCTAGATAAGGTGGAGGAATTGCGCACCAGCGTCGCGCGAAGGCTAAATCCTTCCCGACGAGTCGACCTCGGTCAATTCCTGACACCGGCTCCCGTTGCAAGATTCATGGCATCTCTGTGCAAGGCACACCGGCAGTCCATTCGATTGCTTGATGCCGGAGCGGGGGTGGGGTCTCTCACAGCCGCTGTGGTTGCGGAAATATGCGCGAGGGAGCATCGGCCTGCCAAGTTACAGGTCTGCGCGTACGAAATTGACAACACACTCATTGAGGGTTTACGGCAAACCTTGGCGCTGTGCCGGAATCATTGCAATAACGTCGGTATACAATTTGAGGGTCACATTGAGCCAGTAGATTTCATCCAGGCGGCGGTGGGCAGCGTTTGTGCCCCGCTCTTTGAGGAGTCCGGCCGATTCGATATGGCCATCCTTAACCCGCCATACCGAAAGATCAACAGCGATTCGGATATTCGTCGAGTTTTGGGGTCTGCCGGAATTGAAACGAGCAATCTCTACACCGCGTTTCTGTCCCTGGTCGTGCGAATGTTGGCAGGTGGGGGGGAGTTGGTCGCCATCACTCCCCGCAGCTTTTGCAATGGGCCGTACTTCCGTCCCTTTCGCCAAGACTTCCTGAGTCGTATGGCGTTCGAACGGCTCCACGTGTTCGATTCTCGGGATGCTCTGTTTGGCGACGATGATGTACTACAGGAGAATATCATCTTTCGAGCTATTCGCAGGCCAGCGCCGGTTGATGGGGTTACGCTCTCGACGAGCAGCAGAATGAGCGATACATCGCCGACCCTGCGCCGGGTCAATCCGGAGGAACTTGTACATCCAGGGGACCCCGAAATCTTCATCCACATCGTGCCAGATGAGCTGAATGATCGGATCGCCAAGTGCATGGCTGCTCTTCAAGGCACGTTGACAGATCTCGGCCTCTCTGTTTCGACTGGGCGGGTGGTTGATTTTCGAGCCAGACACTACTTGCGTTCCTACCCGCAAGACAATTGCGCTCCCTTAATTCACCCCTGCCACATGAAGGACGGGGTGATCTCGTGGCCTAGGCTAAACGGAAAGAAGCCGAACGCCATCGCCATTGTCTCCGAAACGCTGGACGCCTTGATACCGAGAGGGGTGTATGTCGTGACGAAACGCTTTAGCGCGAAAGAAGAGCCTCGCCGGATCGTGGCAGCGCTTTACGATCCTTCGGTTATCGCGGAGCCCCTGGTTGGGTTTGAGAATCATCTAAACTATTACCACTGTGAGGGGAGTGGACTGTCCATCGAACTCGCACGAGGCTTGGTAGCCTACCTCAATTCGACATTTGTCGACACTTACTTTCGCCAGTTCAATGGGCACACCCAGGTGAACGCTACAGATTTGCGAACTCTTCATTACCCACGTGTCGACCAACTGCAACAATTGGGAAGAAAACTCGGGAGCTTCCTGGCAAACCACAAATTGCTGGATCATTTTGTTGAGGAAATGATTTCGGCGTAACTGTTAGTAGGCCTTCAGGGCTCTGTTTTGACAACCTCTGGATCCGGTCCCTTCACTACAAATTCCTTTGTTGGATCCTCTTGGATCCAGACGTGGGAACCGATGTGCAGATTTTTGTTGGCCTTTTGCCTGGAAGCGAACCGTCGCCAGTCTGCGTAGGCGGTCGTCGCTCCTGCAAGACGTTTTCCCGCCTTCGAACATATCCGCTTAAGCCCTTCCCATTTCTGGCGGTCGACCTCTCCGTCGGTCGTGACGGCCTCGATAAACCACAGCGCATTCTCTTCCGGATTAAACATTGTCACATCGGGCCAGGCATCTTCCAGTTCTATTCTGACGTTAGCTGCACGCAAACGCGATTCAGCATCCTTGGTTATCCGGGCTCCATCGGAGTAATCTTCGAATAGCACGGAGTATCCCGGCAGGAAATGCTTTGCGTAAATTTTAACCGATTCCGTGATCAGCTTCTCGTGCGGGTTTCCCGGCCTCCCTTCAGAGGCTAACTTCTGCGCTTCGGAGAGAATTTTGAGACGCTCTCTCCTCACGTCTTGGGAAAGCCAACGGTCTGTAGCTTCGGCAAAGCCCGAGGTTTTGACCTTCTTCAAAATCGCTACAAACGAGCGCTCCAGGCGATAGGCGCTGTTTGGAGATTTGGCTTTGACGTGCCCCTCAATAAATGCATGCTGATCGGAGTCGAAGGTCACTGCTTCGACTGCGCCTAGCTCTCGCAACGGCTTTACCCAGTAATCACGTCCCTCTCGATCAAGCCTTCGGCCCCCGCGCAGTAGTATCCCGACATACCCCGCGATGTGGGCGACTGACGCTCCGTCTGATATTTTGAATCCTGTGGAGTTAGAAAAGAGTGAGGGAAAATCATCGTTCAGAAGGCACCATACACAATCCACCATGTCTGGTCTGAATTGCCCAATCCTTTTCAGAACGGCTTCCACATCATTCCGCGATACTCCTTGGTATCTATTAGAAGGCTTGACTCTCTGCCGGCGGAGACGTCCAAAGTAATCGTCGACCTTCTCGTCTTTACGCTTTTGCAGGTTCATAGAGAACCTAAAAGCCGTCAAAAAATTCGCTGTAGGACAGATCGAGCGCCCTGATGAGTGAGTTGATGCTCTTGATCGAAACGTTGCGCTCTCCGCGCTCGACCGATCCGACGTACGTGAAATGTAAGCCAGAAAGCTCCGCCAACTTCTCCTGGGTAAGCCCTTTTACCTTTCGATGTTTCCTAAGAGCTCTGCCGAATTTGACCTGGATTGAATTCTTTCGGTCCATATTGTGAGAACATCATGCGTTGGCAAACACGGATAGTCTCTCGGACCATGCCTTTAAGTCTAGAGACTATGAGTATTATTACGGCGGGTGGCGCATCTACGTCCCGACGCCTTGCGTCGGGATGTATGCGTCCCTCTCGCGGAAGGACAGCACGAACATGCCAAAGAGCGGAACGTCTGCGCCACCCGCAACCAGGCGGCCAACCCCAGGAAGAACCGCAGAGGAGGGCAAACTGCGCCCACCTCTGCGCTACCACCGAATCCTGAATTTGCTAAACTGTTGATGCCGCATAAGGCGCCATCATGATCCAGCTTGCATCGGCCGGAAAGCGATTCGGCCCCAAATTGTTATTTGAGAATCTCGATTGGCTCATCACGCCACGCGCGCGGGTTGGCCTGGTGGGAGCGAACGGCACGGGCAAGAGCACTCTGCTCAAGGTGCTGGCGCGCCTCGATACGCTCGACTACGGCGAAGTCAGCTTCGCTAAGGGGATTACTTCGAGCTACCTCCCGCAAGACGGCCTGACGCTTTCCGGACGCACGGTGCTGGCCGAATGCATGTCGGTGTTCGGCGACCTGCTGGCCATGGAGCGGGAGATGGAAGATCTGATGGAAAAGATGGCCGAACTCGATCCCGAGGGTGAAGAGTATCAGCGCGTCAGCGAGCGCTTCCATGCTCTCGACACCGAGTTCCGCCAGCGCGACGGCTATTCGCTTGAGGCTCAGGCCGGGCGCGTGCTTACCGGCCTGGGATTCCCGGAATCGGATTGGCGCCGCCGCACTGAGGAATTCTCCGGCGGCTGGCAAATGCGCATTGCCCTGGCCAAGCTGTTACTCGAAAAGCCCAACCTGCTCCTCCTCGACGAGCCCACCAATCACCTCGACCTGGAAGCCCGCAACTGGCTCGAGGAGTACCTGATCGACTATCCCCACGCTTACGTGCTGGTTTCGCACGACCGGTTTTTCCTCGACGTAACCGTAGAAAAGATGGTCGAGATCTGGAACCGGCGAGTTCACTTCTATTCCGGCAATTACGAGAAGTACCTGGCGGAGAAGACGGCGCGGCGAGCCCAGATCGAAGCCGCTTACAAGAACCAACAGGAGCGCATCGAGCAGCTCGAAGTCTTCATCAACCGCTTCCGCTACACGGCCACGAAAGCCAAGCAGGTGCAGAGCCGCATCAAAGAACTCGAGCGCATGGAGCGCGTCGAAATCCCGCCCGAAGAAAAAGCCATTCACTTCCGCTTTCCCCAGCCCAAGCCCAGCGGCCGGATGGTGGCGGAGTTCAAGCAGGTGGCCAAAAGCTACGGGGCCAAGCAGGTGTTTGCGGGCGTGAATTTCACTATCCAGCGGGGAGACCGAGTGGCCCTGGTGGGCGTCAACGGGGCAGGGAAATCGACTTTGCTCAAGCTGCTGGCCGGCCTCGAGCCGCTAAGCGCGGGAGAGTACCAGCAGGGGCATCAAGTCGAGGTGGATTACTTCGCCCAGGACCAGTACAAGGCGCTCGATGCTGAGGCGCGGCTGCTCGATGACCTGGCGCGCGCCGCACCCATGGCACTCAGCACCCAGACCGAATTGCGCAGCCTCCTGGGCTGTTTCCTGTTCAGCGAGGACGAAGTGTTCAAGCGCATCGGAGTGCTCTCGGGCGGCGAGCGCAATCGCTATGCGCTGGCGCGCATGCTGTTGCGCCCCTCGAACTTTCTGCTGCTCGACGAGCCCACCAACCATCTCGACCTGCGCGCCAAGGACGTGCTGCTGGAAGCCCTGGCAAACTACACCGGCACCGTGGTGTTCGTCTCCCACGACCGCTACTTCATTGACAAGCTCGCCACGCGGGTGTTCGAGATCGCCGAGGGCGAGGTGAATGTCTATCCGGGCAATTATGAAGATTATTTGTGGCGCAAAGAAGGAAAGGAAATCAGTCTCGACCTCACAGGGCTCGAGGATTTGGTGCGAGAGCGCAACCCTTCACACCAACTACACGATGCAGGCCCAATATCCAAGGCGCCGGAGGCGGCCGCCGTCAAATCGAAGCGGCTCAATCCCATCCGCTTGCAACAAATGAAGAGTCGTTGCCGTGAGATCGAAGATCAGGTCGCGCGCCTGGAGGCCGAGATCGAAGGCCAGGCGCAGGAACTTGCGAACTTCCGGAGCGCCGAGGATTCCGCGCGTTTGACCAGGTCGATCGAGCGGGGCCGCCAGGAGCTTGCCGGCCTGACGCGCGAGTGGGAACAGACGGCCAAGGTGATCGAGGAGCAGGAATCGGAAGCGGGGGAATAAGCCGTGCCCTGCCTGATCGGGAATTCTCAGTCCCAGTTTCTCACCTTCGGCCAGATTTCCTTGAGGGACCACTTGAGGCCGCGGCAGTAGTAGATATCGAAATGCTCGTAGGGCATGGAGTAAGGGTGATAGACGCTGGCGACTTTCTCGACGCTCGAGTAGTAGCGCTCCAGGTCTTCCTGCTGCCCTTGCATAACGATCATGCTTTCGCCGGTGTAGTCGCGTGGTCCCCAGAAATAGTAATTCATATACCCGCTGATGGCAGGCGGCAGCCCGTATTTCGGACCGAAGAGGTCGATGGCGCCCGCCTGGCCGTAATTCTGGCCGAAGATCGCAGTTTTGGCGCGAACCTCCGGCGGCAGGCTGTTGTAAACGCGCGCGACGGTGGCCGTCATCTCTTCCCAGCCGAACTGGTCGGCAAAGAGTTGGGGCAGCGGACCCAGGCGGTGCGTTTCGATCCTGGGCGGCTGGAGATGCAGCGCGCGGGTGTATCGAATGTAGGTTTCGGGCGGCAGCACCGGAACGCTGAGGGGCGCGAAGACGGCGCCGGCCAGCAGCATCGAGCCGGCGTACGCGAACTTCAGCCAGCGGTAGCGCGCCTCGTCAAGCCACCTCTCCCACATCACGCTGCCGCCGCCAAACAAAACCGGAAAGGCGGGATAGAGGTAATAGATGCGCGGGCTCAGCGTCACGATAACAGCCGCGGTGAACACCCATGCCCAGCCCAGGACGCGAAATGGACGCCCCGGTTTCGAGAAGAAGTAAAACCAGAGGCCGGCGAGCCAGATGGGCAGGGTCAAGGGCAGCAGCGTCAGAATTTCCTGTGCGAAGAAAGCCAGCGGGCCGAGAGGAACGTCGCGCCCGCTGCGCTGGATACTGGCATGCGCCACGAGAAACGGGAAGTGCCGGTGGATGTTCCAAACGAGATTAGGCAGAAAGATAATAAAGGCCAGCGCGCCGCCGACCCACAGCCAGCAACTCGCCAGCTTGCGGCGCTCGCCGGTCAACATCAAGCCCAAGACGATGCCGGCGCCGAAGATCAGCATCGAGTACTTGTTCTCAAGCCCGAATCCCGACAGGATGCCGAACCAGATCCACAGTTTAGTATTGCCTGTTGTAATAATACGGATCAAAAGATAGGCGCAACCCAGCCAAAACAGTGGCTCGAAGACGTTCATGGTAAGCAAGCTGTCCAACGCCAGAAAACCCGGCGCCACCAGAACTGCGAGTGCAGCCAGCCCCTGCGCAAAGCGCTTCCCGCCCAGTTCGCGAGCGATCAGTGCGGTCAGTGCAACCATCGCGGCCCCCGCCACGGCGGGAAGGAAGCGGAGCGCAGGGAGAGAGTCGCCGAGCAGCGAGCGCACCAGCCAGGTGATCACTGCGATTAACGGAGGCTGGTCGACGTAACCCCAATCCAGGTGCCGGCTGCAAGCTAAGTAATAAAGCTCGTCAACGAAGTACCCGTAGTGCCGGCCGGCATACAAATGCACCATCAGCTTGCACGCCGCGATGCACAGCACCAGCGCGGTAGCGGTGAAGGCGGTGCGCTTCGCGAGAGCTTTGCCGGGAGCGGGAATGGGTGGGGAGCTCATGTCCGCTTGTACTCACAATATACAACACTTCTCCGCCGGGCACGGATTTCGTGATAATGTCTGGTTATGGAGATGTACACCTACCCCATTACCGTTGAGCGTGAAGGCCAGAAAAACTGGGCCCACAGCCAAGATTTTCCGGGCGTGTATGGACTCGGAAACTCCATCGACGAAGCGAAGGCCAGCATCCTCGAGTCGATGCGACTTTATATTGAAGAGTGCCGCGCCTCGCACCGATCTGTGCCGCGCTGTCGGACCCTCTAGTCGTAAGCTGTTTCTACCGGAGGTTTGCTTTGGTCTCACCCTTCTGAAATCAGCATTTCATAGTCGCTATGCGAACCTATCCAGAACCAGAAGAAGTGCTCTCCGCGGCGTGTCGCTAAAGCCCGATACGAGCGCGAAATGCGGACAGACCAGAACGATCCGACCGGCTTCAAACGTAGGGATGGATGATGCGGGTCTTGCGCGAAAAGCTCATATTGCTTACGGGCTTGCTCCTGGACCGCTAGCGGGAGGCTGTCGTAGAGAGTCCAGAATTCCCGTGAGGCGTGAGATGTGAAGTTCACTTTTGCTCTTGCCGAAAACGCAAGCCCTTTTCTAGGGGAGTGAACTTGCCGGTCTCGATTTGTTGATTGATCTTCTCTGCTAGGTGATGCCCGCGGCCGCCGGGAGCAAAATCCTGCTTCATTTCGGCGTCCCAAGACTCTTCTTCGAGCTGCTCAAACCAGTCGGCCAGTTCGCGACGCTCCGGCTCGGTGAGTTCCTCAATCGCCGCCTTGATTGCCTGCACGGTCATATTCTGAGATTAACTGTGCCAAGACGCGAATGCAAGTCCTTATCCGAACGAGTAATGCTACCGTTGGATTTCGAGAATCAGACCGAGGCTTGTTCTGCCGCGCGGCGCTGGAAGATTTCGATGTAACAATTGACAAGGGAGACAGCGGCGGGAGTGATGCCGGGAATGCGAGAAGCTTGGCCGAGAGTGAGTGGGCGGACGCGCGTGAGCTTCTCGACCACCTCTCGGGAGAGGCCGGAGACCTTCCGGTAATCGAACCAATCCGGAATGTGTCGCGACTCGGCGCGCTTCATCCGCTCCATCTGTTTCTCCTGCTGTTGGAGATAGCCCTCGTACTTGAAGTCGGTCTCGATGCGGCGGGCTTCCTCGCGGGAGAGTGCACCGTCAAGACCGACCCCCTCACCTGTCCCGATCAGATCGGGACACCCCTCTCCCCCAAGGGGGAGAGGGGCATCATCAATGCTCACCACACGCAGGCCTTCGCCGATCCACTCCATTAAATCTTCAATCTTGAGCTCGGTGCGCTTCAGGAGTTGGGCTCCGGTCAGCGGTGAGGGGGCTGTAAATTGCCTGCCATTCATGAGACCGAGCCTGGAGTAGATCTCGCAGCCCAGGCGCGAATCGGGGCTCAAGCGGGTTTCGAGAAGGAACTTGGTGACAGCGGAGATTCGCGCCTGTTTTTCCAGGAATGCCTGGTAATCGCTCTGCCGGATGGTGCCGGCTTGGAAGCCGAGCGGCATCAGGCGCTCGTCGGCGTTGTCGATGCGCAGGTGAAGCCGGAACTCGGCGCGCGAGGTGAACATGCGGTAGGGTTCGTCCACTCCCTTGCTGACCAAGTCGTCGATGAGGATGCCGGTGTAACCTTGCGTGCGATCGATGATCATCGGCTCTCTGCCCTGGACGCGCAGCCCGGCGTTAATTCCCGCCATAATTCCCTGGCACCCGGCTTCCTCGTAACCTGTCGTTCCGTTGATCTGGCCTGCCAGGAAGAGGTTCTGGATTTTCTTGCACTCGAGCCACGGGTAAAGCTCCGTGGGCTGCACCATGTCGTATTCGATGGCGTAGCCCGGGCGGATCATCTCGGCGTCCTCGAGGCCCGGGATGGACCTCACCATGGCCAACTGGACGTCGATGGGCATCGAGGTGGACATGCCGTTCACGTAAATCTCGTTCGTGTCCATTCCCTCCGGCTCAAGGAAGAGCTGATGTTGGGGCTTGTCCGGGAACTTGACGATCTTGTCTTCAATGGAGGGACAGTAGCGCGGCCCGATGCCCTTGATCTGACCGGAATAGAGCGGAGCGCGGTGCACGTTCTCGCGGATGATCCGGTGCGTTTCTGCGTTGGTGTAGCCGATCCAGCAAACGGTCTGCGGTTGGGTAATGGCCCTGGTGCGAAAACTGAAGGGTGTGGGAACCGGGTCGCCGGCCTGCACTTGAAACTTCGAAAAGTCGATGGTGCGCGCGTCCAGGCGCGGCGGAGTGCCGGTCTTGAGCCGGCCGATTTGGAAGCCCAGCCGGCGCAGCGCCTCACCCAGCATCACGGACGGTGGCTCGCCCGAGCGCCCGGCGGGGTACTTGTTCTCTCCGCAGTGGATGAGGCCATTCAGGAAGGTGCCCGTGGTGACGATCACGGCGCCGGCTTCCACCCGGCGTCCGTCCAGCAGCCTGATGCCCAGTGCGCAGAGGCCATTAGGCTGTAGGGCCGGTTCGCGAGCCGCCCCCGCAGAATTCTCCAGCACCAGGTCTACGACTTCAGCTTGCTTGATCCGCAGGTTGGGCTCCGATTCAAGAACTTGGCGCATTCGGGCGCGGTATTGCTTCTTGTCCGCCTGGGCGCGCGGCGACCAGACGGCGGGCCCGCGGCTGGTGTTGAGCAAGCGGAACTGGATGCCGACGGCGTCGATCACTTCGCCCATGACCCCGCCCAGCGCGTCGATTTCGCGCACCAGGTGGCCCTTGGCGATTCCGCCCACCGCGGGGTTGCAGGACATCTGCGCAATCAGGTCGAGATTGATCGTGTATAGCGCCGTCTTCAGCCCCATGCGCGCCGCCGCCATCGCAGCTTCGCACCCGGCGTGCCCCGCGCCCACAACCACCACATCGTATTTTTCCGTAAAGCCTGACAACATAATTCTACTCGAGCCCCGGCGTCGATCGTTTATTTTAACCTGAATTTACGAGTTGGTGTGACAGAGCCAAGCCTCGCTTCGCGATGGCCTGCCTTGCAGACGGCACGGGGACACGTGCCGGCGCCCCACCACTTCACACGTGCGACCTTTAGAACCGTCCGCGGAAGTCGAAGAGGTCGTGCAAGGGCAGTTGCCAGCCGGGGAAGAGATCGGAAATGAGGATTTGATCGCCGGCGAGGATTGCATCTAGCAAATACTTCTTCCCCTCCAGTTTCAATACGTCCACCGTCTTGGCCTGTGAGTCGACAAGCCAAACCTCGGGGATACCTGCCTCTCCGTACAGAGGGAGTTTGGTGGCGCGGTCGTGCGCCGCGGTAGAGCTCAAGAGGATTTCTACCGCGAGGTCGGGCGCGCCAGCAATGAAGTTCTCCTGGATAATCTCGGCTCGACCTTGAGAGATAAACATCAGGTCAGGTTGAAGAGCTGTGTCCGGGTCCAGGCGGACGTCCAGTGGCGCGAACAGGACCATGCCGAGTCGAGCATCATCCACGTAATTCCCCAGGCTAGCGGCAGCGTTCCCAAGAATCATCTGGTGTCTGGTGCTTGGAGTCGGGAGAAAGTGGACATATCCGTGGATCAGTTCATAGCGCTTCCCATCGACAGGGAACTGGCGGAATTCTTCGAAAGTGATCTTGGGAATGACTTCGACGCCCATGAGCGCATTATACACCTTGACTGAAGCCTTCGAATTCAAAACAACCGGCCGCCGGAGTTTAGCCATCGCGCCGTTTTTCGGCATCAGAGAGACATAGGTTATTTCTGTCATTGACAAAACGCGAACTTCCCGTTAGTGTACCGCCACTTTATGAAGATACTGGTGATTGGATCCGGAGCACGAGAGCACGCGCTGACCTGGAAGTTGCGCGAGAGTGGACTCATGGAGGAGATCTACTGCGCGCCGGGCAACGCCGGCATTGCACAGGAAGCGGAATGCCGGCCCGTGGATGTCTCGAATCCGGCGCAGATTCTCGAGTTGGCGAACGAGCTTAAGGCGGACGTTACGGTAGTGGGGCCGGAAGCGCCGTTGGTGGCAGGCGTAGTGGATGAGTTCAAGCGGGCACGCAGGGTGATTATTGGCCCTACCCGTGCCGCAGCTCGGCTCGAGGGGAGCAAGATCTTTTCTAAACAGTTCATGCAAAGGCATTCGATCCCCACCGCGGCGTTCAAGGTGGCAGAGAGTTTCGACCAGGCCGTCAAGGCGCTGTCGGAGTTTGGCTTGCCGGTCGTGATCAAGGCGGATGGATTGGCAGCGGGGAAGGGTGTAGTTATCGCCCGCACTCGGGAAGAAGCCGAAAAAGCTCTGGATGAGTTCATGCGCCAGCGGACTTTGGGCTCGGCGGGCGAGAAGGTCATCCTGGAAGAAGCGCTGAGGGGCGAAGAGCTTTCCTTTATCGTGCTGACGGATGGGCGCGCTATCCTGCCTTTAGTCCCCACCCAGGATCACAAGGCTGTCTTTGACGACGACCAGGGCCCGAACACGGGCGGTATGGGCGCTTACAGCGAGGATGCGATTCTGGATGAACCTCTGCGTGCTGAAATCATTCGGACCATCGTTGCTCCTACGCTGGTGGGGATGGCCGTGGAAGGCACGCCGTACCACGGATTTCTATATTGTGGCTTGATGTTGACCTCGCAAGGTCCCCAGGTTCTCGAGTACAATGTACGTATGGGCGACCCCGAGGCTCAGCCCATTGTCATGCGCCTGCGCTCGGACCTGGCGGAGTTGCTCGTGGCGCTGAGCGAAGATCGCCTTGCGACGCTTGAACCGCACTGGAGCCCGAATCCTTCGGTATGCGTGGTGCTTGCGTCGAGGGGTTATCCGGGCAAGCCGGAAGTGGGCAAAGTGATCACCGGAATCGATGCGGCGGAGACTAGGGGCGGCGTCAAGGTGTTTCACGCGGGCACGAAGTTCAAGGATTTTCATTTGCTTTCGACGGGCGGGCGGGTGTTGGGTGTAACGGCGACAGCCGAGGACCTGCCGGGCGCCATCGCCTGCGCCTACTCTGCGGTGAGCAAGATCAACTTTGAGGGAATGCATTTTCGGCGTGATATCGGCGCAAAAGGTTTGAAGCGACTTTCCGGCGACTGGCGAGCCGGCACGGCGGACGAACCGGCGGGGGATGCGCCAAGCCCGCGTCAGGCCGGGTGACCCGGGGCGTCATGGGCAGCGATACAGACCTGCCCACCATGACGGAAACCGCGCGGATGTTGAAGAAGTTCGGCGTGCCGTTCGAAATCGAAGTCACTTCTGCACACCGTTCGCCCGTGCGCACTTCCGAGTATGCCCGGACGGCCATCCAGCGCGGCCTCAAGGTGATCGTTGTAGGGGCGGGGGGAGCGTCCCATCTGGCCGGCGTGATTGCGGCGGAGACGACGCTGCCGGTGATCGGGGTTCCGATGGCCACCACCACGCTCGCCGGACTTGACGCGCTCCTCTCGACCGTACAGATGCCCGCCGGAGTTCCGGTCGCATGCACAGCCATCGGCAAGCCCGGCGCCATCAACGCCGCCATTTACGCCATCGAGATCATTGCCACGTCGGACGCAGAACTTGCCCAGAAGCTGGCGGCCTACAAGGAAGAGTTGGCTCGGTCAGTGGCTGAGAAGTCGGAGAAGGTGAAGCGGGAGTTTCAGGTTTAGCGTTGCACTGAGGCAGCGGACAGGTGCAAGGATTGCTCACCTTCACTTGCGCGCCACCAATATCTGGCCGCCGCTCTTTCCCTTGAAAAGCTCCAGGGCTTCCGCCGGGATTCCCACCTCACGCGCGGCCTGCTCGAAATCAGGCCGTTCCACTTTCGCATCAGCAAACCCCGCCCTGCGCGCGAGGTCTTCCAGTTCCTGGTCCTCGTAGAAAAACAGGCGGGAGGCCACAGGCTCGGGGGCTGCGGGTGTTCCGCGTAACTCTTTTCCTCCGGTAAAGAGCACAAAGCGCCCACCCTTTGTGAGCTTTCGCCGAACCTCGGAAAGCGCCTTGAGCGGCTCCTGGATAAAGCCAAAAACCCCGGTCATAACCGCGCAGGTGAACGTGTCGTCGGGGAATGGCAGCAAGCCGGCATCCCCCTGGCGAATCTCGAGCTTGTTTTGGTTTATCGCTTCGCGGTTGACTTCGCTGGCCAGCCTTACCATCTCTGAACTGTGGTCGATAGCCGCCGCTTTGCAGCCGCTCTTCAGCGCATCCGCGAGGAACGCCCCGCCTCCGCAGCCGACCTCGAGCAGATAGTCGTTCTTCGTCAGGCCAAGTTCGTTCAGAATGATTTTGAAATTCGGGCGGTGATAGAGCGGGTCGCGGTAGGTTGCCCGGGACTGCGGGCCTGAGGGGCGACGAGCTCTGCGATCGGTGATCCAGTCGCCCAATCGCCGAGGCGCCAACGAATGGAGCAGCGGGGCCGCGACCTCGCCGGCAAACCAGCCTGCGATTTCGTCCGCTTTTTCTCCCAAGGCGGTGCTCAGCTCCGGCTGTTCCAGCGTCACACGAGTGCCATTCCCGACAGGCTCGAAGCGCAGCTCAACCGCCGTTACTTCAGCCGGTTGCCAGGCAGCGCCACGCCATTCCAGTGCGATCTTCTGCGGCGGGAGCCAACTGGTTACGCGCCCCACTTCTACCGCGCCCTCCACGACGCGGCCATGGGCTCCTGGCTCAAATTGCATTCCGAGATCCAACAGCGCCGTCGATAGTTCTCCAACCAAGGCGTCAAAGGCAGCGGACGGATCGAGCCTCAGGTCGATGCTGGTGCGAACGCCCATAGCTCCTGTTCTCCCTTCGAGGAATTTTTGCCTACACTTCCGAGCTGCGAATGTGGAACTTCAACCCTTAGGATATGAGACCACCTGTTGCACGCGATTGTCAATCGCAGTCCTGGTGCAAGCCCGCTTCGCCCGCGGACCGATGGCAGCGTGAGGTTAACATACCCTCGAATGCGCCCGCTGCCGACATGTCCCCAATGCAATAGCGTAATGAGAATGCGGGTGAGCGCCGATATAAGGCAGCTAAGCATTCGCGGCAGCGCTTCATGGGGTTGGCGTTGAATTCTGTGGCCCTTCCGGGTATCATGTTTGGCACGTCTTTATCCTAATATTCATGTCACTTCGTCCCCAAGGAGATTTGCCTAATGAAGCCAACTGCTATGCCCAAGTTAGAATATGCCCACGACATCTTGCATCGTCGCAAACACCCGCTGGATGTTTTCTTTGCACCGGAAGCGGTTGCGGTGATCGGGGCCACGGAGAACCCCGGCAGCGTCGGGCGGACCACGTTTTGGAACTTGATTAGTAATCCTTTCGGCGGAACGGTTTTCCCAGTAAATCCCAAGCGAGCCCAGGTTCTGGGCGTGAAAGCCTACCCCAATTTGCTCGACGTGCCTGAACAGGTGGACTTGGCGGTGATCGTCACTCCCGCCTCCACCGTGTCGAGGGTCATGGACGATTGTGCCGCCGCGGGTGTGAAAGGCGCCATCATTATCTCCGCCGGGTTCAAGGAACTCGGCCCGGATGGGGCGCGACTGGAAGGCGAGATTGTGGCCAAAGCTCGTGCGGCCGACATCCGCATCGTCGGGCCCAACTGTTTGGGCATTATGAGTCCTAACACGGGCCTCAATGCGACCTTTGCCAGTGGAATGGCTCGCCCGGGAAGCATTGGTTTCCTCAGCCAGAGCGGTGCGCTATGCACGGCGGTTCTGGACTGGAGCTTTCGCGAAATGGTCGGATTCAGCGTTTTTAGTTCCATCGGTTCGATGGCCGATGTGGGCTGGGGCGACCTGATTGATTATCTCGGCGACGATCCCCGCACGCGGAGCATCATCATCTACATGGAAAGCATCGGCGATGCTCGCGCGTTTCTATCTGCGGCGCGCCAGGTAGGTCTTGCCAAACCCATCATTGTGATTAAGGCAGGCCGCAGCGCGGCCGCCGCTAAGGCCGCCGCCTCGCACACCGGCTCGCTGGCCGGCAGCGATGAAGTGTTGGATGCAGCTTTCCGGCGCACGGGCGTATTGCGAGTACAGAGTATCGGGGAGCTGTTCCATATGGCCGATGTGCTGGGCAAGCAGCCTCACCCCACGGGCCCAAGCTTGGCCATCGTGACGAACGCGGGAGGGCCTGGAGTGCTCGCCACGGATACGCTGATCGCAGTGGGAGGCGAACTGGCGGAACTGGATCCGAAGACCATGGAGTCGCTGAACAGCATTCTCCCCAAAGAATGGAGCCATAACAATCCTATCGACATCCTTGGGGACGCCACCTCCGAGCGTTATGCCAAAGCGGTCGACATTGTCGCGCAAGATCCCAACACGGACGGCCTCCTCGCGGTTCTCACTCCGCAGTCGATGACCGACCCCACGCGGATCGCCGAGCAGCTCAAGCCTTATGCCAAGCTGCAAGGCAAACCCATCTTGGCCAGTTGGATGGGTGGTGCGGAGGTGTCGGCGGGGGTTGACATTCTGAATCGCGCCGGCATTCCCACTTTCCCTTATCCTGACACCGCCGCAAAGATCTTCCATTACATGTGGCAGTACAGCTACAACCTGCAGGGTCTTTACCAGACCCCCGTGCTGCCGGGCGAGGTCAACGGCGCTGCCTCGGGCGCGGCGGCGGCCACCAAAATCATCGAGGAGGTTCGCAAGTCTGGGCGGACGATTCTCACGGAAGTCGAGTCCAAGCGGCTCTTGAGCGCTTACGGAATCCCCACAGTCCCGACGGAGGTGGCCACTACGGCCGAGGAGGCCGTCGATCTCGCGGAGAAATTCGGGTACCCGGTGGTGCTCAAACTCCACTCGGAGACCATTACTCATAAGACCGACGTGGGCGGCGTGCGCCTGAACCTTTATGACCGTCAAGCTGTAGGCAGTGCCTTCACGAAGATCCAGTCCGCGGTGGCGGAGAAAGTGGGCGCTAGCCACTTCCAGGGCGTTGCGGTCCAGCCCATGGTGCGGCTGGAAGGTTACGAATTGATCGTCGGAAGCAGCCTGGATTCGCAATTTGGCCCGGTGCTGCTGTTTGGAACCGGGGGACAGTTGGTGGAGGTCTTCAAAGACAGCGCCCTGGCGCTTCCTCCCCTGAACACCACGCTGGCCCGCCGCATGATGGAAGGGACGCGCGTTTACAAAGCTCTCAAGGGCGTGCGAGGACGCCGGCCGGTCGATCTGGAGGCTCTGGAAAAGCTGATGGTTCAGTTCAGCTACCTGGTGGTGGAGCAGCGGTGGATCAAGGAGATTGATATTAATCCTCTGGTGGCTTCTGCGGAGCGGTTGGTGGCGTTGGATGCGCGCGTCGTGCTGCATGGACCTGAGGTCACAGAAGACAAACTCCCCAAGCTCGCCATACGGCCCTACCCGACGCAATACGTCGCACCCTTCACCATGAAAGACGGGGCGACAGTCAACATTCGTCCCATCCGTCCGGAAGACGAGCCGCTCATGGTCAAGTTCCACAACATGCTCTCCGAGCGCAGCGTGATGATGCGCTACACGCAGTTGATTGCGCTCAGCGACCGCGTCGCGCACGAGCGGATGATTCGCATCTGCTTTAATGACTACGACCGCGAATTGGCCCTGGTGGCTGAGCACGAAGATCCTTACTCAGGACAGCCCGAAATCATGGCGGTCGGCAGAATGGCCAAGATCTCCGGCACCGAGGATGCGCAGTTTGCCATCCTGGTCGCCGACGCGTTCCAGCGGCGCGGGCTGGGTGCGGAGTTGGTGCGGCGTCTGGTGGCGGTTGCGAAGCAGGAGAAGATCCAACACTTGAGGGCTGAATTCCTGGTCGAGAACTCTGCCACCCGGCGGATGTGCGAGAATCTGGGCTTCCGCCTCGAGAAGGTCGCAGACCAGGGCCTGATGAGAGCGGAGATCGCCACTTCATAGCGATGTTCAAAACCATCGAGTGGACTGACGAAGGCGTGCGCATGATCGACCAGACACGGCTGCCTGCCGCGGAGGTCTATCGCACCTGCCGCGACTACGAGGAAGTGGCGGAAGCCATTCGCAGCATGGTGATTCGCGGCGCGCCGGCGATTGGCGTGGCGGCCGCCATGGGAGTGGCGCTGGGGGTCAAGAACTCCGGCGCCCGGACCCTTCCTGCCTTGCGAGCGGATTTCGAGCGGATCGCAGAAACGCTTTCCCGCACCCGCCCCACCGCCGTCAATCTGTTTTGGGCAATCGACCGCATGCGCCGAGCGTTCGACGCTTCCCTCTCCTGCCACACTACCGACGCGCAGGCTCTGGAAGCGGTCAAAGTAAGTCTCGAGGAAGAAGCGAAACGCGTCCTCGCTGAAGACATCGCGATCAACGAGGCGATGGGCCGGCAGGGCGCCGCCCTCCTTCCGGAGTCGGGGACGGTCCTTACCCATTGCAATGCGGGCGCTCTGGCCACGGGCGGTTACGGCACGGCCTTGGGCGTAATCCGCGCCGCCGTCGCGCAAGGAAAGAATATCCAAGTCTTCGCGGATGAAACCCGGCCTTTCCTTCAGGGGGCGCGCCTGACAGCTTGGGAACTTGCCAAGGACGGGATTCCCGTAACCCTCATCACCGATAGCATGGCGGGCCACTTCATGAAGCAGGGCCAGATTAAGGCCGTGATCGTGGGCGCGGACCGCATCGCGGCTAATGGTGACACCGCGAATAAGATCGGAACGTACAGCGTGGCCGTGCTCGCCCATGAGAACGGCGTCCCCTTTTACGTAGCCGCTCCGCTTTCCACGATTGACCGCAGCCTGGCCAGCGGAGAGGCGATTCCAATCGAAGAGCGCGCCTCGAGCGAAGTCACCCACCTGGGTGGCATCGAGATCGCACCTCCCTCCGTCCCGGCGCGCCACCCGGCTTTCGACGTCACGCCGCACCGCTATATTTCTGCCATCATTACCGAGCAGGGGATTGCCCGCGCGCCCTACACCGAGAGCCTGAACGCACTTTTTCAATAAACGCCAATCCGATGTAGCCGACGGGCTATCTTTGCTTCTGAAGGGCCGCGAACGGTCCGCAGGTCCTACCCCCCTTCAAAGCCGCACGCGACCAGCAGCGCGCGGCGCACTTCGGGCCATCTTGATTCCGGGAGAGCGCAGAGCGCTGCACCGATCCGGTCCCGTTGGGCTAGGGACACATGGTCAAAGTTGAGGGCGCATAAGACGGGCATGCCATCCTCCGGCGAGAGGACGACTTCTGTCGCGAGTCCGCGGATAGTGCGCGTTGCGGGCACGACGATGATTGCGTCTAATCGATCGATCACGTCGCTTCGGGTGAGGATCAGAACGGGCCGACGCTTGTCCGGCGGGCGAAAGGTGTACCAGCGGATTTCGCCGCGATTCAACCGATTTCCTCCCAGCCGTCAGCGTCCCAGCCCAGGGGGTCCGTGTCGCTTGAGAACTCGTCGTGGCGGGGTGGAAGCGCAAGGTAGGCGTCGCGATCGTCGGCGGCAGGCCGCAAGCTGATCAGCCGCAGCAGGCGGAGTCGCTCATGCGGAGACAAGCGGTCCACCAGGGGAAATAGTTCTTCCGCACTCAAAGGCCTTTCCATCAGGGCTATCTTACCAAACCCCGGCCTCAGATACACGCTGATATGCAGAAGAGTGCCACGCACTGGATCCCGCGGGCTGCATGCCCGGAGGGATTCAGAGAAAGGAAATGAGAGAAAGGGTACCTGCCAGCGTTCTCCCACTTGACACCGTTCCTCCCCCCGCAACGTGCCGGCACCGGGCTAGAAGGGGGCCAAGAACATCAATCTGAGGGAGCCAGGATTTGAGTGCCCCATTGAATCGCAGCCGGTGCGTTCATCAACATCTGCCGAAAGGCCAGGTGTAATCCGCGAAGGTCCTGGCCAACAGTCCGAGTGGCCGCCCGGAAATGGGTATAGGCTCGCGCTCCCTAAATCTCGTCCGAACTGGCGGGCTTGGCCGCCGGTTCGCCTACCACCAATTCCGCTCCCCCGGTCAATCCCGCCAAAGAGGGTGGGTTTGATAGCGCAGTCACCTGCGGAAAAATGTTTTCAACCCAATGATCAAATCCGCCGGCAATTTGCGCTGACATCAACAAGGGGACGAACTCAGAAGGCTAGAATATCTTTTTCGAACAAGGAGAAACTTCGATGAAAACCGCACGTGTTCTGATCACCACTTCTCTACTGTTGATCACCACCTCCCTGTGTCTACAGGCCCAGGAGCCTCAGTTCTTGACGCCCGTGCACTTGAGAGGTGTAATCAACGACTTTACACCGATAACTACGGGTACGAGTCCGTGGGAACTTCACGGTCCCTGGAGCCTGACGTTGAAGGGAGAATCCCAAATAGTCAAATTCTCGGCAGCTCTGACCATGGAGCTGTCCGACTTTGGACAGACAGTCACAAATGTGAATTCGGTTGCCCGATCACAGCATACCCATCACATCACGATGACGACTGACACTGTTGTCTATAACCCGACCGACTGCCCTCCGGCACCCGTTGGGACCCCTCCCTACACAGCCCGTATTGAGGTTACGGGAACGGCCAACATCGAGGCGAATGGAGGCCAAGCGCCCTTTGGGCCGTCCCCGTTGCAGGTCTGCATCGCAGGAGGGTCGCAGGTCGAGTTTTCGAACATCACGCTGGTATTTACCCCAACGAGTGGCGCCAGTGGACATTTCGGGTCGCAGGCGATCCACGGCGTTGTTCAGAAGGCAGATCAGCTGGGCAACTAATACGTCCGGCATGCGGGAGCGGGGAATACGGCGCGGACGAATAGAACCGGCGAGCCGAAAGTTCCCCCTCTCTCTTGCGGGTTGTTCGCGTGGCTTAGTTTTGTAATTGAACTGTCTTGACTGACTACGGCCGAGCCTGGCTCGGCGCAAGATCAATGAGCAGTATTTCCGAGTCTTCCGATAGTCGGTCGAATACGATCCGTTTGCTGTCGGGAGTGATATCAAAGGTCCGCATAACCGCGGAACTGCTCAGCCGAGTCAAACGCCGCGAACGCATGGTGTTAAGATCCAGCAACCAGAAATCTTGCTCGGCCATCGTACTTCCCAGCATGTAAACCAGTCCCGTGCCGTCGGGCAGGAAACGCGCACGCACACCCTCGCGCTGTACTCTGATCTCTGGTAATTTCGCCGCGCCGCCATCCGGGTGTACAGCCAGCAGCGGCGTGAGCGTGAACACCTGTGGTCCGCAATAGACGATCAGGTCCCCTCGTGGAGACCACACCGGATCCAGGGACGGCCCTGTTGCAATCCGAACCGGTGCGCCGCCGTCAACGGGTAATTTGAACAAGCCCAGTCCATTGTTGTCGGTGGCGGCCACGGCAATCCACTTGCCATCAGGAGACCAGGATGCTGCGCCCCGAACATCAACATTGCTCGAAAGAGCACGGAGCTGTGTTCCATCCGCTGTCATTACGTGCATCTGTTGCTTTCCGTCTCGCCTCAGTGCAAATGCAGCGTGGCTCCCGTCAGCCGAGACTGCCACCGGGGATTGAAGCGCGCCTTCGGAGCCCTTCCATATCTCCAGCGAATTCCCATCGCGATAGCTCCACAGTCCGTCAACGCCGTCGCGCGAAGATAGGTAGAACAACGATCCGCCTCCGAAGCGGGGCGCCCAGGAGCGCAAGGTGGGTACTTGGAAAGCCTCGACTTCCTGTTCTTCTACTACGCGACTCGTGATCGGAATGCTCCACAAATTGACTTGAGGATTCACGACGCTCGCCGCAAGACGTCGGCCATCCGCTGTGGCTGCCAAGGCGGTGTATTCTTCCAAACCGGAACTCACGCGGTCCGAAATTCGCGTTTTTGGGTCGAATGCCCACAACCACGGGCCCGCCCCATCTTGATTGTGGGCGACGAATAGGATCGTTCGTTCACTGATCGGGGTCGGGTAGCCAATGTCAATGTTGAGATGAGTGAGTTGTTCTAATCCTCCACCATCCGGTTGAATGCGCCACAGATCCATCTCGTGCGTTGCCGGCCGACCGCGCACAAGGTAGATCCAGCGGCCATCCTTTGACCAGACCTGATAGTGGTTGTGTAGGTCGGGCTCGTTTTGCAAAATCAGGCGTTGATTAGTGCCGTTCTGATCCGCTACAAATGTCGGGTCGCCCGCTTGCCAGGTGTGATAGACCAGTTGTGTGCCGTCTGGCGACCAGGCAACCTCGGCGGCCTTTTCGTCAAGAAAATTGCGTGGTGTCCCGCCCATGAGAGGCCATAGCATGAGCCTCCTGGCTTCGGTGCCACCGCTCCACACTTCTGATCCGTCGCCTGAAAACCCAAACGCACGCAGGGGTGCACGCACATCCCCCATCCGACCTTGGGTGAGGTTCGCCGGGCTGTTTCCGTTGGTTTGCATCAGCCAGATGTCGAACGTACCACTCCGGTCGGAAATGAATCCGGCGAATTTCCCGTCTGGGGAGATAGCAGGGTTGCTCTTCGTTCCTCCGAAGTTCGTCAGCCTTGTGAGCTGCGCATTGAAAAGTGGATTCTGGGCTGTGGGCTTGGTACGACTAGCGACGATCCACGTAAGCAATCCGGTCACCAGCAACGCTAGCAGAGTCCATGCGAACCAAGTGTGGCGCGCGCGTACTGCAGAAGTAGTGGCTCGCCCCCCGCTGGCAGTGTCACGTTTGAGACGCTTGAGGTCGGTGCGAATGTCGGCAGCATTCTGGTACCGGAGGTCCCGGTCCTTCTCGAGCGCCTTAGTGATGACGTGTTCCAACTCCACGGGCAACTTGGGATTAATCTGAACTGGTGAAACCGGGGCGCTATGCAGGATGGCGTCGAACACGGCCCCAGAGGTCTGACCCCGGAATGGCAACTGCCCGGTTCCCATTTGGTACAGCACCACGCCAAGCGAAAACAGATCGGTCCGCGCGTCCAATTCCTTGCCTAATACTTGCTCCGGCGACATGTAGGCCACGGTTCCCATCGCCGTGCCGGGTGTGGTCAGGTGGAGAGCTGCCGTTTGCAATTCGTCCACGGTCTCCTGTTCGGGTACATATAGGCCTACATGACTCAATTTGGCGAGGCCAAAATCCAGGATCTTGGCGTGACCCCGCGCGGTCACGAAGATATTTGCCGGTTTGATGTCGCGGTGCACTACTCCCTTCGCGTGCGCCGCCTCCAGCCCGTCTGCAATTTCGATGGCCAGTCCCAATAAGGTCTCCGGAGCAATTGGGGGATCCCCAATCAAGTGATTTAGCGTCGTCCCCTCTAGAAACTCCAGAGCGATAAAGGCGCGTCCTCCGGCTTCGCCGATATCGTACAGCGTGCAAATATTGGGATGATTCAGAGCCGAAACTACCTGCGCTTCGCGACGAAACCGCGCCAGCGCTTGCTCGTCCTCGCCAAGTTCTTCAGGAAGAAACTTGAGTGCTACGAACCGATGCAATCGAGTGTCCTCGGCCTTGTACACCACTCCCATTCCCCCTCGTCCTATCTCCTCGATCAGCCGATAGTGTGCGATTGTCTGGTTCGGTATCTGAAGCGGACGCGAAGAGGCTGTAACACCAAGAACCTCCGGGGCGGCGACGGCCAGAAACTGGCTTCCCGCCGCGTCGTGGGAATCAATCAACGATTCCACTTCGGCACGCAATTCGACATCCGTTCCGCAGGCAATGTCGAGATAGCTTTGACGTTGCTCGGGCGCAAGGCGTAGGGCTTCTTCCAGTATTTGCTTCGTCCGCTCCCATCGATCTGTGCTCATACGTCGATCGCCCTAGACATTTCGCGGTGGAGCCATGCGCGAGCAGCCGTCCAATCGCGCTGTACCGTCGCCGGAGCAACGGCCAGGGCATTAGAAATTTCCTCCAATGAAAGTCCCGCGAAGAAACGTAATTCGACCACCCGGCTCTGTCGCGCATCAATCTTGGCCAGTGACTGCAAAGCATCATCCAGAGCAATCACATCCACATCTTTGCCCTGGGGAATCATCACGTCTTCGAGCGACACCTTGCAGACAGTTCCTCCACGCTTTGCCGCTCTGTGGCGACGCGCATAGTCGACCAGAATTTGACGCATGAGCTGTCCTGCGATGGCAAAGAAATGAGTGCGGCTCTCCCACTGCGGACAATTCAATCCAACCAGCCGTAGATATGCTTCGTTCACCAAATCGCCGCTCTGCAGCGTGTGATCAGACCGTTCGTTTCGCAGTTGAACGTTCGCCAAGCGGCGCAATTCCCGGTAGACGCGGGGCAGCAGCGAATCGAAGGCTTTACGATCACCTTCCCGCCACTTTTGCAAGAGCTGTGTGATTTCACTCGGAGGCTGGCGCCCCATCGAAATTCCCCCGAACCGACACCCCTGGTAAACCTAGCGTATCTACCCAGGTGTTTCCTGTCAATCCGGAAAGCTGCATGAAAAACCAGCGGCTTATGAACTTGTTGGAGAACAGCAGGAACCGGGGGGTCTGGCGTTTCTGAAGTTTGGCTCGTAGCCTGGAGGGATGAAAACACATACATCCTTCAAGCGATTGATTCTGCGCGATGAACACCGATCCCTCGCGATCGACAGTAAGACCTCCGCCGACCCCCCGCCCTCAATTCGTCGGTAATCGTCCCGCTGTAGGGGGACGGCTTACCGTCCCCGCATTTTCGCTCGTCGCGCCGAAGCTAGGGCAAGGTCTATCGCTACACCGCTGCCGGTACCGGTCCGAAGCGAAAGGTGTGAAGGATGTGAAGCGGAGAAAATATCCGGCGCCGTAGGCGCTTTGGAGTGCGGCAGCTTGCTGCCGCTCTCCCTGGGCGCGAGCTTGCTCGCGCATCTTGGGGAAGGTCCCCAAACCCCGGCCAGCAAGCTGGCCTGAAGAAAAGCGGCAGCAAGCTGCCGCACTCCAAAGCCGGGCTTCCACCCGGCACGCGTACAGCCAACGAACTGGGCGGGGCACAGTCGGAATTCACTGGGCAGGCTTATTCAGTATCTCGTTCAGAATACCCGGAATCTCAAAAACCGCCCGGTTGTTGATGGCAGCGGCGTTATTACGGAAGCGGCCGAAATTGGAGGGATCAAGAAGCTCTTCGACGGTGGGCGTGATTCGGCCGAAATCGCGCACCACCAACCCTACCTGCTTTTCGAGGACCCAGTCCGCATTGTAGCGTTCCTGCGGAAGGGTTCTGGCGTTGCGCTCCACGATGACCGGCAGTTTCATTGCCAGCGCCTCGCTGATGCTGCCGGGGCCGGGCTTACCAATGAAGAAGTCGGAGAGGTACATGTAGTAGGGAACTTCCGTGGTGAAGCCCTCGACATACTTGCGAACTTTGCCTCTGAGGCCGCGTAACATTGCGGCCAAGCGTTCATTGTGGCCGCAGATGAGAATCAGTTGCAGGCTCTGCTTTGCCGCTTCGAGTTTCCTGGCAATTTTCACCATGACGCTCGAGCCCTGCCCGCCGAACATAACCAATCCGGTGGGTAGCTCGGGGTCAAGGCCCAGGCGTTGGCGCTCCGCAGTGCGATCCACGGCGACCCCCTGATAGAACTTGGGGTGAAGGATCATTCCTGAGGTTTCGTAGATCTGGTCGTCGCGAAACCCGGTCGCACGGGCTTGTGCCACGGCGCGCTCGGACCCGCAAACTACAAACTGCTCCTGGCGTTCCAGCCAAAAATGGGGAGGGTAATCGGCGAAGTCCGTGAGCACCGTGACGAATGGGGTGGCGGGCGTCGCGCGGCGCAGGCTCTCAAAGAGGGCCCGGTCGAAGTGCGGAACGAGCGATACGACCAGTGTGGGCTGGCTTTTGCGCCAGTACGCCTCGAGTAGCCTCACTTGTTGCGGATGGTAGAGCCTTATGGCCGCCTGGAGGACGCGCAATCCCACTGCCGCGCCCCACGTCCAACCCATTTTCAATAACCAGTTGTAGAGATCCTGTAAGCGCAGGCCGGATAGCCGCAGTACGGGATCGATGGAATCGAGCAACTCCTGAAGGTTCATTAGATGGACGTCCCATTGAAGTTGCTGCTCGGTAACGAGGCGAAGGGCCGTGGCGGCGGCGCGGTGCCCGCCCCCGGCGTCAAAATAAACGAACTCGATTGTGCCCATGGGCAGGCATTCTCGCACAGCTTGAGGTGTTCGTACAACCTTGCCGTCGCCGGTTCAGCAGTTTCGCAAAGCTAGTTAGCAGCGGCGTACGGGAGGCGGAATCAGCGCGGTTTCGACGCTTGAGGTGTGACGGCGCAAAGATGGAGGCATTTTCGAGAGTACTTCGCCGGTGGC
>JBEKMN010000068.1:0-67099 GCA_050008495.1 Terriglobia bacterium | reverse complement strand
ATCCTCAACGCCGTCGGCCAGATTGATATCCAGCGAACTGGGCGGCTTAGGGAAGGGATAATTGTTTTCCTGGTGGATGGACATCGTGAAGACCGAATGATCGCCGCCAAAGATCGCCGCCGTGCCGTTGCCCTGGTGGACGTCGCAATCAACCGTCATGGCGCGTTCGATGCTTCCATCCTTTTGCAGGCAGCGAATCGCGATAGCAAAATCGTTTAACACGCAGAAGCCCTCGCCATGGTCAGGGTAAGCGTGGTGAAAGCCGCCGCCCACATTGACGGCTACTCCCTCTTCGAGCGCCAATCTCCCCGCCAAAACTGATCCACCCGCGCAAAGCCAAACGGCGCGGATCAATTCGGGCGAATAGGGGATCTCGAGGCGCATCACCTCAAGGTAGGAGAGTTTGCCAGTCTGGAGCTTGCGTAAGTACTCCCGGTGATGAACCAAAGCGATATCTTCGTCCGAGGCCGGAGGGGGTTCGACGAAGTCTCCCGGCTCGACGATCTGGTCGTGCAACAATTTTTGTTTAGTCAGGCGATACTTTACGGATGGGAAAACGTGATTCCCCAGGTTCAAGTCATACCGATCCGAGTAGACAAGTTTCACCGCATGCCCCCGCTGGTGCAATTACTGTCATCCTGGGCGAAGGGTCTCCGCTTTTGCGTGCGGATCCGAAGAACTGCGAACCATTGCGGAGATACTTCGCTACGGACAGCATGACAGGTTCGAGGTTCTCTAATCAAGGTCTGCCGGCCAGTCCGGGTGCCGATAATGTTCGAAGAGCCGGCAAGCGGCCCAGGCCGCCCACCTTGCATCCATGGAGTGCCCTTTCTTTAAGCTTCGTTTTCTACGGCTTGGAGGAGAGCCCGAATGTAGCCGTACTCGAAAGCGAAAGCCTGCTTCTGGCCCGTGTCCCCGTCGATCTGCGGGGCATGGTCCGGCATGATCATGCCGTCGTACCCGATTTGCTTATAGACCCTCATTGCCCTCACCATGTTGACGTCGCCATTATCCGGGAAGGTCTCTTGAAAGTCCAAGAAGTGCCCGTGAATGTTGCGGAAATGGACATTGAAGATTTTGCCTTTCTCGCCAAAGTACCGGATGACGTCGAAAATCTCTTCCTCGGGGCGATCCAACATTTCGCTCACCGTCCCCTGGCAAAAATTGAGACCATGAAAAGGGCTGGGACGAATCTCGACGAAGCGTTTCAGGCCGGCGACGCTGCCTAGAACGCGGTGCACGCCGCGAAAGCCCGCCTCACGGGGCATGCCGGGATCGTGCGGGTGACAAGCCATCTTAACCCTGTATTCCTCCGCTACGGGTACTACGCGCTCCAAGAAGTAAGTGATTCGCTCCCACATCATATCCGCAGTCACCGAACCCGCCTCGGTGAGTGTGGCCTTTTGTTCGGCGATGGCGTAGTTAAATGTGCTGTACAGCGCCCCGCCGCGCCCCGCGGCGGGAGAAGTCCGCGGCACGCCAAGTATGGTCAGGTTGTATTTGACGCAAGGAATCCCGGCCTGGGCGACGTTCCGGATCATTTGGCAGATCTGGTCGATTTCCCGGTCGCGGTCGGGCGATTTCCCTAACATGATCGCGGGATTCTCCGCTCGCTCAATTGGGCTCGAGCTCAGCGGTAAGGGGACCATCAGCAGTTCGAGACCGAAGGACTCCATCCGTTCCTTCAGCTTCGTCAGTCCCTCGACGCTCCAATGCTCGTCCAGGCGTGCGGAGGGGAGCCCGCTGCAGAGGTGATTAACGCCCAATGCTGCCAGAACTCGAAGTGTCTCATCCGATGGGCCGGAACCGAACTGGGTACCGAGCTTCATTCGGGGCTTAGGGGGAGAAGAACCGGTTGGCAATCTCGTCTGGCTCAGGCGGGCGGGTATGCTCGATGCGGCAGCGGTGACTTGGAGAAACGATCTGCGGTCCATCGGGCCTCTTTCGTAGGGGCGGCCCTTGTGGCCGCCCTCAAGCAATCAGGAGGATCTCCCCTTCTCTGTCCCCTCACGCAGACAACCGTTGTGGCCACGCTTGGGCGACCACAAGGGTCGCCCCTACGTCGCCCGGTTGGTCATCGATGGCGACTGAGGGTTAACTTCTTTCCCGACGAGTTCTCGAGCTGGACCTCGAATCCGTTCGGCGTGCTGACCTGATAGGAGATCGTGTCGCCTTGCGTCTTCCAGCTCAATTCAACCATCCCGTGAATCGTGGGAACTCCTCCCGAGCATGACGTTAAGGGTACGTCGGCAAGCCGGACGTGGACGCGTTTGTTGACGGGGTCGACGGCCCAAAGACCGAGCACGTTGCGATAGAGCATGTGCGTGATGTGGGAGGCGAACCCGTGGTTGCAACTCGCAGTCGGGCTGATGTCTTCCCAAAGCGTGCCAGTACGTTCCGCCATATAGAGATAGTAGGACACGGACTCGTCGAGCATCTGGCGGCTCAGACCTTGTCCCGCGAGGAGTTCAAGACGAAGTACATTCCCGACAAAGGCGTTGGCGGGCGCAACCTCCGGAAAGGCCTTGGACGCCTGGCGCCCGGGGCCGAATTGTGCCTTTAAAGTTCGCCACAGCTCCGCATGTGTCTCCGGAGAAGCCGTGCCTGTAAAGAAAGCGAAGTACTGGCAAACCTCGCTTCGGTTGCGGGTCACTACGAGCTTTCCGTTTTGGCGAACGGCGTTATCCACAAAGAAGTGGCCGTCGAAGGACTGGCGTCGTACCGTCTCGCGCACCTTCGCGGCCTTCTCCGCCCAGTGCTGTGAGTAATACATGCGCGCCGCAGCATCGAGCGCGGCAGCATAGAGCATGTTGGAGGGATAGTTCACATCCTGCACGTAGTCGTTGGCTTTGGACCATTCTACGAAGACCCAACCGTCGAGTTTCTCTAGCAATCCGTCCTGGTTTTCGAAACGCTGGAAGTACTCGAACAGGCGCCTGAGCTTGGTGTGCAGCGCCTCGACGGTCAGGCGGTCGCCGCTGCGGGCGAGATACTCCTCAAGTTGAAGAACGAACCAGAGGGACCAGTTAGGAATGAAGTTGCCGTCGTTGTGATCGGCGGGATAGCACATCGGCAGCATGCCTTCCGGGATGAATGCGAAGTGCGGAGGCAGTTGGAAGTTTTCAAAGAAATTCCTTTCCATCGTGGTGGAGCCGCTGATGTCCAGGGCGGCGCGCGACGTGAAGAAGCTGTCGCAGAGCCAGCCGGCTCTTTCCCGGGAGGGGCAGTCGGTGAAGATATCCACAGCATTTTGCCGATAGGTCTCGCGCCCGGCGGCAAAGAGTTTGTTGAGCCTCTCGTCGCTCGCCTGAAAGTGCGCCTGGCGGATGGTCGGGCTGGCGTATTCGCGCACATAAATATCGCCGAACTCGCATTCGCCCTCGAGGACTAACAGTTTCAGAAAGCGAAGCGTGTAGGGCTCGAAAGCCTCTAGAGCGAAGCTTCCCTCCGGCAGTTCGTAGCTCACGATGTTGACGCAGGAAAGCCGTTTGAAGTCCACGTCGCCGTCGCTCAGAAGTTCATCGAAGACCAGGAAGAGCCGCGCCGGCTTTGAACAATTCACGTTCGCTCCGACAAAACCCGTGACGTCGGCGCCGAAGTCCACGATGTGTTGAGTGTAGGGCCCGACTTCAGTCCGTTCCCCTGCGGCGTAAGGGAGGTTGAGAATCTCGGGTGACACGGCGGCCACGTGCTGAAGCTCGAGGGACGGGATCGCCTCAAGCTCGCTTTCCGGAAATCCGCCCAGCTTGTCGCCAATGCCTGTGAGGGACCGATCTTTCCACGGCTTTTCCACCGGCACGCCCGTCCGAACATTGGCGCGCGACACGTGTTTGACAGGGCGTCTCAGAGCGAACTCCGGGTAGGGCACGCGGCGCGGGAGAAGTTGTTTGGGAGGAGATACCGAGCACTCCAGCGATTGAAGGGTAGACGACGGGTCGCTCCGCCATCGGTCGTATCCAACCCGGATCCGGTAGACTTCTGAAAAGGGCCGCTGAAAGCTGTAGCGCTGCACCTTTTGGACACGTTCACTGAGAATGGCGGACTCGAATTGGCTGCCGCTCCCTGCGGTAGAAGCGAGCACGGTCGTTCCCGCCACTACTTCCGCCTGGAGGAAGGACGGCTGGTCAAGGAGGTAGTAGCTGTTCACATTGTAACCGGCAACTTCCAGTGCAACCAGGTTTCGCCCCGAATGCAAGTCCGGTGTAAGGTCCCATTCGTCTACTCTATAGTAGTCATGTGGCCCGCGAGCCGGTCCGTAGCCGCGAAGAGCCCCGTTGACGAATATCCGGTAGGCCGTGGAGCCGGTGACACGGAGAAGGACGGGGTGCTGGTCTGCGGCCTCAAAAGAAGCGCGAAAGCCCACGAAGAGGTTCTTCTCGCGCTCGAGCCCTTTCGGCCAAACCGGCTGCGCGGAGACAAACTTCGGTTCTGGGCTTTGCTTCCCCGGCGCAGGCGCTCCTGCCTCTCCTTGTGCAGATAATCGATCTGCCCTGGCTGCTGGCAGGAGTGCCTGTACTGCGGTGACCGCCGCTCCTCGAATGATCTGCCTCCGCGTCCAGGATGTGCTCTTATCGTCAGCCATCGAGTTGATCCTTTCCTCCACGCGCCATGTGCCGAGGCAGGAACCGTTAGACAGGCCGTCGACCAGGGCGGCGCAAGTCTGACTCCTTCGGCCCGATCCAATCTCGACAGTGTCAACTTCCTAAATAGTCAAATCAAGCCTGTTCTGGTTCAAAACCGCATAAGCGGTGCGGGCGGATCCTTCGTCGCCACCCTAACACGAACCCGCACTGAAAGCAATTCATGTGCACAGGCCTGACATCTCCACAACAAAAAGCGGTAGTATGAAGTGGATGAAGCTGGCGCACCAGGACGAAGCCGCCATTCGAAACGCTCTGCTGGCGTGGTTTCGCCGCAACGCGCGTTCCCTCCCTTGGCGTAAGAGCCGCGACCCCTACGCTGTGTGGGTGTCTGAGGTAATGCTCCAACAGACCCAGGTGGCGACGGTAATCCCGTATTACCAACGCTTTCTTGGGGCGTTCCCCAGGGCGACCCACCTGGCGCGCGCGCCGCTGGAGCGCGTCCTCAAGCTTTGGTCAGGGCTTGGTTACTACCGCCGCGCCCGCCACATGCACCAGGCTGCCAAGGAACTGGTCAGCAGATTTGCTGGAGTGTTTCCCCGCGATTACACGCAAATCCGTTCGCTGCCCGGAATTGGGGATTATACGGCGCGGGCCGTATTAAGCATTGCCTTCGGCCTGCCGTACACGTTGCTGGACGGAAATGTGGCTCGAGTTCTAGCGCGCCTGGCGGCTCTCGAGGGCAATCTTCACCAGGGTGGCTTCCGTCGCGCTGTGGAAGCTCAACTCGAGCGGCTGCTTTCACGTCGCCGCCCCGGCAACTTCAATCAGGCGTTAATGGAGTTGGGGCAAACCGTGTGCCTGCCGCGCGTTCCCCGGTGCGTCGCCTGCCCGGTACGAGGCTGGTGCCAGGGTTTCAGAACCGGGCATCCCGAAGTCTTCCCCCAGCCGCGTCCGCGGCGTGCGGCGGAATCCCACTACCTTGCCGCCGCGGTCCTCAGGCGCGGACCGCACGTGGCCTTGGTGCGCGGCCTGGACGATGGCCTTTTAGACGATTTATGGAATTTTCCCTCCGCCTTCGGCCGGTCACGGGTGGAGGCGCTTGACGGTTTGCGTGACAAACTCGCCGCGTTCGGATTCCCTGGCCTCATCCTCGAGGACTTCAGCGCCGAGTTACACCATGGCATCACTTACCGCTCCATTTGCGTCCACGCTTACCCCGCGGAGATACCGAACGTCTCCCGAAAGAAAGGGCTTCGATGGTTTACCAGTTCGAGATTGCAGCGGGCTGCCATTTCGCAATTGGCTCGCAAAATCGCGCAGGCGGTGTTTTGAAAAGCTTTCACCACAGAGGACACGGAGACCACAGAGCGGCAAAACCGCAACCCAATGCAGATTCTTCGCTTCGCTCAGAATGACATGTCATCCTGAGCGAAGCGAAGGATCTGCTTTTCTTCGCGCGGCGCGACGAAACTCACCCTTCGCAGTTCAGAGGGAAACGCTATGACTTTTGCTCCGTGCACTCTGTGGCCTCTGTGGTGAAACCCGTCCTGGGTTAAAATGTAGTCCGCAAGGAAAGTATCGCTCATGGCAAAGGCCGCACAGACGGATTCCTCCGCGCTCCTCAAGCTTCAATCCAACATCAGCGTGCAGCGACACTTTGAAGTTTCCCTTCTCCTGACTCTGGCTGTGGCTTTTGTCACCGTCGCGATGACGGGAAAGCTGGACTTCGTCTCCACCGTTGTGATTTCCATAGCGTTGGGCGTGAAGCTCTGGAGCTATTCGCGCGAAGCTGACTTTTCCCTCTCTCCAAGGACTGTCACGCGGGTTTCCATCTTTTACATCTTCTTTTATGCGCTCGACTTCCTGATTTTCTCGCCGGGCCCCGGACTGCTGGACAAGATGTTGACCGCCACCGTTCATCTGGTTCTCTTCACAACCATCATCAAAATCTTCTCTGCCAGGACCTATCGTGATTACGGCTATCTCGCCACGCTGTCGTTCGTGATGATGCTGGCCAGCGCCATCCTGACGGTCAGCACAACCTTCCTCATTTTCTTCGGTTTCTACATTATTCTGGCCATCTCGACCTTCATCAGCTACGAAATCAAGCGCGGGATGGAGTCGGCTCGCCGCGCTCCCGAAGGCCCTTTCCGGAAACCTCGCCAGAATCGGACAGCGGTCGAACGGGCGCTGATGAAGGCGGCGGTGGGGTTGGCGGTCGGCATTTTCATCCTGGGAGCGCTTCTGTTTTTCGTTATCCCGCGCTACCGTACAGGGTTTCTGACCGCGCTCTCAGCACAGTCCCAGAACATTACGGGATTTTCCGAGACCGTTAACCTGGGAGATATCCGCAAGATCCTCCGTTCACCCATGGTCGTGATGCGAGTAACGGTGGAGGGGGATCCCAGGCGATTCCAGGGAGTGAAATGGCGCGGCGTGGGTTTAACCAGCTTCGACGGCAGGCACTGGTTCAACGACAACACGGAGCAAACTCCCATCACCCCAGCCTCCGAACAGCGCATTGTACTTCCCCGCGACGAGGGCTGGCAGAGCCGTTCGTACCGCCCACTTCGCTACCACGTTCTTCGCTCCGCCCTCTCCACCGACGTGCTCTTCGCCGCCCCCACCCCCCAGGAGATTGTGGGCAGGTTTCACCTCGTGAATGTTGATGAAACCGGCTCCCTGCATAGCCCCCAATATGCCTTCGAGCCGCTTGCCTACGACGCCATTTCGGAGGCCGGGCTGCCTTCGGTCCGTGAGTTGCAGCGCGCCTCGACCGACTACCCGGAAAACATTCGCTTGGTGTATCTGCGCCTTCCCGAGATGGACCCGAAGGTTGCGGCCCTCGCCCGGCAAGTCACCTCCTCCGCCGCGAACAACTACGACCGCGCCGCCGCCATTCAGAATTACCTTCGCAGTAATTTCCGCTACACCCTCGATCCGTCTGGCATCGAGCCCAAGGATCCCATCGTCAGTTTCTTATTCAAATCCCGCGCAGGCTTTTGCGAGTACTTTGCTGCCAGTATGACGGTGATGCTGCGGACCCTCAATATCCCGTCGCGGCTGGTGAATGGCTTTCAAACAGGTTCCTATAATCGTGTGGGCAAGGACTTTGTGGTGCGTGCCCGCGACGCGCATAGCTGGGTGGAAGTCTATTTTCCGAAATACGGCTGGATCAGTTTTGATCCCACGCCTGCCGATCCCAATCCCATCCGCGCCGGAGCCTGGGACGATTACCTCGATGCCCTCAGCCTTTTCTGGAGTGAGTGGGTGATCAACTACGATTTCAGCCACCAAGTTCAACTCGCCCGGCAGGTGGAACAAACCTCCAGGAACTTCCAACAGGAATTCGTCGGCCACGCCGACCAGTTTAAGCGGCGAGCGGTGCTGGTGACCTACTTCGTCGAAAGCTGGCTCATGTCGCACAAGCTGCTCATGTTCCTCATCATGGTCATCATCCTGGCCGCGCTGGCGGTGGGCGAGAAAGGCGGCTCGCTGGCTGAAATCCGCTTTTTCTGGCTTTGGAAGTTTGGACGCCGCGAGCTCGCCCTGAGCCCCCGCCAGGCCACGATGTCTTACCAACGATTGCTGACGACTCTGCGAAAGAAAGGGTACCCGAAACCGCTTGCGCTTACACCCTGGGAATTCGCTAAGTCGCTGGCGGGGACGCGCCTCGCCTCGGGTGTCTTCGAGTTCACCCGCCTCTACAACCTGCTCCGCTTCGGCCAGGTGCAAGTCCCCATGGCGCGCCTGCGCCAGCTTCTGGACGAGATCAGCCGGGCTTGACGATTTTGGATTTCAGATTTTAGATTTTGGATTGGCGGGTATGTCGTGTGTGGGAGGATCCCTCAAAGATTGTCTGCTCTCTCCCCTGGAGACGGGGTGTGGGACAGGCACTCTTGCCTGTCTCTCAGGATGACGCATGTCGCGCCTCCTCGCAGGCAAGAGTGCCTGCGCCACTTCATCAGCCGGCGCGGGCCGGGTGAGAGGTTTCTGCCTTCGGTTGCACCAGAACGTCCGGCCTTACGAAGGAGTAATGATTCGAGAGTGGCTTGGACCGCGCAGTCTGACCGATTTTAACTGCTTCGGGTCGAGAATTTCGATCACCTCTCCGATATGCCGACTTAGCGTCAACTGAACGGGCTCGTGCGGGACTCAATCAAGGTCTGGGTGGCGCAGAGATTGCTCCATATGTCTGCGTCACTTCGACGGGTCGCAGCCCGACGCTCGGGTCGCATACATAAACCCCAATGTATGCGCCCCAGAGGCTTCCTTTGAGGCTTTTCATTTGGAATTCTCACGAACCGTTTGAGTGAGGCCGCTATCTGGCAACTGGGGAGGGGCCGAGTCTGGCTCTTGGGTTTTCCTCAGCGCATTCAGCTTCTCGTAAAGGTCTTCCAACTTCCGTACCCGCGCCTCTCCGGCACGGATGTTGCTGTCCTTCGTTATGGGCAGAAAGTTGAGGTACGCCCCGCGCTGGTCAAGCTGAATATCGCCCTGAAAGCAATCCACGAACAGTTCCCGTGCCTTTTCCCCTAGCTCCATGCCCACTGGGCCGGAGGGCCAAAATTGCATTTCCAGGCTGCCGTCTTTTTCTCGCGCGTAAAGCCCCGGCCGCTTCCACCAGAGGAATGAGATCCACCCGGCTTTGCCCCTGTATATTCGCCCGTGTGTTTGGTTGGCCTTGTCCTTTAACATTGCAAGGACCCGACCGGGCACACTCCCTGTGCCGAGCGCCTTCAGGTGGTCTTCATACGGGCGACCCCCACCCACGGTTGCGTTTCTGCTGCGGTCGATTGCCTCAGCAACGAAAAGACGTCCGTCTGGCGCAATCTCTTCCTTGATCGTGAGCGGCCCAAGGTCCTCAACCCACTTCGCGAACGCCTTTTGGATCAAATCCCGGCGCTGAGCGCAGAAGTCCTCGAAAACTTTTTTGGCTTTCTTCCGTTCCTCGGGAGTGACTTGTGTCTTGTCTTTCACTTTGTCCAACAGTTCCTTCACCAAGTCCTTCGCGTCGTTGTAAGCCTTTCCAACATCCTCCCCGAGGAAGTGGTGCGCAAGATTCCCGGGCGGGTCATTGCCGAGGCTAATCGCGTTATCGCTTAATCCCTTATCAATGGAATTGAGGTCATGCGAGATGAAGGTGATGTTCCCTATGTTGTTCACCTCGTGTCGGCTCACGCGCCCACGCCTCTCAATCTCGTACAGTTTCTCCAGCCAGCCGTACGGAACGATATGTTGCTTTTCGGGTGTCACCCCTGCTTCCAGCACCTTCTCTTTCCCCTCTTCTAAGTGCAAACCCTTTTGTTCGTTCCGTAAACGCGTATCGTCGCTCAGATTCTTATACGAGAAATCGCAAGCTCTCCTTTTCCGCAGCAGCCAATACAGCATTAACACATACCGATTCATAAGACTGTTGGCTTCCTTGAGCCGCTTGCCCAGTTCCTTTCCTAAGGCGTCGGAGCCTTCGATTTTAGGATCCATCTCCAGCTTCTCAAAACACTCCTTGGCATTTTCGCCGTCATTGACCAATTTTACGAGACCTAGAATTCGTTCCTGGGTTAGATTCTGTGCGAGCAGTAACCTCAATGCCAGGCCTTGCAAGACCTTGGCATATTCACCCTTCATAAGCGGCTTAAAGCGGATCAGGATCTGGAACAGCGGAAGGAGGGAGATGGTGTCCGGCAATGTCTGGAGGTCATCGCAATTCAGGCCTTTCCCTAGCATGTCCCTCACGAACTTCACGATGTCGCTCGACCGCTCAAATAGCTGCTGGACGTTCTCGGGGTATTTCTTGAGCTTCGTTTGGAAAGACGCACCGTTAATAACGTCGAATGAGAACGAATTGCTCCCCAGGGATATCCGGGAGTGGTAGGCGTAAACTTGGATGAATGTGCGCATGAAGAGCTTGAATCCGAAGTTTCGTTCCTTCCGCCGCTTCAGGATATCGTCCCTCCTTGGGTCGCTGTCGGATTTTTCAGGGTGGACGTCCTTGAAGAGATCGCTGAGCCATTTGCTGGTTGAGGGTTGGAGCGAGACGAGGGTGGCAAAGGCCTTCTCCTCGGCCTCGACGCGCTTGCCGGCGCTGTTGATTCGGTTGTACAGGGCGACCACCTGCGGAAGGTTGTTCGCCTCGTGGGAGCCCCGTGAAATGTCGTTGTTCTGCTGCTCATGAAGAATTTTCAGAAAGAAGACCTTGTTTTTCAGGAGGGACTGAATGCGGTCGGTAAGGGGGATCTCTGCAATCCTACGCAGGACCTCCCCGCGGCGAGCGGTCGCGATGAATCCAGAAGCATCCGCCTCAGTGCGCCCGAAGAAGGTACTTAGGGGGACGAGGTTCTTCCATCGGGGCGCTTTCTCCTTGGTCAGCTCGGATAAGCAGAACATCGAGAAGCGTAAGGCTGAGTCGTCGCCAAAAAATTCAGCGAGCTCAGGCACGCGCGTCAGGTTCAGGCACCAAACGCCATCCGAGCCCCCGCTCTCAGGGGTCAATGGACCGGGGCCCGAGCTTTCGTTCTTGGCAGTATCCAAGGGTTCGACGAAACAGCCTAGCGCGGTTCGGAGGCTCCGGATTCTCTGCTGACCATCGACGATAAGGTATTGTGGCTTGCGAGACCCTGATCGAGGCAAGGCCCCTGGCCGAGTGGGCAGCGGAATGCCTTCCTTTTCTGGGTTCTTGGCTTCCCACAGAATTATGGTGCCGCACGGGGTGCTGAAATACAGAGACTCCACCAAGAGGGCGGTGTTTTCGTCACTCCACACGAGCCCGCGCTGGAAATGTGGAATACCGAGTGAATCGTAGTCACGGATTAGCTCTCGGGCTGAAATCTCCTTTCCTATGTCGCCAGTCCTTTCGGCAAGCTGGTGATCCTGAGCCACTGGGTTTGAAGATGACACGGTGCCCCCCACCTCAAATCGTCGTCCTTACTGCGAGTCGAATTCCGTCCTTCACGCTCCTAATTTGTCGGCCCTTCTTCGCCCTCGCACGACGGCGGTGCGGGCCCCTTGAAATCCTCCGGGCCTTCCCACTGTTCTCCAAACTCAACCATACCGTTGCGCTGCCGGCGGAAGGGAACGATGACGCACTTCGGTTCCTGTCCTGGCGCTTCAATCCGCATCTCAATGCAGTCGTGTTCTTGGCGGTCTTCGAGCCAACCGGCCGGCATTTTGCCGGCCTCTTCGGGTCGGAACGGATCAAACACCTGATAGGTTTTCTGGCCGACGGTGAAGGAGGCTACAGCAGTGGCACGCCGCGCTTTCTGTCGGAACTCTCCCGCCCGTTCACGTCTCGCCGCCGCATCCGGGCCATAAAGGTCAATAACTTCAAGCTCGCCCGAGGCCTCTAAGACAAATCCTGCCGGAGTCAGATCACCGTGCTCTTGTAGAATCTCCTTAGCCTTGGCAAACAATGTTTCCGCGACCTTTCGGACGTCCAAGCTCTCCCTCATCTGTGCCTTTTCGCGCTGACCATTGCTTGTTATGTGCAAGTTAGAGTCCAAGCGCACTCAACCAATTTGCAAAGCACGTGACAAGGCCATAAATTGCGGGTGGCGCAGAGTTCGACTTTATGTCTGCGCCCAGTCCGCTCCATCGCCGTCTCGCGTGCCGGCTGATCACGACAATTCAACCGACCGGATGTCTGAAACTGGAGGGGCATTGGGCTCGGCCTTGCATTGCCGTCGGAAGACACCCCCGCTGACGTTAGACAGAAGCGGTCGAGTTGACGAGAAACGACCTACACGCCGATATGCTGCCGGGCGGTTGAGGGCGGATCGTCGGCAACTCCGACCCAATCTGAGAACTGGCTTCGACGTACAGGAGAACCGCAGATGTGACCTGGGTCAAGCATCCGGGCTTTTGGGGAAGCGGCGGGACCGCTCGATCACGCCACACGCGGGCCGCTTGACGACATTTTGTCGGCGTCAGTCTCGCTGGCATGGTTTGGCCAGGCTGGGCGAAGAACTCCTCCCTCGCTTTTTTCGCACTTTTGGCAGATGCCGCCGATTGGTGAGCTAAACTCGCCGCTGCACCGGCAAACTCGACCACTACCTGCCTTTTGCTTGACAATTTCACGAAGATGGAGTAGGCTATCGTTGTGTTTAGCTTGTGGACACATTGTCGTAGCCGGGCGCCAGAAAACGACCGGGCGCGAGGGATGGCAGGATCGTGCCGACTGGCAGGGAGAGCCAGGAAATACAAAAAATGAAAAACAGTGGGAACGAAGCTAAGAAGTACTTGAAAACAAAGGAAGAGGGCTGAAAAACGAACTCAAAACGAACTCAAATTGAGTGCACAATGCGCGCATTAAACGCAAAACTCGTAGCTTTTGACGCTGCACAGTTACTGGCGGCGGACCGGAAGGGGAAATGCGTCAGGCTTCCAGATTGACCGGCTGTGGCAAATCCGGAGACGCTTGCGAAAATACGAAAATAGTGGGAACGAAGCTAAGAAGTGGTTGAAAACAAAGGAAGTCACCTTTTTAAATGCGGCAAATTATGCGCGTCTTGCGCGCAGATTGACAACTATTCTATCGCAAAAGGAGCAAGAAAGGCCAAGTCCTGCGAAAACGACCCGCAGTTCTGGAGCCGCTACGGACAGTTATGCAACCGATAGCAATCTCGCGGATGAAGTGGGTTGGAATCTGGGGGTTGGCCTTCTCGCTCATCCCTTTTGCCTTCGCCCAAGACCCGGGGCAGGAGCGCATCGTGCAGGCGATTGAGAACGCTTCGCGGGTCGCGCTCCAAGGCAACGTTCGTCCCATGTTCCGGCCTGAAAACGACCTGGGACGCGCCGACGGCTCCCTCCGGCTGGAGAACATCTCCCTGACGTTCGCGTTCGCCGCGAGCCGGCAGTCCGAGTTGACGGCGCTTTTGGACGACCTGCAAAACCCCTTTTCGCCGAGCTTCCACCGTTGGCTGACGCCGGAGCAGTTCGCCGACCGGTTTGGGCTGAGCCAGAATGACTTGAACAAGGTCGTGGCTTGGCTCGAGGGGCAGGGTTTCACTGTGACCTGGAAGGCTCGCAGCCGCACTTGGGTTTCTTTCTCGGGGACCGCAAGTCAGGTGCAAACTGCTTTCCAAACCGAGATTCACAATTTCTCCTTCCACGACGCGACGTACTATGCCAACGCGACGGAGCCTTCCGTCCCCAGCGCCCTGGCGGGGGTGGTGCTGGCCATTCACGGCTTGGACAATTACCCGCTCAAGCCGGGCGGTGTGGTCCGCAAAGTGAGCGCGGGTCTCACTCCGGCATTTACCTCTTATATTAGCGGGAACACCTACGTTGCCCCAGGCGATTTCGCCGTTATCTATGACCTCAACAGCCTTTACTCCGCGGGAATCGACGGCACGGGGCAGTCGATTGCGGTGATGGGGCAGACGGACCTTTATAGCGACCCGAGCGCCAATAGCGATATCACAGCCTTCCGCAATGCCGCGGGGCTGCCGCCAAACTCGCCCCAAGTCGTCTTGATTCCCGGCGCCACGGATCCTGGCGTCGTTTCCGACGATATCGGCGAAGCCAGCACCGACGTGGAGTGGGCAGGCGCGGTGGCCAGGAATGCCACGATTGTTTTCGTGAACGGCGGCGCCAAAGGAGTCGGTAAGGCCTTGCAGTATGCCATTGACAACAAGACCGCCCCGGTCATCAGCATCAGCTACGGGGAGTGCGAAGCGATGCTGGGTTCCGCGAACCTCACGGCCCTTGCCAATCTCGCCCAGCAGGCAAATGCACAAGGGCAGACCCTAGTGGCCGCTGCCGGCGACACTGGCCCCGCCGGTTGCGAGGGCGGCCTTTCGACCACGGCCGCCACCACCGGCTTGGCGGTCAATTGGCCCTCCAGCCTTCCTTACGTGACTGGCCTGGGTGGGACGGAATTCCATGAGGGCTCGGGGGTCTACTGGATTGCGGATACCAACGGCGTGGATGTCCCCCTCTCCGCCCTCTCCTACATCCCCGAGATGGCCTGGAACGACACGTCGTCACCCTCGAACACGCAACATGAGCTATTGGCCGGAGGAGGGGGAGCCAGCGCTTTCTTCTCCAAACCGAGTTGGCAGACAGGCACCGGAGTGCCGAACGACGCTGCCCGCGACGTCCCTGACCTTTCCCTTAATTCTTCCCTCTTTCACGACCCGAGCCTGTTGTGTGTTCAGGGGAGCTGTGTCGAGGGGTTCCGTGATAGTCAGCAGGACCTGACGGTGGGGGGCGGAACCTCCGTGGCGGCGCCTTGCTTTGCGGGAATGGTTGCCCTGATCAACCAAAAGATGAACACTCCCGAAGGCCAGGGCAACATCAATCCTGTTCTCTATTCCCTGGCCGCCGCCGCGCCTGCGGCGATCCACGACATCACCAGCGGTAACAACATCGTGCCGTGCTCGCCAGGCTCCACCGATTGCCCCGGCGCCGCGCCCTTCCAGTTCGGGTATAATGCCGGCGCCGGCTATGACCAGGCTACTGGTCTAGGCTCGGTTGATGCTTTCGACCTGGTCGAGGCGTGGGGCTCGTCGGTTGCCGGAAACCTGCCGGCTCCCGCCTTGACCGCACCTGCTAACGGGGCCGCCGGAGTTTCTCTGGCCCCTCAATTCAGTTGGACGAACGTCGCCGGCAACGCCGGTTATCGAATTCTGATCGCAAACAGTCCTACCGGCCTGCCCACCGACCCTGCAACGGCCACTTGCAATGCCTGCGCGATTGTCGACGAGACCGACACGAATTCGAACGCTTACACTCCGCCCAGCGCTCTGGCTGCCGGCATTTACTTTTGGCAGGTGCAGGCCCGCGAGCCATCCGCCGCCCGTGGAACGGCCGCGTGGTCGAACGTTTTCAGCTTCACGACGGCCGGTCCAGCCTTGGCCGCGCCGGCGCTGACGGCGCCAGCCAATGGCGCGACAGGGGTCTCGGTGCCGCCCAATTTCAGTTGGAGCGCGGTCATAGGGAATGCCGGCTATCTCTTATTCGTTGCCAAGACGCCGGGTGTCTTGCCCACCAATCCTGCCGTCGGGACCTGTTCAGGTTGCTCAACGGGCACGAAGGTCAATGCAACCTCTTACACTCCGCCCAGCGCTCCGACTGCGGGTAATCTCGCTGCGGGAACATACTATTGGCAGGTCAAAGCTTTGTCCTCTTCTGGCGGGGTGTATGGGGCTTGGTCGAGCGTCTTCAGCTTCACTACCGTCCCCGGGGATTTTTCGCTGAGTGCTTCCCCCACCACCTTGACGATAAGCCCCGGCAACAGCGCCACGTCCACGCTTAGTTTCACGCCGATCAATGGGCTTTCCGGGAACAGCGTGACTTTCTCCTGCAGCGTCTCCAGCACACTGGCGGGCGTGACCTGCTCAGTCGGAGCGCTCGACAGCAACAACACGGCCACTGTAACCATCGCGGCCTCCTTCTCTGCATCGACTTTCCCCGCGTGGCAGAAAGTACGCCGACTGAACGCGCGCGGGACGCAAACTTGGGCGGGGCTCGGGTTGCTGCTGGCGTTCTTGATCGCCCTGCACAGGCGTGATTCGCAAACTCTGCTGCTGAGGAAGTGGGTGCGGCTGATTGCGTTCGGCGCCGCGCTCATGGCGGCGTTCGTGGCCGGCCTTAGTTGCGGAGGCGGCGGCGGGGGAGTGAATCCCGCGCCCTCCGAATCCGGGACCGTCACCGTGCAGGGCACGGGGCCGAGCACGAGCCATAGCGTGGCGATTTCGGTGAGCGTGGACTAACCACAACCACGATGTCGATGGCGGAAGGGCAATAAACGGAAACTGGAAAATCGAAACTCGAAACTATTCTCAATCGACAATCGGCAATCGCAGATCGACGATCATTCGTAGCGCAGCGCCACCATGGGATCAACCTTCGTCGCTCGGCGCGCGGGGATGAAGCTGGCCAACGCGGCGATTGCCAATTGCACGAGCACGATGAGCCCAAAGGTTGAAGCGTCAGTAGGCCGCACCGAATAAAGGTATGAAGCTAGCAGCCGCGTCAAGGCGAACGCGCCTGCAATTCCAGCGGCGATTCCGATCACGAGCCAACTGAGGTTCTGGCGGAGAATCAGCCAAACAACCTGCTGCCCTCGTGCGCCCAGGGCCATGCGAACACCGATTTCGTGGGTTCGCTGCCGCATACCATAAGAAGCCACGCCGTAGATGCCCACTGCCGCCAGCACCGCTGCGATCGACGCGAAAGCCCCAATCAATAGCAAGATGAACCGCCTTCCCGCGGCTTCTCTGGCCACCCATTCATCCATGGTCTTGATATCGGTGACCGGCTGGTCGGGATCGACTCGCCAGATCTCTTTCTCGACTTGAGGAATCAGCGATGACGGCTCTGCGGCGACGCGCAGCACCAGCGACATCTCCTGCGCCGGCCATTGGTCGTAGGGCATGAAAAGCTCAGGATCAGGCGGCGCATCCAGCCCGAGTTGCCGAATATCACTCACGATTCCGACGATCGCGAGCATGTGCGGTTTGAACTGGACGTGCGTGCCTGCGGAGGTTCGCTCGGCCACGAAGCGGTAAACTACGATTGTCTTGCCCACGGGATTCTCGTTCGGCCAGTATTTGCCGGCCATGCTGCGGTTGATCACGCCGACCAAGGGTGAGTTTGCAGAGTCACCCATCTCCAGCTCTCTGCCATTCAACAACGGTATTCCCATGGTGCGAAAATAACCCGCGCTGAGGGCATGGTAGCCCGCTGTGCCCTGCCCGGGATGTGGTCCCGGAATCTCGAACCCGTTCGATGTCTCGTTGCGCGTTAACGGGAGGTCCGTGACGGTGCCGGCCGAGAGGACCGCAGGCATTGCCGCGAGGCGCTGCAGGACTTGGTCGAAGTACGCAGCCTGCTTTTCAGGTGTGGAGTACTTCGCCTCAGAAAGACTCACCTGCATGGTCAGCAGATGTTCGGTGCGGAAACCCACGTCAACTTCCAGCAGACGAATGAGGCTCTTCATCATCAGGCCTGCGCCGACCAGCAAAACTAGGGACAAGGCAACTTCGAGCGCCATCAGTCCTCCGCGCATCCCGCCCGCGCGACTGGCGGCGAAGGAGCTTTGCGCAGGTCGGGTAGCTTTCCAAGCAGGCAAAACGCCGAACAGAACGCTCGAGAGCGCCGACAAGAGCGCGCTGAAGCCCAGCACCGTCCAATTAAGGTGGAGATGGGCATCTTCGAGCCGCGAGAACAGGGAACTGAACGGCGGCGCAATGCGCACCACCAGTGGTATTGCCCAATAAGCCAGCGCGATGCCAATCGCGCCGCCGGAACTTGCCAGGAGCAGGCTTTCGGTTAACAGTTGGCGCAAGATGCGACCGCGGCTGGCCCCCACCGCCGTGCGGATGGCCATCTCGCGCTCGCGCGCGGCACCCTGGGATAAGAGCAGGTTCGCGACGTTGGCGCACGCAATGAGAAGCACGAAGGCGACTGCGCCCAACAGAAGCCACACAGTCTGGTCGGCGCCCGAAACGACGTATTGCGCGAGCGGTTCGAAAGCGATTCCAAGCGCTTCCGACTCGGGATAGGCTTGCTTGAGACGGGCGGCGATGCCGTTAATCTCCGCCAGCGCCTGCTCTTTGCTTACACCCGGGGCAAGGCGTCCCAACACCCGCACGCTATGCCAATTACGGGCCGGGGTTGGAACGACAGGTACGAAGATGTCGGACGCCGGGGTCGCCCAGGGGTGTGATCGAAAGCGAACCTCGGGCGGCAACACGCCGACGACCGTGTAGGCACGCCCCTCGACGTGGATCGGTTTGCCGACGATTCCTGCATCGCCGCCGAATCGCCTCTGCCAGAGCGCGTAACTCAAGATGGCCACGCTTTCGGCGTCATCGCTCCTGAATTCGCGCCCAAGCACAGGGCTAACTCCCAAGGTCGCGAAGAAGCCGGGCGTGACGGTCGAAGCCTGAACGCGCTCGGGTTCCGCCGTGCCTGTCAGATTCAGAGAGTCACCTCCATAGGCGGCCAGGGATTCGAACGTGCGGGTTTGACGCTGCCAATCGCGGAAGTCCGCGTATGACGCCTGCTCGACACCGCGTTTTCTCTTGCCCTCGAGGGGAAAGAGTCTGAATAGCCGCTCCGAATAGGGGTAGGGCAGGGGCCGCAGCAAGACCGCATCGAGCAGGCTGAAGACGACCGCGGTCCCACCGATGCCGAGGGCCAACGTCAGCGCCGCCACGGCCGTAAAACCGGGATTCCTGCGCAGCACACGCAAACCGAAGCGCAAATCTTGCCAGATCGTCTCGAGAGTCGATTCCCAGCCGGCGCTGCGGATTTCTTCTTTCACTGCATCCATGCTGCCCATTTCAATTCTCGCCGCACGCAGCGCTTCCTCTTGATTCATTCCCGAGCGCACCTTTTCTTTCACCGCAGCGTCGAGATAGCCGCGAAGCTCCTCATCCATTTCCCGTTCCATTTGCTTCTTTCGGAACAGTGCGCGGACACCTGCAATGATGCTTCGTAGATCGAACATCGCGACCTCCCTCACCACCAAGGCACGAAGAAATGCCATTCAACTTCGATTACAAATTACCAATGGCCGGCGCCCTCATGATTCGCGTGATTGCCGCGAGCTGTCGCGCCCACTCCTCGGTCTCGGCTTTCAGTTGCTTCCGCCCAAGAGTAGTGAGTTGGTAGAATTTCGCGCGCCGATTGTTCCCCGTAGGCCGCCACTCCGGCTTGATCCATCCCGCCCGCTCCAGGCGGCGGAAGGCGGGAAACAACGAGCCTGGGTTGACGCGAAATACTCCCTTGCTGATCTGCTCGATCCGCAAGGCGATGCCATAGCCATGCAGGGGTTCAAGCGCCAGGGTTTTCAAGATGAGCATGTCCAGAGTTCCCTGGACGAGCTCGCTGGATTTCATGGTCCCTCCTCTCGACGGTCGAGATGAGAATACACCTTTCCCCTAGACTGTCAAGAGGACAACATGTCATTTGTGATTTGCGATTTGTGATTGTCGGTTGAGGTGGAGCGGAAGATGACTCTCAGGGAACAGCTTTCGGAGCAATCACAAATCACAAATCGCAAATCACAAATTGCCAATGATTAGCCGCCGCTTTATTCGTACCTTAGCGCCGCCATGGGATCGACTTTCGTGGCGTGGCGTGCGGGCAGGTAACTCGCAAGAAGGGCGACGGAAAACAGGAGGAGAGGAACCAGGAACAGCGTCAGTGGATCGTACGCGCTGGTCTGGTAAAGGGTGGCCCGAATCAGGCGTTCGGCAAGGGGAAACAAGGCCAATCCGATCCCGCAGCCTGACGTAGCGAGCGCGGCGCCGCGTTTCATGACCATCCACCAGAGTCCCGCCTGGTTGGCGCCCAGCGCCATGCGTATGGCCAATTCCCGCTGCTGTTGCGCCACCAGGTAAGACATCACACCGAACAGCCCGATGAGCGCCAGGGCCAAGGCGATCAATCCGAAGGACAACGTCAGGAGAGTAGTGAAGCGACGCTGAGCCAGCGATTCGGATATTAGTGTGTCAAGGGCCGCAAAGCTGTAAATGGGGAGGTCCCGGTCGAGCGACCAGATCTGCTGCTGGATGCGGGCGTATAGGTCCTTGTCCTGTGCGCCGCGGTCGGTTCGGAGGATTAAGGCAGTTCGGTCGCTGGTATGGGTCTGAAGTTGGAACATCGAGTGGTAGATCATGGGCGGCGGGTCGGCGTCGAGGGCCGAAATGTGTACGTCGCGCGCGATACCGATAATCGTGAACAACTCGCGCCCGCCCCAGTGGAACCGTTGGCCGATGGGATCCTGCCCGGGAAAATACTGGCGCGCCATCGTTTCGTTGATGATGACGACCAAAGACGTGTTGGAGCGATCCTGGTCCGTGAAGTTCCTGCCGCGCAGCATCGAAATCCCCATGGCATGGAAATATCCCGGCGTCACCAGTGAGTTTTCCGCCCAGTGAAAATCATCGGGCGCGGCATGTTCGAGGCGGAACCCAATCTGGCGGCTGTCGCTTAGCGGCAAGTGGCTCGCGGCCGCCACGACCTGTACCCCCGGGAGATGCGCGAAGCGGTCGATCAGTTCCTTCTGTACAACCTCTCGCTTCGCGGCATTGGGGTAGCGAGCCTCGTCAAACAGGGTGCGCACGATGTAAACGCCCTGAGGACTAAACCCAAGAGGAACATTCAAGACTCGCACGAAACTCCTGAGCAGCAGGCCGCCCCCGACTAACAGAAGAAGCGTAGCGGCGATTTCACCCACCACGATGAAATTCTGCAACCGATCCGTTCCACGCGCCCCACGGTTTTGCGAGGATTCCTTCAGGCAGTCCTGCGGCGCGACGTGCGAGAGCCGCCACGCCGGAACAAATCCGAACAGCACCGTAGTCAGCAACAAGAGCACAACCGTAAACGCCAAAGCCATGGGCTCGATCGCAACTTCCTCGAGGCGCGGCACGTCTGCCGGGCCGAAGACCCGCACTCCCCTCACCAGCACGAAAGCCAGAGCAAACCCGCCGCCGGCTCCCAGAAGCGAGAGCAGAAGGCTCTCCACCAGACACTGCCGCACCAAACGAGATCGCACTGCACCAATCGCGCTCCGCACTGCCATTTCGTGAGTACGATAACTGCCGCGAGCGAGAAGCAGGTTCGCGACGTTGGCGCAGGCGATCAATAGAACGCTGGCGACAGCGGCCATAAGAAGAATCATCAACGGCCGAGCCTTTTGCACTGCATAGGCGGAGAACTTGTGCACACGAGGAACCACACGGATGTTGCCGGAGTAGAATTCCGGAAGCTGCCGCATAAACCCGGCAGCCACGGAGTTGACATCTGCAAGGGCCTGCTGATCGCTCACACCCGGCTTCAGCCGTCCGATGAAATTGACGCCAAATTCCATTAAGCGATCCTTCAAGCGGTCTGGAGCGAACACTTCCGGAACCCACAGGTCGGGCCGCTCGGAGAGCGGAGCTCCGTCAGAGGGAAAGTGAAATGACGGCGGCATGACCCCCAGCACCAGATAAGGTTTTTCATCCAGCTTGATAGTTTTGCCCAGAATTCCAGCATCGCCGCCGTAGTGGCGCTGCCATAGCGAATAGGAGAGCACGGCCACTGCTGCGCCTCCGTTTTGCTCCTCCTCGGCTGTGAAGACACGTCCCAGCCCGGGCGAGACCCCGAGGAGCTGAAATGCCGAAGCAGTAACCGCAGCGGCATGAATGCGCAACGGATTTCCTTCTCCTGTAAGATTGAATCCCGCGTCTTCATAGGCTCCGGTCTGCACGAAGGAACGGTTCCGGTCGCGATAGTCCAGATATTCCCCGGCTGCCATTCCGACCTCGAGGTCGCCGCCCATCTGCGGCACGGTCTCTGACACCACTGCCAGCTCCGAGGGAGTGCGGTACGGCAGCGGTCGCAGAAGAATAGTGTTGATCAGGCTGAACACGGCAGTGTTGGCGCCGATGCCGAGGGCAAGAGTGAGTACGGCGACAGCAGTGAAGCCGGGATTCTTCCCCAGCATGCGGAGTCCATAGCGCAAGTCTTGCAGCAAGCTTTCAAGCCAGCCCCAACCCCACATTCCGCGAGTGACTTCTTCCACGAGTCCGACGTTGCCGAATTCGCGTAGGGCGGCGGCTCGCGCCCGCTCGGCGGATTCACCCTGATCCATGCGCTCCTGGGCGGCCATCCGCAAATGGCCCTGGACTTCCTCGTCGAGCGACGTCTCCATCGACTTGCGCCGGAAGAGTGCTCGCAGGCGAAACAGAATCTTGCTTAACATCGGGACCTCCACTTCAGTGGTTAGTGGCTAGTGGTCAGTGGCTTGTATCTGCGGGCAAACGTTCGTTAAGAAGCTTGGCGGCGCCACAAGCCGAGGATCTCCCCTGGCCAACCAGTAATCACTAGCCACCAGCCACCAGCCACTAGCCACTAGCCACTGCTTTACTCATACCGCAGCGCCTCCATGGGATCCACTTTCGTCGCCCGGCGCGCGGGAATGTAGCTGGCCATAAATGCCACGGCGATTACCCCCAGCGCGGCCATTGAAATGGGCAAGACGCTGGATGGAGGGAGTCCCTCAATCAGACTACCGGCGAATTTCCTGGACCAAAGCGCCACCGGGATTCCTACGAGCAGCCCGGCTGAGACCATCCCCAGCGCGTCTCGCAGCACCATCCAAGTCACCGTGCCGCGCGTCGCGCCGAGCGCCATGCGGACGCCAATCTCTTTCGTGCGCCGCGCCGCTGCGTACGCCAGCAGTCCATAGAGGCCGATCGCGGCGAGGATTAACCCCAGCGTGCCGAATGAGCCGGAGAGCATGGCGATGAGCCGCTCCGGAACGAGGGCAGCATCGACCTGCTCGGACATGGTTGTGGCGTGGCGCACCGCAACGCCCTTTAATATCTCGGCAACGCTGCGCCGTACCTCACCAGTCACTGCATCAGGGGGCATGCTGGTGCGGAGGATGAAATCACTTGCGTACATTCTGCCGTCGCCGAAAGCGGTCAGGTAGAGGGTGCGTGGCGGCGCCCCGTGCGCGTCATCGTATTTTGCATCGCCCACGACGCCGACGATTTCATACGGCTTGTCCGGGCCGCCGATGTTTTTCCAATCCTTCTCGATACTGAGATGCTTTCCAATAGGGTTAGCGTCGGCGAAGTAATATCGCGCCATGGCCTCGTTGATGATCGCGACGCGCGGGCCGCCTTCATCCTGGAAGGTAAAATCACGGCCTGCCAGCAAAGGCGTGCCGAGCGTCTGGAAATACTTGGGCGCGATCCATGATATCGCCACGTAGCGGCGGTCCTCGGGCTTCTGCTGGAGGCCTTCCACGTCTACAAAGCTCGCCGCTCCAGCGCCTGAGATCGGAGTGGGGGAACCAATCGTTGCCGAGCGCACGCCGGGAAGAGCATCCAGGCGCCCCAGCAACTCCTGATATAAGAGAGATAGTTGTTCCGCGGAATACCCGGTGTGGGCCGTATCGAGGCTCACGAGCAGAAGGTGGTCGCGCTCAAAGCCGAGCTGATTCCGCAGGTCGGACAAGTGGCGGGTGAATACGCCGGCGAGGCTCAACACTCCCACGGACAATGCCACCTGGGCCGCGACAAGGCTCTTCCCGAACAAGCGCGCAGCTCGAGCCTGCGAGGGCCGGGTGGCGCCCAGCAACATGGACGCCGGCGCCGATATCACAGCCCGCAGAGCGGGAACCAGCCCGAATAGCACGCCCGTCAGTAATGCCGCTCCGAGGGTGAAGAGCAGCACGTGGGCATCCGGCCGAACTTCGAACGTGAAATGAGGCGGCAACCCCACAATCGGCCGCCCGGAAAGGAGAATCCGAACCAGCGCGCGGGCGCCGACATAGGCCACCAGGATTCCCAGTAGGCTGCCCACGCCGGAAAGCAACAGCGATTCGGTCATCACCTGCCTTAGAAGGCGCATCCTGCCGGCGCCGAGGGAAACCCGCAGCGCCATTTCATGCTCGCGTGCCGCCCCGCGTGCCAGCAGCAGAGTAGCGATGCTGGTGCAGGCAATCAGAAGGAGCAGACCGACAAGCACCATCAGGACCAGCAGCGGCTGCTCGAACTGGTCACGCAGGAACGCCAGCCCGGCCCCCGCTGGCACGATTTCCAATTTGATTTTGCGAATGAGGGGGTTTTTGCTCCCTTTGCTCATTTCATCGAGAGTGAACTGGAACAACACGCTCATTTCCGCTCGCGCTTGATCGACGGAAACGCCGGGCTTCAAGCGCCCGATCAAGGCGAGCGGCGCTCCAAAATACGTCCGGCCGGGGGCGTCGATGAGGGGTTCCAGGCCGGTGGGCACCCAAACGTCGGGCCGCGACCAGATCTCCAGCCCGAAGAATTCACGCGGCGCCACTCCAATGACCGCGACCGGCACATTCTGCAAAATGATTCGCTTGCCCAGAATTCGCGGATCCAGATTAAAGCGGCTCTTCCAGAAGGACCAACTCACCACGGCCACTGCCGAGTGCGCACCGCCCAGCCGGTCGTCCTCGGGTCCAATGAGGCGGCCGACGGCGGGCTTCACCCCCAGCACACGAAAGAAGTCTCCAACTACGTATTCGCCATCCACTGTCTGGCCACCCAGGCCTTCGCCCCGCAAATCGAACCGGGAGGGACTGAAGCCAATAAGGCCGGAGAAGGCGTGATTGTGATCACGAAAATGCTCGTAGCTCTGCCAGGAGTATCCGTTCATCCGAGGTTCCCCAGGATATTGGTGCAGCAACTCTACGAGGCCCTCGGGATCTCGGACGGGAAGAAGGCGAAGCATGAGGGTGTTGATCAGGCTGAAGACGCCTGTATTGGCGCCGATTCCCAGCGCTAACGAAAGCACGGCGACGGCGGTAAAACCGGGGCTGCGGCGTAACAGGCGCAGGGCGAAGCGAACGTCCTGCCGCAAAGTTTCAAGCCAGCGCCAGCCCCACATATCCCGCGTAACTTCCTTCACAAGCCCGACGTTGCCGAATTCGCGGAGCGCGGCGGTTCGAGCTTGGCCGGCAGATTCACCCTGCGCCACACGTTCCCTCTCGTCCATACGCAAATGAGATTGGACCTCCTCTTCCAGGTCCTCTTCCCTGGACTTGCGCCGAAACAACGCTCGAAGGCGAAACCAGAGATCGCTATTCACCAGCATCTCCACTTGGCTCTCAGCCTTTAGTCAGCGGTGTCATTCCGAGCCCTTCGCTGTCATCCTGAGCGAAGCGAAGAGCCTGTCCTGAACGAAGTGAAGGAATCTCGCTCTGGGTGCTCAGGGTAAACTCCGCGAGGAAGCTTGCCCTCAGCATTTCCTGCGATCCACCACAAGGCGCAGCTCAGAATGACATCCGTTCCTTCTCAGGCCGAACCACTAGCTGCTCCCGCTCGCCGCAGGGTTCATGATCCCGGCGATGGCGCTGACGATCTGGCTCCAGCGGGCCTGTTCCGAGAGCAACTGCCTCTTGCCGGCGGAAGTCAGGCGATAAAACTTGGCGCGCTGGTTGCTCTCCGTTTGTTTCCATTGCGAGGTCACCCAGCCCTGTTTTTCCAGCCGGTGCAGCGCCGGGTAGAGCGACCCGGTTTCAACCTGCAAGACTTCGCCCGAGCGGCCGCGAATCGACTGGCTGATCGCGTAGCCGTGCTGCGGCCCCCACTGCAAGGTCTGGAGGATGAGCATGTCGAGCGTGCCTTGCAACAACTCGATGCGATTTTGATAGAGTTCTTTCTTGGCTTTTACCATGTAGGCACTCTACACCCAAGGATGTAGAATGTCAACACCCTGTTTTCGATGTTCTCGGGCCAGGGGAGACACGGGTCGCGATTTCCGGGACGTCAAGTTGTTTGTTCTGGTATACTCCCACCCCTCTTGAGGGCTCAGCGCCCGGCACGAAAGAGTTATCTGGCCTGAGCTTCGAGGGGCATGCTCGGCCGATCACCGGCAAGGGTAGGGCAGGCCATTTCTCCACTCGTTGCGAGTGCAGCCCACGGCTTGCCATTCCCTGCATGTACCTTGCTGCCGGAATGCATTCCCATGCTTTTCAAAGCTTTCAGCGCCGCCGTCTTCGGCATCGACGCCTACCCGGTTGAGGTCGAGGTCGATATTTCTGCCGGCTTGCCCAATTTCACCACGGTGGGTTTGCCCGACGCCGCGGTGCGCGAGAGCCGCGAACGCATACAGTCCGCCATCAGGAATTGCGGGCTGGAATTTCCCTTCCAAAAGATCACCGTAAATCTTGCTCCCGCGGACGTGAAGAAGGAAGGCTCCGGATTTGACCTCGCGATCGCCCTGGGAATTCTGGGCACCACAGGCGTTCTCTTGAAAGCGGACCTCAAGAACACATTGTTCTTGGGCGAGCTTTCGCTGGATGGCAGCCTGCGCCCCGTGAAGGGCGCTCTTTCGATTGCCGCCATGGCGCGGCAGAAGGGCATCCAGCGGATGGTGCTGCCGCTGGAAAACGCCAGCGAGGCGGCGGTGGTGGAAGAGTTGAAGATTTACGGCCTGCGTTCTTTGCCGGAGGCCCTGGACTTCATCAACGAGACGCGCGAGTTCGTCCCGGCCAGGGTGGACAGCGCCGCCCTGCTGGCTCAAGCCAGCCAGTACAGCGTGGATTTCCGCGACGTCAAAGGGCAGCTTCACGCCAAGCGCGCCATTGAAGTGGCGACGGCGGGGGGCCACAACATCCTGATGATCGGCCCGCCCGGCGCGGGCAAGACCATGCTGGCGAAACGCATCCCCACCATTCTGCCGCCCCTGACCTTTAATGAAGCGATTCAGACCACCAAGATCCACAGCGTGGCCGGGCTGCTCGAGCCCGGTGGAGGGTTGGTCGGCACTCGCCCCTTTCGCTCCCCCCACCACACGATTTCGGACGCCGGATTGATCGGCGGAGGCACCGTGCCTCGCCCCGGGGAAGTGAGCTTGGCGCACAACGGCGTGCTCTTCCTCGACGAGTTGCCGGAATTCCAACGCAACGTGCTGGAGGTATTGCGCCAGCCCGTTGAGGATGGCACGGTTACGATCTCGCGCGCCTCCATGTCCCTGACTTTCCCGTCACGCTTCATGCTGGCCGCCGCGATGAATCCCTGCCCGTGCGGTTTCTTCAACGATCCTACGCGCGAGTGCACCTGCACCCCACCCCTCATTCAGCGTTACGTCTCGAAAATCTCCGGCCCGCTGCTCGACCGCATTGATATCCACATCGATATGCCGGCCGTCCGCTATCAGGAGCTGAGGCAGGACTCGGGCGGCGAAACCTCACAGGAGATCCGTGAGCGCGTCATCAAAGCACGCCAGCGGCAGTTGCGCCGCTTCGCCGGCGAGAAAATCTACTGCAACGCGCAAATGAGCTCGCGCCAGATTCGCAAGTATTGCAACATCTCCGCTGACTGCGAACGCTTGCTGGAGAGCGCCATGACGCGCTTGGGCTTGAGCGCCCGCGCCCACGATCGAATCCTCAAAGTGGCGCTCACCATCTCCGACCTCGCCGCCGCGGACTCGATCGGCACTGACCATATCTCGGAAGCCATTCAGTACCGCTCGCTCGACCGCAACTACTGGGCGTGAGAAAGGCAGTGGCCTTGTATCTCTGGCGAGAATGGAATAAGCTGCACCTATGAACGATATCGTTTTCGAGGTGAGCCAGGAACCTGATGGTGGGTTCGTCGCAGAGTGCCTGACGGAGAGCATAGTCAGTCAGGCTGACAATTGGGAGGAGCTACGCCGGAATGTGAGAGAAGCCGTGTCTGCCTTTTACTTTGACCATCCTCACCCGCCCGCCGCGATCCGTCTCCATCTGGTCCGTGACGAAGTTCTCGCCAATTCATGAAGATTCCACGCGACCTGAGCGGCCACGACCTCGTTAAAGCTCTCTGCCGCCGTTGGGACTATCGTATCGTGCACCAGGAAGGCAGCCACATCGTGTTGGAGACCACCGAACCTACTCACCAGCGCCTTGCCGTTCCCGCGCACAGCAACCTTCGCGTGGGGACTCTGAGTGCCATTTTACGCGCCGTATCGAAACACAAGGGAGTGGGTCGGCAGGAAATCATCGAGTCCCTTTGAGGGAGTGACATGGCACAACGCGACTCCTCGCGCACCACGGAGGCTTCCCCGCGTTTGCCCGGGAGCGAGGGGACCCACAGTGACGATGGTGTAGACCTGACCCTGATTCGCTGGATGCTGTCGCTCACACCTGCAGAGCGCCTGCAAGTCCTTCAGCAATCGGTGAAATCTCTCCTGAGGCTCCGAGATGGAGACGCCAAGAGTTGATTACGTGGCGATCCTCGAAACGCTCATCCGTCACGGGGTCGATTTCATCATTGTGGGCGGAGTTTGCGCAGTCTTGCATGGTGCTCCGCTGGCGACCTTTGATCTCGACATCGTCCATTCTCGCGAGCCGGACAACCTCACCCGCCTCTCGGCAGCCTTGGAAGAGTTGGGCGCCCTTTATCGCGTTCCCGGCCGCCATGAATTGAAACCCGGCCCTTCCCATCTTGCCTCTGAAGGACATCAGCTATTGATGACCCGCTTCGGGCCTCTCGACCTTCTTGGAACGATCGGAAAGGGCCGCGATTACAACCAGCTTCTCCAAGAAACCGTGGAAATGCAGGTTGGTCCGGCACTCAAAGTTCGCGTTTCGACACTGGAAAGCTTGATTAAGACGAAAGAAGAAACCGGCCAGGAAAAGGATCGAGCCGCCCTGCCCCTTCTGCGCCGCGTCTTGGAGGAGAGAGCCAAAGCCTGAATGAATAACGGCCTGTGGTCTACCCATAGAGACGAAGGTCGCCTCTCAACTGCTGTTCCCAAAGGTTTTTGACCGCGTGCAAGGTTTTTGGTCTGGAATCTCAAATCGGGAATTCGTTTATTGGTCTGGAATCTCAAATCTGGAATCTTCGATCCGGCCGACACGCCGCGCGGTGGTCATCCCCTAACACCTCATGCCCGCTACCTGGCACCTGCCCTCAAGGCCACTGCACGTCCAACGCGCGGACCTCATGCTCGCAGGAAAACCTAAACATGAAGGTCCGCTGCGCCGGCGGCCTTGAAATCGCTCTTGCAATTCCCCCTGTTGTGATAATAATCAGGAACGGAGGAGGTTGGGCCTCGCCTGAGAAGACAATGCCACCCCTAAGCTACCGCCAACACGAAACCGGCTTTTGCTCCGATGTGTCAAAGTGGTCCGACAAAATCTTCGCAACGCACCCCGAACTCCCGTTCGGCTCATCCGAAATCGAAGCCTACGGAAGGGGTAGCCTTAAGCGGCAGGACTTCCGCGTTTACGAGCGGAAGGAGAGTGGCAGAGGCAAGCTGGCGCTCTGTGGTGAGGTGAAGCTACCCGGCAGCCCCCAAGGGCGCTCGCCTTTCGATGCGCGGTTGATGGAGGATGCCTACAACAAGGCCACCCGCGAGAACTGCCAATACTTCTTCACCTGGAATGTCGAGCACCTGGCGTTGTTCGACCGCTCCAAATGGGATGCCCCTTCGATGCACGAGCGGTGCGTGTGGGAAGGTAAGCTGGGGATGGAGCTCAACAAGCCCGAAGATGTCACGCTTCCGGCCGTGAGGGTAAAACTCGAAGAGGAGTTCCTGCCCCGGTTCTTCGCGAGTTTCGCGGACCTCTGGTTTGGCCGCAGAAAAGACTTTGGCCTCCCGCCTTCAGATTTCTACGTTATCGTTCTGGAGAGCCATCTGACAGGGCCGCGCGGCCCAGTCCGCGAGCTCCGGGACTACCTCGATTCCGAGTCGGCCCGGAAGCCCGGCTTCAGGGCACATCTTTGGGCTTGGATGGCCCAAGAACAGCAATGGAATGTTGACTCTACCAACCCCAGATCCTGGCGGGAGGCGATTGACCGGGCGGCGCGCAGCATGGCCTATGTGCTCAGCAACCGCATTCTTTTCTACCAGGCGGTTCGTTCGCGTCCCGGTTGCGAACTTCCTGAACTCAAATTCCCGCGCGCCGCAAAAACACCGGAAAGGGCCTTCGCCTATTTACGCGGCAGATTCGATGAGGCGGTGCATGTCACGGGCGATTATGAACCCGTCTTCTTTCCACACGCCAAGGAGTGGGCGGCTACATTAGCGCTGTCAGGCGCGAATTCTATCGAAGCCTGGGACAGGTTCATCCATGCGGTCGACGGGTTTAACTTCAAAGAAATTCCCACCGACATCCTGGGGCACTTTTTCCAGAGGTTGATCAGTAAGGAAGAGAGACACAAGTTCGGACAGTTCTACACCGACGAGAACATTGTGGACGTCGTCAATGCCTTCTGCATCCGGAAGGCGGGCGCCGTCACGCTTGACCCCGCCTGTGGCAGTGGGACATTCCTTGTCCGCGCTTACTATCGCAAACTTCACCTCGACAAGCGAATGACGAACCAGGAGTTGCTTGCAGGTCTCTTTGGTTGCGACATCAACCCCTTCCCAGCCCACCTCGCCACCTTGAACCTTGCCGCCAGAAATATAACCATCGAAGAGAACTACCCGCGTGTCGCGCGGAGGAACTTCTTTCTGGTCGCCTCGGACAAGCCATTTTGCGAAATCCCCAGCGTTTTCCGGGACAGTCGCGGAAAACGAGAGGTCGAGAGAGTATCCCTTCCCCCTCTTGACGCTATCGTAGGGAATCCACCATACGTCCGTCAGGAGGATATCCCCAAGGAGAGAGACCGCGGCGCGATCCGCGATCAGACGAAGGAATACATGTACGAGAAGGCTGAAGAGGCGTGGCCAGGGCTCCAGCTTTCTAAGCAAAGCGACATGCACGTTTACTTCTGGCCGCACGCCTGCCGCTTCCTGGCGGAGGACGGCTGGTTCGGCTTCCTCACTTCATCGAGCTGGCTGGACGTCCGCTACGGATTTCCCCTCCAACGCTGGGAGCTCCTCAATTTCCGGATCGTTGCCATCATTGAGAGCGTGGACGAGCCGTGGTTTGAAGATGCTCGTGTGAAAACGGCGGTGACAATTCTCCAGCGTTGCACGGAGGAAGAAAAACGGAACGAGAACCTGGTCAAGTTCGTGCGACTCAATCGACCGCTGGCTGAGATATTAGGGGAGCGCGTGGACGAGAGACAGCGGCAGGAAGCTGCCGAAGAGTTGCGCGACCTGATCCTGAAAACGAAGTCACACCGGTCGAGTGCCCAGTATCGCATCATGGTGAAGCGGCAAGGTGACCTGTGGCAGGAAGGGTTGTCCGTCGGCGAGATGTTGGGCAAACAGAAGAGTCTTGGAGCGGCAGAGACCAATGGCGAATCGGACGAGGAGGATGGGGAAACAGGGGGAGAGAACGATTCCAATGGGGAGTTAAGCCTCGGCGCGCGGTACAGCGACTATGGGGGCGGTAAGTGGGGCCGTTACCTGCGGGCGCCGGACTTCTATTTTGAAATTATGCGCGAGTTTGGGAGCCGATTCGTCCGCCTGGGTGAGGTAGCGACCATTAAATTTGGAATAAAGAGCGGATGTGACGCCTTTTTCATGCCGCGTAACGTCTCTGCGAAGCTACTGAGTCAGAACCCGAGTGAAATGGAGTGGCGGCTTCTGCCCCTGATGCGGCGGTGTGGCCGCGAGGAGGTAGAAAGAGGGGATTTGCTGATAGTCCAGTGCGGCGACAAGACATTGCACCCCATCGAGGCCAAATACGTGAGACCGGAAGTTCACAGCTTAATGGAAGTTGACCGGCCGGTTGTGACTCGCGAGCAACTTGACCGGGTGGTCTTGTGGGTTAATCAGGACTTGCGCGACCTCAAAGGCACCTACGCTCGCCACTACGTAGCCTGGGGAAGCAAACAGACCTTTGCATCGGAGAAGTCGAAAGCGGTTGCGGTCCCCCAGCGCTCTACCTGCCTCGGGAGAGAGAGATGGTACGACCTCACAGGCCTGGAGCCTGGGATTGGCTTCTGGCCGATGGCCCAACAGTATCGTCACATCATTCCCTCAAATCCGGAGCGACTGGCGTGCAACCATAACCTATTTGATATTCACCCGATCAACGGGAGCGCCAGCAGTTCCGGCGTGCTAATGTCCATTCTCAATTCCACCCTTGTCGCCCTGTTCAAAACCTTCTATGGCCGATACGCAGGTACGGAGGGAAATCTGAAGACGGAAGTGGTCGACGTCATGATGATGGAGATTCCCGATCCGCGCGGCTGCACGAGAGAACTGGCAGACAGAATGGAGCGTGCGTTGGCATCGATGCAAGGGCGCAGAATCTCCCATCTGGTCGAGGAACCCTTCATGGATTGTCACACCGCCGAGGAGGTACGAGAAGCTGAGAGACTGCCCTTGGGGCTGCCGGCGGAGCTACAACAGAAGGACCGCAGGGAGCTGGATGACGCGGTCCTCGAACTTCTGGGCGTACGGCAACCGAACAGGCGAACAGACCTGACCGACCGGTTATATCGCGAGGTAGCCCTTCATTTTCGGGCTATTCGCATTGTCGAAGTGCAAAAGATGGAACAACGTAGGATTGGAAATGGGAGGAACAACGTCTCCCAAATGCAGCTTGCCCTTGACGCCTGGAACCGTCTGGAGCCGGAGGTACGAAAACCGCTTGGCGAGTGGCTCGAGGACGAGACGGGCGGTGCAAAAACCGTCAACATCCCGGAAGGGGAGGTTCGCCTTCCCGCGGCGGAGAATTGGTTTGAGGCGACAACCGTTTATTTCGGAAAGAACCCGGCGGCGAGCCACGTGTGTGCCAGCCGACCGGAAGCAGAACTCCTCGCGACGATCGCTCGCGAAGGGTTGCGCGGCCCAGTATCATTTCCAGAGACCGAAAAGGAGTGCCGCGCGCTTTTGGTGAAGCTTGGCGCGCGTATCACCACAGCCAAGGCAGAGTTCGAAACGTTGGCAGAGGAGCGCGCCGGAAGCGAGAGACTGCGTGAACAAGTCATCGAGCTCCTCCATCGCTGGTTTGTCCATGGAAGGCCCGGATGATCAGAACCGGGGAGCCATGGCGATGCTGTTCACGAACCCTTGTGGGTGGCGTTTGCATGGTTCTTCATGTATGCGCCATCCGCGTGTTCTGCGTACCGTGGGGAGTGTTAACTTTCTGGGTACTTCACAAAACTAATAACTTGGGCTATAGTTGTGTTGTGGGGTTGCGCTGGAGATCTGGCCAGGCCGGAAGCATTCGGCCCGAAAGGTCTGATCCGTCTCCGTTTCGTGCTTGCTATGCCTGAGTCCCTGCCTGCGGTTCCCATCGTTGCCTCCCGGAGTGACAAATGTGCGTACTAAGCCGAAAGAGTGAGTTCTCGGGTGAAGCATCTGTCCTGCCGGGAGGGTGCCCGGCCAAAAGTGGAAGGAGTCGGAAGCGGTTCACGTTCGGGAAGGCAGTACAGCGCGAGAAAGCATAAAAATAGTACGAACGAAGCCAGTATGTTGTTGAAAACACAGGATGGGATTTGGAAACGAACTCAAAACGAACTCGAAACGAACCCGGATTTCAGTGCCAAATGCGCGAATTAAATTCAAATAGTGAGCTTTTCCGTGCAGCATGCGTCCAGGCGGGGGAATTGCGCCCCGAAATGCGGAAGGGCACGGAAAGGGTCCGCGGCTGGAAGCCTGGAGCAACCCGAGAAAAATACAAGAAATATACGATCGAAGCCAGTATGTTATTGAAAAAACAGGAAGCGCATTGAAAAACGAACCTAAAACGAACTCAATACGAAGCCTATTTGAGCGCAAAATGCGCGGGTTGATCCCCGGGACAAAAAGTCAACCACCCCTACCCCCTCCTTAACAGGGAGGGGAATCATCAGCCCCACAAATCACGCAACGCCGGTGGCCGTCGGCTGCCTTCCGCCTACTGCCGACTGCCCACTGCCGACTGCCGACTGCCTTCTCCCTTTACGCGAGGTACTCCTTCATCATGCTGATATAGCGCTGACAGGTCACTTTCATATCTTCGCTCGAGCCGTCCTGCTCAAGGGAGAGGAAGCCGGTGAAGCCGATGGCTTTCACCGCGTCCGCAATGGCTTTGATATCCATCACGCCTTGCCCGATGGGAACGTATTCGCGCATGGTGAGGTCGATATCGCGAACGTGAAGATTCATCAGGCGCCGATTGAGCTTGTGAATGGCGACGGGAGGATAGTCCCGCTGGTTCATGGCCCAGCCGCAGTCGAGGTTGCAGCCGAAAGCTGGGCTAGGGATGTGGTCGCAGAGGCGCAGGAAGCTGTCGGAGACGGGAAGCATGGTGTAAGTGTGGTTTTCGATGGAGAATTTCATGCCGAGCGCCTGGGCGCGCTCCAGGCAACTCTTCATCGTTTCGATGAAAAGAGGCCACAGTTCATCGAAGTTGTAGCCCGGAGCGATGTTGATGTGAAACTTCTCGCCGGGCTTGACATCACTCAGGAAGTAGCGGGGCAGGTAGGAAGTGCCAGTGGCGCTCAATTGCCGCGCCCACGGCGCGACGATGTTCACCATGGGAGCGCCAAGCTTATGCGCGATGCGGCAGCCCTTCTCAAAGTAGTCCAAGCTGACCTTGCGCTTTTCGGGGTCGGAGCTGGTCAAATCCTCGACCACCGGTTGAAAAAAAGGAAACTGGTTCAATACCAGGTGATTTCGTTCCAGTTGTTTCTTGATGCGGTCGATTGTGGCATCAGTCCAATATTCGTCAACGTCCATGGGCGAGTTGGCGATCAGTTCCACTCCTTCGAAGCCGAGGCTGCCAATGAAATCGATGGCCTCTTCGGGGTGGGCACCCGGACCGAGGCTATGGAAGTTCCAACTGACGCAGCCGATCTTGGCGCGCCGCCCGCCAGGCCCATTCTCAGACAGGGCAGCCGCTGGGAGTGGCGAGCCGGGCGATGGGCCGGCGCCCGCAAACAACGAGTAACCGCCCAGACCCACGGCCGACAAGAAATCGCGACGTTGCATGGCATTTCTCCTTCTCTTTCGGGCGGCCTCGGGGCGTGCCCGGCAGGTGGGGTTCTCAGCCTATGTAACAGCGACGTTCCTTATCCGAGAACCCGGAAACAGGAACGTAGTGTCACACGGGCGACGATGTCAAGTGCAAAAAACCACTCTCGTGTCTGAACCACTCCGAGCCGAGGCGGGAAGTGGCGGGTTGAGACGATTCTGGGCAGGCCGACAGCCACGCTGGCGAAGTTGGTCGACAACACCCTCGGTGGCGAGTTACAATCGCCGGCATAATCGGTACCAGGGGGGAACGATGTTCAACGACATGAAGAGGCGGGAATTCCTAAAGGGGTCGGCGATGGGCGTGTCGGCGTTGGCGGCGGGATTAAGCAGCGCGGCGCCGGCAGCCGCTACGGAAGGAGGAGAGCGAGTCTACGCTCCGGAATCATCAGGGGAAAAGATCGGGCGCCCGGTTCGAGTAGTTAGTCTCGGCTTCCACGCGGGAGAGCACCCTCTGGAGTGGGTCGCCAGTCAGGTGGATGCGGAAGGAGCCTTGGGGGCGGACATCATCGCGCTTCCCGAGACGTTTCGCGGCAACACCAAAGAGAGTGCCGAACCGCTCGACGGCGCCACCGTCACTGCGATGTCGCGCCTGGCCAGGAAACATCGAACCTACATTGTTTGCCCGATCCATCGAACCGACGGGAAGCAAGGCTTCAACTCTGCAGTTCTAATTGACCGCGAGGGAAAGGTCGCCTGTATCTACAACAAACTCTACCCTGTGTGGGGAGAAGAATGCGTGGGTCTTTCCGTGCAACCCGGGTCGGTCGTGTGCGTCCACCAGGCGGATTTCGGGCGAATAGGTTTGGCCATCTGCTTCGACGTCAACTGGTCCCCACTCTGGGAGCAGCTCTCCAACCAGGGGGCGGAATTGGTAATCTGGGTGAGCGCCTACTCGGCCGGCCGCTCGCTCCAGGCGCAGGCGATCAGCTATAACTATTACGTGGTTAGTTCCACCTGGATTCCGGATTGCCGGGTTTACGATCTCGATGGGGAAGAGCTGGTCTACGATACCAACAACCAGGGCAATGGAAAGAACGTCACTCGTCTCACACTTGACTTGGACCGCTGCATCTTCCATCAGGATTTGAACCGCCCTGAGAAGATCGGGCGGCTGCTCAAGGAGCGAGGAGAGGACATAGCGGAAGATAAGTGGTTGTCGTCGGAAGGTTGGTTCGTGTTGAAAGCCAAGCGGCCGGGTGTGAGTGTCCGTGAATTGGCTCGAGAATACGGATTGGAAGAGCTAAGACATTACCTCAACCGAAGTCAATGCGAAATCGATAAATGCCGGGGGTGGGAGTTCGCTTGAAAGGTGTGGGAAAGGGTGAGGCCGGAGGGCGTGGGTGTGCGAGGCTACAGAATCTCGACCTCATGGCTACTGATCCAAACATCGATTTGTTCGAATCCGGCTTTCAAGACTTCTTTATACTCACGGAAGAACTCGTCCGCAGGCCGTGATCCTTCGACATCAACGATGAGACGAAGGAGCCGATCCTCATAAAGCGTACCCTGGTATTTCCAGGAGCCCACTGCCGTGATCATATCGGTTGTGGTGGCGGAGAACCTCTCAAGAAGTTCCAAATTGGTTTGGTCGAATTTTGTTGCTTCGATTCGCCGGCCGTCGTTATATCGCAGTGGTAAGAGTATTTCGTACCGAGTCCACTTCATTTTGGTTTATTGGAGGGGAGACTCTGGAGTAGGGGATATGATTCGAGTCAAGGACCTCGAGGGCCTTCTCAGTGCATAAGTAAACTTCGCCACGCAGGGTTCGAACTGTGCCCACTGCAGCCAGCAGCAGGAACCCCTGGGCTCGGTCTTCGGGATGGGGGAAACGAATCGCAACCATCAAAACAAGCATATCATACGGCGTTGCCAAACACGAGTCCCCGAGCCTCGATTTCTCACCACGCCGATGAGTTTTGGATCGCGTCTGGGAAGGGGGGATTCAGCCCTGCCCGTCTATTGTTGCTGACAAGTTCAGGCGAGCGCTTGGCTGCGCTTCAAGAAGGACGGGGGAGCGTATATTAAGGGTATGAAAAATGCCCCTCCGTCCTCTTGGGTTGTGCGTGATCAGGGGCGAGTATCATGAGTGAGCGTCGAACTGGGATCGCCTAAGAAAGAATCAAGCTGTAACGCCACGGCTCTTGTAGATCGCTTTGTTTACTTCCACCATCAGGTCTTCGAGTGAGGCGCCGACTTTGCGCGCAGCCATCTCGATCGAGCAGTCATAGCATGAGGGGCGAAGGCCGAACTTCAGAAACACCTCGTCGGTCTCGGGGAATTTCTGCTTTATGTCGCGGACCAGTTCGCCACCACGAACGAGATCGCTAAACTGAAACATGGGTCACTTCCTCCCGCATGCCCGCCGCGGAGTCCTTCCGCCGGGGTTGGTAAACGCAGAATGGCTCTTCGTCCAGATAATCGCCGCTGGCCGCGTAGGCCCGTGCGCGGCACCCCATACAAACATTACGAAACTCACAATAGCCGCACTTGCCTTTTAGATTATCCGTGCTACGCAGTTGCTGAAAAACCGGGGCGCTCTCCCAAATCTCACCGAACGATTGCTTGTTTAGGTCGCCCGCCAAGACCGGCAGGTATCCGCAGGGATAAACCTCGCCTCGGTGTGAAATGAAGCAGACGCCCGTGCCGGCCAGACAGCCCTTGGTCATGGCGTTCATGCCCTGGGGATGCGCCGAGCCGGAAGGGGCAGCGTGTGGATGGAGGGCGATGCCCGTCGACCCGGGCATAGTCATTTCAGTTGGGCCGATGGCATCTTTCGATCCGCCGGCTTCTACCGGGCGCGTCTCGATGTGTACGCTCGTGGCCGCCCGGCGCTCGGCGGCGCGGCGTTGCCGCATCACGCGGAAATAATGAGGAGCGCAGGTGGCTTTCAGCTCGATCCCGCCTTCCAGCGAACGATCGTAGAACCAGTTCAAGATCGCTTCGTATTCTGCGGCGGGCACCATTTGCTCCGCGGCGATGTCCACGCCGCAACCCACCGGAACCAGAAGGAACGTGTGCAGGGCATCCGCCCCGATCTCTTTGGCCAACTCCAGCACTGCGGGAAGTTGGTGCGCATTATGACGAGCAATCGTCATGTTGATCTGCAGCGACATTCCCAGCTCGCGAAGGTTCCGGAAGCCGCGCAGTGCGGCGTCGAAGGCGCCGGTAATGCCGCGAAACGCGTCATGGGTCGCAGCGTCGGCGCCGTCCAGACTGATGGAAACACGCCGCACTCCTGATTCGAGAATCCGGCGCGCCACCTGTTTGTCAACCAGCGTTCCATTGGTGGCCAGCGCCACTCGCATCCCCAGGGACGCGGCGTAGCTCGAAAGCTCGAAGATGTCGTGACGATAGAGAGGTTCGCCACCGCTCAGAACTAGGATTGGTAGGAATGACTGAGAGACTTGCTTTATTAAGTTCAGGGCTTTGGTTGTAGGTAGGTCTAATGGTGATGAGAGTTCTGATGCGGTGGCGCGACAATGGATACAACGTAGATTGCACCCCTTGGTAACCTCCCAAAAAACGAGCCGCGGTTTGTAGTCTAGATTGTTAAGCCACATCGCACGACCCGTTCCTTAGTAGCGGCTGTTTGACGCAGCCACTATTTCCGTGAGCACGTATTTGCCCATCCCTTCGGGAATTGCGGCGCTCGGCCGTGCTCCAAGCCAGCGTGCTTCCCTCGAACCTGCGTAAATCCAATGCGTTGCATCCGAAATGCATCGTGCGCTGCAACGATGCCTGCTTGTGTGCAAAGTAGCCGGAAGGTTCGAAAGGGTTGCAACTCCAATCAATACCGCATCCAGGTTGCCCCATTGAGCAGATTGGCCGATATAGGTTTGCGATACTCACTATCCTATTCCTCTGTTGGGTAGCCCTGGAGTCGCGAAGGAAACTATTCGTGGCGTGCGTTTGAGCTTGAGATTCTATAGGGGTTAAGAACTCCAGTTCGTCGAACTTCTGGAATCCCTAACCCCCAACCCGTCGAACGACGGGTCCCTAGGACCCGAAGTCCCTCGCACCTTGTGAGAGGGCACGCTACATGCCAAACTCGAGGCGATCAACAAACGTCAACAGGATGGATTCAAGCCGAAGGAACAAAACAGCTTAGCGAATTACGGAGCGTCACGAGGGCAAAAAGTGGGCGCAGATTCTGAGATTAGGAAGTGCGCAAAATGACTGTTGCCAAACTGGCAGGAGGGGTGAAAAGGCGCAAAGTCGTGCCGGGTCGTCGGGGAGTGGTGGGCGCTTCTGAGAATCAAGGACTTGCGGGCATTGCGGCGGGTTCAACACCAGCCGGAGGGCCGAGCGTCGCCAAGCCTAGGCGGTTCGCGAACCGCCCCTACGACCGTATTAGCGCCTAACCAATCGCAAGGTTTTAATCTCCCAGGGCTTCATATGGAAGTGGATGGTCTGGCCCTCTCCGACTGTCCCCAGGACCACATCCTCCAGTAGATTCGTTTCCAGCACGCGAACCGAACGCGGGAGTTGAAGCGAGACATCTCCTTCGCGGCCTTCGCATTCAAAAAACCGCAGGATAGCGTCAGTGTCGTAGAACCCTTCCATCTGCTTCAGGGCATACAGAATTACGTGATCGCTATCCGTCTTTATGAACGAGTACGAATCCGGCAAACCGCCTGCCTTGCCCGCCCACTGTTCCTGGGGGCTCGCGTGGGCCGGCTCTTGCAGCGCCAGCAAGGGCGAGTTGAAAGCTAGGGCCTGGAACTCCACTTTGCCCTCTCGCCATCCGCCCTGGTGAGGGTATAGGGAGTATCCGAAGCTGTGGTGTCCCTCATCGGCTCGCGGGTCGGGACCCCAGGGGCCACGAATCACGGAGAGTCGGATCACGTTGTCTTTGGCATCAAAGCCGTTGCGGCCGTTGTTGAGAATGGCTACGCCATAATCCGCGTTGGAGATGTCGACCCACTTGCCCATCACCATTTCATTCCCTGTCTGTCCGCGTTCGATGGCGCCATAGGGGATCTCCGCCGCCACTTTGGTGGAGGAAACGTTGACCGGGAAGCCTGCCTTCAGGAACGTAGCGCGTTCGTACCAGTCGGTTGAGAATTCCACATCTACGCGAGGTACACCCGCAATCAGACTGATCTCCTGGGAGAATTCCGAGTCCCGGAAGCGATGGACCACACGGAGCGTAGCCCGCGCCGGTCCCTGCTCGATGATCTCGATGTGCGCCGCTTTTCCGACATCCCACTTCTTTCCCGTCAGCCCGATATCCCAGGCTGGCCCGGCGTACTCGGGAGAGGTTTCCTTGGCTCTCTCCGCCGTGTCCTCGAGCGCCAACAGGAAATTACCCTCGCCCCGAAACGCTTCACGCTTATGTGCTTTGTCGTAAAGCCGGGCAATGTAGCCGGTCTCGGGATTAAGTTCAACTCGGAAGAACTCATTTTCGAGATACCAGCGAGGTTTCGCGCCGACCTGAACAGACGATGCGGGGGACTTGGGGATTCCGGTTTCAGGAACGAGCTTATAAAGCTTCAATCCCATCTGCGGAACCTTCTGGGCGACGAAAGCAACCGTGGCGGTTTCACGCGCGCCCACTTTGGCCGCCGGCTTCAGCACCTGCACCGGAACAGCCTCTTTGCCGTGCACGGCCACCATGCGCGGGGGCAACGAAAAAGCGGACACTTCGCTGATGACCAAATCTGTGCGGTCCCAGGATTGAGGGTTATAGACGGCCACCGGAATCCCCTCGCCTCGCGTGTCTACCTGCAGGCCGAGGTTTTGAAGGGAGAAGTTCAAAGCCCGGTGAGCGCGCTCAAACACTTCCTGGTATTGCTTGGCGGCGTCGGCATAAATAGGACCGATGCCCGAGCCGGCGGCCAGGTCGTGAGCTTGGTCCAGCAGGGCTATCTTCCAGGCCTCTGTGATATCACGATTGGGGTAGTAATCCCGGTAGTCAAAGAATACCGCCAGTTCCGACATCTTCTCGGCATCCAGAAGGAGCTGCTCGGCCTGCCGATTATGGCGTTTCATATCTACTTGGGTTGTATAGCACCCGGGAAAAACATTCTGCATCTCGCCCGCCACGACCGGGAAGTCTCTCTTTTCGGTGAGCAGGATATCAATGTAATCCGCGACGTTAGTGGTCCTCACCCGCACATCATTGGGGGAAGCGTTCAACTTCGCAATTCCCGCCACGTCTTCGGGGTTTGGACCGCCACCGTGATCCCCCATGCCGTACAGCACCATGATGTTCTTAACCCCGGCGCGATCCGCGTTCTTCATCCCCAGTACGGTGGTGTGCTCATGGTCCATGGGCTGAGTGTACTCGCCGGGCGTGGTGTAGCCCAACACCCGGCTCCCGTCCAGACCCTGCCACCAGATGATGGGCGGCCGGGACGGATCGTGAGGCCGGTTGAAAAGATAGAGTTCAATGCCGGCTTGGTGTGCGATCTGCGGCATCGAGTAAGGATGGCCGAACACGTCCGGCTGCCATGCGGCCCGAATATAATGGCCGAACTTTTCCTTACTATATTTCTGGCCGTAGAGGAACTGGCGCACCAGCGACTCGCCGTCCGAAACGTTTTCGTCCATCTGCACCCAACTGGAAGTGACGGGGATGAAATTGCCGGTTCTGGCCTTTTGGACCATTCCCTTGAAGATGTCGGGAAAGTAACGCTCCATCATTTCGAGCACAACGGCCTGATCCTGGGCATAAGTATAATCAGGGAACTGGTCCATCAGCTTAAGCTGGTTGCTGAAGGTGTTGTACATGATGTCATAGATGGATTCCTCCCAGCGCCAAAGCCAGGCCATGTCCATATGTGCGTAGCCCACTACGTGGGCGGTGTAGTCTTTTGGCTGCTCGGGGGATTGAGCGTGGGCGGAAGAAACAAAGATTGCAACGATGAAAACAAGCCCCATGAGCTTACGCATAAGACCTCCTGCGGACCAGAACTTCCTACCTGCTCCGGTCCCCCTGCCTTCCAGGCCCCAACATTTCAAACAGATTTTGGACAAAAATGCAAGCTGCCTGATTACGAAGTGCGCAGTACGCGAACGGTGGGAGGCTCGCCAGCAGATGGCGTCACCACAAGGGATTGCGCAAAGGAGCCGCCTCCGTGGGAAGTACGGCGGCCTTATAGGCGCCTGGACACTTGCAAGTGACGCACTTCCGGGTTGCGGACTCGGTTGGCGTCTGCTAATGTAATGCCGTTGTAACGTCTCTGTCACGATTGTCGGTCATGATTCCGCCATGTCCCAAATGCGGCGCGACAAAAACCGATCCCGTCCCGCACGACTTCAAGTACAACCTTGCGCGGGCCTTCGGGTATCGACTGCAAAAGTGCTCGCGGTGTCGGGCGGCGCGCTATCTGCCGAGGCATACTAGAAAACCTGATGGCTCATCCCAGGCAGGGAAACAGCCGATAAGCGTACCCGGGTTTGGGGGTGAACCAGAGGGTTTAGTGAGGCCGGAGGCGAGCCCCGAACCGGAAGGGCATCCAGTCGCCGCGGCTGACTTTCCGAACGAGGACGTGTTCCACTGTCCGGCTTGTGGCAGCAAGGGATACCACCGGACGGAGCGAACCACCGGGGAACGGATCTTGCGCCATGCACCAATGGCTCGTTGCGAGGTCTGTGGCCTGCGCTTTCCGCACCCCGGACATCCGAACTCGACGAAGTTGGCGGAGGCGCCGGCAGCCGGATCTCAACCGGCAGAGGAGAAACAAGTTCCAAAAATGACCAAAGAGAACACCCCAGGCGAAGTCCCCCAAAAGGCGGCCCAAGCCAGATCCTCAAGTGAGGACGTGCCCAAATGTCCGTCTTGCGGCAGCTCGAAATACCATCGTACCGAGCGCACTGCCCTGGAAAAAGCCTTGCAACGCCCGCCGATGGCACGTTGCGAGAGGTGCGGCAAGCGGTTTCCCTATGTCAGACACCCTGATGAGCCAAGCGCTTCAAGAACCGCCGGCAAGAAAGCTCAGCCGAACGCCGGGAAGCAAGCAGACGCCGCTGGCTCCTCGAACCAGGAATCAGGCCGCTGTCCCTATTGTGGCAGCGGCAACTACCGCCGTTCTCGGCGTACCGCCGCGGAACGCCTCCTGTTCCGTCCCAAGATGGCACGTTGCAGTCATTGCCGGAAGCGCTTCCCCTTCCCAGAGAGATAGCATTTTCAAATGGCCTCTTCGAGTGTCACGAGCCGCATCGCCAAAGCCTCCGGGATCGTGATGGCGGGGGTGTTGGTGAGCCGCGTGTTGGGTTACTTTCGCGAGTGGACGGTGGCCCACACGAGTGGCGCCAACGCCATCACCGACACTTATTACGCAGCCTTCACGCTGCCCGATTTCTTGAATTACCTGGTAGCCGCCGGCGCTCTTAGCGTGACCTTTATACCCGTCTTCGCCCGCTACATGGCCGAAAACCGGGAGGACGAGGGGTGGCGCGCCTTCTCGACGGTGGTCTCGGTGATGGGGTTGGTAGTCGTGGCTTTGGTGGGGATTGGGGAGATCTTCGCACCTCACTTGGTTGCAGCCATCGCCCCGGGTTTTGCTCCCCCAGCCAAGGCGCAAACTGTGTTTCTGACCCGCGTGATGTTGCCCGCGCAGATTTTCTTCTACCTGGGAAGCATTCTGACGGCCGTCCAGTACGCCAAGGGGAGATTCGTCATCCCATCCCTTGGTGGGGTGATCTATAACCTCGGGGTCGTTCTCGGTGGACTGTTGCTTTCTTCGCGAATCGGCATGACAGGATTCGCGCTGGGAGTGGTGGCTGGCGCGTTCTTTGGGAATTTCCTTCTCCAGATTTACGGCGCACGCCGGGCTGGAGCCCGGTTCGCTCCCAGCCTCGACATCCGGCATCCCGGCTTCCGGTCGTTCATCAAACTCTCGATTCCAATTATGCTCGCACTCTCTCTCCCTGCTACGGATGATTGGATCATCCGCTGGTTCGGCTCTTTCCTGGGCCGCGCGTCCATCACCTGGCTGACGTACGCGAAGTCGCTGATGCGCGTTCCGCTGGGCGTGGTCGGTATGTCGGTGGGGGTGGCATCGTTTCCTTTTATGGCACAGCTTTATTCGGAGGGGAAACTCGAAGAACTCAACCGTGCCGTGAACGCCACGCTGAAAGGGTTGCTCATCCCGCTTCTCCCGATTTCCGCCTTGATCATCGCCCAGAGCACGCCGCTTGTCCATTTCCTGTTCTCGCACACGCGCCTGCAAGGAGGCGATTTCGAAGCCACCTCTGCCGCCCTGCGGGTGTTTTCCCTCGGCATGTTCGCCTGGGCGATGCAGAATATCCTGGCGCGTGCTTTCTACGCCGCTCGCGACACCATTACGCCCGCCGTCGTGGGTACAGGGATTACTTTCCTTAGCCTCCCCGCGTACTGGTGGCTGGCCCACCACTTTCAGTACCTTGGTCTTGCCTGGGCGAGTTCCCTGGGGATCACCGCTTGCACAGTGATTCTCCATTTTCTGTTGAATCGCCGAATCCGCAACCGCGAGGGCCACGCGTTTCTGGTGTTTTTCCTTAAGATTGGCGCGATTTCAGCGCTGGCGGGAGTCGCGTGCTTCAAGCTGAGTAATTGGTTGGGAGCGGGTCTTGGCTGGCAAACCACCCATCAGGCGCTGCTCGTTTTGGTAATCGTGAGTTCAGTAGGTTTGGTGCTGTTGGCGCTCCTCGCCAGACTGTTTCGGTTGAGGGAAGTCGAGGACTACCTCAGGAGACTGGCAAAGAGGTGAAAACCCGATGGACGAAGTGCTGACCCCCAACTCCGCCTCCGCAATCCAACAACGCGTGCAATCCGGCCGCATCGGGTGGTGGGGACCTCTAGCTCTGACGCCGGCCCGGGCCTGCCTGATGCTGTTGGTGCAAGGCGGATTGGCGGCCGTCCTCTGGCTCCGGGGTAATCCTTCTCCTTGGCGCGCTCAGGCGCCGTGGTGGACTGTCTATGCAACCCTCATCGACATCGGATGTCTACTCCTGCTCTGGCGACAGGCGCGTTCGGAAGGTATCCGGCTCGTTGACCTTTTCGGCGTCGATCGATCCCGGCTTGGTTGGGAGGCGCTTTGGGGCCTCGCGCTCTTCCTCATCCTCTTCCCGACCATCGTGGGGGGCGGCGGGACGCTTGCGTCCTGGCTGGTTTATGGAACAACCCATCTCAACCCTAAGGGTCTGGCACCGGGCCTCCTCTCCGCGCGCCATCTTCCGCCTTGGGCCGTCTACTACAGCTTGTCTGTCTTCTGGCTCGTCTGGTCGCCCACCGAAGAAGCCATTTACCAGGCTTATTGTGCCGCCCGGCTCAAGGCGCTGACCGGCAAGACCTGGGTCACGGTGACGGTGGTAGGGTTCTGGTGGGCCTTCGAGCATAGCCTGTTTCCCCTGGTCCTCGACTGGCGGCTCATGCTGTTCCGCTTCCTCCAGTTTATCCCTTTGATCGTCGTCATCCAACTCATCTATCTGCACACGCGCGCCCTCCCCCGCTTGATCTTCATGCACTGGCCCATGGATCTGCTCGCCGCATGGATGACACTCAGGCCATGAGGCTCGCGATGTGGCCGGCATTTTAAGGAGTCCGGCTCGCCGAGAGGGTGTAATACTCGTAGTGGGTATTCCAGGTAAATTCCTGGCCCGGGTCGATCGTCATGGCGATGAAGGGCTCCATGGCGAGGACTTTGCGCATCGACCAGAAGTTGACAAACGACAGCGGGCGGTCTCCTTGAATCCTCATTCCCGCGCCCACTTTGGGGTTCTCGATGCGAATGTCGTAGTCTTTAGGAGTGTCGCCGAAACCCCGAAAGGGGATTTCCACCATATCTTCATTCTCCAGGGCTTTCGCAAAGACAATGCGGTTCTCCTGAGCCTTCGCGAAGCGCTCGTCAGCCGACTGCGTGGGATGAATCTGGAAGGGGACCGAGATAGAGAAATCGGGACCGGGCGGCTGTTTGTCGAGCACCAGAAAATTGTGATTGTAAACGGCGCTATGGATCGTGCGGCGGCCGGTGTTCTTCAAACTGTGCTCGAGCACCATCTCCGGCTTGCCTTCTTTAAGCCGCACGATCTTGCGGTACACGTAGCCATAGCCTGAAGACGGGTCAGTCAACTCCTGCGTGAACTCGACGGAATCGGAATGCAGTTTGACCGTCCGTTTCCCCTGGTCCACGATCTCATACAGCGTGTACGCGTCATAGCTCGCGCCGGCCTTTCGAAGCACCCCGACGCCGATTTTGATAAAAGTCCCGCCGGCCTTGGCTTCGTTCCACCCGAGGGCTGCATCATTGGTCTGGAACTCCTCGACGGGCCCTGAAATGCCGCTGCAGGCGCCCGCCACTACTTCGGTTCCCTTGAAAATATAATCGTGGATAGGCGGGTCGATCCTGTCAAACCACGGCCCGTAATAGTTGTGCCCTTCATATTCGAGGCTGGCGATGACTCCTGACCAGTCAAACCGTGTGCCACGATAATATCCATTCTTAGGATCGGGAAGATATAACTTCACGCGAAGCTTGCCGTTTGAAATCTCGGTCTGCGGAAATTCTGTGGCGATAAGCTTGCCGCCGGCCGCCAGTGCGAACACTGCAACTGCCGCCATCGTAGTGGCCAGTACCGTTCCAATATGTGAGTGCATCATGTCAACTCCCGGAGAGGGTCTTAAATATCGACGTGCGAAAAGGCTTCACTCAATTCCGCCGATGGATTCCCGCTTGCGCGGGAATGACTTGCTGTGGTGCGGCTCTGCCTTACCCGTGCCGCCCCCACGGAAGCGGGCGCCCATTGCTCCCAGCCCCGAGTCCCCAGCACCCGGCCCCTAGTTAACGGCCGGGGCGAGGGGCGGAATCAGCAAAAGCCTGGGGCGAGTTAAATACTCGTGCTGGTAACGCCGGTACTCGTCGCCCGAAGGCGCGTGGTCAGTTGCGCCGGGCGGGTAGTTCGCCATTCCGTGGAAGGGCAACGGCTGGACGGTTGCGGAAAAAGCGGTGTTGGGCTCGCCGTCCTTCGCCCAGCCGTTCGTATAGAGAAAGAATTCGCGCGCCCACCCGGGCTGTAGGGCGGGGAGCCTTCCGGCATCGAAGCTCACCGTAATTTCGTCGCCCGGCGCCATCACCACCAACTGATCATCAGCGCGAGCGAGCAGTTTCTCCACCGGGCCATAGCGCGTGTACTTACCAAGCAGGGGATTCCAGGGAGCGGTGGCAAGCGCGTTTTCATAATCGAAGGAGTCGGGGCGATGGTGTTCCGGATCGCTGACGGGGGTTGAGAATCCGCGGTAATGCAGGTCCGCGGAGAGGAGCGGAAGCTCGGACGGAGCAGGCGCCGGGGCATCGTCCAATGAGAAAAAGACCTGGTCCCAGTAGACGCAGAGGTTGGTGACGATGCGCACATGGTGGTCGGAGGTGAGGAACTTGCCGGTTAAGTCGACTCGCATGGTGCGGCGCGTGCCGCTCGGCAGGCCCATATCCGGAATCACGGTTTGCCATTCACCCTGCGCGTTGCGAACTTGCAAGTAGGGAGAAATCAGTTCGGTCTGCTTATTGGACATCAAGGCGCGCGAACCGTTCGAGTCCGTCCAATACACCCAACCGTTCAACCACAATGAAACACGCGCGGAAGCCGGCAAGTCTCCCAAATCCAGCGTAAGCGAGTGAGGCTCGGCGAGGCCAAGGATGCGATGGCGGGCGAAATCGGTGGGATACTCACCATCCTGCTTCAAGAGCAAGGGCAGGACGTCGCGGCCCCGATCGTCAACCGCCGAAATCGGGAAGCGCTTTTCGCGCACGGAATAGAGCGCCGGAGGCTGAGGCGAAGAGGCATAAATCTCGTTCGAGTAGATCTCCTGGCCGGCAGGGTGGTCTACCGCCAAGAGTCGAAGCTCATCAAAGAAATCAGCTTCCCTCAATTCGTCGGTGAGTTGGAAAACGTACCGGCCGTTCTGGGCCTGCAGGTCATGCGGCAGGCGCACAAACTCCTCAGGGAAGGGTTTGATGCGAGTTCCGTCCGGGTTAAGCTCGCCGAGCGGGCCCGCGCCCAGAACATCCGTGACAAACACATAACGCTCGCCATTCCAGGCGTAAAGCAGGGGGCAGGAGGTAGCCAGACGTTCGGACTCCCGGACGTCAATCGGCTTGTCGGTGGGCACGTCAATCCAGTTTTGTATGACCGCGTTGGGCCAGGTGACGCGCACCACATCAACCTTGGATAGGTTTCCGGCAAAAACCCGGATGGGATTTCCCGTTACCAGAATCTTGTTGTAATAGTTGCCTGCTTTGACCTCGACCAGACTGCCGATTCCTTCCGCGTTGCTTTTGTAACCGATCATCTTCACTTCCAACCAGTGCGGCGTGGGCCCTTCTTCTTCATAGGCGAGCAATTGACCGTTGGTGGCGAGCCCCACCAAGTCCAATTTGCCGGGATTGCTCAACCACGTGGGGCTGAGCGTGGCAACGGTACTTGCCGTGCCTGGCGGGATGCTGATGTTTCCTTCCCGGAACTTGCCGAATTGGTTGACGAGCAGACGCCACTTGCCTCCCGCATCGCGTGTAAGCAGATCCCCAAAGCTGTCCCCGTTCACATCCACCACCGTGCCGCGAAATCCAAAGATACCCGCCGGGGCGGAAATGGGCGGAAGCGAAGCAAGAGGAGCGAATTTCCAATCGCCCCGGTTCATCAGCACCTGATAGCCTTTGGGCCCCCAAAGGGCCAGGTCGAATCGGCCATCATGGTTGAAATCCGCCACTTGCACGGCGTAGGCCACCCAATGAGCAAACGCAGGCTCTGCCTCGGCGGTCCGGTTCACAAACTTGTCCTCGCCCAGGTTTGCGTAGAGCAAAGGCGGGCCGTCGTCACGGTAGAAGCAGAGATCGGTGTAGCCGTCATTATCGAAGTCCGCGAAGACTGCGCCGCGCATGCGTCCCTTGGCCGAGGCCAGCCCTGAAGAGGGAGTGGCTTCTGTGAAAGTGCCGTCGCCATTGTTGCGATAAAAGCGTGTCGTGCCGCCGGCGAAATCACTGGGGAAAGCGAAAGAGTCTTTCTTGGGCGGATCGTTCAGATTCGTATAGGCCGTGACCACCAAGTCGAGAAAGCCGTCGACGTCGGCGTCGAACAGCACCGCTTGGGTGTCAAGCTCGCCGGGAGTCGGACTCAGGCCCGCTTTTTCTGTCTCATCCTGGAAAACCCCATCGCCCATATTCCGGTAGAGCCGCACGCCGTCCAGGCCGGCCACGAAAAGGCTGGGCTTACCGCTGTTGTTATAGTCGGCAAAGGTGGCGGACAGGGTAGCGCCCGGCCCGGCCACGCCCGCCTTGTCCGTGACTTCAGTGAATGTCCCGTCGCCATTGTTGTGCAGGAGATGGTTGGATCCGGCGGGGTTGACCACGTAGATGTCCAAGTGGCCGTCGCCGTCATAATCGCCGAACGTCAGGGAAGGCCCGAAGAGAGGAACGAGATTCCGCCGCGCGTAATCGAGAGAATAATCTGCCGCTTTAATCTGAACTTGAGAGTCCGCCGGAACGCTTTGCTGGGTCGGCAACGTCAGGCCCAGGCGCCCGGTGATGTCAGCAAAGGTCACCCGTTCGAGGCGCTTGCTTGGCCCGGGCTCCGAAGGCGGCAGTGCAGGCAGAAGCACGGCTCCGTATTTGCCTCCCTCCAGAGCGGGGTTCTGAAGCGAAATACTAGGGACTTTGTCTCGCATCTTTTCGTGAACCTTGAGAGCCTTCTGCGCGTCCGCGTCGCGTTTCAGGCGGACATAGGTGGTGAAGGTGTGGAATAAGGCCGCGACGTAGAAGTTCTGCCCTTTGCCGAAACCCATATTGACAACGTGCTCCCATGCCTCGCGCGCATCCTCCAAGCGCTTCTCGGCGAAGTAGACTTCTCCAAGATTGAACCAAGCGGCAGGGTCTTCCGGGTCGGCGGCAATAACCCGCTTGAGAGCCGCCTCAGCATCGGGATAGCGAAGTTCGCGCTTGTACAGGATGCCCAGGTTGTAATCGACGGCTACGAGCTTGGGGTCCATCTGTGTAGCGGTAGTCAACTCGCCAAAAGCTTCGTCCAGCTTGTTGGCCTGCATCAGCGAAAGGCCGAGGTCAAAGTGATCGGTGGCCAAGGCCTTCCCCGAAGCCACGATCTTCTGAAACTGCTCGATCGCCTCGGTGTATTTGCCCTGCTCGTAATAGGCCTTGCCGATATTACGTTGGGTTTGAACGGGCGCTCCTGCCACGGAACTCTTGCCGGCAGGCTTCGAAACAGCCGGCTTTCCCAATTGCGGGCTTTCCAAACCAGGCCGGGCGGCGGTGAGACAGGAAGCGAGAATCAAAGCGACCATCAGGCAGAAGCGCAGCACGCTGGACAGGTTTTGGTTCATGAGTTTTCCGATTCAGAATCAGGGTTCAGGGATTCCCCTCGCATTCCCCTCCTCGCCAGAAAGGGGCTTAAAGGATGGTAGTCCGAAATTCAGTTGCCCACAGTGCGAACGGTTATTATACAACGCGGCCCTGCGGCGCGAGACTCAGAATAAGCTCTTTCTTCACCACCTTGCAGGCCGGTCGACGACCAAATCCGGATGGTCGCGGCGGAAGGTCTCCGCGATGTGGCAGGACCAGCAAACGGGCGAGTGAGTATGGAATACCTCGGGCAGTTTCTCGGGGGCGAGCTTATCCCAATAAAGGGTCTTTTTGTCCGTATTCAGAAGCGCCGGCACGTGCCCCACCCATTGCTCGGCTGCGTCCACCGGCTTGCCGCAGATCACACAGGTCTTGCCGGCATACCAGTCGGCGACGATGCGTCGAACCAGGCAGCCTTGCGGCGCTACTTCGATCTGTTTCAAACATTCCTGGCTGCATCCTTGCCGTTCCGGCCAGCGAGAACACTCGCTCAGGCGAAGCTGCGGTGTGCCGAATACCGCATCCTTCGCCAGATGCAGGGCGTCTAAATCCACTGCCGCAGAGTGCTCGGTCTCAGGGCAGGTGACCAGCCTCTTCCCGCGGAGCTTGAAATAGGCCCGCAGGCTTCGGAACGCTAAGTACCCGACAGTAAGTGCCATAAGAGCTATGACGGCTAAAATAATTCCCGTACTCATAAGTGCCTCCTTACATTCACTGACATTCCCGGTCCGCCTGTCGATTTTAGGAACGCGGCAAGGTAGTTGCCACTTCGGAATCGCGTCGAGACAGGATTGGGGACATTGGGAAGGAAGGCGGCAGCTTCGCTGCGGCACTCCACCTCGCGAGTTTTGCAGAGCGGTCCTTTGTTTTCATAGACATTCTCGCTTTGTTCCCTCGATTTTAGAGTGCGGCAGCGAAGCTGGCCCGTTGCCATCAGGCCGCGAGTGGGTCTGGGACGGCGGAGAACCAGTGACATTCTGTCTGGCTTGGAGGCAGACCGGCGAATCATCCGGAGAGGTCCGTGCGTTCATGGCAAAACAACTCAACCCCGCTTTCTAGCCTATCATATTAAGCGTAGTTTGTCAAGGACTTTTTTTTGAAGGCATCCGCGGCCGCCCTGGGGTAGAATAGGACTTCTGGGCAGATAGGTTCAGGATCCAGGGACGCGAACTCAACTCTCTCGAAAGCTTAAGCATCTCAATTGTGTCGGGATGCCCGTAAAGACACGCAACCAGCTACGAAGTCCATTACTCAGGAGGATGACACGGTGAAAAAACTGGTGATTGGTGTATTGATGGTTTTGTTCAGCCTGCCGGTCGAGTTCCAGGCCAAAGAGGCCACGAAGATCGATGACCGGCTGGAGAGCGCTGCCGTCGTGATGTACGAAATCATGAAAACGCCCGAGAACTCAATCCCGAAGGATTTGCTCGACAGGTCGGTGTGCGTTGGCATAGTTCCCGGAGAAAAGAAAGGGGCTTTCATTATCGGGGGAAGCTACGGGCGCGGATTGCTGGTATGCCGAAGGCACGGCGACGGCCCCTGGGGCGCGCCTTCGATGATTGCCGTGCATGGTGGGAGTTTTGGTTTTCAGTGGGGAGGATCGGAGACCGACGTGGTTCTTGTAGTCATGAACCCGAGCGGCATCCGCAGGCTGCTCAAAAGTAAGGGGGAGCTTGGCGCGGATGTCGGGGTGGCGGCCGGACCCGTGGGACGGACGGCTGCCGCTACCACGGACCTGCTCATGACCGCTGAGATTCTGACTTATTCGCGGTCGCGGGGCCTGTTCGCCGGCATCGCTCTAAAGGGAGCTGCCGTTACTGAGGATAGCGAGGCCAACTCGCGACTGTATGGCCATCCGGTGGACCCCTCGGAACTTCTGATCCAAGGCAAGGGCGAGATCCCTGCCCCTGCTAAATCCCTCATCAGCGAGCTCGAGAAGTATTCACCTCATGGCGGAATATCGTTTGTCAACACTCAACCGCCGCAACCCACAAAGTAACCGGTCGCCTAACGACGGACGGGCCGCAGGGGCGGTTTGTGAATCGTCCCTGCGCGCCCAGGTTCTTCGTGCTGCCATCCGAAGTGCGCCTCACACTGTCAAGCCTTGCCAACACCTCCCGTCCAGCGTTGGAGTGTCACATCGAGTTGTGCTAGGATGGGGAATTGCTTCGCGGCCGGCAAGGCGCGCCTAATGCCGGTCCCAAACTCTCAAGGAGTTCCCGGTGAGAATTTACGACGGACAAGATATTCGCAACGTTGCACTCATAGGTCACGGCGACACAGGTAAAACCCAGCTTGTTTCTGCGCTGCTCTATGCGGCGGGCATGGTGAATCGGCTTGGCAAGGTGGACGACGGAACCTCGACCACAGACTATGATGAAGAGGAGATTCAGCGCAAGTTCTCCATTACCGCCGGGCTCGCCTACGCGGAATGGGGCAAGACCAAGATCAATTTCATCGACACGCCCGGATACAACATCTTCATGCACGAAACTGAAGGAGCGCTGCTGGCGGCCGACGCCGCTCTGCTCCTCATCCATGCGGTGGCGGGAATCGAGGTGCAGACGGAGAGATCCTGGGGCTTCTGCGAGAAATACGGCTTGCCTCGCGCCCTGGTGATCAATCAGATGGACCGCGACCGGGCCAGCTTCGAGCGGACCCTCGAAGCCGTGCACAAGGAATTCGGGCGCAACGCGGTTCCTGTCCAGCTTCCTATCGGTGAAGAAAAGAATTTCCACGGCCTCATTGATCTGGTTCGAATGAAGGCCTACCTCTACGACTCCAGCGGATCGGGCAAAGCGCAGGAGGGCGAAATCCCTGCCGAGCTGAAGGAACCTGCGACCAAGGCACACGAAGCGCTGGTGGAAATGGTGGCCGAGGGCAACGACAAGTTGATGGAGGAGTTTTTCGAACAAGGAACTCTGCCGGAGGAGCATTTGCTTCCGGGCCTGAGGGCTGCGGTGTGCGAAAGGCGCATCTACCCGGTGGTCGTTGCCGCCGGGCTTCCCAACCTGGGCAGCGAGAATCTGCTAATGCTCATCGTCGACTACCTTCCTTCGCCGCTGGAACGGAAGGAGGTGGAAGGTCTGGACCATGAGGGCGGGGAAACTGTCAAACGCAAGATTGCCGATGACCAGCCGGCTGCCGCGTTCGTGTTTAAGACCGTGGCGGACCCCTTTGCAGGGCGAGTGAGCTACTTCAAAGTGATGTCGGGAGTGGTCAAGAACGAAGCCAACCTTAGCAACTTCAATCGAGGCACCAGCGAGCGTCTGTCGCACATCGGAATAGTGCAGGGCAAAACCCAGACGCCTGTCGCCGAGCTCCATGCCGGTGACATCGGCGCCGTGGCCAAACTCAAAGACACCTTGACGGGCGACACCTTGGGCGACAAGGCCGCGCCGATCGTATTCCCGAAGCTGAAGCTGGCGGAGCCCGCCATCTCGTTTGCCATTGAACCGAAGTCGCGCGGCGATGAAGACAAGCTCTCCACGGCCATCCATCGCATGCTCGAGGAGGACCTGCTCCTGCGCTTTTCGCGCGACCCGCAAACCAAGGAATTCCTGCTCTCCGGCGCGGGCCAGCAGCACGTGGAAGTGGCTGTTTCGAAGCTCAAGCGGCGATTCAATATCGAAGTCACTTTGAAGGCCCCTAAGATTCCTTATCGCGAAACCATCCGCGCCAAGGCGGAAGCGCAGGGCAAGCACAAGAAACAGACCGGCGGTCACGGCCAGTACGGCGACTGCTGGATCAAGGTGGAACCCCTCCAGCGTGGCGCGGGCTTCGAGTTCGTCAACGATATCTTCGGCGGCTCCATCCCCAAGAACTACATCCCTGCCGTCGAGAAGGGCATCGTCGAGGCAGCCGCGAAAGGGTATCTGGCCGGCTGTCCCATGGTGGATTTCCGCGTCATCCTCTTCGACGGTTCCTACCACGAAGTGGATTCTTCTGAAATTGCGTTTAAGCTCGCCGGCTCGAAGGGATTCAAGAAGTGTATGGAACAGGCGAAGCCCTGCCTGCTCGAGCCTATTATGAATGTCGAAATTACGGTTCCTGAGAATAATGCCGGCGACATTATGGGGAACCTGAATGGCCGGCGCGGCCGCGTGCAGGGCATGGACCCCAAAGGCGGGTCCACGATCGTCAAAGCCCAGGTGCCCCTCGCCGAAATGCTCACCTACGCCTCCGACCTCACCTCGATGACCCAGGGGCGAGGGACGTACGCGATGGAGTACTCACACTACGAAATCGTCCCGCAGCCGATCGCGGATAAGATCGTCGCCGCGCATAAGCCCTCGGCGGAGGAAGAGGAAGAATAGGCAGTGGGCAGGTCGGCAGATGGGCAGATCGGCAGGTCGGTAAGTGGGAAGTAGGAGATAAGCTTCAGCCCTGTAGAGAGCTAAATCAGCCGGTCCAATTTCAAATTTCAGATTCCAGATTCCAAAGTTACCGAGCCTAAAGGTCTTCCGGTTGCCCGAATCCCGAATAGCCACTGCCCGTTGTTAACGCTTGTGGGTTCACGACCGCACCGGACTCTGCCATCTACCGACCTGCCCACTGCCGATCTGCCCACCTGCCTATCTGCCCACTTCCTGCCGCGGTCGGAGTAGAATCAGCACCGCGACGGTGGCCAGCAAAGGCATGGTAGCGGCGGCGAAGAACGCCGGATAATACGAGAACCGGTCTACGAGCTTTCCTACCGCCAAGGTAAATAGAGCGCCTACAAGGCCGGCACCCAGCCCACTCACTCCGGTCACCGAAGCCACAACATCCTGCGGGAACAGGTCGGAAGGAAAGGTGAGTCCCATGGTGGACCAACTCGCGTACCCCCAGACCGCAAAGGCGATCAGCGCCAGCGCTACGTAAGCGTTGTGCGCCCTGGCTGCCGGAATTCCGGCAATGACCGGCAGACAGCTCACCACGCACACCCACTTCCGCGCCCGCAGGGTTGACATCCCGCGCTTGATCAGAAATCCGGAAGTAAGCCCGCCCGTGAAGTTGCCGATGTCGGCCGCCACAAACGGGATCCAGGCGAAGGCGGCGATCTGTTTCAGGCTGAACCCGCGCGCGTCACTCAGGTATTGCGGCAGCCAAAAGACGTAGAACCACCAGATGGGGTCGGTGAGCGAGCGCCCCAGGACGATTCCCCAGGTGTTGCTGTCTTTGAGAAGGGTCAACCAACGGCCGGCGCCCGCGCGCTCGGAGACCTTGGCTGTGTCTCTGCCCGCTTCGATCAGATCCTTTTCCTCGCTCGTGAGCCTGGGATGCCGGTTCAAGGGATAATAAACGCGCAACCACAAAGCCAGCCAGAGAAACCCGAGAACCCCGGAAACCACGAACGCGTATCGCCAGCCCAGCGTAATGGCAATCCAGGGCACGGTGATCGCGGCCACTGCGCCACCGACGCTCGAGCCGCTATCAAAAATGGCTACTGCGACCCCACGCTCCTTGGCGGGAAACCATTCGGCGACCGCCTTGCTCGCGCCGGGCCAGTTGCAGCCTTCGCCGATTCCCAGGAGGAAGCGGAAAATTGCGAACTGAGAAAGTGAATTCGCGAGGCCGGTCAGCATGCTGATGATGGACCACCAGATGACCGCGAGCGCAAGTCCGAGCCGGGTGCCGATGATGTCGAGCAGCACGCCGCCGATTAGCCACATCCCCGCGTAAGATAATTGAAAGCAGGAAAAGACCCACGAAAGCTGGCTGTGGCTGAGGTGAAATTGCTGGGAGATGACTGGCGCCAGAACGGACAACGTCTGGCGATTAATGTAGTTGATGACCGTGGAGAAAAACAGGGTCCACGCAATCCACCATCGCAGGCGCTTTTTGGGCTTCACAGTTTTGGTTCCCTAACCGGCGTTGTCGTCGTAGGGGCAATCCTTGTGGTTGCCCGCACTGCGGCTCAAAGCCTTCGAGCGCCAGGCCGCAGGCGGCCGCAAGGGCCGCCCCTACATAGTCTTCATAGGGTCAATTCCGCCGCCGAAGCTCGGTCCAGGAACAACCTCGCATTAGCATGCCGCCGCAGGATCGTTGCCGGGCAAGCAGTCGAAATGGGATCGTACAGAGTCCGTTTTACAATCTGTGCCTTGCGTGGGCCCGGAATCGAAAGGATCAACTCCGGCACGCGAAAGAGCGCGGGCACTGTAATTGTGATGGCCCTTTCCGGCATTTCAGCGACGTTGGAAAAACAGCCCTCGTTAACCTGCTGTTGGCGGCAAACAAGGTCCAGCGTAACCGGTTTAACGTCGACCGGGTCGTCGAAGAGCGCTTCCGCCGGATCGTTGAACGCCAGGTGGCCGTTCTCGCCAACGCCCAGAAGGCAGAGCAAGGGTGCGTGCGCCCGGAGCAACTCCGCATATTCCCAGCAGGTCTTCTGCACGTTGGCCGCAGCGCCGTCAATCTCATACATGTGCAGCAACTGAACACGGCTCGTCAGATTCTCCCGCATGTAACGCGAGAACGAAGCAGGGTGGCCCTCCGGAAGGCCCACGTATTCGTCCATTCGAAAACCGATGACTTGATTCCAGGGCACGTCCGGCATGGCGGCGAGCGCGTGCAGGGTCGCCCGTTGCGAATCGCCGGTGGCAAAAATCACCGGAATATTCTCGTGCTGCTTCGCCAATTCACGCAGTCGGCTTGCCGCCATGGTTGCCGCCGCCTGACCTAAGGCGTTGCGGTCTTCGTAAACCTCTACGGCCAGCGTGCCGACTTTGAATGAAGATATAGGGCTTGGTGCCATCACTTCCCCCAAGTGAGCCGCAGCAGAATCAGCGCCGCGTCGGAACATCTTAGCATGAAACCTCAAAGGCAGGCCCAGCGTGTGGTGCGGGCGTCTCGCCCGCTGTCCCGCTCCCGCGTGAAGACCGCCGAAAAGGAGTTCCGAAAAACAGGAGGGCGCGGGCAGAGCCTGTCCTGAGCGCAGCGAAGGAATGCCCGCGTGACAGCGGGCGAGACGCCCGCACCACAATGCAGGCTACAGAGGCGGGGGCTGGTAACCGCCCAAAGATTTCTCAATTCTCGCGGCCACGGCCAGTGCCACGTCCTCGCGCCACGGTCGCGCCACGATCTGCACGCCAATCGGCAAGCCGCCGCGAGTGCTTCCAGCCCTGACCACCGCCGCCGGCCAGCCCGTCAGGTTAGACGTCATGGTGTAGCTGAAGGCCGGCAGGCGGTCGTAAGTCGAACCGTGGACCATGCCCGTGAACGAGCAGACCGGGCACACGAGAACGTCATAATGCTCCATGAAAGCAAGGAGAGAGCGGCGGAACGCGTCCCATTGTGCGGTCAACTCGACGAAAGCCGCCATCGACTTGGCGTGGGAGCGTTGCAACTCCAGGACACGCTGCATGAGTGGATGAACTTGGCTGGTTCCGGCCGCCTCGAGCAGTTCTTCGAGCCCCACACCCCCGTCGGCAGTGAATAGCCCGAAATAGATATCGTAGGTTTGCTCAATCCCCGGCGGTCGCGCCTCCTCAATGCCGGAGACGCTTGTTTCGAGGGCTTTCGCTGCACTCAACACAGCGTCGATGGTTTCTTGGCTGGGAGTCTCGATTCCATTATCAGTGTGAAACGCCACGCGCAGGGCCTTGAGGTTGACTTTTTCCGCATCGCCCAACGGCATGGGGACAACGGCGTGATCGCGCCAATCCACGCCGGAAATGACGGGCAGGATCGTATTAAGGTCTTCGACGCTTCGCGCCAGCGGGCCGATTTGCCAGAGCGCATCGAGCGTCCCGCCGGGGCCGGGGAAGTGGCCGGTACGCGGAACACGGCCGGAAGTCGGCTTGATCGCTGCGATTCCCGTGCAATGGGCAGGGAAGCGCACGCTCCCACCCGCGTCGCTGCCCAAGCCGAACGGCGATCCGCCGGCTGCGATGATGGCAGATTCGCCGCCGCTGCTTCCGCCCGGCGACAGCGACAGGTCGTAAGGGTTATTCGTCCGGCCATAGATAAGGTTGTCGCTCTCCCATGCCCAGCCGAATTCGGGGCAGTTCGTCTTGCCGAGGAGAATGCACCCGGCAGCGCGCAAGCGCTTCACCACCGTGGCGTCTTCCTTAGGCACATAGTTGGCGCGGCCCAGGGTTCCCCCCGTCGAGGCCACCCCCTCTGTCTCGATGGCGTCTTTCAACGTAAACGGAACGCCGTGCAACGGCCCTCTGATTTCGCCGCGAGCCAGAGCCCTGTCAGCCGCGCGGGCTTCGGCCATCGCCGTTGCCGCGGGAAGTTGCACGACGGCGTTCAGCTTGGGATTGACCTCGGCGATTCGCGCGAGACACACTTGCGTAAGCTCTGCCGAGGAGATTTGCTTTTCTCTGATCGCTTTGGCTTGTTCGCGCGCCGAGGCGAAAATCAGTTCCATAGTGATCCACTCGAAGGTCTGATGATATCACGTGGGATAATTACAGGCGCGGATGGTCAGCGCAGGCCTGCGTGGTGTGCGAGACGCCCTCCCGCAACCTCTCGCCCCGCAGAGTCGCTGAGACGCTGGGAAAGGGCCCTTTGTCGTCAATCCTCCACGCTTCTGCGGTGCGGAAGAATTTGATTGATTTCGATCAAATCTGTCATATAATCAATCAGAATTGAACATAGGCCCGGGCCGAGGCAAACTACAGAGATGCTTCGCTCCGCGCAGCATGACAGGACCCGCATTCGAGGTGAACGATTGAAATCGGGCAAGCCAAGGGAACTCGCACCGAAACGCCTCGAGCGGCTGCGGGAAATCCTGCGCATCGATCACGTCGTGAGTGTCGAGGAGTTGTCCCGCCGGCTTGAGGTTTCAGCGGCCACGGTTCGCCGGGACTTGGCTCAACTCGAGAGCCTGGGCGAAGTGCGGCGCGTTCACGGCGGTGGGGTGGGCACGGAAAGCCGGCTCGAGGAGCCGCTGTTCGACGACAAGACTTCGATCGCCGCCAGAGAAAAGCAACGCATCGCTCAGGCGGCGCTCAAATTCATCCAGCCCAACGACACGATTTTTCTGGATGGGGGAAGCACGGTCCTGGAATTGGCGCGATTGATCCGCGACCGCTCGAACCTTACCGTGGTTACCAATTCCCTGCGCGCCGCCATTGAGCTGGCAGCGCAGGGACCGCGGGTGATCCTGATCGGTGGTGAGTTCCGTCGCCTCAGCCAGACGCTGGTTGGCCCGCTGACGCGTCTTACCTTGGACGAGGTACACGTGGATAAAGCGTTCATGGGGACGATCGGACTCACGCTTGAGGATGGGCTTACCACCACTGATCCGAGCGAAGCCTATACCAAGGAACTCGTTATGCAACACGCGCGCCAGGTTTTTCTTCTGGCGGACCACAGCAAGGTGGGCAAGGTTTCGTTTGCGTGCGCTGGACAGTTGGGTCGAGTTCAAGTGCTGATAACGGACAAGCAGGTTGATCGAAAGTTCTCGAGCCGACTCCGCAAGGACGGCGTAGAGGTGGTGCGGACGTGAGAACAGTTGAGAGTCAAAAGTCGAGAGTCGAGAGTCAAAAACCCGGAGTCGAATAGGGTTGGGTTCTCGTTCTCAACCTTCGACCTCGTAAGACGCGCCGGTACGGCGCACCCCCGTGACAGAGTCCGCGGTTCTTTACTTTTGACTCTCGACTCTTGACTCTCGACTTCCGACAAGGAGGACGCATTGGGAAGCACAAAAACCAGCGTAAGTTACCTCAGCGATTTAAGACCGGATTTCCGGCCCTTCGAAATCGACTGTGGGAAGATTCCGAGCTACCGGTTCAAGGGTGACCTGCGAAGCGAGCTCGAGGCAGGCCGCATCGAAGCGAACACGGCTGTCGCTCTTCTCGAGGACATGCTGATGATCCGCGAGATGGAAGAGATGATCGTGAAGCTGCGCTCCGGCGCCTACGAGCCGATCAAGGATTTCAATTACCGCGGGCCGACGCATGTCTCGATCGGCCAGGAAGGCGCTTCTGTGGGGGCGTGCAGCGCCTTGAACCTGAAGGATTACATCACCAGCACGCACCGCGGCCACGGCGACAGCTTGGCTCGGGGCTGCCAGGCTATCCGCGCCATGGATGACGAGCGGCTGCGCCGGCGCGTCCCCGAGTCGAAAGCCGCAATGCACGCGGAACTCCTCGAGAAGGCTCTCGAGGATCACGTGTATCGCACTCTTGCCGAGCTTTTCGGAAAAGAAGACGGTTACTGCAAAGGCCGCGGCGGCAGCATGCACATTGCCGACTTCACGGTCGGCCACCTGGGAGCGAACGCCATCGTGGGCGGCAGCGTTCCCATCGCCACCGGGGCGGCGGTGGGAAGCCGCTATCTGCGCAACGGCGCGGTGGTTTGCTGCTTTGCGGGTGACGGCGCGTATGCGAACGGCGTGGTGCTCGAATCATTGAATTTCGCCTCGCAAGTTCAGTTCACGAACGAACTAGCCGGCGATCACCCCTTCGGCGCACCCATCGTCTTTTTCGTGCTCAACAACCACTACGGCATGACGGGCCGCGCCGACAACGAGGTGATGGGCGTGGCGCACCTGGCGCGGCGTGCGGCGGGTTTCTCAGACTGCAACATGCACGCTGAGGTGGTGAACGGCATGGACGTGCTCGCCGTTCGCGACGCGATGTTGCGCGCCGCGGAACTGTGCCGCAACGGCCAGGGCCCCGTTTTTCTGGATGTAAACACCTACCGCTATTACGGCCACTCCCTGAGCGACCCGCGCAACGAGTACCGCACGCGCGAGGAAGAAGCGGCCTGGAAAGCGGTGGACTCCATCACCAATCTCGCGGCACAGCTTCGAGAGAGCGCGGTTCTGGACGAAGCGGGTGTGGCCGAGGTCGAGTCGCGCGTCCGCGAGCGCAATGCGCGCGCCGCGCGGCGTGCCGCAGACGCCGCCGATCCCCGCCCCGAGGACGTGATCAAGTACATGTACACGGACACTCACGTCGAGACCGTCCCGCCCCAATATCGAAAAGTGAGGATCATCGAACCGCCTCCCGCAATCAAAAGGACCAACGGCGAGATTACCTATCGTGACGCCATCAAGGAAGCTTTAATCGAGGAGATGAAACGCGATTCGCGCGTCATCTTCTATGGTGAAGACGTGGCCGAATACGGGGGAGCATTCAAGCTCAGCAAAGGCCTGCTGGAGACTTTCGGCCGCGAGCGGGTTTTCAACACGCCGATTTCAGAAGCCGCAATTTGCGGGACGGCGGTGGGCGCCGCCATGATCGGCTTGCGGCCGGTGGCTGAGCTCATGTATATGGACTTCCTGTTGATGGCCGGCGATCAGGTGTGCAACCAAGCCGCCAAATGGCATTACATGTCCGGCGCGCAGGTTGAAATCCCGCTGGTCATTCGTGCCTCGATCGGAGGCGGCAAGGGCTACGGCGGGCAGCATTCGCAAACCCTCGAATCGAGCGTGGCGAATATTCCGGGCATGTACGTGGCGTACCCGGCCACACCCTACGATGCCAAGGGCATGATGAAATCGGCCATTCGCGATAACAACCCGGTGTTGTTCCTTGAATCTCAACTGCTCTACGGCGTCAAAGGCGTCGTGCCGGAAGAAGAGTACCTGGTGCCGCTGGGTGTCACGGACGTCAAGCGGGCGGGCACGGACATCACGCTGGTGGGATGGGGGCCGGCAATTCTCGATGCGCTCAAAGCCGCCGACCGACTGAAGGCGGAATTGGGCGTGAGCGCCGAGGTGGTCGACATTCGCAGCCTGATTCCGCTCGACAAGGAAACCATCATCGCTTCGGTGCAAAAGACGGGGCGGTGCGCGGTGGTGAGCCAGTCGGTGACCATCGGCAGCTTTATGGGCGAAATCGTTTCCACGATTCAGGAACACGTTTTCGATTATCTCGATGCGCCCATCATGCGCGTGGGGGCCAAGGATGGCATTGCGCCGCAATCGCACGTTCTCGAGGCCGTCTTCTTGCCCAACGCGAATGACATTTTCCAGGCGGCGAAAGCCATACTGTAACGGGATGCGTGGAGTGCGGCAGCGGAGCTGCCGCACTCCAAGAAGGGATCACGACTATGGTTCGACCGATCACGATGCCCAAGTTGGGGCAATCTGAGGAAGTGGGCACGCTGGTTCGCTGGCGGAAGAAAGTAGGAGATCCCGTCGCCAAAGGCGACATCCTCTTCGAGATCGAGACGGACAAGGCCCTCCTCGAGGTCGAGAGCTTTTTCGAGGGCACCTTGCTGAAGACGGTAGTCCAGGAAGGGAGCACTGTCCCCATCAACACAACAGTCGGTTTTGTGGGTGATCCTGGCGAGGCCATTCCGGAAGTGGCAGCTGCGTCGCCCGAGTTTCGAACGCCGCATCCGGTAGCCGCCTCAACAGAAATCCCGAGTCCAGCCGCACTGTCACCCTCGAGAGGAATGGCCGAAGCGCGCTTCGAGCGGCCCGCCGCGCCTGTAGGGGAGGTTCGCGAACCGCCCCAGCATCCCGCGCCTAGCGTGATGGCGGTCCCGGAAGTGTTCCGCATCAGCCCACGCGCCGCCAAGCTAGCCCGGGAGTCCGCCATCAATCCCACGTCGATCGTGGGGACGGGTCCTTTGGGCAGGATTGTGGAGCGGGACGTAAGAAAATATCTCGAGTCGAAGGGGTACGACCGGCTTCGCATCACCCCGGCGGCGAAGCGTCTCGCGGCCAAGGAGAACATCGACGTCCTGACCTTGGACGGCCAGAACGGCCAGGGACGTATTACCGTGGCGGTGGTCGAAAGAGCCATCGCTGAAAAGCCGCAGCCCATGAGCCGAATGCGCCAGACGATCGCCTCGCGGCTCACCGAGAGTTTTACGACCACGCCGCACTTCTTCGTCACCGTGGCCGTGGATATGACTGAACTGGTCAATTTCCGTTCCGAGCTGAAGGCACAGGGCGCGCCTTACACCGTGACGGATTTCATTCAGAAAGCTGTGGCGCTCAGCCTTGTCGAGTTCCCGGTGGTGAACAGCACTACGGACGGCAAGAACGTTCGCTGGCACAGCAGGGTTCATCTGGGCTTGGCGGTGAACCTCGAGCAGGGGTTGGTGGTGCCGGTGATCCGAGACGCGGAGGAGTTGAGTCTGGCGGAACTGCACGCCGCCGCCACCGAGTTGATTGCCAAGGCACGCGCGGGCAGACTCACGCCTGATGAAATGGGCGGCAGCACCTTTACTATTTCTAACATGGGGATGCTGGATATCGAGAATTTCACGGCCATCATCAATCCCGGTGAGAGCGCCATCCTTGCGGTGTCGAGCACGCTCAAGCAACCGGTGGTCAAAGACGACCAGATTGTTGTCCGGGACATCATGAAAATGACGCTGTCTTCCGATCATCGCATCATCGACGGCGCCACCGCCGCCCGATTTGCGAATGCCATAAAACAAAAACTCGAGGAGATATCACTGTGGAAACGTTTGGCGTAGTGGTAATCGGCGCAGGGCCGGGAGGGTACCCGGCAGCGATTCGAGCCGCGCAATTGGGTGCTTCCGTCGCTCTGGTCGAGCGGGAGTATCTGGGCGGGACGTGTCTGAATTACGGCTGCATTCCTTCCAAGGCGTTGATCCACACTTCCGACCTTTATGCGCGGATGAGGTCGTCGGCAAGCCTGGGTCTCAAGACCGAATCGGCCTCTTTCGATTACTCCGCCATGGCCGAGCGGAAAGATCAGGTGGTTCGTAACTTGCGCGGCGGCGTGAAGCAGTTGCTGGCAGCGAACGGCGTGAAGGTCTTCGAGGGGACGGCGTCATTCGAGAGCCGCAAGCGCATTGTTGTGAATTCAAGTTCCGGAAACGCGGCAATCGGGGCCGAGAAGACCATTATCGCTACCGGCGCGACTTCCTCGATGCCTGGCTTTATGCCGCGCCACGGACGGGTGGTCGAGAGCCGCGCGTTCCTCGACCTGAGATCGGCCCCAAGCCGTGTGTTAGTTCTGGGCGGTGGAGTCATCGGCTGCGAGTTTGCCTGCATGTTGGCGCAATTGGGGGTTCAGGTCACGATCGTTGAGATACTCGAGGATATCGTCGCATTCCTGGACGCGGACGTCCGCCGCGAGTTGCGTCGCCAGATGGAGAAGACGTTGGGCATTCGCATACTAACGGGCATGAGTCTCGAGAACATCACTGCAGATGAACATGCCGTGCGGGGAGCCGCGGGCGGAGAAGCGGTCGAGGCGGATCTGCTGTTGGCCGCTTTAGGGCGTAAACCGGTGACGCAGGAGCTGCAGCTCGAGAACGCCGGACTCAGCACCAATCAACACGGTTTCATCGAGGTCGATGAATACGGCGTAACTCAGGTGTCAACGATCTATGCGATCGGCGACGTCACGGGAGGTCCTCAGTTGGCGCATGCCGCCACGTCGCAAGGGCTGGTGGCCGCCGAGAACGCATGCACTCGGCAGCGCCGCAAAAATGAAAAACTCATTCCCTATTGCATCTTTACCTCACCGGAAGTCGGGGCGGTCGGGCTGACAGAGCAGGATGCGTTGAAGCAAGGCGGGGAAGTCAAGACCGGCAAATTCAATTTTGGGGCACTAGGAAAAGCTCAGGCTATCGGCCACGCGAGCGGCTTCGTCAAGTGGATTGCGGATGCCCAAACGGAGCAGTTGCTCGGAGCGCAAGTGATCGGTTTCCAGGCAACTGACCTTATCGCTGAGGCCACCGCCGCCGTCCGCGCCGAGCTCACCGCCACCGAACTCGCTCAGACCATCCACTGCCATCCCACACTCTCCGAAGCATGGATGGAAGCCGCCGATGTGCTGCTCGGCGAACCGATCCACACGATCGTCAGGAAAAGGGGTTAGGGGCTGAGGGCTAGGGACTGGAGATTGTCGATCGGGCGCGACGCTTTCAATTTGCAGGCCCTTCCATTCGAAGCGCTGTATCGACAATCCCAATTTCAACTCGCCGGTTCGTGGCGCGCGCCGCGTCACTGTTGCCGGGAACTCTGGGATCGGACTTGCCGTATCCCTTGTTGGTGATGATCTTCGGGTCGACCCCTGCCTCGACGAGGTAATCGTGCACAGCCTGTGCGCGCCTTTCCGAAAGCTTTAAGTTGTAGTCTGCCGTGCCGACGTCATCGGTGTAGCCGTAGACGCTGATCGAGTACCCTTGCACGCTCATCAAGACGCCGGCGATCCGGCTTAGGATTTCCCGGTATTGCGGTTTGATGTCGGACTTGTCAAAATCGAACCGAACTGAGTTGCTGCCAAGCGTCACAACCAAGCCATTAACAGTTCGGCGCGTGTCCGCGATGTGGCTCAGGACGTCCTTCAGGTGGGTGAGTTCCTGTTCGCGCTGTTGCCGGTACTCGTCCGCCTTCTGTTCGGCCGCGCTTGCCTCCTGCTTGGCTACGGCCGCCTGCTGCTGGGCCTTCTGGGCCTCGTTTTGCGATTCGGTTCGAGCCGCGTCAGCCTGGTCTCTTTGGTGAGCCGCCGCTTGGGCGCTTTGCGCCGCCTGCGCCGCCTGCTGCGCCTCAGTTTGCGAACGCTGTTCGACCTCGCTCAGGCGCCGGTTCATTTCTTCCGTTTGCCGCGCCAGTTGTGCGACCTCGATCCGCACCTGCCTTAGCGCGCGCACGAAGAAAAAGACCAGCACGGCCAGCAACGCTAGAAGCAACCAGCCCCAAACCTGGGACCTGCCTCGCAGCCGTCTCGGTTCGACATCGGACGGCGGTTCGCGGGAAATGTCCGGATCTAGATTGAACAAAGCCATACACTTCGATTTTACCTGCCTATTGGCTTGAACGCGAGCCCGGTCGCGTCAAACATAAAACTGCCCTGAAATTAGCCATGGACGTTGTAGGGCCGCCCCTTGGGGCGGCCTGGCCGGGGCAAGCCCCGGACCTACAGGGTACACTTCAAGGTTTCCGGGTACCCGGCACCCGACGGGCATGCAAGACTGCTTTGAAAACGTGCCGTCATTCTGAGCGAAGCGGAGAATCTCCCTCTGGTCCGTGGTGAAGCGAGAACGAAAAGATCAGAGCGAGATTCTTCGCTTCGCTCAGAATGACAGGGTTTTCATGGTTTCTGGGCGCCCGTCAGCCGACGGGCATGAGCGACTGCAAAGAAAAGGGCTCGGTTGCTTTCCCTAACCCGCGAGCCTACCCTTGGGTCTTCTCCGGGCCAGTCGTCAGGCTTGGCGGGGAAGGCAAGTTCGCCTGGCCTGCCAGAACCATGGTCAACGTGGCGGCGAGGCCATCAATCGAGCTGCCGCCGCCGACCGCCAGGATTTGCGGCATAAACTGAGCGCCTTTTTCGGCCAAAACCGTGGCGATGTTCACGAGGGTCGTGCTGGTGGCGCCAATGGCCTCGTTCTGAGCCCTGAAACCTTCCGCCTTGGCAAGCCCTTGAGCGCGAATAACGTCGGCCTGGGCGGTACCCTGTGCGCGGATGACAGGCGGCGCTGCTGCATTCTCAATGGCCTCGATATCCGCGAAGCCCCCTAAACGGCTGGCGATGTCGCCCGCCAGCTCGGCTTGATAGCCTGCTTCGCCGCGGAAAGCCACGGGGTTGTCCGAGGGGAGCTTGTCGCCAAAGCGTTTTGGAACCAGTCCCACCTGGGTGGGGCCTATACTGTATATTGACTCTCCCAATATTACGAGGATTGCGATAATAAGCAATATAGACAAGCTGGACAGGATATAGTGCTGAAGCAATGTCTCCAACATGAGACCTCCTGGACGGCCTGGTATGTACAGGCCGCGCCATGACGGATTGTCCGCGGCGAGCGGCCGGCCGAGTTGCGCGCATTGTACTCCAAGCGCCCCGCACGCACCAGCGCAGGTCCATCGCATGTCGCGGCAAAATGATAATGTCCGGTTTCAGCAAAGTAGAAATGTCCTGTTGAACTCCGTCAAACTCGACGGATGGAAAAACAGGAGATGCTGATGTTGAGTGGGAAAGAGCGGGA